>NZ_SDGK01000092.1 GCF_004521965.1 Weissella cibaria | reverse complement strand
GGACTCAAAATCCAGTTCCCGCAAGGGAGTGTGGGTTCGACCCCCACCGACGGCATCGGAATCTTCGGGTTTCCTTCAAGCTTAGGCTTTTATCTAATACTAATCATGCCGTTGTGGCGGAATAGGCAGACGCGCTGGACTCAAAATCCAGTTCCCGCAAGGGAGTGTGGGTTCGACCCCCACCGACGGCATAAGTAGAGACCATTGGGTTACAAGTAAGACGTTCGAGAAATCGAACGTCTTTTCTTTTTGTTTGCTAGATTAAACAATGTCATAAAGTACCTGTTATCGTATCCGAAAGCGATTAAACTGTTGGCGAGGAGGTAATTATCAATGACAACAGAGAAATTAATAAGAGGTTTCGACCCGGTACAACGACCTCTGGCTGTCTAGATGACCGGGGGGGTAAAACCGAAATCAGCGCGACGGGACTATGTTTTGATCATCAACCAACACTGGATGAAATTCGCGCGGTGGCGGGTTGGCCTGCTGCTCAGCATGAAGCGGTCAATGAATTGACGGTACGGCCCATAAAATTGTCGGGGTGTCAGTGACTGAATTTGTTCAACAACGATATGATGACCGAGTTTTACCGACTGTTGTTTTCATTCATGGGGGCGCTTTTGTTGGCGAAAGCGTTGCGAATGTGACGCCAATTCTGCGGCAAATGGCGGATGCTGGGGCGCTACGAGTTTTTGCGCTTGATTATAGCTTGGCATGGTGCGCAAGAATTGGCCCGTGCAGGGAAGCGCGTTGCGTTAATCGAGCAGGAAAAAGTGTCAGGTACACGTACCAATTTTGGCTGCAATGCTAAAATTTTGCTCGATGGACCGGCGGAATTGTTACATCACTTACACAATTACCACGGTATTGGTATGAACGATGCGGTGAACCTTGTTTGGCCTGAATTGATGGCCTACAAGCACCAAGTTATCGATCCAATGGATGAAGCAATGGCGAAAATTTTGGCAGTCGATGGTATTGATGTTATTTTTGGGCACGCATCATTTGTTGGGGCCCACACGATTACGGTTAATGACGACATGTACACGGCTGATGATTTTGTGTTGGCAAAGGGGCAACGCCCAGCCAAGTTGCCGGTTACGGGTACTGAATTAACGCATGACAGCAGGGATTTCTTAGATTTGCCAGAAATACCTAAGTCAATGATTATGATTAGAGCTGGCTTTATCGGAATGGAGTTTGCGTCAATTGCGCAAGCTGCCGGTAGCGATGTTACGATTGTTGAATATGCTGACCGGGCATTGGCTAAATTTGATGCAGACTACACCAACCGAGTAGTTGAGTTGATGACGGCTAAAGGCATCAAGTTTGCTTTTATAATGCAGTTGAACAGATTTCACAAGACGGTGATATTTTCAGCGTGAAAACGTCAAAAGGCAGTACATTCCAAGCGGACATGGTCTTTGATACAACTGGCCGCGTACCCAATACCCACGATATAAATTTAGCATCAATTGGTGTTGAGACCAATCGTGGCGGTGTCATTGTGAATGATCACATGCAAACCACGGTGGCGCATATTTACGCCAGTGGTGATGTTGTTGCGAAGACAATACCAAGATTGACGCCAACGACCACATTTGAGTCATTGTATATTGCGGACATTTTGTTAGGTCATACAACCGCATCAATTGCATATCCAGCAGTACCATCAGTGACGTTTACGTTGCCACGGATGGCGCAAATTGGGGTATCAACTGCTGAAGCGGCTGACGCGGATGAGTATAATGTCTATGATATTAACTTTGCGCAATTGGGGATGTTTGCTAGCCATCATGACACGGAAGCCAAAGTGAAGATTGTATTGAATCAGCAAAAACAGTTGGTCGGGGCCACATTGATTGGGGATGTGGCGCCGGAAATTGTGAATACGTTGGTGCCAATTATCAACCATAAGTACACGAAGGCGGACTTGAATAAGACGATTTATGCCTTCCCCACGCCGTCAGCGATGTTACCAATGTTGTTGATGAATTTCTTAGCCTAATAATCTACATAGATAGCTCGGTGAGAACCGGGTTTTTTAATTTGAGAATAACTATTTTTGAACGAGCAGTTAAGTATATGTTATTAAGCGAATTATTATACATAATTATGATTAACGAGGCGCATAAATGTCGGTTAAAAAATGGAATGAATGAAGTAGGGTGGTTAGAAAAGATTATGGCTGTGTGTAAGTCAAAGTGGGTGTTGGGGGTATTGGTAGTTGGGGTGTCGGCTTCGGCTGCGGTTTCCGGTTGGAATGGTGCAACTAATATGAATACGGTTACTCAGGTGCTTGGCCAATTGGATGAAAAGATAAAAGAAATTCAACAAAAAGTGCGGATGGTAACCGTCAAGTTGAATTGAAACAACAAGAAGTTGATTGTTTAAGTACGCAGGTTGGTAGTTTAAATGGGCAATTGGATAATTTGCAGAACTAAATGACGAACGTCACGAATCAATATAATGATTTGCAAAATACATCACACGCGCAAATTAGTTTGCTATCATCAGAAGTTGACGATTTACGTAATCAATTACGAGCGACTGAACAAGATGCACAAAATACAGCGGATAATGCACAGAATATTTTGGCAAAGCACAACAATACTAACGTCTAAAATGGTCATTTTGGATGCAGTTCCTCGCAGTTTATGGGTTAAGTAGTAAACTGATGCTAAGGGGGATGCCAAATGAAAAAATGGATGAGTACAATCATTGCGTTAGTGGCGATAGTTGGCGTTGCATTTGGGCTACATCAGTCGCTGAAATTGAAGCGTGATACAGCAAAGTATACCTATTCTAATGTGCCAACACTCTTCATTCACGGGTATGGTGGCACTTTGAATTCGACGAAAGAGTTGGTCCGTGCAGCGGAAAAAGCAGGTGCGGCAAAGAAAATGTTAACGGCGCGTGTTACGAAGGATGGTCAAGTGAAATTGTCGGGCCATTGGGATAAGAATAAGTACAATCCAATGGTTCAAGTTGTTTTTTCGGACAATCGTAATGCAGATTTTCACACGGATGCGAAATGGATCAAACACGTCATTGTGGCCTTGCAACAGCGCTATGGGATTAAGTCGTTTAATGCGGTCGCCCATTCGATGGGAAATTTGGGGTTGCTGACGTATGAAATGACGTATGGTCAGGATAAATCATTACCGCAACTGCGCAAACAAGTAAACATTGCGGGGCATTTTGATGGCATTCTCGGTTTGGATAAAGAGGTTGCCGATAATACGTTGGATGCACAAGGCAAGCCAACGAAAATGGTATCGTATTATGAATGGTTATTGGCCCATCGGGATAATTATCCTGATCAACAAGTGGCAGTTTTGAATATGTATGGTGATTTACATAATGGCAGCCACTCAGATGGGCGAGTCACGACAACGTCAGCGAAGTCGCTGCGTTATCTGTTAGGAAACAGGCCAAAAACGTATCGCGAGAAAGAAATTGTTGGGCCAAGTGCACAACATAGTAAATTACACGAGAATAACCAAGTTGTTGACCGGGAAATGATTAATTTCTTGTGGGGTAAGCAGAAACGTTAGCGCAACTAGTAAAACGTGTCGTCTATAGATAGAAAAACCGCTTAGAAAATTTTTCTAGGCGGTTTTTTGTGTGGTGGACAAATGAACTTTGTAAAGTAACAATTTACGAAATGCATACCGAATTAAAAAGTAATCACAATCAAGCCTAAATGTTGGACGACTAGTCTAATAAATGTGGCAGGGATAGGACGATTTTGCCAAAGCTGATTAACAATTAAAAGATTTGTTTTTGTTAAAACGTTTAACGTTAATTAGGATATTGACGTAAATGATAACGTAAAGGTATGATATCGACATAAATACTAACGGAGAGTTACTTTTCGGCTTTTGGCAGGATGCACCGGAGCCATTATTAAGATTTTTTGTTGAGATATGGGGGAACAATCGTGAATGTGAGGTTTGAACATGTAACGCTGACATACAACAACGGCGTTGAAGTGCTACATGATATGGATTTTGAATTGCCGGATGGCGAATTGATTGCTTTGTTGGGGCCGAGTGGTGGCGGAAAATCAACTACTTTGAATTTGGTATCGGGTCTACTGCGAGCAACAACAGGAAAAATATTTTTCGGGGATGATGAGGTTACTGAAAAAGATGCTCTGCAACGTGGCGTGGGGATGGTTTTTCAAAATTATGCGTTATACCCGCACATGACCGTGTTGGAAAATATTGTTTTCCCGATGAAGATGGCGAAAGTGGCGAAAGACGTTCGTAATGAACGTGCTCACGCTTTGGCAAAATTAGTACGAGTGGATGACCAACTAAATAAGAAACCGGCTGCTTTGTCTGGCGGTCAACAACAACGTGTCGCCATTGCCCGTGCATTGGCTAAAAATCCTAGTGTGTTGATGTTGGATGAACCGTTATCTAATTTAGATGCCCGTTTACGTGTTGAAATGCGCGAAGAAATTCGGCGTATTCAACAAGCGACGGGGGTTACGACGATTTTTGTCACGCACGACCAAAGCGAAGCGATGCACGTGGCTGATAAAATCATGGTCTTGAATGATGGTGTTATTCAGCAATTTGATTCGCCACAATCGTTGTACCAGAATCCGCAGAATCAATTTGTGGCTCGCTTTATTGGAGAACCGGTGATTAATGAAATACCGGCAACTGCCTTGCGTGAGCGTATGGTGTTGCCAGCAACAGCAGTGACTGTTGGTATTCGGCCGGAAGCGATTAAGAGTTCGGTGATGGATGCGCCAGTGTTATCAGTAACCGCGGAACGAATTCAAGCGTTTGGCCGGGACCGGCAGGCAACATTACGACTGGGCGATTATCGGTTAGTTACCACGGAAATTGTCGAAGCTGTTGATCAGGTGTCTTTGGATAGGACTGGAGTGCATGCCTTTAATGCAGCGGGTGAACGTTTGCTAATTGATTGGGATGGTAAACGGGCATGATGAATAATACGAAACCGACTTGGCGTGATAATTTGAAAGCGTTAGGTTATTTATTGCCTATGCTTATCATTGTTGGGGTGTTCAACTTGTATCCAATTATCAAGAGTCTAGCGATGAGTTTTTACACGGACTACAACTTTTTTACGAACAAAGTTAACGCAATTGGGTTTGATAATTTTAAAACGTTATGGCAGGATGATAATTTTCACTTAGCGGTTTGGAATACGATTGCTTTTGTGGTAGGAGTAGTGCCTGTTGAAATTATTTTGTCGTTAGCGATTGCAAGTTTACTCAATCAAATAAATCGATTGGCTGGTTTGTTTCGAACGTTGTATTTCATGCCGTTTGTCACCAGTGTTGTTGCGATTTCAATGGTTTGGCGGTGGATTTATAATAAGGATGCGGGGTTGTTGAATTATCTGTTGGGCTTTGTTGGTGTGCACCCAATCGATTGGTTAAATGATCCACATTATGCAATGCCGGCATTAATTATTCTAGCAATTTGGAAGGGCTTAGGATTTAATATCTTACTATTCTTGGTGGCCTTGAATAATGTTGATCGACGTTTGTATGATGCGGCAATGCTTGATGGTGCCAATAGTTGGCAACGTTTCTGGCATGTCACGCTACCGATGATTTCACCAATGACGTTCTTGGTGACGGTGAATGCGGTTATTGGATCGTTTAAGGTGTTTGATGAAATTTTTGCCTTGTTTGGTGGACAACCAGGACCAGGGCACAGCACATTAACTGTCGTTTATTACCTCTATCAAATGTTTTATGAACAGAATAAGTATGGATTGGCCGCGGCCTCAGGGGTGGTGCTCTTCCTGATGATTTTAGTTGTCACCCTGTTCCAATTTTGGTGGAGCAAGAAACACGTCCATTATTAGGAGGGTGTCATGCAATCAAAGAAAATATTAGTCTATATCCTGTTGATTTTGGGGGCTTTGACAATGCTACTACCATTTTTTTGGATGGTTTCGACGGCGTTTAAAACAGGCTTTGAAGCATTACAAACGCCACCAACATGGTTGCCGAAGCACTTTCAGTGGGGTAACTGGGTGCGCGCATGGCAAGCGGCGCCATTTGCCACGTACTTGATTAATTCGGTGGTTGTTTCGCTGGCCACAACACTGGGTCAATTGGTAACGTCAATCCTAGCGGCGTTTGCATTTGCAAAACTGAATTTTTCTGGCAAAAAAGTGTTATTTACGATTTTGTTAGCGACAATGATGGTGCCGGGCGAAATGTTAATCATTCCTAATTTCGTAACGCTATCAGAAGTACATTTGGTGAACACTTATGGCGCTCTGATTATACCGTGGTTAGCATCCTTTTTCGCGGTGTTCACGCTACGGCAGAGTTTTACGAGTGTGCCGGATCAATTGTATTATGCCGCCCGATTGGATGGCGCGAGTGATTGGCAATTTTTATGGCGCGTTTTGGTGCCAAATGCGAAATCAACGATTACAGCAATTGGCCTTTTGCAAATTATTGGGAGCTGGAATTCCTTTATGTGGCCGTTAATCGTCACGAATACGGAGAATATGCGAACGCTTCCGGTTGGGTTGCAGGCATTTTCAAGCGATTCGGGCGTGCAATATCCAGAGCTAATGGCGGCGTCAACGTTCGTTATTTTACCAATGGTCGTCATGTATTTATTGCTCAATAAGTATGTCGTAGCAGGTATTTCGAATACTGGTATCAAAGGTTAATTAGTGACCGTTCACAGTATGTTTGTGAATGGTTTAGTGGTGATGACAAAGTTGTCGGCACTAAACTGTTCGGAAATATCACAAGGGCCCTGTGATGTGTCTGACAGTCAGCGGTTGTTATTTTTTTGTGGGAAAAAAGGGGAAAGTTAACATGAAGACTTGGACGAAATTGTTCGCAGGTTCAGCGGTATTGGCATTGGCATCAGGTGCATTCGCAACGGCGGTTCCAACGGCTGCGAATGCAGCATCAAAGCCAACCAAGATTACATTCTGGCATGCCATGACTGGGAACTACGCCAAGGCGTTGCATGACCAAATCAAGACGTTTAACGCATCACAATCAAAGTATGAAATTGTTGCAACGGCGCAAGGCGATTATACGACCTTGAATCAAAAGGTGATGGCGGCAGCTAAGTCAAAGACGCTACCTGACATGGCCCAAGCAACCTATACCCAGGTGCCAGATTATGCGAAAGATGGCATCGTGACCAATTTGGATAGTCAAGTGAAGGGGAAATCCGGCTTATCGAAGGATGATTTGAAGAACATCTATCCAGGTTTCTTGGAACAAGCAAAGTACAAGGGGTCTTACTATGCGATGCCATTTTCAGCTTCGGCCCGCGTGATGTTCTATAACAAGTCGATCTTAAAGCAATATAATTTAGCAGTTCCCAAGACATGGGATGACGTCGCAAAGATGGCAAAGACGTTGAAAGCGCACAATATTGCAGCGGTTGGTTACGATAAATCATTTGATATGGAATGGAACTCAATGGTTCGATCAGCCGGTGTAAAGTTGGTGACGCCGGCAGGTAAAGTGAACGTTAACTCGAAGCAAGCAGTTGCGGCAGCTAAAACAATTACTGATATGGTGGACAATGGCGAAGCGTTGACGGCCGGCTCTGACATTTACGGGACGACGAATTTTGTTAATGGTAAAACAGCGTTGTCATTCTCATCATCAGCCGGTATTTCAGCAACCAAGGCTGCTGCACCACAAGGATTTGATTGGGGTACGGCTGTGATGCCTTCATATAAGGGTAAGCAAGCGACAATGCTAGCAGGTAATAATTTGGTTACGACTGCACAAGCTTCTAAGAAAGAACAGGCGGGGGCCTTTGCCTTCATGAAGTTCTTGGCGTCAGATAAGCAAACTGAGAAGTGGGCTGAAGCAACCGGTTATTTGCCAATCACGAAGAAGGCAGCCAATTCAGCTGATTACAGGGCGTACTTAAAGGCGAACCCATTGGCCAAGGCTGCTTCTGATTCATTGCCAGGGGCTTTCTCGGATACGGCATTCTTAGGTTATCAAGAGTACCGCACTGATTTGCTAAGTGCCACGGATGCAATGCTAACGAAGAAGACGGCGCCAAAGGATGCATTGGACACCTTGCAAAAGCAAACAACGAAGATTGTGAAGGATAACAAGTAGTATGACGACAACGGTAACGGTTCTGAACGGAGTCGATACAATTGGTGGTAATGTGGTGGCGTTTGAAACGCAAACGGCTCGGGTGATTATGGATTTTGGGATTAATTTTGCGCCTACTGACAGCCAACCGGATAATTTGCTAAGTGACGAGGTTTTGCCAGCTTTGCCAGATTTATTTACAGATATCGCAGGTGATAAGCAGACTGCCATTTTTATCTCCCATTTGCATTTGGATCACATGGGGGCACTGAAGTATCTGACGAAATTGACGCCGGTTTACATGACAACGGAATCGGAAACACTTTATGAAGAGTTGAGTCGTCAGGACTTAGAGTCAGCACCCAATGTACAGGTGCAAGTGATAGCACCGAATAAAGATGTGCAAATTGGCGATTTAACGGTTCGTGCATTCGCGACGGATCACGATATTATGGGTGCCGTAATGTTTGAGGTTACGGACGGACAATACCGCTTTGTGCATAGTGGCGATGTGCGTTATGATGGTTGGCACCCAGAACGTGTCACGGCTTGGACGCAATACTTGCATGAACATCGACCAGATTTGTTTTTTATTGAAGGAACTGAATTTTCGTTTGATGACGATACATCACGACAACGACGAACTGAAGCGACTGTTTTAACTGATTTTACGAACGCAATGGCATCTGATGAGCTAGTTGTCATTAATCCGTATGAGCGTAACGTTGAACGGCTAATGAACCTGAGTGCGGCCGCCCGCCAGGCAAATCGTGAATTGGTTTGGGACGAACGCTTTGCTGGCATTCTTCGTGCAATGGGCGCGTTTAATGAGATGATGCTTGGACAAGATGTTACAGTGGCGGATATGCAACAACAGCCAGGCCGATACGTCTTGCAAAATCACTTTGATAATATACATTTGCTCGATGCGTTTGTTACATTTAGTTATTTGCATATGAACGGTGAGCCGTTAGGTGATTATGACCCACGTTATGCTGATCTAAAAGCGTATCTTGAGCAACGTGGTGTGACGCTACAACTTGCGGGTGCTAGTGGCCATGCGACACCTGATGATTTACTGCGAATCGCAGTGGAGGTCGATGCGAAAATGACAGTGCCTTGGCACTCATTCCATCCAGAATGTGAGGCAGAAGCGTTGCGACAGATTGGTATCGAGACTTACTTGCCGAAGAAGGGTGAAACTTTTACGTTTGAATAGTTTGCAAAAAGAGACTGGACGGTATCTGTTCCAGTCTCTTTAGTTATATGCTATAAAAAATTAAATTAGCACTTATCTATTATGAGTGCTAAAATAATGTTATCGAGGACATTGCTTTGAAGAATAGTCATGAGGGAGGCTGTTTATTATGGCACAAGTACCATTTGGTTTTTCAAATATTGATGATATTTTTAGGATGATGAATAACGAAGCAGCACGTAATCAAGCTGCACAAATGCGTCAAGGGCAGGATCCGCGCGCACAACGGTCGAGTAACGACGGTAATGGTAAGCGTGGCATGTTAGACCAATACGGGATTAACATGACCGAATTAGCGCGCCAAGGAAAGATTGATCCGGTTATCGGTCGTGATAAAGAAATTGCCCGGGTCATTGAAATTTTAAACCGGCGTACGAAGAATAATCCCGTGTTAATTGGTGAGGCTGGTGTTGGAAAGACTGCCGTTGTCGAAGGACTAGCACAAGCTATCGTTAATGCGAAAGTACCAGCTAAGTTGCAAGGCAAGGAAGTCATTCGTTTGGATATGGTTTCTTTGGTACAAGGGACGAGTATGCGTGGTCAATTTGAAGAGCGCATGCAACAATTAATGACGGAAGTATCTGAACGAGATGATGTCATTATTTTCATTGATGAAATTCACGAGATTATGGGTGCTGGTACGACTGGTGATGGCTCAATGGATGCCGGTAATATTTTGAAGCCGGCATTAGCCCGCGGTGAATTCCAATTAGTTGGTTCAACGACGCTAAATGAGTATCGTAAAATTGAGAAGGATTCGGCGGTCGCCCGTCGTTTCCAAACAGTTCAGGTTAATGAACCGTCAGCGGATGAAGCACTACAAATTTTGCAGGGTATTCGTGGCCGCTATGAGGATTATCACAAGATTAAGTATACGGACGACGCGTTGGCAGCAGCTGTTGACCTTTCAAACCGTTACATTAATGACCGTTTCTTGCCTGATAAGGCTATTGATTTGATTGATGAAGCTGGTTCGCGTAAGAATTTGACGGTGAAGGTTGCTGATCCAGCTGAAATTGAAAAGCAAATGGCAAATGCTGAAAAGCAAAAGCAACGCGCCGTTAATAACGAAGATTTTGAAAAGGCCGGCTACTGGCGTGATCAAGTGAACCAATTGACGTTACAACTTGAGGCTGTTAAGCAACAAGCACCGCAAAATGAGCGGGCGCAACAAGTCACGGTAGCAGACATTCAGCAAATTGTTGAAGAACGGACCGGTATTCCAGTGGGTGAATTGGCCGAGTCTGAGCAAAATCAATTGCGTAATCTTGGGGAACACTTAGCTGCCCATGTTATTGGTCAAAAGGAAGCCACAGATAAGATTGCCCGTGCAATTCGTCGTAATCGTGTCGGATTCAATAAGACTGGTCGACCAATTGGTAGCTTCTTATTTGTTGGACCAACCGGTGTTGGAAAGACGGAAACAGCCAAGCAGTTAGCCGAGGAACTGTTTGGTTCGTCAGATAATATGATTCGCTTTGATATGTCAGAGTACATGGAGAAACAGTCGGTTTCAAAGCTGATTGGAGCACCAGCTGGTTACGTCGGGTATGAAGAGGCTGGCTTACTAACCGAAGCCGTACGACGTCAACCATATTCGTTGGTTTTGTTAGATGAGGTTGAAAAGGCGCACCCGGATGTAATGAATATGTTCTTACAGGTGTTGGATGACGGCCGTTTGACGGACTCGCAAGGTCACGTGGTGTCGTTTAAGGATACGATTATCATCATGACGTCAAATGCCGGCACGGGTGATAAGACAACGACGGTTGGATTTGGGACCAGTGCTGGGCAGGCAACGGCTGATTTGCAAGCCAAGTTAGCGCCGTACTTTAAGCCAGAATTCTTGAATCGTTTTGACGACATTGTGTCGTTCAATGCATTGAACAAGGATGACTTAACGCAAATTGTTGACTTAATGTTGGCTGATATGAATACAGCGATTGCAGTTCAAGGATTACACCTGGATGTCTCACCGGAAGCAATGGAGAAGTTGGTGACGTTAGGCTATAACCCAACGATGGGGGCTCGGCCATTGCGCCGTGTCATCCAAGAGCAATTGGAAGATCGGGTAGCTGATTTCTATTTGGATAATCCAGATGTTAAGCAACTCCAAGCAACCGTTGTTGATGATGCCATTACAGTGACTGCCGAATCGGTAGCGCCCGCAACGGTAACAACAGAAGAGTAAATAAAAATACCTGATCGGTTATGCCGGTCAGGTATTTTTGCTTATTTTTTAGTTAAATCAGCGTAAGTTTTGATATCAGACCCCTTCTTGGTAATCAAAACCGACTTCGTGAACAAATATTCGCGCCCAAAGGTGTAGGCTTTTTGGCGCTCAGGTGTAATCGACATATCGTTGTAGACGACGTCATATTTCTTAGTATCCAGGCCGGAATTCAAAGAATCAAATTTAGTTTGCACAAAGACGGGATTCAGCTTGAGTTGCTTTGGTACGTCTTTTGATAATGCTACTTCAAAGCCAGAAAGTTTACCTGACTTTGTTCGGAATGAAAATGGTGCGAAACCGCCCTCCAAACCGACTGTTAGTTGTTCCTTATGAATAACGTTAAGGTGACCAACTGTTACAGCACTAGCGTTTACAAACGCTGGCGCTGAACAATGTCCCTGTGGCTAAGCCAACAAGTGCTAATTTGTAATAATGCTTGTACATGTGTTCGACACGCCCTTTCAAAAGTATGCCGTCATTCTAAGCTTGTGAAGATATTGATGTCAAAAAATTAAAAACAGTCTGGTTTAGGGAAAATTTAACCGCTAGTCGTCCGTTAAGACGCTAGTGATTTCTACAATATCAGCTGGTGTCGTCCGGCAGCAACCGCCAATGATGGCGGCCCCGTTGGCTTGCCAAAGTGGCGCCAAATTTGTAAATGACGCAGCATGTTCGTTTTCTTGCCAAGTTTTTGTGGCTGGGTCGTAAATATCCCCGTTGTTAGGGTAGATGATAATAGGTTTATCTGTGTACTCCTTAATCAACGCAACTGCATCAGCGATATTTTCCATGGCGGTACAGTTGATACCGATGGCACAAATTTGATCGACGTCGTTAAATGCTTGGACAGCTTCCGCCAGTAGTGTGCCATCCCAAAGCTCACGACCGTTATCGTTGATGCTAAATGAAATCCAAGCGTGTTGCGTTGGAAATTCGGTTTGCAGTAAATCAACCAGTGCTTGTACTTCCGCAAATTTAGGTTGGGTTTCAAAGGCGAAACCGTCAACCCCAGCGGCGTCTAGTAGTTGCATGCGACGACGGTGGAAATCTTTGAATGCTGTCTGTGATAAGTCATATTTGCCGGTGTATTCGCTACCATCAGCCAGATAAGCACCATACGGACCGATACTACCGATAACTAGGGGATGTGCAGCGCGTCGTAATCGGTCATTTTTTGAGAGACCATCATAGTACGCTTGGCGCGCTTTAATAGCTAATGTCGCGCTAGCCGTGATCATTTCCTCAGCTTCGTCAGTTGTATAGCCCGCTGCTTCAAATGCAGGCACGTTTGCTTGATACGAGTTAGTGATTGCAACATCACCCCCTGCCTTGAAATAACTGGTGTGAACGTTAATGATAGCCTGTGGATTGTCACGTAGGGCTGTTGCCGACCAAAGTGCAGTGTTTGTTGCAATGCCACGCTTTTCAAGTTCTGTGGCCATTGCGCCATCAAGAACCAGATGACCGTTCTGCTGAATGTTTTCTGAGATAAGATCTGTCATGAATTTTACCGTCCGTATTGCTTATTTGTTAGTAATATTGCATTATATATGAGTTAATTCTAATTCTTTTGTAATTTAAACACAATAAAACGTTGGAGGTAGTTAATATGTCGGAAAATCATACAGGCTTGCATCGAGAAATGTCCGCCCGGCATTTATTGATGATTTCTCTAGGTGGTGTCATCGGAACGGGATTGTTCTTGAGTTCAGGTTACACAATTCACCAGGCAGGGCCAATTGGCACCATTTTAGCGTATGGGCTGGGAGCACTCGTGGTGTATTTGGTGATGTTATGTTTGGGCGAATTATCTGTTGCAATGCCCGAAACCGGTTCGTTTCACGTTTATGCAACGCGTTTTATTGGTCCAGCAACGGGATTTACTATCGCGATTTTATACTGGTTAACCTGGACGGTTGCGTTAGGTTCTGAGTTTACAGCAGCCGGGTTAATTATGCAGAATTGGTTTAAAGGGACACCAGTCTGGTTATGGAGTTTACTTTTCATGGCTGTGATTTTTGTGACTAATGCCTTGTCAGTACGCATTTTTGCCGAAGCTGAGTTTTGGTTTTCGAGTGTTAAGGTCATTGCGATTATTGGCTTCATTGTGATCGGCTTGTTAGCAATTTGTGGTATTATTCCAATTCATGGTTATTCATACGCGCCTGGGTTAACCAATTTAACGAAAGATGGCTGGTTTCCCAAAGGTATCGCCGGTGTTTTCACGACGATGCTGACCGTTAATTTTGCGTTCTCGGGAACTGAGTTGATTGGGGTGACCGCGGGTGAAACGAAGAATCCGGCGCATACAATTCCTAAAGCGATTCACACAACCTTGGCCCGGTTAATTATTTTCTTTGTTGGCAGTATTACGGTCATGGCTGCGCTGATTCCTTGGCAAAATGCTGGGGTTAGTCAAAGCCCGTTCGTCTTGGTGTTTAATCAAATCGGTTTGCC
This sequence comes from Weissella cibaria, assembly GCF_004521965.1. GTDB lineage: Bacteria > Bacillota > Bacilli > Lactobacillales > Lactobacillaceae > Weissella > Weissella cibaria_A. Next base: position 62,699 of record NZ_SDGK01000092.1, on the reverse strand, counting down.
GTTCGCCGGTGATATCATGAATTTTGTTGTATTGACCGCGATTTTATCAGCCGCTAATTCAGGCCTTTACGCATCGACACGCATGTTATGGTCATTAGGCAACGAGGGCATGATTTCTCCAAAAGTGGCCCAGACGAATCATCGTGGGACACCGTTAATCGCATTGTCGTTGTCGATGGTGGGTGGTATTTTAGCGCTGTTATCAAGTGTGTTCGCCGCCTCGACGGTTTATTTGGTCCTTGTTTCTATTTCTGGTTTAGCGGTGGTCGTGGTCTGGATGGCGATTGCATACTCACAAATTCGCTTCCGACAGAACTGGTTGGCGACGGGGCACACGGTTGATGAGTTGACGTTTAAGACCCCTTGGTTTCCAGTTGTGCCGTGGGCTGCCTTCATTCTGAGCTTCTTGTCGTGTGTGTTGATTATATTTGATCCAACACAACGGATGGCGCTGTATTATATGGTGCCGTTCATAGGTTTCTGCTATTTGGCTTACTATGTTAAAGCAAAGCACCGGCACACGTACGCGGATATTTAAGTTAACTAGGTATAGTATCGATTGGGTGATGGCTTACCCCTTTATTAAGCGATTTTTACAAGGCGGGGTTAGAATAAACTTGACCATTGACTTTAATGAGAAAAGTTCTAATATTTATGTAACATAGAACAAAATAAAGATGTGTGCTTAGGGAGTTAATATGATAGCAGAAAATGAACACTTTTACGAAACTTTCCAACCTTCGCATTATGATTTATATCTTGATGTGAACCGCGGTTCAAAATTAATTACCGGACGCACGATAATTTCGGGTGAGTCGAAAGCATTGGCAATTGCCATTCACCAAAAATATTTAACGATTGACGCGGTTACCGATGAGGCGGGGGAAGCCCTAACGTATACGGTTGATAATGAACACGAAGCAATTCGAGTGCAGTTACGTGAAGTCGGCCCCACGGCACTAACGATTACCTACACAGCACCACTAACTGATACGATGATGGGGATTTATCCGTCATACTATGAGGTTCAAGGCGAAAAGAAGCAGATTGTTGGTACCCAATTTGAGACGACATTTGCCCGCCAAGCTTTTCCATCAATTGATGAGCCAGAGGCAAAGGCGACATTTGATTTGGCGTTAAAGTTTGACGAACACCCAGGGGAAACCGTCCTTGCGAACATGCCAGAAATCCGTGAAGCCGATGGCGTGCACTATTTTGCAACAACGGTTCGCATGTCAACGTATCTCGTTGCGTTTGCCTTTGGTGATTTGCAAAGCAAGACAACGCGCACAACAAGTGGTGTTGAAGTTGGTGTGTTTGCCACTAAGGCGCACAAGGCCAATGAACTCGACTTTGCCCTTGATATTGCGAAGCGATCAATTGAATTTTATGAAGATTTCTACCAAACGCCATATCCATTGCCACACTCATGGCAATTGGCCTTGCCTGATTTTTCAGCTGGGGCCATGGAAAACTGGGGGTTGGTGACTTACCGTGAAGCTTACTTAACAGTTGATCCAGATAATACACCATTGCGGCGTAAGCAAGTTGTCGCAACTGTGATTGCGCACGAATTGGCACACCAATGGTTTGGCGATTTGGTGACAATGAAGTGGTGGGATGACTTGTGGTTGAACGAAAGCTTTGCCAATATGATGGAGTACGTGGCCATTGATGCGATTGAACCAGACTGGCATATCTGGGAGCTTTTCCAAACGTCAGATGCGCCAGCTGCCTTGAGTCGTGATGCGACGGATGGGGTTCAATCAGTACATGTGCAAGTTGAGGATCCTGCTGAAATTGACTCACTCTTTGATGGGGCGATTGTCTATGCAAAGGGTGCCCGTATGTTGGTCATGGTGCGGGCATTGCTGGGTGATGACGCGTTGCGTAAGGGCTTGAAGGCCTACTTTGATGCACACAAGTACGGCAACGCAACAGGTTCGGATTTGTGGCAAGCGTTGGGTGAGGCGTCCGGCTTAGAAGTTGGTGCCATTATGAACTCATGGTTGGAGCAACCTGGTTACCACGTTGTGACAGCGACGGTTGTTGATGGTCAGTTGACATTATCACAGCAGCAATTCTTTATTGGTGCTGGTGAGGATAAGGGACGCCAGTGGCAAATTCCGTTGAACAGTAACTATGCTGCAGTACCAGAATTGTTAACTGACCAACAGATTGTAGTGGGTGACTATCAACAACTAAGAGCTGAAAACGGACAACCGTTCCAATTGAATGTTGGCAACAACTCTCACTTTATTGTGAAGTACGATGAGACTTTGTTGGCAGATATTCTACGAGATGCCAATAGCTTAAGCACGATTTCACAATTACAGTTATTGCAAGATCAACGCTTGTTGTCTGAGGGTGGCTTAACGTCATATGCGACGGTTGTACCATTGTTGCAGACGTTTGCGAATAGTGAACATGTCGTTGTGACGACAGCGATTTATCAAGTTGCGAATAATTTGAAGAAGTTTGTGACGCCATATTCTGAAGAAGCGCGTCAATTGCAGGTCTTCTTTGATGGCTTGAGTCGTCAGCAAGTTGCCCGACTAGGTTGGCAGGCAGAAGCAGGTGAGACCAGTGACGATGCCATTACACGGCCACTTGTGTTACGTGCAGCACTGTATGCTGAAAATGCTGATGCGATTGCAACAGCACATCAGTTGTTTGTTGATCAGCAAACTGATTTAGCAGCCTTGCCAGCCGAAGTACGTGGCTTGGTTTTGCAGAATGAAGTGGAAAACTTCGGTAGCGAAGCATTGTTTGACCAATTATTGCAAGCGTACGTTGCTTCATCCGACGCCAACTATAAGTCAGATATTCAGGTGGCACTGACTCAAACGACTGACCCCGCTTTGATTATGAAGTTGGTTGGAAAGTTTGAAGATGCCAATATCATTAAGCCACAAGACTTGCGCGCATGGTATCGTGGCGTTTTGGCTAATGATCGTGGCCAACAAGCGGCTTGGGATTGGATTCGGGCTGAGTGGCAGTGGTTGGATGATACCGTCGGTGGCGACATGGAATTTACCACGTACATCACAGTGACGGCCAGTATCTTCCAAACGGCTGAGCGTTTAGCTGACTTTAAAGCCTTCTTTGAGCCAAAGTTGCCAACGCCAGGTTTGACACGTGAAATTACGATGGACATCAAGGTTATCGAGACCCGTGTCGCGTTGGTCGCAGCTGAAAAAGAGGCGGTTAACGCCGCTATTCGAGAAGCAAATAAGTAATGGATTTGATAGAGTATCCGGTTATGAAAGCGGATGCTCTTTTTTTATAACTGGTTTGTAAGCGCTTACCAAATCTGATATAGTCAACTTAGCAGAGGTTCGTGTGATTTTTGGGGGACGACTATGTACGAATATGAAAATGTTAGTGTTGAATGGGCAGATAATACGGTTCGCTTCGATTATGTTGATCGAACGGACGAACGGGTGCCATTAGATATTCCGGAACATTGGCACGAAGAATTAGAGATTAACTATACGATTACCGGGGGCAATCGTGAATATGTTATTGACGGGGAAACTGAACAGATGGCAGCCGGTGATTTTGTGGTGGTTAATCCATTTGAGGTGCACGGTGTCCATCGAGCGAGCCGAGATACAAAAAGCTTATTATTGCTGATATCCCGCCGGTTTATTGAGAAGTTTGGTCCACGTCTTGGTAATATCCGGTTTATTTTGAAACCATCAATTTTCATGTCGGTGGAGCAACAGCAGGCGAAAGCAAAATTAGCAGATTTGATGTTATCGGTGTGGCAAATTACTAAAACGAATCATGAGTTTCGTGATGATGAATTAATTGGGGTCATCTTACAAATACTGTCGATGATGGCCAGCCATTTTGGCATTGAAAACAAACATACGGTAACCGATAACGTGGCGGACACGATTGCGTATGTCCAACGAATGTACGCGTCAGAATTGAGTTTGGAATTGCTGGCTGATCGTGTACACCTGAGCACGGCATATTTTGATCGGTGCTTTAAGAAGCAAACTGGCTATTCGGTGATGCAGTATGTAAATAAGATCCGGTCGATGCATGCCTATCAATTATTGACGGTGCATCATAAAGGGGCGACGTTTACTGCGACGGCAGTTGGTTTCCCATCGACGCAGGCCTTGAATCGGGGGCTGAAGAACAATTTCGGTCTAACCGCGACGGCATTAAAAAATAGTTAAGTAGCAGGTGAAGTACGTCAGTGTACTTCACCTGCTTTTTGTTTTTAGCGAAGGTGTCAATATTGTGGTCGGTGCCAGAATAGGGGGTGATTTTGACTTTTTAACTGGCTAAATACGACCTTGTCATGCAGGTGTCTTGTACGTTCCGTGTGATGTTTCCATAATCAAAAACGTAGTAATGTAAACGCTTGCATTGCAGAGAAAAAATTAGGTATTAACCATGCAAAATGGAGGGACATCGTCATGGATAACAAAATGCCGAATCAAGTGGGGTGGGGCGAACGAGTCGCCTACGCCATGTCGGACTTTGCGTGTAACACAATTTTTCAAATCGTCGGAACGTACTTCTTGGTTTTCTGTACGGATACTTTAGGAGTTGCTGCGGCAGCCGTTACAGGACTTTTCGTGATTACAGAAATTATTGATTCAATTGATGGAGTGATTTGGGGACAGTTCATCGATCGTACGCATACGAAGTGGGGAAAGTCATGACCATACTGGTTGTGGTTTGCCATTCCATTTGCCATCTTCTGTGTGATGGCATGTTACAGCAGATGACTCAGACCTACATCCAAAAGCAGGCCGGTTATTGCTTGCATTTTGGTAGTGTGTTGATGCAATTGCTTTACGAATTAATCATGTATTATGTAGTTGAATTGACGCCGACAGATTTAACTGAAGATGATCGTTTGAAGGCAGTCCTTGTGTATATTCATAAGCAGTATCAACCGAAAATTTCGTTACGCGAAGTTGCTGAGCGATTTCACTACAATCCAGACTATCTCAGTCGTATTTTTAAGCGCTAGGTGGGTGTTACGTTTGTTAGTTACATTTATCAGGTTCGTTTGGATGCGATTTACCAGGATGTTCTGGGGACCAATCAGCCGATTAAGACGATTTTTTCGCGACACGGTGCCAATAACGTTAAATTAGCAATGAAGTGCTTCAAAGAACTATATGGGAAAACGCCTAATCAGCTTCGTCATCTGACTACTGACGGTGGTAATTCTGATAATTATGAATAAGAATTGAAAAAGGCGTCAGTACTTCGGTTTTTAGTCGAATCACTTACGCCTTCTCGTATATGCCAAAAAATCATCGCGGTTGCGGTTAGCCCCGTTCAGCGTCTAGTGCCTCGTGCAAAATATTTGCGCCACGCATCATGCCATAATCCATCATATTGGTGTCGAAAACAGGGTAATCCTTACCATAGTCATCTTCATAGCGTTGGTTCATGTACTTCACTTGTGGTGCAGTCATAATTACAATTGGCTGATCTGTGGCGATTTGGTCACGGGCAGCACTATCAGAAACGCCAGTAGTGGTCACGTCTAGATTTTCAGCTTGAGCGGCTTCGTTCATCTTGTTGGCTAGCATTGAAATTGACATGCCGGCTGCATCTACTAAAACAATTCGCTTTGTCATGTGTATTACTTCCAAAGTCGAAAGTGCTGATATTCTAACTTATTTATAGTAAGCGATTTCCTTAATAACTATCATAAACCTATTTGAGGAATATGAAATGAAATAGGGTCATGTCTAAACGGTAATGAAAGCGCTTTTATGCTAAACTATTGGTAGGATAACTTGTTGTCGTGACAACTTGAAGGGGGATTAATCATGAAAGATATTTTGCCAGGCATGACCGTGCATTTAACAGTGGGCAATTTCACTAAGGGAACAATTACGGTGAACGGTCACATTCTAAAGTATCAGAGTGTTTACGAATTAGCACTTGGCGACACAGTTTGCATGTTTGATGCAGACACCGAAAATCAGACGGTGCGCTTGCGTAAGATTCCGGTGCACACGTATTAACGTAAAAGAGCGACAAGATTACCTTGTCGCTCTTTTACGTTATGTCCTATCTGACCAATATTTCTTCTGGTAGGCCTTACGGGGCATCATCATCATGTATTCTCGTAAGGGGTTCTTCTTATAGAACTGTTGGTGTTCTTCTTCGGCGTCGTAGAAAGGTTTTGCATCTTCAATGCTTGTCACAATTGGGTCAGTAAAACGGCCTGATGTCGCTAATGCCTCTTTGGAAGCTTCAGCCACTTGTCGTTGTTGCTCATCGGCAACGAAAATAACGGGGCGGTATGAGTCGCCGCGGTCGGCAAATTGGCCCATAGCATCAGTTGGGTCGGCTAGTTGCCAGTAGAGGTCAACCAGGTCTTGGTACGACACTTGTTGGTCATCAAACCAAACTTTGACGGCTTCAGTGTGACCGGTTTGGTGAGCGGCAACTTGTTCATACGTAGGATTTGCCACAAAACCACCAGTATAGCCAGAACGCACCTTTTCAATACCGGTCATGGTTTCAAATGGTTCGACCATACACCAGAAACATCCCCCAGCAAAGGTTGCAGTTTGTGTTGTCATCATTAATACCTCCCTTATGTCCTTATTCTACCGCGCAAAAATTAAATGAAAAGTAAATCTTTTCGAAGATACAAGTCGGATACAAATTTTACTTATGATAGACTGACGGTAAGTGATGAAAAGTAGGTGATGAATATGAAACGTACGTTGCTGATTGTGGATGATAGTGTCCGCATTAATCAATTGGTAAAAATGAGTCTGCAATCTTTGTATGATATTCGTCAGGCGTATACCGGTGAGAAAGCGATCGCGATATTAGCTGCCGACAAAATTGATTTAGTGTTACTAGATATTACCTTACCTAAAATGAGCGGTTATGATGTTTTGCCATATGTCATCGATGCACAGGTACCAGTTATTTTCTTGACAGCAAAGACCGAGGTCGGTGATGTTGTGCAAGGCCTGCAATTAGGCGCGGATGACTATATTACGAAACCGTTCCATTTGGAAGTGCTAAAGGCACGAGTTGAAACCGTATTACGACGAACAGATGGTCAAACGGATCAGATTTTGCATTATGGTGAGTTAACGGTCAATGTTCCCCAACAAACCGTGCAGCGCGGTGAACAAATCATCGATTTGACCCGTAAGGAATTCGAACTATTGGTGTACTTTATCCGTAACCAAGGGGTTAATTTGACCCGTGATGCGCTTTACCAAGCGTTGTGGGACTTCGCGGATGACGCGAATGACACACGCACGGTCGATTTACATGTGCAACGACTTCGCAAAAAGTTACAGCTGACCGATGATGTTGTCACGGTTTTTAAAGTTGGGTATCGGATGGTTGCGCAATGAAAATATCAGTTAAATTATTTTTATCATTCATTGTGATTATCGTTGCCTCATTAGCGATTAACAGCGTACTGGTGTTGCATCGGAGTTTTCAGAGTGGCTTGCAGGAAAAAGAGAACAGTACCACCATGCTGAATAAAGTAACGGCGCGCCAGGTTCAACAACTGGACTATCAGCAAGTTAAGGGAATCAAGCAGGATCAAGTGGTCAAATTTGTCGGTGATACACAAGATAACGTTTTGATTTGGGACAAGCACCGTGACCTAATTTATCATGAAGATGTTGCGACCAATACGGCTAAGCAGATCAAGGTTACCACGTCGAATAAACAGCAAGTACAGTACTTATTGCAAGGTAACGAAAAGCTCGTTGTGGCGACGATTAAGGTCCGCTTATTACGTAAGACCTATTACATTAGCTCGTTTACTAACTTGCATACGGTTTATGTGGCTCAGAAGCGCTTGTTACATGATGTTCAGGTTAATCTACTCGTGATTTTTATTATTGCAGCCGGTGTGGTTTATGTGTTGACGAAACAAATCCTGGTACCGGTGTATAAGTTGCGTGGCGCAAGTCGATCCTTTCAGGAAGAACCAATGTCATACCAGCCATTACAGCCCGTGCGGCATGATGAGCTAACTGAGTTGATGATTGATTTCAATCAGATGGCCCAGCAAATTCAGGCGATGGTGGCTACGGAACGGCATAATGCGGACTTTCAAAAAGAATTTGCTAGTCATTTAACACATGAAATTAATACGCCACTGACGATTATCTTAGGGTATGCCGAATTGATTGCGGAACCAACCGTTGATGAGGCCACCAAGGCAGAAGCGGTGCATTATATCGTTGAAGAAAGTACCCGGTTAAAGGAGCTTGGTAGTCGGATTAGCCAGCTTATTCAATATGATCACGTGACGTTGGACACGGCTTGGGTATCAAGCGATGAGGTGCACGCCAAGGTGACGGATATTATTGTCGGCATTCGGCAACAAGTCACGCAACCAGTGGACTTTCGTTATGAGACGCCGCAATCGTATCAACTCAACACTGATATGAGTTTATTTGCCGAAATACTCGTGAACGTGTTAGATAATGCCATTAAGGCGTTGCCAGATGTTGGTGGACGCATCGTCGTCAGTGAGTCGCTAACGACAGATGGGTTAGAAATGCAAATTCAGGATAATGGGCATGGGATTGCAACCGAAAAATTAGGCGATGTGTTTGCCCCATTCGTCACGGGAAGTCAAACGGGCGCGGATGACCATCTTGGGTTGGGGCTATCAATTGTACAGCGCATTAGCGAGACCCTAAATTGGCAAATCACATTAAAAAATAACAGTGAAGGAGCAGGCGCAATGATCATCATTCAGATACCACAAGCGTCCATTAAATTATGAAGCAAAAGCAAAATTTATTAGTGATCATCCTGTCGATGTTGATATTTGCTGGTGTAGTCAGTGGATTGCAATGGTTTGTTGCCTGGCAGGACACTCACTATACGAAACGGTTATCACATGAAGTTGATTACACGTTGCCGAATGAAAAAAATAGTAAACTGACCAATGCCCAAACGTTAGCGGTTATTTTAGATTATCCAAGTGCCATCAAATTCAAAAGCGATGTCCTTGAAGCGGGGGGAATCAACGTTGCGGGAATTACGCAGCAGGTGACGGGGATTGCGTTGCCAACAATTAAGGTAAAATCCGTTGAGAAACGAGTCTATCATTCTGAAAATGGTGAGGTGGTAACAGCCTTTGCGGTCACAGCAACTGATGCTGATAACGATATCGAGTTTGAATATGTACCGAGTAATCAATTGATTGTTAGTTTTCAATGGATTAGCCAGCATGTTGCCATTGATGAACAACAGGTCTTGCAAAATTGGCAACGAAATATTAGGCTCCCAGTTAAACATACGGCTTACTTAGCAGATGGTGAAGTTAGCCAGCTGTATAGTAAAACGATTGATTATCGTTTGACATATTCGCAATCAAACTTATTACTGATGCCGGTTTAGTTGATGTGATACAAGTTAGATACAACTGTTCGTTATGCTAACTCCTGAAAAAGAATTAAGGAGCAAATTCATGACAGAGCAGAAGCAAAAATCACGAACGACCCGCCAACGCAAACCACGCTGGGATCGTATCATTGGTATTGCCGCCTTGGTTGGCCTAGTGGTTGTTGGTGGTGGCGCGGCTGCGATGACATGGCGTGCTAAGACCGTGGTAGATCAGACGTATGCAGGAACGCATATGAAAAAAGCTCGTGATGTATCGGAAACCGTCAAAGCCGGTAAGCCAATTTCAATTTTGATGTTGGGTACAGATACAGGTGAACTTGGTCGTAATGATAAAGGCCGGACAGACTCGATGATGGTTGTCACGATTAATCCAACTAAGTCTGAAACAACGATCATGTCAATTCCCCGTGATACATTGATGGCCATTCCGGGCTATGAAAGTACATTCCCACAAAAAATCAATGCAGCCTATGAATTGGGTTCAGCCAAAGCGGCGATTGAAACCGTACAAAATTGGCTGAATGTGCCGATTGATTATTACGCCTTAGTTAACATGGGCGGCCTTGAAAAGGTGGTCGATGAAATCGGTGGGGTGAAAGTGAAATCCCCACTGACCTTTGGTTATAATCCCTACACGGCCCATGATACGCCAGGGTATACGTTCAACTTTACGGCGGGGACGACGAATTATTCCTTCAGCGGTCAGGATGGCGAAACTGTTAAGTACCACACGATGGACGGTAAGACGGCCTTGGCCTTTTCGCGGATGCGTTATGACGATCCGCAAGGGGACTATGGGCGTCAGCAACGTCAACGCATGGTCTTAGAAGCGGTGGTACAGAAGGCGAAAAAGAATCCAGCTCGCTTACTTACGCATGGCTTTATGAATTTCTTGTCAAAATCGGTTAAGACTGATTTGACCTTTGGTGACATGACAACGATTGGGACGCATTACCTGTCAGCGACGAAAACAATTAAGTCAGATTACATCCGTGGTACCGGGTATAACTTAACCTCTGGTTCAACTGAAGTTGTTTCGCACAACGAAGAGCAACGGGCAACCAACGTGCTACGACGTTCATTGGGGTTGCAACATAAAGAAACCGGTAACTTGTATGGGGGTGACATTTCAGATTCTGAGATTGCCGCCATTGGGGTGCCAACACTAGCGACACAGACACAAAACTAGCCCTTTATTTCCCGCTTGCGAACTAACTTACCGTATAATGCAAATATAAGTTAGTGAAAAGAGGCTATAACCATGGGAATTACCATTCAAATTAACGATGCTGCAGTGACGAAGATTGCGGGCGCTATCCGGACGAACATTCCACGTGTTGCACGGACCAATGAAGCAATGATTTTGGCGAACCCTGAATTGTCAGAACGCTTGCCAAAGTTGGCAGCGTTGGCTGATGATGAATTGGTTCGTGGTTACTTGCAGGTCTTTCTGATGTCAGCTAATGACACAAATTTGTTGTTGGATAAGGCGTGGATTGACCAATTCTTGACGATGCAATTGGCAACGGTTGTTGGCTAAAAAATGATTAAAATAGCTCGCATTAAGGTCAAAATTCATTGGCGTTAATGCGAGTTTTTTATATGTTACACATTTAGTACGGAAAAACAGTTACAATGAAATAACTATAGATTAGAAAAGAGATTAGGCATGATTACATTAAAATCACCTCGTGAAATCGAAGGCATGCGCCAGTCTGGTGCGATTATTGCTGGTATGCACCAAGGGCTACGCGATATTATTAAGCCTGGCATTTCAACTTGGGAAATTGAAACTTTCAGCCGTGATTATATCGAAAGTCACGGTGGACGCGCGGCACAGATTGGCTTTGAAGGCTATGAATATGCCACGACTGTGTCGGTTAACAATGAAGTCGCTCACGCATTTCCCCGTAAGCAATTATCCTTAAAAGAAGGCGACATTGTCACAGTTGATACGGTCGTTGATTTGAACGGTTATTATTCAGATTCAGCTTGGACGTATGCAGTTGGTGAAGTGTCACCAGAAGTGCAACGACTGATGGACGTTGCCAAGCGTGCTATGTACATTGGTATTGAGCAAGCGCAAGTTGGTAACCGTTTGGGGGATATTGGGGCTGCGATTAATGCGTATGTCGAAGATGAAAATGGTTTCGGGAATGTCCGTGACTATGTTGGCCACGGTATTCAACCCACGATGCACGAAGATCCAAGTGTGTTCCACTACGGTGAAGCTGGCCACGGTTTGCGCTTGAAGCCGGGCATGACCATCACCATTGAACCAATGGTTAACATGGGGACGTGGGAAGTTGAAACGTCTGAAGAAGACGGCTGGACAGTGACCACGTTGGACGGTTCATGGTCAGCTCAGTACGAACACGTGATTGCCATTACGGAAGACGGTCCTAAGATTTTGACCAGTCAAGATCCGGAATTTGATGCAAAATATCTTTAAAAATTAACGGCATTTCCTAAGTGGGGATGCCGTTTTTCTTATGCCTAAAAATAGGTTGTGTTGGCGTTAAAAATCAGATAGAGTAGTTCGCAGAAGTATTAATGCATGCGTTTAGAAATAAAAAGCGCGATTATCTAACTAATTGGTTTGACCGAGCGAAGACTGCCTGTTTCAGGATTGGGGGTTCCATGAAAATAGACAAAAAGCGACTTAAAAAGAGAATCAACGATCAAGATGGGCAAAAAAATAAAGGTAAGTTGCATGATGACTTACAAGAACTACATCATTTTATTTTGGCGGTGCAGAAAAAAGATAATGTCCTGACGCCGAGTTTTCTATCACGGGTTAATTTGCGGTTACCACAAATTATGTATCGCTTAGAAAAGGTGGTACATCCGCATTTATCACCAGAGCAAGCCGTGCCACTTCATGACTACGAATTCGTTTTGGGTGAAACGCGTCAGTTGCTATACCAAACCGATCAAGGCGTGCTACTTGATGTGCCAGAATTCGAAGACGTGACGAACGGGTTGTTGTGGCAACGGCTGTCAGGGGATGAATATTTGGCAGCCTTAGCCACACCATGGATGACGCCGGATGATGAAACGCCACGCTTTGATGCAACGACAGAATTAACGAAGACCTTAGAACGCGCGAATAAAACGTTGAAACGCCAAGCGGTTGATGCGATGGAACGGGCTTTGAAGGCGGAAGATGACTTGCGCCGGCTGCAACGCGAGTGTGATGCAAAGGAAAAAGCGATAACGGATCAACAGTATCAGTTACAAGCCTCTGAACAAGAACAAGGGAATACGGCGGAACAATTGCTCAGTTTGCGCCATCAAAATCAGACACAGGCGACTGAGTTAACGACATTGCGCCAAACGTTGCGTGAGGCACAGACGACGGTTCGGTCGCAACAAGACGACCTGACCACGAGTGAGCAGACGGAGGTGCAACTGACAGATGAAATCGCGATGCTGAAGGACACAGTACAAGCGCAACAAGACCAGCTACATCAAGCTCAGCAATCCACAATCGCTCCACTTTCTGATCATAACGTGCAAACGATTCTAAAAACCTTAGCTACCCGGATTACGGAGTTAGAACAGGCTAAAGTGGCGGCGCACCCGGAAGTTGGTGAAGTGGCACCGGCTTTGATTGAGACAGAACCAGTTGAGATTGCGCCACAACCGACGTTGTTAACGAATACTAAATTGCTGCGTCAGCTAATTGCAAATTTGACAGCTGATTCATTGGCGGAATACCATCCCATTGAACGCCTGGTGCAAAAATATAACGATCTGGTTGAGGGGGATGAGCTCACATTATGGACGACGTTACAGGGCTATTTTGTTACTGAAGATGATGATCGGTATTTTGTGGATAACAGTTTCGCTTATCATAAACTCTCAGACGTTGATTGCAATGGCCTTGACGTGACTGATATTACAGATGGGGAGCTGTACTCTGCACGGCAACGCATCGATAGTGACCGGATTGTCTTGATTCGATCGATCCATAAACAATATGAGCGACCGGCTAGTGTTTATAATGACGATGATTTACAGCGCTTTGAAGACGAAACTGTCTTAGCGGGTAAGGACGTGCTCATTGTCAGCTGGTGGGGTGAGACAGCCAATCACGCGAAACGCAAACTGGAGAAGATGGGGGCAAATGTGAAATGGATCGACACGTCGACCGTTGCTAACAATAAAGTGGCTGATGAAATACGAAAAGAGTTGTACGATGTTCGGATTGTCGTGTTACGAGGTGCCCATCATGAAACCGTCAACGAAGCCCATCAGTTGCGACGTGAGGGGATGAACATTTTTATTTTAGGGAACCCAGGCACGAGTACACTGGTAAAAGTTACGTTACATGCCACGGCGTCATAAATGATTAGAAAATTTCTAACTTGCTAATTCTATGTAAAAACCGTAAACTAGTTTGAGTATTAAAAAGTAAATAAATTCGACTTTCCTATCGAGAGTTCAGGGAGGGACTAGACCCTTTGATCTGACGCCAACTTACCCGTTTCGGGCGATGTGGTACTTTCTAGCAGATAGGCGCATATCGATTCAACCCGACATGCCGCCTACGAGTGGTATGTCGGGTTTTTAGTTTTTGAGAGATATTAAGTTTAGGAGATTTTTATACATGACAGAAAAGCGTTTGTTTACGTCAGAATCAGTTTCAGAAGGTCACCCCGATAAGGTTTCAGACCAAATCTCAGATGCCATCTTGGATGCTGTTTTGGCGCAAGACCCACAAGCCCGTACCGCCGTTGAAACATCAGTAACAACGGGTTACGTGAACATCTTTGGTGAGATGTCAACGAAGGCCTATGTAAACATCAACGATATCGTACGCCAAACATTGAAGCGTATTGGTTACGATGATAAGGATGCTGGTTTCTTGGCGGATGATATCCACGTTGGGATTACGTTGGATGAGCAATCACCAGATATCGCCCAAGGTGTTGATTCAGCAATTGAGCAACGTGAAGACGGTGGGGTTGATCCATTGGACCAAATTGGCGCCGGTGATCAAGGCTTGATGTTTGGTTTTGCAACGAACGAAACCGATGAGTACTTGCCGTTGTCAGTTGTTTTGTCACACAAGTTGGTGAAGAAGCAAGCTGAAGTTCGCCGTAATGGTGAATTGTCATACTTGTTGCCTGACGCTAAGGCGCAAGTGACAGTTGAATTGGACGAAAACGACAAGCCAACACGTATCGACGCAGTTGTTTTGTCAACGCAACACCGTGATTCAGTGACATTGGATCAATTACGTGCTGACGTGCGTAAGGTCATCCTTGACCCTGTGTTGCCAGCCGACATGGTTGATGATGACACACGTTACTACATCAACCCAACTGGTCGTTTCGTTATCGGGGGACCTAAGGGTGATGCTGGTATGACGGGTCGTAAGATTATTGTTGACACGTACGGCGGATACGCACGTCACGGTGGTGGTGCCTTCTCAGGTAAGGATGCTACTAAGGTTGATCGCAGTGCCGCTTATGCAACGCGTCACATTGCCAAGAACATTGTTGCAGCTGGTTTGGCCGAAAAGGTTGAAATCCAAGTTGCCTACGCTATCGGTGTAGCAAAGCCTGTTTCAGTTAACGTCAACACGTTCGGTACGGGTAAGGTTTCTGATGACGAATTGGTTGCCGCAGTCCGTGATTTGTTCGAGTTGCGTCCAGCCGGAATTATCGAGGACTTGGATTTGCGCAAGCCTCGTTACGAAGCAACGGCTGCCTACGGTCACTTCGGCCGTCCAGAGTTGGACTTGCCATGGGAGCGTTTGGATAAGGTTGATGAGTTGAAGGCATACTTTAACAAGTAATAGAGATTGTGGAAGCGTTGTGAGTCTTTGGACTCGCGACGCTTCTTTTTTAATCCCGTTTGAACCGCAACACCCAGAAAACACTGGATAGCTTGCTATAATAGCTCCAATAAAAAACGAACGGGGCAAAGAATTATGAAACGACTTTGGGAGTTAACATGGGGGCGATTTTGGCAATCGCGTTGGGCGTTTAGTCGCATCTACCTAGCTGTTACCATCGTCATTACGGCATTGGTGATTCCAGTGTTGAAGGGGCTGGTTTACGTCGGGCAGTGGCTGGATAATGTACCATTTTTGCACTGTCGACTTTTAAACAGATGCTTTTACAAAATCCAGCCTTTACCGTGATTTTGCTTATGGCGATTGTGGCGCTGTTAGCAGAGTTCGTTTGGCAGGCAGTTAGTTATGCGCTTGGGTTTTCAGCGATTCATGCTGGTCAAAAGCCAACTGCACTGAGTGCCATGAAACAAGCTGGCTATCAGATTTGACGAATGGGATTCGGTCGTAGTGCATTAATTGTGGCGTATGGGGTGTTAGCTCTGCCATCTCCGATGCTGACTTTTCATTCGGCGTTACTGACGAATGTGAAAATTCCAGAATTTGTCTGGTCGACGCTTATGGCGACTACCTGGATGTGGGGAACACTGGCAATATTGTTTGTGAGCGCATTGTTTTTAGCGATTTGGTTCTTCTATGTGTTGCCGGAACTGGTTCTACATCAGCAATCAGCCAAAACCGCGCTACATAATAGCTGGCAAAAAAGACTGGCCGGGCAGGTTGGTATTTGATGTTTAAATTGTTCTTTGGTTCGCTACTTATTGGGGCGATGACGTTACTGGCGTTTGGTGTGACGTACTTGTTGCAACTTGGAATTGATCAGCTGGGTAACCTTGATGCGAGTGCGCTAGGCGCGGTGCTGACGTTCATTTTGGCAACATTAAGCGACATCTTATTCAGTATCGTGGGTCTGCAATTTTTATTTGGACTGATGACACGTGATTATCAGGTAGTAGCACTAACTGATTTTGTCAGCAAGTCAAAGCGGTCAAAACGCTGGGTTGAGGCGTTCTTGATTTTGAATTTGATTGTGCAAGGCGCGACGCCATCGTTTTGGTTTGTGGTCAATACGGCTAATCGGCACATGAAAATCATTTCTCACCATGGTGTTGACGGCGGTAATGGGGTGCAAAACACGATTCCGGCATTACAAGATACAGTGGCGAAGGCACATCCAGACTATGTTGAAATGGATATTCGTCAAACTAAGGATGGCAAATTGGTCTTGATACACGATCCAGCCTTAACGACCTTAACAAAAGGGGCATCAAACAAGTCAATTTCGACTTAACGCTACAATAAGCCATGGCGTTAACGGTTTATGAGAATGGCCATACAGCTAAAATTCAAAGTTTTGCGTCTGATTCAAATGATAGCGGACCAACTCAAGAAGATTTGGATCGCTGGGACGAAGAACGGCGGACAATCAAGTGCCACGAACGGCATCGTTGGTAATTAGCTAACATTGATAGGATGAATGATACAGGTAATTCTTTTTGGATGAAGGGCGACTATGGTGAAAAGAGTAAACAATAAGGCGGCTCGTCGGTTAAAACAACGTGGGAGCGCTGGCTGGTTTGAAAGTCGCGCAACAAAAACAGTCGAGATTGTCACGACAGAGGATAATTTAGCGTTTCTGGGTATTGATATGAAACTCATGAATTAGAATTTGACTGCTGCAGGAAGTTTAGCTGATAAATTACTTATCTTTGAGCGTGATAATCTAGCATCGGAAACCGCCGCCGTGCACGGAGATATTAATTTTATTTATAGTCCGGCTGATGATGTGGCGATATTTGAATCAGAAATGGACGCGATATATGTCACGAAAAAAAGCGGTCAAACACTGCTGGCTACGATGGTGCGCTTATTGGCTGAAGCGCAACAATCAAACCAGCGTGCTGTCATAGGTCTTGATTTTGTGAAACATCAATTTGATGTGGTGATTTCAGTTGTTCCAGCTAATCATGACTTTATAGAACAATTGCATAGCCGGTATGGCAATCAGCGGCAACGATTAATTCTGCAGTTATTGGCGTCAGAGTAGATGGTTTGGCAGTCAGTGAAAGCGGATGTTTAAAGAGATGGCGGTTATCATAAAATGATTGTCGTCATGCAAGAAGTTGATGCAGCATATCCGAGTCGTGATTAGCAATACCGTGGTGAATATATGTAAGTAAAAAAGTCGTATCGCAGAAAAAATCGCGAGACGGCTTTTTTAGTTATTCGGTTTCTAGTAGCCAATCAAATACGTTTTTAACCGGCACGCCTTCGATTTCAGATTCATACGTTGGCGTTGCCATTAAGAGTAATTTTTTGTGATTATCTGGAATGTGTAATAAATTGGCTGTTTCACGGTCGGATGTTGAGGGGGGCTGTTCAGCAACTTGTACGTACAGGGTTTCGCCTAGTTTTCGCGCGACAAAATCAATTTCCTCATCTTTATCAAGCCGGCCAATCGACACATTATAACCGCGTCGTCGCAACTCAATGTAGACAACATTTTCAACCTCGCTGCCAATGTTTTTGTTGGTTTTTCCTAAAGTGACGTTGCGTAACCCTGTATCGGCAATGAACCATTTACCGGATCCATGCAAATAGGATTTGCCGCGTATGTCATAACGTTCGGCGCGGTAGAACAGGAAAGCGTTTTCTAACATATCCATATATCTGGTCACGGTTGGCACGCTCGTTTTTAAGTGTGCAACAGATTCTAACGCCCCTTTTATTTTGTTTGGGTTGGTAATTTGGCCAATATTAGATGCTAGAAAGCGACTGACAGATTTCAAAATTTCAGGTTCTTTGATGCCGGACCGAAATCCAACGTCGTTTAAAAGGACGGTATCGTAAATACCACTTAAGATACTTTCTTTTAACTGTTCATCCGATAAAACAACCGCGGGAAATCCGCCGTAACGGATATATTCTTTAAACCAGTTGGCATATTGGCGGATATCTGAGATATCAAACTGTTTAAATTGCAGAAATTCAGCAAAGGATAATGGATATACCTCAATTGTGACATACCGACCTGATAGCAGTGTCGAGATTTCGCTTGAAAGCATTTTGGCGTTTGAACCGGTTACGACAATGTCAGCGTCAAAGGAGACTCTTAAGCCATTGATAACTCGTTCCCAATCAGTTACTAATTGAATTTCATCAAACAGGAAATGCATTTTGACATCAGAAGTTGCGTGGCCTTGGATGTATTGGATTAATGCCTTAGCTGTCAGTAGGCTGGCAGTTTCGAATGATTCAAAATTTAAGTACATAATGTGATTGACAGATGTACCATGATCTAATAGGTGTTGGCGGTACATCTGCATGACAGAAGACTTACCTGAACGGCGCACACCGGTAATCACTTTGACGAATTCTGTATCTTGGTAGCTCAGGACTTCATTTAAATATTGTGGGCGTGTAACAAGCATCGTAATCCTCCTATTTATATAAAGTTAACTTTATAAAAATCATTATACAGAAACTTTATAAAGTTAACTTTATAAAAAATGAAAAATCGCAAAAATATAAAGATAACTTTACATATCTTGAGATCAGAAAGCTGACAAATTTGCTGAAATCAAAAATTTAAAAAACGCCGGTGTACAGATTTTTTGTAAAAGATTTTCTATACTAAAAGGAATGACTAGTTTACAAATAGTTATTTGGAGAAAGAATAGTAAGAGAAAATGGCATTACAGGGCAAAAAATTTTTATGGGGTGCACCAATTGCAAACTATCAAACGGATGGCGCATAAAATACGCAATGGCATGAGTGGGAGCTTGCGAATGCTGGCCACTTAGCAAGTGAGTATGATACGGTATTCAAGGATGTCCCAACGGTCGATGATTTCCGTGCAGTTGGGAACGATCCGCAAAACTATATTAGTGGCATGGGTATTCACCACCGTGAACGCTATGATGCCGATTTTGATAAACTACAACCCTTACACTTTAGCGCTTTTCGATTCAGTGTGGAATGGGCCAGGTCGAACCCGAACCGGGTGTATATAACGAGCAAGAAATTGCTTTTCTTAGGTATGAATTGGTATAACGACGATAGTTATGATGGCTTTGCAGTTAAAAAGCCTAACGAAAAGGTCAATGACATGGGGTGGGATATGCGACCAATTCGCATTGAAGAGACCCTGGTTCGCTTGTACAATCGTTATCAGTTACCAATCTTAATTACGGAAAACGGCTTAGCGCTCGTGTTGGCAATTGGTAATCAATTGGTTAATTATATGTCGTTATATTTGTGTGCCACAATCATTGCGGTTACTGGCGCCGGTGTCATCATGACCATCAAAAAATTACGATGAAAATGTAGGATTTTTAATTTGACCTGTTGATTTTTTGTACTACGCCGTATAAACTTATATTTTGTAAGTGAAATGTAGCACACAGACAGTTAGGAGATTTATTCATGACAAAGTACGGTGTAATTGTTGGATCAATTCGTAAGAACTCATACTCACTTGGCGTGGCTGAGGCCCTTGTTGCTGGTTTGCCAGCCGATGCAGAAGTAACGTACTTCGACATCGCAAGCTTGCCTTTGTACAATCAAGACTTGGATGCAAACTCTCCTAAGGAATATGAAGACTTCCGCAAGTTGGTTGCTGAACAAGACGCATTCACTATCGTAACGCCTGAGCACAACCGTTCAGTGCCTGCTGCATTGAAGAACGCTTTGGACATTGCTTCACGTCCATGGGGACAAAATGTATGGGCTGGTAAGCCAGTTTTGCCTGCATCACAATCAATCGCCGGTCTTGGTGGTGCTGTGGCGCACCACGTGTTGCGTAACACGTTGGACTTCTTGGACATGGTTGTTATGCACCAACCAGAACTTTACATTGGTAACACAATGGACTTGGCTGACGAAGGTGGCAAGATCACTAACGAAGGTACAAAGAAGTTCTTGGCTGAATCAGCTGCTAAGTACAACGACTTCGTTTTGAAGGTTCTTGGCTAAAATATAGACTAATGAAATGACGACTCGCAAATCTGCTGGTCGTCATTTTTTGTTTGACCTGATAATTAGCCATAAGGGCCTAATTGCTGTTATGATTGTTAACAATAATTAAGTACAGTTTGGAATGGTGATACATGTTATTAAATGAAATGTTTGATGATTATGGTGAGTTGATTTTATCACCGACTGATTTTGTGAGCCTTGAAATGTATCACGAACTCATTGATTTAATCACCGCTAAGGATGCTGAAGGGGCCACGACGCTTTTGCAGGATATGCGCGCTGTTAATATATTCTCAACCCGCACGGTGGGGATGTTATTTGAAGATGCTGCTAAGAAATTTGATGTGACAATTAACCAAGTCGATGGGTTAATTATTATGACGTTGGGTACTTTGGTAGCGCCGTTTGTTTCTGAACGGGCAATGCAAAATGCCGGCCTAGAGTGGTCGGTGGCTGACGGTGAAGCGCGTATTACGGTAACGTTGGATGATTTAGTTGCCCAACAAGTAAGTGTCTATACAATTTTTGCTGAATTAGCTGATCCGGTGACCCGCCCTAAGAAATTACTGCCAAAGTTTTTCCGGGCAGTTGTTGATGAAGTGCCAATTAGTTACCAGGCTGCATTGATAGATTTGCAGGAAATGAAATTTGAGTTGATTGGGCAGTTGCCAGCAGAACGACAGACAACGGTCACATCACAACCAGACGAAATTGATTATCGTGAGGACGCACGGCCATTTAAATTTGTTGATTATGATCACATGATTGACTATTCGTTCCTACTCAATGATGCGGGCCAACGGGTGGCTTTGTACCGGCTAGATAGTGGCGAATTTGTGGCGATGGTCCCAACTCAGGATGAGACTGCGCGAGCATTAGCAGTTGAATATAAGGGGCAAATGATGCCGGTTGCGGCAGCGTATGTTGAAGAACACGGACGTCGCATTAACTAACAAAAACGTTGCTATATAGGCGTTTCCGGCTGATTGTTTTGTTGCAAAATGAAAAATTATCAGATATGATGAAATTATGTTGTGGAAGTAATTAATAGGGGGGACAGGCAATGTATCAAGGGATTTTATTACCAGAACCGACGGCACAATTCGTCACGAAGCAAGAGTTTGAATCGTTCAAGAAAAATGAATTTATGACGTTGCAACACGATGTGACTGATTTGCAACATGATGTGCATGATGTGTGAGAGGGATTACATGATGTGAAAAAGGATGTTGCGCTGCTACGTCAAGAAGTTAAAGACGATGTCGCAGCCATACAGACGAAAATGAACGGTTTCGGCGAAGATATGGCAGTACTGCGCTCCGATAACCGTGCGGTTAAATGGTTACTTGGTCTTGGTGTTGTGCTACCGGGCTTGACGTTTACTGTGCGGCAGCTTGTCGAAATGGTAACGTACTAAGGCTAACCGACTACGTGATGAATATTCCGCCGTGCATTCAGGTATAATGGATAGTGGAAATTAATTTGAGAATCACGAGATAAAAAATATGAGCAATACAGTTATTCCGGTAAAGCTCGGCGAACAGTACGAAGGCACTGTTGTCGACGTGCTTTACACGGGGGTTGGGGTCATTATGGTGGATGATTACCCAATCCATTTGGAGAACGCCTTTGAAGGCGAAAAAATTCGATTTGAAGTGACACAAGTCAACCGTAAGTTTGGACGTGCCAAGGTCGTTGAAATTGAAGTTGCCTCACCAAATCGTGTCGATTCAGGCAAAGATTGCTTGCTTGAAGCGGGCATTGCACCCTATGTTAACTTGGCTTATGATGCCCAACTACGTTTGAAGCAACAACAAGTGCAGAAGTTGTACAAGGCGGTTGGCATTGATGTTGACGTGGCGCCCACAATTGGGATGGATAACCCCACACACTACCGTAATAAGACGGTGGTGCCAGTGAAGTACGTTGATGGGAAATTAACGACCGGTTTCATTAAAAAACGTACACCGGGCGATATTGTGCCATTGGATGATTACTTTGTTAATGACGAAAAAATTGATCAAATCATTGGCATTGTCAGGGATATTCTTGATGCGCACAAAGTATCAGTCTTTGATGACGACACACAAGAAGGTGAAATGCGATACATCATGGTTCGCCGTGGCTACTATAGTCACGAGGTGATGGTGGTGCTAGTCACGCAAACGCCAACTTTGACCGATGAAGACGCGATTGCTACTGATATCGCTGCTGCTGTGTCAGGTATTAAGAGTATTATTTTAAACCATAATCCGCGTAGTTTACACGTGTTGACTTCAGGTGATAATCGCACATTGTGGGGGGCGGATGCCATCCACGATAAGTTGCTGGACATTGATTTTGAAATCGGGCCAAACTCGTTCTACCAGGTTAACCCACAGACGACTGAAGTGTTGTATGACATGGCAGCCACAAAGGGTGAGTTGAAAGAATCGGATACGGTTATCGACGCATACTCAGGTATTGGCACCATTGGATTAACAGTGGCTGACCGTGTCGACAAAGTTTTAGGTGTGGAAGTTATCGAACGTGCCGTTATTGACGCGCAAAAGAATGTCGCAAACAACAACGTGCAAAATGCAGAGTTTGTGACAGCAGACGCACCCGAGCAAATGAAAAAGTGGAAAGATGGCGGTCTTAAGCCGGATGTCATCTTCGTTGATCCGCCTCGTCGCGGCTTGACGGAAGAATTACTTGATGCGGTGGCTGATATGAACCCTGACCGGTTTGTTTACGTCTCATGCGACCCAGAGACGATGGCGCGCGATGCCCGTTATCTAATTGATAAGGGCTTCCGTATTAAGGGTGATATCCAACCGTTGGACCAGTTCCCACAAACTGCGCACGTTGAAGCGGTGGCAGTGTTTGAACCAATTGAAAAGTAAAAAATAACGCCTAGATGCAATGATCTAGGCGTTATTTTTTAACGACGTTGAACAAGTAAAGCAGTTTCGCCAGTCAAAATGTCTTCGTACTTGTGGACATTGTAAGAATCGGTTGGTAATTGTGCCACATATTCTTGTGCCGCAACTAAGTTAGCTGGGTTATCTGATAGCAACAAAACCAAACCGTTTGTCTTCAACACCATTAATAACATCTTCACGGTGTTCGTTAGCGTTGTGGTATCCATGGTTTCGTCGACTTGAAACAATGCAGCCGCAACGGGTGTTGTTGGTTCCAGGTAGTTCGTAATGGCAGAAAAATCCTTGCTGATAAGTTCAACGCGATTGTGCAAACCACTCAAAAATAGTGAGGTTGCGACGTCATCAATTTCAGCTTTGACATCTGAAAAGGCCAATACCTTACCAGTGTCGCCAACACGGCTAGCCAAGAAACGCGTGATATCACCGTGACGAATGGTGGCGTCAATTGCCAAATCGCCGGGGACTAAGTATTCGTTAAGCGTGATTTGCGCTAGGTTCTGGGTTGATTGCATGTTCGAAAACCTCTCGTGTTCGATATTTAAAAATAAGTTCCTTAGACATAATCAAAAAGAAAACGCCTAAACTAAAGCCGGCCAAGACGTCGGACAAGTAGTGTACGCCTAAGTAGACACGGCTAATGGGGATAGCGAAAACCAACGCGCCAAAGAGTGTCATGAAGGCGTAGCGCAATTGGTCCTGCTTCTTTAGATAGTAGTGAACTAAAACTATCAATGAACCATATAGTAACACAGCATTTAGTGCATGCCCGGATGGGAAGGAATAGCCACCTTGTGTAATGACATGATAAATGTCAGGACGGGGACGATGAAAGATATGTTTCATTAACATCATTACGCCAAGACCAAAGACACCGACATTGACGACCATAAAGACAGCAACGTCAATTTTACGGATTAGCAAGGCAATAATGGCGGTGATGGCCATGACCAAGGCGGTCCATTTTGTATTACCACCACGGGTGATGTTACGGAAAAACCAAGACCGTTCAGGGGTTAGGGGTTCACGAATGTGTTTGAACCCAAATTGGTCAATCCAATCGATATAGCCCAGGTGGTGTGTATAACCAAACGCTAAAAAGATAAACATCAGCAAACCCGCAATTGCGACACCAAGTTGCAGGTAGTCGAATTTACGCATTTGGGACATATGCAACAGCTCCTTTCACATTAAAAATTTCATAAACTCAGTCTATCACAAAATGACGTCTCAATTCGGCTGAATGTTCGAGTGGTTAACCCCGCTTGTTCATTGAAATAAGGCGGTTTTTTTGTTAAAGTTAGAACATTAAAGTGAGGTTATCGATAATGGCATATCAACACAAAGAAGTAGAAAAGAAGTGGCAACGCTTCTGGGAAGAAAATCAGACCTTTAAGACGTCATCAGACCACTCAAAGGAAAAGTTCTTTGCAATGGACATGTTCCCATTCCCATCAGGACAGGGACTGCACGTTGGACACCCAGAGGGTTACACGGCAACTGATATCGTTTCACGTATGAAGCGTATGCAAGGGTTTAACGTTTTGCACCCAATGGGATTCGACGCGTTTGGTTTGCCTACTGAAGAGTACGCAATTAAGACGGGTGAAGATCCTCGTGTTGTGACGGCAAAGAACGTTAAGAACTTCCGTCGCCAAATGAAGACGCTTGGGTTGTCATATGACTGGTCACGTGAGGTTAACACGACGGACCCTAAGTACTACAAGTGGACGCAATGGATCTTCGAACAATTGTACAAGAAGGGTTTGGCCTACGAAGATGAAATCATGGTTAACTGGGCCCCTGATTACAATGGTGGTACGGTTGTTGCCAATGAAGAAATCATTGATGGTAAGACGGAGCGTGGTGGCTTCCCAGTTTACCGTGTCCCAATGCGTCAATGGGCATTGAAGATTACGGCTTACGCTGACCGTTTGTTGGAAGATTTGGATGATGTGGATTGGCCAGATGCCATCAAGGAACAACAACGTAACTGGATTGGTCGTTCAATCGGAGCTTCTGTTAACTTTAAGGTGAAGGATTCAGATGCCGAAGTTGAAGTCTTTACAACGCGTGCTGACACGTTGTTTGGTGCGACATACCTTGTGTTGTCACCAGAACATGCGTTGGTATCAGAAATTGTTTCTGACGACCAAAAGGAAGCTATCGAAGCCTTCAAGAAGTCAATTGCTTCAAAGTCAGATTTGGAGCGTACAGACTTAAACAAGGATAAGGCCGGTGTCTTCACTGGTGCATACGCCATTAACCCAATGAACGGCGAAGAATTGCCGATCTGGATTGGTGACTATGTCTTGGCGTCATACGGAACGGGTGCTATTATGGCAGTTCCTGCGCACGATACGCGTGACTACGAGTTTGCGAAGAAGTACGACTTGCCAATGCGCCAAGTATTGGCTGGGGGCGATATTGCCGACGAAGCCTACACAGGTGACGGTGAGCACATCAACTCAGGTTTCTTGGACGGCATGGGTAAGCAAGAAGCTATCGACAAGGCGATTACTTGGTTGGAAGAACAAGGTGTTGGTCACAAGCAAGTTAACTACCGCTTGCGTGACTGGATCTTCTCACGTCAACGTTACTGGGGTGAGCCAATTCCTGTCATCCACTGGGAAGATGGCGAAAAGACGCTTGTACCAGAGGACCAATTGCCATTGCGTTTGCCAGAAGTTGATAACATCATGCCTTCAGGTACTGGTGAGTCACCATTGGTTAACGTTGACGACTGGGTAAATGTGGTTGACGAAAATGGCCGTAAGGGTAAGCGTGAGACGAATACGATGCCACAATGGGCTGGTTCATCATGGTACTACTTGCGTTACATGGATCCACACAATGATAAGGAAATTGTTTCACCAGACGCTGAGGCTTACTGGCAGAATGTTGACTTGTACATTGGTGGTGCTGAGCACGCCGTGTTGCACTTGTTGTACGCCCGCTTCTGGCACAAGGTGTTGTACGACTTGGGTGTTGTGCACACTAAGGAGCCATTCCAAAAGTTGGCTAACCAAGGTATGATTTTGGGTGAAAACCACGAGAAGATGTCGAAGTCAAAGGGCAACGTTGTGAACCCTGATGACGTCGTTGAGCAATACGGTGCTGACACATTGCGTTTGTACGAAATGTTCATGGGACCTTTGGAACAATCAATTGCTTGGTCTGAAGACGGCTTGGCTGGTTCACGTCGTTGGTTGGATCGTGTTTGGCGTTTGTTCATTGATGATGATGACAAGTTGCGTGATCACATTACAACGGTTAACGACCACAAGTTGGACAAGATTTACAACGAGACGGTCAAGAAGGTAACGGATGACTATGAAGGTCTTCGTTTCAACACGGCCATTTCACAAATGATGATTTTCATCAACGAAGCTTACAAGGCTGAAAACTTGCCAGTTGAATATGTTGAAGGCTTCATCAAGTTGTTGAACCCAATTGCGCCACACATGACGGAAGAATTGTGGAGCTACTTGCACAAGGATGAATCTGTGACGTATGCTGCTTGGCCAACGTTTGATGAATCTGCTTTAGTTGAAGATGAAATTGAAATCGTCTTGCAAGTTAACGGTAAGGTGCGTGGTCGTTTGACAATCCCAGCCGATGCTGATCGTGACAAGATGACAGAACTAGCGCTTGCTGATGAAGCGGTGCAAAAGCAACTCGATGGTGGCCAACCTAAGAAGGTGATCGCGGTCCCTGGTAAGTTGGTTAACGTCGTTTTGTAAAAAATAACATGTCAGGTTTCAGGACATGACATGATACTTTTTATTCAGAAGTGACTATACTTAAGAGGAACACTCAAATTGTGGGTGTTCCTCTTTTTTTATGCCTTTGGTAGAGGGGAGGGTGCAGTATGAAGCGTGTACTCATGGCGATAGAAAATTTGGGACTTGGCGGCATGAAACGAGCTGCGACAGTGGTTGGTAATGCGATGACGGCATTTGCGGATGTACAGTACTATCAACTGGCAGACGTGCCTTCTTATTATGAGTTAAAAGGCCGTTTAGTCCCGGCCAAGCATCCAGTGATGCCCGAAAATGGGGCCACGCCATTAACCCGTTATGCGGTGCAAATGGCCGATTTGGGGGATGTTTTAATAACTGAAAAAATTGATGTGCTAATTGTAAATGCGGGGATTTTGACAAGCTTTATTCCGTATCTTAAGACGCGGGCGCCGCATGTGCAGATGATTGCTTGGATGCATAATAATATTGATACGTACTTTAATCAGTATTATCGTGAGATGCAACCTGAATTTGTAGACGGTGTGAAGGCGGCTGACGTGGTAGTTGCTTTAACAGAATCAGATTTAGCTGGCTTTCAAACAGTCACTGATCGGGCTATTAAAATTTGGAATCCGGTTACGATGCCCATTGTGGGTCAGGCTGATGTGACGAGCCACAAAATTGCATTCACGGGTCGCATTGCCATCCAACACAAAGGTATTGATATCATGTTAGCCGTTGCACAATACTTGCCTGACAATTGGCAGATTGTCATTGCTGGTGATGGTACGCCGACGGATGTCGCGGAGTTCAAGCGATTGATTCATGCTAATCATGCGGAAAATAAAGTCGTGTATCGTGGTGCGCTCCATGATGAGGCGCTGGCCGAGCATTATCGGCAGGCATCTATCTTTTTGGCAACATCACGATGGGAAGGACTACCACTGGTTCTGGTTGAGGCAATGAGCTTTGGCTTGCCAATTGTGTCGACGGATAACACTGGGGCGGCTGAAATACTTGAAGGTGGTGTGTACGGTGAGTTAGCCACAAAGGACGCAACAGTCATCTGGCACCGATTGGAACCATTGCTGCACAGTACGGAAATGCGGCGTGTGTTGGCCTCAAAGTCATTAGCTCGCGCGAAAGACTTTGTGACGGGACCGATTATGACGAAATGGCAACAATTAATTGAATAGAAAATCATACCCGTTGTTTCGGATTTACTTTGACTCTACAAACAACGGGTTTTCTTGTGTATAATAATAACTTAGGTAAGTTTTGGCGCTATAGTTCAACAGGATAGAACAAGGACCTCCTAAGTCTTAGATCACAGTTCGAGTCTGTGTAGCGTCATTGAAAGTAGTATCGATTATAGTAGTGACTACTGTGACAAACGAAAGGGGACGGTCAAGAAATGGCTGACGACAAATCATCCAATTACGAAGAATCACCATTCCGTCGTGACATCACGTTTGAGGAATTGGCAGCTTTATTAAACGGTGCAACAGTTGATGATATCTTCGAAGCCCGTGATGAGCAAAAAAAGGCACAGCACGATTCAGCTTCGGCGAAGTTAGAGCCACAATCAGTGACCGAAGTTGTAACCCGTCCGGAAGGTATCTCAACATTCAAGGTACATGAGGTACCTGATACATTCGTGCGTGAAGCGAGTGTGAAGCCAGATTCGATTAAGGAAAACCATACGGATGAGGCCGCCGCTGTTCAGCCGGTGACGGCCAGGGCGGTGACACCGTCGGATATTATGACAGCTGAACCAGCCACCGTAGCTGAAGAGGTTGCACCAGTGCGGCCGCCAGTTACGAAAACCGTGACTCGTCCTGAACCTTCGTACACGGCAGAAATTGTGCCTGAAGAAACGACGTCAGCTATGGCTGATGAAATTGAAACCGTACCGGAGCTCGAAGCCGACTTCATTGATGATGAGAATGCAGCATCGCGCATGTTACGTGGCTCGGCATGGATGACCATCGGTAGCTTAGCCTCCCGCGTATTAGGAGCCTTGTACATCATCCCCTGGGTTGCAATGATTGGAAATTTGTATTTCACGTCAGCGAACTCGTTGTTTGCCCAAGGTTATCAAATTTATAGTGTGGCCCTGCTAATTGCAACGGCTGGTCTGCCAAACGTCTTGGCACGGTTGGTTGCGGAATATGGGGCATCTCGCCAATATGGGGCGGTGAAGCAAGTCTTCCGCCAGGCCTTACAATTGGGAGCTATCCTGGGAATCGCCTCTGGGGCGGTGCTCTACTTCTTGGCTGGGGTGTTGTCACAAGGTGATCCAAACGTGATCCCAGTCATTCACTCATTGGCCGCCGCGGTGGTTATTATTCCGGCACTTTCAATGTTGCGTGGTTACGTACAGGGATTCGAGTTCATGGGCTTGTCGGCTATGTCACAGTTCATCGAGCAGCTTGTGCGTGTGATTTACATGCTAGCTGCGACTTATTGGATTATGATTGGACACCATGGCAATTGGATTGATGCAACGGTCCAGTCAACGTTTGCTGCTTTCTGGGGCGCGTTAGCTGGAATTGTAATTCTGGTATATGGTATTTGGCGTCGTCGTCAATTCTTTGCAACGCAGCTTGCAAATGCAGTACCAGCACCAGATTTCAATCCCCGCGCAGTGATGCTACGCATGGCGCGTCAATCAGTGCCAGTTATTTTTGCTGGTTCAGCAATTTCACTGGTGCAAGTGATTGACCAATACACGTTCTTCCGCATTATGAATCACTTCACGTCAGTTGTGAACCATGCGCAACAAGCGATGTTTTCACAATTTGCGTTTAATTCAAATAAGCTAATTATGTTGGTTGTGTCATTGGCAGTCGGTATGGCCGAAACAGCTTTGCCAATGCTGGCGCGTGCCCATGAAATTGGGGATCGCGACAATATTAACAACCAAATTCAATTTGCGTTTAAGTTGTTGGCATTTGTGATGATTCCAGCCTCGCTTGGCATGGCAGCTGTAGCACGACCGCTCTATATTGTGTTCTATAACACGGCTGATTTAACGAATGGTACGCTGGTGTTGCAATTTGCTAGCTTCATGGCAATCTTGCTAGGGGCTTACATGGTTGTGTTGGCGTTATACCAAGGATTGCATGATTTGCGTTACACCGTTAAAGTATTGATTTTGATGCTAGTTTTGAAGTTCGCTTTACAAGTGCCATTAACGATTTGGTTGTACGGCATGGGGCCATTGGTTTCAACGGCATTGGCCTTTATTGTCGGATTAGCGATGTCAATTCGTCGTTTGACGAAGCGTTTTGATATTAGTTGGGCACCATTTAATTACTCAGCAATGATTATCCTATTCTGGAGTCTGGCGATTTACATTGTAGTTGCACCAGTCGTTAGTACATTAGGCTACTTTGTGTCAGATGGGAAAATCCCACAACTTATCTTGTTGACTGTTGGCGGTTTGGTTGGTGCCGTGATTTACGGTATTGCCATGTTAAAGACACACGTTGGTGAGGAAGTGCTGGGCGCCCGAGCAACTAATTTAGCTCGTAAATTACATTTGAAATAATAGAAAACGAACTAGCGATTATCGTTAGTTCGTTTTTATTTGTGTTTAATTTAATTTTTACACAGCTTTCTGTGGATATTATTGTGGATAAAACTGTTGGTTTGTGGATAACTTTGTATAACTGGTGGATAGTGTTTAGTCTTTTCAACAGGTTACCCACAGTGCCGAATTATTAAGAGGTTCGCGCGGTTTTTGTTAATTTACAGGTAGATAGCGTATAATTTAAGGTATTGAAATTCTAGTTAAGGGACATAAGTGAGAAGATATGACACGATCATTTGAACAATTGACGGAGGCCCAATTTGATGACTTTGCGCAAGGTCATCAGGCCGGTAGTTACCTGCAAACCAGTGCTCAAGCACGTTTGCTCGCACGCCGTGGCTGGCAAACAGCTTTGGTAGGGCTGGTAGAAGACGCAACGGTTGTGGCTGCCGCCGTACTAGCTTGGATTCCAGTACGTATGGGCAATCTTTTCCAAATTGATGGGGGGATGCTAATTGATTACAGCAACCAAACGCTTGTAAATGAGTTTGTGGCTGGTGTTGAAAAGTTCGCTAAGTCGCATAATGGTTTGTTCTTGCGTGTCGTGCCCAATGAAATTTACCGCCGTTACGATGATGAAGGGGCTCAAATCGGCGCAGCTAACGAAGCACCAATGACCACCTTAACAGCTGCGGGCTTTAAGCACACGCCAGCACCTAAGGGATGGACAACGAACGCTTCGCCATCATGGCAATATGTGAAGGATTTAACGCCAGTGCTGGCAGCTGATGATGTCGAAAAGGCGTTACGGCAATCTTTTGCTAAGGATGGCAAATACTACCTTAAGAAGACGGATCAATTTGGGATTAAGTTGCGTCGCTTAGGGCGTGAAGATTTAACGGACTTCAAGGCCTTGACGCAAGACACAGCTGATCGATTGGATTACCACGATAAGGACTTAGAATTCTATCAAATCGTTTTTCATGAATTTGGTGAGGATGCGTACTTTGTCTTTGCAGAAATGGACTTTCCAGCTTACATTGCGGGCCAAGAAGCTGCGCGTGATCACTTAGCTGAAATTGTGGCGGATTTGGATGCCCGCATCGCGAAAAAGCCTAACTACAAGAAGTTGCAACGTCAACGTGCGGAATATGCGGATCAACATAAGCAACACGAAAAGCGCATTGCTCAAGCACTGGTCGAGCGTGAGAAGGCGGGGCAAGATGTGGTGGTCATTGCGGGTTCATTGTTCTTGGCAACCGCTAATGAGATGATTTACTTGTATTCAGGTACTTACGACGAGTACAAGAATTTCTATGGTCCCTATGCCGTTCAAGAGTATGCCTTTAAGCAAGCAGTTGCGCGTCACATTCCACACTATAATTTCTATGGTATCTCAGGTGTGTTTGATGGATCAGACGGTGTGCTTGGTTTCAAGCAAGGCTTTGCCGGGTTTGCTGAGGAAAAGGTGGGAACGTTCGTTAAGCCAATCAATGGCCCTAAGTATGCGATGTACAGTTTTTTGAAGAAATTAATGGGTCGGTAAGACACAAAAAAGGCACCTTCCGCCGAAGGTGCTTTTTTGTGTAATTGGTTACTTTCGAAAGAAACCTGACCGCCATAGAATGACGGTAGTAATACTCATTAGAATCAAGGTTAGAAGGATCGTGATAATCCAACCCATTGGTGTATGTGTGAAGGGCAATGAAACGTTTTGGCCAAAGAACCCTGACACAATGTTAGGAACCGTCAATATGATTGATGAAACCGTCAGCAATTTCATGGTCCAATTCAAATTAGAATTCGCCAAATTAACGAACGCATCTGAAACACTATTGGTCACTAGTTGTGAGAGTTCACCGGTATCGATGGCTTGTTGTAATTCGACGGTAACATCATCAATCCGCTCGGCCTGGTGGTCGGTTAATTGTACTGTTTTGCGTACTTTGTATGAACGCAGTAAATCATGGTCGGTATGCAGCGAATTAAGTAAATAGATTAAATCGGTTTGCAAATCCATTAGTTGGTCGATGGTCTTTTGGGTTTGCTTGGTTTTACGAATTTCACTTTGGATTGGCGTGCGTCGGCGATTGACTTCCAGAATTGCTGACATGAATTTAGAAGATAGTAGCTCAGCGCCGTTAAGAATGACGTCGAGCGGGGTAGCGTGGTCGGGCAATGGCCGGCGACTCACTTCGGTACCACTGAGATAGTTATCCACATAATCAGTTTCGGGACGGGTAAAGGTAAACAAACGCGTTTGATCATTGCTGAAGAGCATGCCGATTGGCTCGGTTGTAGCTCTGGTTGATGTTGGCGTTACCACATCGAAAATGATTAGAGTTAAATCAGCATCTTCGTCATACTCCATTCGGGCGCTTTCGTAGGGGTCAACAGCATAACTAAGTAATTCATTGGGAATGAGCTGGTCGGTTGTGAGCCATGATCGCTCTTCGGGTGTCATATCATGTACTTGATACCAGATGAAATCTGGGAACGTTGTCTTTTGTGTAATCATAGTAACTTTAGTATACGGGCTTAGCATATGCTTCTCAACAATTTATGAGAGAAAGTTTGACGGATTTAGGATAAAGGTTTGACGCACTTTGTTTTTATCGGTATACTAGTAAAGTTATCGATAACATAAATGGAGGAAATGATCATGGCTGTTCAATCACCATATAACTCATGGGCTCGTAAGCGACCAACATCACACGATTCTGCAAAGAAGGCTCGTGTGGCTGAAGTTGTTAACATTCAACAATGGGCCAAGGGTAAGGCTGAATTGGAGTCAAAGTAATTTGACGACATCAGTAGCTTACTGAAAAACCGCGTTAAACGTAGATATACGTTAACGCGGTTTTTATTTTGCCTGTTTAAGCAATATTACAAGGCATCCAAGCCCTTTGTCATGTCGGCAATCAAATCATCGATATCTTCAATGCCGACTGAAATACGAACTAATTCATCCTTAATGCCGTTAGCTAAACGAATGTCGCGCGGAATTGATGCATGGGTCATGATGGCTGGCACTTCAATCAAAGATTCAACACCACCAAGTGACTCAGCTAATAAGAAGACAGCCAAATTCTCGACGAACTGCTTAACGTCCAGCCCGGGCTGCAGCTCAATTGACATCATGCCACCGAACCCGCGCATTTGACGACGTGCAATTTCGTAGTCTGGTGTGCCAGGCAAGCCAGGGAAATAAACCTTGGCTACCTTGGGGTGATTGTTTAAGAATTCGGCTAATGCCATGGCGTTTTCATTATGACGCTGTACCCGCAACGCCAATGTCTTAATCGAGCGTTGTATTAAGTATGAATCTTGGGGTGACAAAACGGCACCAATTGACATTTGAATAAACTTAATTCGTGCAGCCAATTCGGCGTCCTTCACAATGACGAAGCCAGATAATACATCGGCGTGGCCACCTAGATACTTTGTGCCGGAGTGAATAACGACATCGGCACCTAGGTCTAAGGGGTTTTGATTGTAAGGCGAGGCGAACGTATTATCCACGACAGCAATGGCGCCAGAATCGTGAGCGATGCGGGCTGCTTCGGCGATATCGGTTACGTGCATTAATGGATTCGATGGTGATTCCAAATAAACCATTTTCGTCGTTGGCTTAATTGCTTCTTGTAAAGCTACGCTGTCAGCGGTATCAACGGCCGTAAACGTAATGCCCAAATCCGTTAAAATCCGATTAACTAAGCGGAAGGTGCCGCCATATACATCGTTGGCCATCACAATGTGGTCGCCGGATTTCAATAAACTCATTGTGGCATGAATCGCTGCCATACCAGATGAAAAGGCAAACCCATCTGTGCCGTTTTCGATGGCTGCCATCACTGATTCCAAAGCGAATCGGGTAGGGTTTTCACCACGTGTATACTCGTATTTTGCATGACCACCAAGTGTCTGTTGGTGATAAGTTGACGTCTGATAGATTGGCGTTGTTATAGCACCCGTGTAGGGATCTTCTTGTGTCCCACTGTGAATGACCTTTGTTTCAAACTTCATATTCGAGTCCCCTCTTTTTCTACAAAACAAGCCGACAAATTTGTTAAACTTATTGTAAATGTCAGCTGAGATTTCAGCGAGAAAAAGGGGCATAAATACGCCGTTGTCCAGAATGCTATAATTGTAATCACATATAAAGTAGAAAGAGTTAAATCTGATGAGTTATAAATTCCTTGAACCGTTTAAGTTGGCGAACGGTGTTGAAATTAAAAACCGTGTTGTTTTTCCACCAACAACTTTGCGATCATCATTTGCGACGGGTGTCGTGACCGATGATGAGGTGAATTACTATAAGATGCGGGCGGGTGGCCCGGGTTTGGTCATTGTCGAAATGGCCTACGTATCGATGGCGGGTAAAACCTATGTCGGCCAAATTGGGGCGGATGTCGATGAGAATATTCCGGGTCTGAAGAAAATTGCGGATACGATCAAAAATCGCGGCTCGGTTCCCGTTTTGCAACTATCATTTGGTGGCCGTATCGCCCAAACGGCTGCTGTATTGCACGATGATGTTGTTGGCCCTTCAGATGTACCAAGCCACCAACCAGGCATGGCAACGCCACGACCAATGACGGATGACGAAATTAGGCAGAGTATCGCTGATTTTGGTGAGGCTACACGCCGGGCAATTGCAGCTGGCTTTGCTGGTGTGGAATTGCACGGAGCCAATATGTATGCGATGCAACAGTTTTTCTCAGAACACGCTAATCAGCGGACGGACGAATGGGGCGGTGATTTAGCTGCGCGTATGCAGTACGGATTGGCGGTTTTGGATGCGGTTGTGGCTGCACGGACCACGTATGCCGATGACCAATTTATTATTGGGTACCGTCAATCACCTGAAGAACCAACAACGCCAGGTATCCGTTTCGATCAGTCCTTGGCGATGGCCCAAGAAATTATCAAGCGTCCAATTTCTTATTTCCACATGTCATTGAAAGATGCGTTCCAGACGCCGTTTATGAATAAGGAAGACCATGAGCCGTTGTACGCGAAGTATAAGGCCATTTTAGGCGACATTCCATTGATTGTGGCTGGCTTATTACGCACGCCAGAACAGGTTGAAGCGCTTGTACAAGCAGGGGTCGATGGCGCGGCGATTGGGCGTGAGTTAATCGTCGATCCTAACTGGGTCCAAAAAGTTACTAATCAAGACGAAAAGGGTATTCGGTACGCTATTTCGACAAGTGATTTTGACATGTTGGGCATTCCAGAACCATTGCGTTTCTGGTTATTAACACGTTTTAAGAAAGGACTGGTTGTCTCAACGGATGACCAATTTGATCCGCAAGTGCCGTGGTCATACTATCGAGGTTAATGATGGCAGATAAATATCCAACAGCAGAATTAATTGGCGTTGTGATGACGCAAAGCAACAGTGGCGCTTTTGAACCCAAGGAGAACCCGCTCACGCCGGCTGATTTTCACAGTTGGCGTATTGGTAAGCACACAAAGGGAAAGCTCGGTAAGCCAGGTCAACTATTTTTGACGGAAAACAACCTAACCGTGATGTTAGTAGAAACCAAGAAGCTAGCTTTTAAAGATCGCCATGCTATCACCCCAATGGGGCGGTTTATGATGATAACTGCATCAGATGAAGTAGTGACGTCCGTATTGGCACAATATTAAATAAGCATAAAGAATGTCGTACAGCAAGGTATCCGGCGTTTTTTATTGCGCAAATTCAATTACCAATCAAGGCGCATCAACTTAGCTGACGTCTGTATATGGGATAAACAATTTCATAATTAATTCACCAACACTTTTTATTTTGACTTTAAACTAATGAGGACTAAACTTATAGTTAATCGAGGGATAGAGATAAAACTTTGGAGGAAAATAAAACATGGCAACTGCAGATTTTGGTGTTGTTGGGTTGGCCGTTATGGGTCGTAATTTGGCTTTGAATGTTGAGTCACGTGGTTACACGGTGGCTGTTTACAACCGTTCAAGCGCTCGTACTGAAGACTTGGTACAAACGCACTCAGATAAGAAGTTTGTGCCAGGTTATACTGTCGAGGACTTCGTGAAGTCAATTAAGGCCCCACGTCGTATCTTGTTGATGGTTAAGGCTGGTGCCGGAACTGATGCCGTCATTGAAGAATTGTTACCTTTCTTGGAAAAGGGTGACATTTTGATTGATGGTGGAAACACGTTCTTCGAGGATACAATGCGTCGTTCAGAGAAGTTGGCCCAATCAGGCATCAACTTCATCGGCATGGGTGTATCAGGTGGTGAGTTGGGTGCCTTGCAAGGTCCTTCAATGATGCCTGGTGGTCAACGTGACGCTTATAAATTGGTTGAGCCAATCTTGAAGGAAATTGCTGCGAAGGCGCCTGAAGATGGTAAGCCAACGGTTGCTTACATCGGACCAAATGGTGCCGGTCACTATGTCAAGATGGTCCACAACGGTATCGAATATGGTGATATGCAATTAATTGCTGAGTCATATGACTTGTTGAAGCGTTTGTTGAAGTTGGACAAGGATGCTTTGGCAGGCACGTTTGCTGAGTGGAACAAGGGTGAGCTGGACTCATACTTGATTGAAATCACGGCGGACATTTTGACGCGTGATGATGACTTGGGCTCAGGCAAGCCAATGGTTGATATGATTTTGGACCGTGCTGGTAACAAGGGAACTGGAAAGTGGTCATCACAATCGGCCCTTGAAGTTGGTGCCCCACAATCATTAATTACGGAATCAGTTTACGCGCGTTACATTTCAGCAATGAAGGACGACCGTGTGGCTGCTTCTAAGGTTTTGGCCGGTCCTGAGTTTAGCTTTGAAGGAGATGTCGACGCAACGGTCGAAGACATTCGTGAAGCGTTGTACTTCGGTAAGATCATGTCATATGCACAAGGTTTCGACCAATTGCGTATGGCCTCAGATCACTATGACTGGGATTTGCAATACGGTGAGTTAGCCCAATTGTGGCGTGCTGGTGCGATTATTCGTGCTCGCTTCTTGCAACGTATTACAGATGCTTACGACAATGAAGCTGGTTTGCACAACTTGTTGTTGGATCCATACTTCAAGGATGTTGCCGAAAAGTATCAAGCAGCAGCCCGTCGTGTCATTGCTTTGGCAACGGCAGCTGGTGTACCAATACCATCATTGTCAGCAGCGATTGCTTACTTTGACTCATACCGTTCTGAAGTGCTGCCTGCTAACTTGATTCAAGCGCAACGTGATTACTTCGGTGCGCACACTTACGAGCGTACGGATAAGCCAGCTGGTGAGATGTACCACTACTCATGGTATGAAGAAGCTTAGTCTCGTTAATAGTTAATATTAAAAACAATTAATCTCAAAAACTAAGGGTAACGTGCTTGGTTTTTGAGATTTTTTTATTGCTTGTTTAATTTCTGAGAATATGATAAGGTTTTAATCGTTATAAAAAACGCACACTAAAAAGAGGGAGAACGATTATGTTCGTCATTGCTAATAACAATAATAATAATGATCGTTCAAACTCAACACAATTAGTGATTGGGCGTTTTCGTGTAACGCTTGAACTGTAAGAACGATTTGCAGTCATCCAATCGCTAGGATTGGGTGGCTGCTTTTTTTTATCATTGTTATGTGGGAGTTGTAGGAATTACGTTATGGAAAACAAGATAGAATTGAAACGATCGATGGGTATTTGGTCGGGGTTAGCGATGGTTATTGGAACCGTGATTGGTTCGGGAATCTTCTTTAAGCAAGCGGGTGTCTTGCAAACTGCTGGTTCATCAACTGCTGGTTTGTTGGCTTGGATTGTCGGTGGTGTGATTACGCTGGCGGCAGGACTAACAATTGCCGAGGTTGGCGCACGTTTGCCAAAGACGGGTGGTTTGTACAGTTACATTGAAGAGCTTTATGGTCCTGCGGCGGGATTCTTAGCCGGTTGGATGCAGGTGGTGGTTTATGCACCGGCTGTTATTGCTTCGATTGCAGGGTATGCCGCATTCTTGACGGCGAACTTCTTGGGCTTGTCACAATCATCAGCTACTTGGATTTCGGTTATCTTCGTGGTCTTTGTGGCGGGCATCAATATGTTGGAGAATCGTGTGCCGGCTGCTTTCCAAGTAGCAACAACTTCAATTAAGCTGGTACCAATCGCGGTCTTGATTATGTATGGATTGTTCTTCGGTAAGGTTGATGCCTTGGGGCAAACGGTTCACAAAGTGGCAACGACCAGTGGTGGGTTTGGAATGGCCATTCTGGCAACCTTGTTTGCGTATGATGGTTGGATTTTGCTATCAAACATCGCTGGTGAGTTGAAGAATCCACGCCGTGAATTGCCTCGTTCAATCGTGGGTGGGTTGCTAATAGTTGTCTTGGCTTATGTTGGGGTTACGTTTGGTGTGTACCATGCTTTGCCATCAGATAAGATCGTGGCATTGCAAAACAATGCCACGTTTGCGGTGGTTCGGGCTGCCTTTGGTGACTTTGGCGGGCGTGCATTGAGTTTGGCCATTATTATTTCAATGTTGGGAACGTTGAATGGTAAGATGTTGTCATTCCCACGAATGGCTTATGCGATGTCATTAGATGGGTTGTTCCCAAAGTATTTGAGCAAGCTAACACGTAAGACGCAAGAACCAGTGAATGCCATTATCACGGTGACGTTGATGACGGTATTGTTGGATATCTTCTATACGAAGGGCGTGGACCGTTTGTCAGATATTGCGATCTTTACGATTTGGATTTTCTATACCGCCGCATTCTTAGGTATATTCATCTTACGTCGCCAAGTGAAGAAGGGACTTTTGGCTGAACAGGATACGTT
Organism: Weissella cibaria; assembly: GCF_004521965.1. GTDB lineage: Bacteria > Bacillota > Bacilli > Lactobacillales > Lactobacillaceae > Weissella > Weissella cibaria_A. The sequence goes on along the minus strand of NZ_SDGK01000092.1, from coordinate 23,465 downwards.
GTTCAAGACGCCATTGTTCCCAATTACACCATTAGTTGCCATTTTTGGTGCCTTGTTTGTTTTGGGCTCAACAATTATCAACGATTTTGCAGGGGCTGCTTTGTCAATTGTGCTAGTTTTGATTGGATTACCAGTCTTCTACTACTACAAGAAGAAGCGCGCATAAAACAGGTTATAGAAAAGCGAGGACACATGGTTGTCCTCGCTTTTTGGCTTTACATAGGTTGGCCAACTGGTTTAAAATCTAAAGTATTAAAAAATCGTGAGAAAAGAGAAGGCTATGGAGTGGTTCGAACGAACAAAGCCGTATGAGGCGGATTTGATTGCCGACCTAAATCAAATTGTAAAAATACCATCAATATTAGATCCAAATACACAGTCGGATCGGACACCATTTGGCATTGACATGGCGCGTGCTTTGGCGAAGATGGAAGAGCTAGCTGCGCGCGATGGATTCCGTTATGGTCGGGTCGACAACATGGTTACGTGGATCGAGTACGGACCGGCCGATGCCGCAGAAACGGTCGCCATTTTGACACACGTTGATATCGTGCCCGCTGGTGAAGGGTGGTTACGTGATCCGTTTAAGCCAGAAATTTTGGACGGACTTTACTTTGGGCGTGGCGCAGCCGACATGAAGGCCGACCTGATGAGTGCGTATTATGCGATGAAGTATTTAGCAGACCATGAAATCATACTGACCCGCAAAATTCGTTTAATTATTGGGACAGATGAAGAAAATGGTTGGCGTGATTTACCTCGTTACTTCGAGGTAGAGGGCGAGCCGACAATGGGCTTTTCACCAGACGGTGCCTTCCCAGTTGTGAATGGTGAAAAAGCCTTTCAGACGGTGCAACTACGGTTTGCGAACCAGACGACCGGAGATTATGTGTTGCGCCGTTTCATTGCTGGAGCGCGACCAAACGTTGTTCCAGGTGAAGCACGAGCGCGTATCTCAGTGCCAAATCCGGATCAAGTACAAACTGAATTTGCGACGTATCTGACGCAATATCCGTTTTTAAGTGGGCAAAGTGAAGTTCGGGATCAAGAAGTGCGCCTCTTGTTGAAGGGCGTGCAAGCGCACGGGGCTTACCCACAAGATGGGGAAAATGCGGGAACCTATTTGGCCAACTTCCTGCGTCGTTTTGCATTTAATGCTGATGCCAAAACCTTTTTGGATTTCATTGGTCGCGTTGTACATGATGATATTGGCGCTGAAAACCTTGGACTGCGGTATCATGATGACGTGATGGGGGACTTAACGCTTAATGTTGGCGTCATGCGATTTAGTCAAAATGGGCAAGGAACCATTTTGTTGAATTTCCGCTACCCACAAGGTGTGAATGTGCAAGCGGTGACCACACAGGTCCAACGGCACTTGGGGGATTTTGCGACGACTGTTGAAGTGTGGCCAGGTGGGATGGAACCACACTTAGTCCCCGAAACAGATGAATTAGTTGGGACGTTGTCATTGGTTTATGCGAAGCAGACTGGGATGTATATGAACCCCCGTACGTCAAATGGCGGGTCATATGCGCGTTTGCTAAAGCGTGGCGTTGCTTTTGGTGGGCAGTTCCCAGATGTGCCAGTCACAAGTCATCAAGCAAATGAATCAACCCCTGTTGCTAATTTGACGCGCTCGATGGCTATTTTTGCAGAATCATTGTTAAAACTAGCAAAATAAAAAAGAGAGTGAGATGGAAGGGGTTCAGCCTTTCGGAACACGTTTAAAAGCCACCAATCCTCCGATTTTACATCGGGAGATTGGCGGCTTTTATTGTTGATTAAGTTTACTTGCTGAATAGATTGAACATCCAATCGAAGAAACGCGTGACACCCTTTGGCACGCCACCAAGGAAGTAAGCGAAATCAGCGGAACTTTTGGTGATTGGGTGTTGCATGAGAGAGATTAGGGGAAACTCAAGATAACTGGTAAAATAGACCCAACAAATCGCTTTTTAAAGGAGGGGCAAATGGCACTTGAATTATTGTTTGGTCGGGCAAGCTCAGACCATGAATTAGCGTTGCTCGAACGTGTCCAAGCTACGTTAGCGGCTGATGATCAAGCGGAAATCTTTTACGTGGTCCCGAACCACATTAAGTTTGAAACGGAAATTCAGGTTTTGAACCGACTAGCAACTCTACAGGATCGGCATGGCGCGGCAGTTGCTGTGCCAAATGTGCAGGTTTTTTCACTGAGTCGTTTGGCTTGGTACTACATGCAAAACGATCCCATCTATCGGCAAGCCAACTTGTCAGCGACGGGGATGACAATGCTGGTGCAATCATTGTTACGGGCGCATCAAACGGAACTTGAATTGTACGGTAACCTATTAACGAAGCAAGGTTTTATTAGCCAGTTTGCGAGTCAAATTTTGGAACTTAAGCAAGCTGGCTTGTCATGGCAAGAAGTTCGTGACATGGCGGATGACTTAACCCAACAGGGGACGCTTCAAATGAAACTCCATGACTTAGCTTTGATTGGTGAGGCCTTGGATCAAGAATTAGCAGCGCGTAACCAGTATTTAAGCAGTCAATTATTGGCAGCCTTACAGGTTTATTTAGCAACTGAGAAGACGGATGTCTCACACCACTACTATTTCATTAATGGTTATTCCCAAATGACGACCCCAGAACGTGGCGTGGTTGAAGCGTTAATCGAACGGGCAGGGGGCGTCACGATTGCCCTGCCGGCTGATGATGGTTCGGCCAGCGTGACAGCAGAGAGTTTGTCAGAAAATGATTTATTTTATCGGCCTAAGCGCTTAGCACAACAATTGCGTCAGTTTGCGACCGACCATCGGGTTGCGGTTACCGCAAGCAGTGTCACTGTGCAACGACCAGTCAGTGAAACAATGACGACAGTTGAATCATTTTGGATTGATTATGAACAAGAAGGGGTGAAACCCAACGGTCAGACCCCAAGCCCCAAGGATTTGGCGATTTGGCAGGCGACGACGCGATATCAAGAAATTGAACAGATGGCCCGCATGATTCGGCAAGAAGTGGCCAGTGGCAAGCGCCGCTACCGGGACTTCATGTTAATGACCCGAGATTTAGGACAGTATGAAAACATGCTGCCGGCAGTTTTTGCACGCTATCAAATTCCGGTATTCATGGATTTGGACCGGCCGATGGCGGCCCATCCCCTAGTGGCCTTTCTTGATAAACTTTTCCGCTTAGCACCGGCGTATACAATCGCGGATGTCATGGGCTTGTTGAAAACGGAATTACTGATTCCAGCAGATGTGACTGTCGCTGAGTACCGGGAAGCGTTGGCGGAAACTGAGAATTATGTATTGGCTAAAAATACCCCAGGATGGCGCTGGACAGACAAGCAACCTTGGCAATTTGATCGTAACGTCGCCGATTCAGATGATGAAGTTTTACGAGAACACGTTGCGGAAAAGGATGCGCAATTGGCACTGATTCATGATCAAATTAGCACCGTGGTGGCGCCGTTCTTGGCCGATCTTGCCAAGGCGCCAGATGCGCGCGAGATGGCACGCCGTTTCTACCTCTTCCTAACAGAAATTGGCGTGCAACAACGTTTGCTAGCATGGCGTGATGCGTCAATTGCGCAGGGTGACTTGTGGACGGCCCAGCAGCCCGAACAAGTTTGGCGAACATTTATTGGTGTATTGGACGATTTTGTCGCGGTCTTTGATCATACGCCAATGACGATTGCAGAGCTGCAAGAATTACTGAAGGCGGCCTTTGATAGTGCCAAGTACACGGGAATTCCAGCGACGATGGATCAAGTACGCGTGTCGGAAAGTGGCATTGTGCAACGCCAGGATTACCATACGGTGATTGTTTTTGGTGCCACCAGTGTGAATTTACCGGCCACGACACGTACAAAAGCATTGTTGCATGACGGTGATCGAGAAATCTTGCAGGATCGGTTACCAGAGCACGCGTTCTTGCGGGAAACATCTGAACAGCAAATGGCACAAGAATCATTGCTGATGTATAGTGCGATGATGACGGCTGCTGATCGTTTGATTTGGCTCTATGCAACTAGTGATGGCGAAGGCAGCCAACAACCATCAACGTATGTTACCCGCTTAGCAAAACAATTTAACGTGCCGGTCCGCCGTTTTGCGGCGTTGCCAGATCCGAATACGATGCGCATTGGCGATTATGTCGGCACAGTTGATAGTACATTAGCGCATTTGGTTAGTGTGAATCGCCAAGCGGTCAATCAGCAACCCGCCGGTACATTGAGTAGCGCTTGGCAAACGTTGCAACAACAAGTTAGCCAAATAGCCCCGGATAAGACGGCACGGGTGATGGGTGGCCTGACGTATCGTAATGAGCCACAACAAATCTTGGCATCACTGATGAGTCAATTATTTAGTAATGATTTGAAGGTGTCGATTTCACGTTTAGAAAATTATGCCAAGAACCCCTTTGAGTTCTTCCTGCAGTACGGCTTGCGTCTCAAGGAGCGACAAGTTTTGCAACTAACTCCGGCTGAAAAGGGGACGTTGATGCATACAATTCTAGAGCAGTTGTTCGCGGAATTGATTCGCCAAGATAAAACGTTAAGCGAATTAACAGATAGTGATCTTGAAAACCTGGAATGCAATATCTTGAACGGCTTGCTACGCAGTGGGGATGCCACATTTGATATCTTCAGCAGTTCTGCGCGAATGACGTTTTTGACGCAACGTTTGGCCGATCAAGTTCATGATGCGGTGCTAAATATGAAACGTGGGCAGTTGGTCGATGGTGGTGTTCACACGTTAGGTGTTGAGGCCGGTTTTGGCTTACCGCATAGTAAGCTCAAGCCAGTCCAGTACGAATTACCCTTAGGTAAGGTGACGGTCCGCGGTAAGGTTGATCGGTATGATTTGGTCGAAACTCCGACTGGCAACTTTTTGACGATTGTTGATTATAAGTCGGGCAAGCGGACATTTGATTACACCCAGGCCTTCGCAGGGTTGGAGTTGCAATTAATGACTTATTGGACGGCTATGTTGGCGAATGCGACAGTATTACCACCAAGCGAGGTGGGGGGGGCTGTCTTCTGGTCTCTCCAGAATCCGTGGATTAAGGCCAAGGATATCGCAGGTGATACATTGGCAGATTTACAGACACAAGCTGACGTGGCAGCGGCAAACCAAGGCACCTATCGCGGGGTTTTGCGCAATGATGAGGCATATATTAAGCGACTTGAGGGCGTCGATGGTGTGAAGGCACCATTTGCCATCAAACGTAATAAAAACGAATCGTTTGCGAAGACAGCAGACGTCGTCGATGAAGCCGATTTGGATATTCTGTTGGCCTTTAACGAAGTCAAAATCCGCCAGATTGCGAGTCAAATTTTGCTCGGGCATTTTCCGTTGTTGCCATTCCGCGATGGCCCAAACAAAACCGGGATGATGTATACGCCATTTAAGCCAGTCATGATGTTTGATGCCATGATGGGAAATCAGTATCGCAATATTAAAAAGCTAGATGCTAAGGATGCTTTGGCAGCGATGCAATCAGTTATTACAGACGAGGAGGACGACTAGACCATGAATTTTACAGCATCACAAGAAGCCGCCATTACGGCACGCGGTGAAAATATTTTGGTGTCTGCCTCAGCGGGATCAGGTAAGACTCGCGTGTTGGTTGAACGTGTGACCCGTCGTTTGTTAGCCGGCGAAAATGTGAATGAGTTTTTGATTGTTACGTTTACTGAAGCTGCCGCTGCGGAAATGAAAGAGCGACTTGAAGGTGCGATTCGTAGCGCCTTAGCCGAGTCTGAGGGTGCACAACGCCAACACCTGTTGAAGCAATTGCGATTATTAAACGTCGCCAACATTTCAACGCTGCACGCGTTTGGTCTGCGGTTGATTGAACAATATCACTACACTATCGATTTGGATCCGCAGTTCCGTCTATCTGATGATGCTGAACGGACGTTGTTGATGATGGAAGTGTATGGCGATCTATTAGAGGCGCGCTACGCTGATGACAAGGACCAAGCGTTTGCCCGTTTTGCTTCGCAGTTTGCTTCAGGGTCGACGGACGATCGGACGTTGCAGGAAGCCGTTTTTACACTATTCAACTTTGCTATGGCGCGACCAGATACGACAGCGTGGTTAGAAGGATTGGCTGCACAATATGAAATTGCCGGTTCGTTGACTGAGACGCCGTTCTATCAGAAGCAGATGTTGCCAGTTATGACGTCTGAATTGCAGACGCTAGTGACACAGGCTGAGCAATTACTGAATCAAGCGCCCGATACGATGGATGAAGCGCCTGCTTTGAACCGTTTATTAAATTTGCAGACGGATTCCGACACCTACCAACGGTTATTGCAAGTCGTCCAGGATGCGACGGTTAGTTGGGACGATATGCGCCAAGCCTTTTTGTCAGCCGATGTGATGGGCTGGGGGAGTGGCGCAGACGGCAAGCGCAAGAATTTTACTGCAAAGCATGATCCTGAACTAAAAGCTGCCTGGGAACTGGTGAAGACCCAGCGTGAACGGATTAAGGAACGATTGGAAGCATTACAAACCAGCTTTTTTTCCCTGGATGAAGCGGCCATGCAACTAGCTGTGCGTGGGGCTGGTGAGGTGATTGCCGAATTAGTTACATTTACGCAAGCTTTTCGTGAAGCCTTTTTAGCTGAAAAGTTACGGCGTAAGGTCCTAGATTTTAATGATTTGGAACACTTTGCGCTTCAAATTGTCAGCCAACCGACAGTGCAAGCTGAATTGCGATCACGTTATAACGAAGTGATGGTTGATGAGTATCAAGATACGAATCAGCTGCAAGAAGCGATTTTAAGTTTTATTGCGAGCGGTGATAATACATTCCAAGTGGGTGATATTAAACAGTCGATTTATAAGTTCCGTCAGGCGGATCCAACTTTGTTTAGTCATAAACTCGCAACGTACCCACAAACGCCGGGTAATACGGTGATTACGTTGCAAGAAAACTTCCGCTCACAACCAAACGTCACGAATTTCATTAACTTCATTTTTGCGCAAATCATGAGCGTTGGCTTGGGTGATGTTGACTATACTGGCGAAGCAGAATTGGTCGCCGGGTCCGATTATTATCCAGTTGACTTACCCAAAGAAGCGGAAATGATGGTGTACCTGGATGATGGGACAACAACAGACGATGCGGATGACAATCCAGAGGTCGCCAATGAGTATGGCTTTACGAAAGCAACCGGTCAAATTCGGATGATGGCGTTGAAAATTAGGGAGTTAATCGACACCAAGTTTGAAATATTTGATCGTAAAGCCGGTGAAAAGCGACCGGTGATGTATAGTGATATGACTGTTTTGGTGCCGACTAAGAATCAAAATTTGGATGTCTTGGATGTGTTCCGTGAAATGGACATTCCCATCGTCGTTAATGGGGCAGAGAGTTATTTCCAAACGACTGAAATTTCCGTCATGATGAGCTTGTTGCAGGTGATTGATAATCCACACCAAGATATACCGTTGGTAGCAGTATTGCGTTCACCACTATATAACATTGATGAAAATGGTTTAGCGTTAATTAGGACGCAAGCGATGACCGAAGATTTCTATACAGCGGTGCAGGCGTTAGCAAATAATGCGTTGACAATTACAGTTGCCGGCGTTTCTGAGACCCAGGTTAATGAGACGATTGCGGCGGTGCGACGTTTCCTAGCGGATTTGGAGATCTTCCGGACGTTGGCCGTCCAAAACCAAATTGTGGATTTGCTATGGCAGATTTATAACACAACGGGGTGGCTGGATTATGTCGGTGGGTTACCATCTGGTCCGCAGCGTCAAGCTAATCTGCATGCATTGTATGAACGGGCTGCCGCCTACCAAAAGAGTAGCTTCGTCGGCTTGTATCAATTTATTAATTATGTGACGCAGCTACAAAGTCAGGACAAAGACCTCGGTGAAGCGGATGCAAACGTGGCGAGCGATAGTGTCTCATTGATGACGATTCACCACTCGAAGGGGCTGGAGTTTCCGATTGTGTTTGTCCTGAATAGTACCCGTCGCATGATTAGTCAGCGCGAAACAATGGGTGACATTCTGCTTGATGCTGAAGCTGGTGCCGGGATGGATTACATTGATTTGGATCACCACCTCAAGCTACCAACGCCACAACGTGAATTCGTTAAACAGGCGCGCGTTCGTGGTGCTTTCGCCGAACAATTACGGGTACTCTATGTTGCGTTAACGCGTGCGGAACAACACTTGTTTTTGGTGGGGGCATATGACAGTGTGAAAGCCCTGTGGGATAAGTGGTCGTTAGCTGAAGCAGGCACGGAATGGATGTTGCCAGAGTGGGCCCGTCTTGAAGGAAAGTCGTTCATGGACTTGATGGGGATGGCCTTGATGCGCCATCCAAATGCACCGGAATTGGCTAACGTGCTGACAGCTTACGATGATAAGAATGTTGTTGATTTCGATGAAATTCGGACGAGAGCACCAAAGCAACCGTTTAACTTTGGTCTAGAAATCATGAATGGGGCTGATTTACGCGCACTAGTTGATGCCTATCAAGCGATGCCAATGTCTAAGTCGATATCAGAAAAAACCGGTGACACGCAGGACGGCATCATCAATGATTGGCGTTCGGTGTTGCAATTTGATTATCAATTTGATGAGGCGACCCGCGCTACGGCGTACCAGTCAGTTTCAGAAATTAAACGCTTATTTGAAGATCCGGATTTGGCAGCTGGCCGTGGCTTAGTCGACGGGCGTATCCAAGCAGACGAATTTGCAGGATTGCGTTTTACGGATGAAGCGTTACCGGAGCCAACCTTTATGCAAGAAACAGAAACGCGTATTTCATCAGCTGCGATTGGAACTGCAACGCACTTAGTTATGCAACGCGTTGATCTATCGACAGGAGCACCGACTCAGGCTGACTTGCGCGGGCTAGTGGCCGATTTGGTTGACCAAGAGTTAATCGAAGATAAGGTGTCTCATCTGATTTCGTTGTCTAAGATTGAACGTTTCTTCACGAATTCGCCGTTGGGCCAGCAAATGGTGGCGCATGCTGACTCTTTGCAACGTGAAGTGCAGTTCTCACTTTTGCTTGATGCAGATCGTCTATACAAAGACTTCCAGGGATCAGAAAAAGTTTTGATTCACGGTATTATTGATGGTTATTTCCAAGTTGATGATGAGGTGTGGTTGTTCGATTATAAGACTGATCGGGTAACACCTGAAACAGCGACTGAAACACTCACGCAACGTTATTCAGGTCAATTGAACGTTTATGCACAGGCGCTAGTAGCGATGGGAAAGCCGATGCCACGTCGGTTTATTTATGCCTTTAGTGCAGAGAAAATCATCGCATTAAACTAACTTAAAAGAAGTTAAGCGTCCGCCATTTGGGAGGACGCTTTTTTCAGGTTCCAGCTTATAAAAAAACGCAAAAAATTCTTGATTATATTCCAAGAAAACGCTTGCAAAAGAACGAAACTCGTTTATAATAATGTTTGTGAATAAAAGAACAAATAGTCATTGATAACACGAGGAGATTAGACATGAAAGCAGCAGTTGTTCGTGAAACACCAGATGGATTTGTAAATTTGATTGATGATTGGCAACCCCGCGCCTTGGGATTTGGTGAGGCGTTGGTTGATGTAGAATACAGTGGTCTTTGTCACACTGATTTGCACGTCGCTAATGGTGATTTCGGTAATCCAAATGAGATTAATCCACGCGAATTCCGTCGTGTCATTGGGCACGAAGGCGTTGGAATCGTGACGAAACTTGGTGAAGGCGCATCGGATTATTTGAAGTTAGGTGATCGCGTTTCAATTGCGTGGTTCTATGATGCTTGCGGAAACTGTGAGTACTGCAACACGGGAAATGAAACGTTCTGCCGTAAGGTGCGCAATGCTGGTTTCTCAGTTGATGGGGCGATGGCGCAACAAGTAGTCGTCAACGCCAAGTATGCGGTTAAGGTACCAGAAGGTCTTGATCCGATGGAAGCATCATCAATTACATGTGCCGGTGTGACAATGTACAAGTCTCTTAAGGTTGGCGAAACAAAGCCAGGTCAATGGGTCTCAGTAGTTGGGGCCGGTGGTTTAGGGAACTTGGCCATCCAATATGCGCACAACGTGTTTGGTGCCCACGTGGTTGCGGTCGATGGTAACCCAGACAAGTTGGAAGCAGCCCGTCAAATGGGAGCCGAATTGCTTATCAACCGTAAGACAGAAGATGTGCCTGCTATTATCCAAGAAAAGGTTGGCGGCGTGCACAACGCACAGGTAACGGCTGTTAACACACAGGCGTTTGATCAATCAATTGCATCATTGCGACCAATGGGGAAGCTGGTTGCTGTGGCACTACCAAAGGGTGACATGCAGTTGAATGTTGTGAAGACAGTCTTGGACGGTATTGAAGTGAAGGGCTCACTTGTAGGAACGCGTGAAGATTTAAAGGAAGCCTTCCAATTTGGTGCAGAAGGTAAGGTAAAGCCAATCGTGACTCGTGCTGATATCCGTGACATTAACGATGTTATTGATGCAATGCACAACAACAAGGTTACTGGCCGTATGGTCTTTGATTTCAAGAGTCTTTAAAAAGTTAAATTGCGTGACCTAATCTGAATAATGGGTTCCACGTGAGAGGGAACATTCAAAAGGTCATCGCGTAATTAACAACTCCTAAAATAACAAATCTTCCGATGACGATAAAAAACAACCCCTGACAGCGGATACGCTGCAGGGGTCGTTTTGTGTTATCAAATTAATTAGCCAGGCGACGTTGGCGACGTCTTGAGGCGCGGTCGAGAATAAAGGTGACGACTACGAAGAGCATCATGAAGCCAAACATTGAGGCAAACAAGGCTTTGTATGAGCCGCGATCAATCATTAAGCCACCGTATAGTGGGCCAACCGCACGACCAAGTGAGATGGCCATCGTCATGAAGCCTTGTGCCCGTCCTTTGGCGTTGGGGTCACTGATGTGATCAATCCAAGCAGGCATTTGTGGGCTGGCAAACATTTCACCAATCGTCAAAATCATGAAGGTGAAGATGAACATCGGATAGGTCTTCGCGTTCATCAAGAATAGGAATGATACCGCGAACAAGGCGGTTCCACCTAAGACGGTGAGTCGGAATGTTAGCTTTTCGATGATGCGGTCTAGTAGACCTTGCCCGACGATAATCACGATACCGTTAATCGTCCATAGGAATGAGTAATCTTGGGTTGTCATCCCCAGATCAGTCATGTGCGTTGCAACGACGGTTTCCCATAGAATATAACCCATATAAAGGGAGAAGGCTAAACCGAGCAAGGCATAAATCAGCACAGGCGTCTTGAAACTACTCTTAGCGGCCTTAGCGGCGTCCTTAGTCGCTTGGGCGGTGAGTCCCTTCACGTTGAAGTAGCAGAAAACCATGACCGAGAAAATAAGATACATGATTGTCGCACCACCGAAAACGAATTGTACGCCGTGATTGAATAGAAAACCGACAATAGCGGTTCCGACGACGACACCGACGTTCATGAACAGATATTGCAAATTGAAAACCTTACGGGAATCAATCGACTGAATCGTGGCCGCATATGAATTTAAGAGCGTGTAGATAATCCCATCTGCAAAACCAAGAATTAGCATGAAAATTGCAAAGACTGGCCAGGAATGCCAAAAAGTCAGGGCTGCCAACATAGCCGTTGCTAAGGCGACAGCGCCTAAGATTGATTTGTAAGGGCTCCAACGATCAAATAGATGACCACCAACCCAACTACCAAGCATCATCATAATCGAGAGTCCCATCACGACCATGCCAGCCATGGTCATGGTCTCATGTAAGACATTGTGCATGTACAATGTCGCGATGGGCCAAATGAGTGAGGCGCCGGTTGATTGGAATAATGTGGTGATATAGAGTATTGGTGCTTTAATCTCAACGTGTTGCGGTTTGAGCGCTTCGCCATCTTGTTGTGATGACTGGATTGCCATAAAATCCTCCATTGTGTTAGCTGACACAACTAATTGTAATTAACGTTATTCCACAGTAGGTAACCACTATATATAACGTCGCGCACGGTACTGTAACCGTGCCTGTCCGTTTATGCTATGCAGAAAAGTGTAGCACATTCTCACATCTTGATATACTAATAAGGAGTGAAAAAATTTTAAACGAAATAAATCGGGGAACGCATTATGGCTATTACACGACCAGAATATATTTTGGCAATTGATCAGGGAACAACGGGGACACGTGCAGTGATTTTTAATCACAATGCACGACGCGTGACGTCAACTGCAATTCCTATGACATCGATCGTCCCGCATACGGGGTGGTTGGAACAACGTCCGCTTGATATTTGGCGGACGGCGCAAACTGCGATTGCGGATGCACTAATTAATGCGGGTATTCGTGGGGATGAAATTAAAGCAATCGGCATTGCCAATCAGCGCGAGACGACATTAATTTGGAACCGCCACACCGGCCAACCGATTTATAACGCGATTGGTTGGTCATCAGCACAGTCGCAGAGCATTGCAGATGCGTGGCACAATAATGGTCACGATGAGTTAATCCGTGCCAAGACAGGCCTGCCGGTTAGTGCGTACTTCTCAGCAACCAAAATTCGTTGGATATTGGATCATGTCCCGGGTGCCCAGGCACAAGCTGAAGCTGGCGACCTAGTTTTTGGAACAGTTGATACTTGGTTGGTGTGGCAGCTTACGGACGGGAAAGTTCATGCAACTGATGCGTCCAATGCAGCTCGAACAATGCTATATAACATTCATACGCAAGCGTGGGATGCTGAATTGTTAGCGCTGTTCAATATTCCAGCAGCCATGTTGCCACAGGTTCACACGAGTAGCGATGTAATTGCGCACACGAATCCGATGCAATTTTTCGGTGGTCGAGTTCCGATTGCCAGTGTAATCGGGGACCAAAATGCCTCATTAGTTGGTCAATTGGCGCTAGAACCTGGCACGATTAAGAATACTTATGGCGCAGGTGCTTTTTTATTGATGAATACTGGGTATGAACCGGTGATGTCTGACAATCAATTGGTCACAACCATTGCCTATCAAGTGGGGAATCGTCCTACCTATGCGTTGGAAGGGTCAATTTTCTCAGCTGGTTCGGCTGTGCAATGGCTCCATGACCGATTAGGGTTGATTGAGACGCAGTTGGATGCCTGGCAAGCGGCAGAAGTATCAGAAAACGCTGATGAAGTGTATGTTGTCCCGGCCTTTAACGGGTTAGGGGCACCGTACTGGGATCCCCAAGTACGTGGGGCAGTCTTCGGTATGACGCGAGGCACGGGTAAAAATGATTTCATCAAAGCGACGTTGCAATCCATTGCATATCAGACGGCGGATATTTTGGCGATTATGAAAGCTGAGTCGAAAGATGATGTCATTAAAATGAAGGCTGATGGCACGGTTTCGCGTAATCCGTACTTGATGCAATTTCAGGCGGATGTGGCTGATATTCAAGTAGAACGGGCAATTGATGAAGATACGACACCACTTGGCGCCGCATTCTTAGCCGGCCTAACAGTTGGTTATTGGCAGGATTTGTCAGACTTAGAACAGTACGTGCCACAAGGACGTCAATTTACAGCAAGTTTGACGGCAGAACGTCGAGCAACGTTGTTAACTGGCTGGCGAAATGCAGTCAGGGCAACGCAAATCTTCTCATCTGAGTCCGAATAATCAGAAAAATCGCAATGTAAGCGTTTTACATTTTTGTAGCATATTTTTGTAAAAAAGTTTATAATGTTTATAAAAGGTACCGGTGGTGAGATGCTGGTATTATGAAATACGAAATGAAACTGATTTTTTGAGAGTAAAGGAGCATTCATCGTGCCTGCAGAAATTACAACATTGTTGACATTCTTCGGTGGAACTGGAGATTTGGCTAAGCGTAAGTTGTACCCATCAACATACAACTTGTTCAAGAAGGGCTTCTTGCAAGAACACTTCGCCGTTATCGGAACGGCCCGTCAAGAATTAACGACAGAAGAGTTCCACGAGATGGTTCGCGAATCAATTGCTGACTTCGTCGAAGACCAAGCGAATGCTGAAGAGTTTATTTCACACTTCTACTACATCCAACAAGATATTACGGATTCAGCTGCTTATGCAGATATGTTGACGTTGAACAACGAATTGGATGCTAAGTACGGTTTGAAGGGTAACCGCATTTTCTACATGTCAGTTGCCCCGCGTTTCTTTGGAACAGTTGCCAAGTACTTGAAGTCAGAAGGTTTGATCACTGAGAACGGTGAGTACAACCGTTTGATGATTGAAAAGCCATTCGGAACATCGTTTGGCACTGCTGAAGACTTGCAAAATGAGTTGTCAGAAGCCTTTGATGATGCCCAAATTTTCCGTATCGACCACTACCTTGGTAAGGAAATGGTACAAAACATTGCGGCTGTCCGTTTTGGAAACCCATTGTTTGATGCAGCTTGGAACAAGGATTACATTGAAAATGTGCAAGTGACTCTGTCAGAAGTTTTGGGTGTTGAAGAGCGTGCCGGTTACTACGATACAGCTGGTGCTTTACGTGATATGATCCAAAACCACACGATGCAAATCATTGGTTGGTTGGCAATGGAGAAGCCAGCATCATTTAAGGATACGGATATTCGTGCCGCTAAGAACGCCGCCTTCAATTCATTGAAGATTTACAACCGTGAAGAAGTTGCTGAAAACTTTGTGCGTGGTCAATACGGCGAGTCTGCTGATGGTACGCAAAAGAAGTACTTGGATGAAATGGACGTGCCAGCTGATTCACAAAACAACACATTTGTGGCTGGTAAGTTGCAATTTGAGATGCCTCGCTGGGAAGGTGTGCCATTCTACATCCGTTCAGGAAAGCGTTTGGCTGCTAAGTCAACGCGTGTGGATGTTGTCTTCAAGAAGGGCTTGAACATCTTCGGTGGTGACGTTGAATTGGCAAACCCAGTTTTGACTATTTTGATCGATCCTAAGGGTGGTATCGAATTTAAGATTAACGCCAAGGACGTGACGTCAGAATTCTTGACGCGTGTTGTTAACTTGAACTGGATGGTTTCGGACGAAGACAAGAAGTTGACGCCGGAACCATACGAACGTATGATTCACGATGCAATGGACGGTAACGGATCTAACTTTGCCGACTGGAACGGTGTGGCAATTGCTTGGAAGTTCGTTGATGCTATTCAAGAAGCGTGGGATGCAACCCGTGAACAATTCCCTAATTACGTTTCAGGTTCAATGGGACCAGTTGCGTCAGATGAATTGTTGGCCAAGGATGGCAACGAATGGGTATTCAAGGGCTAATTCATTAGGATTAAATAGAGTTAAAAAAGGTACACACTATTAACGGTGTGTGCCTTTTTGCGATAAGGAGACAGTTAAATGGCAGAACGGTATACCCCAATTGAACTAACGAACATGATTATGATTGAAAACCCAATGACGCATGAAATATTGGTTGAAGACCGTCAAAATCCAAAGTGGCCAGGGGTGACTTTTCCCGGCGGGCACGTTGAAGTAGGTGAAACGGTGACTCAATCGGTTTTTCGTGAAGCGCGTGAGGAAACAGGGCTAGAAATTGAAGCGCCTCAATTAATGGGCATTAAGGAATGGCCACTAGAAGATGGCGCGCGCTATATTGTCTTCTTGTACAAAACAACGTCGTATAGTGGTGCCATTCATTCGGGTCGGGAAGGTGAGATTTTCTGGACAACGCGTGAAAAACTGCTCGACGGGACCTATGTGCTGCCAAATACATTCGCAGAGATGTTGCCGGTATTTGATGATCCAACTATTAATGAGCTAGCATTAGGCGCTCGTGTCGATGGTGAAGCGCGCACAATTTCATGGCAGTAGGTTAAAACGTTCAACTTGTAAAAGCCGAACGTCCGAAAAACGCTGGCTAAAGAGTCGACTTTTCTTGTTTGTCTTCGGTTTTAAAGCTATTTTTGATTTTTTATATGAACGGACGTGTTATACTAAACCTATAACTATAAAAATTACCGAACGTTCGAGGTTTAGAAATATGAAAACACGTCGTAGTGATCGATTGGTCGATATGACCCGTTACTTGTTAGAACGACCACGCACTTTGGTCTCATTGACGCAATTTGCAGAATTATATGAAAGTGCCAAGTCATCAATTTCAGAAGACTTGACGATTTTGAAGCGTACATTTCACGAGCGCGGCATTGGTTTACTAGAAACGATTCCAGGTGCCGCTGGTGGTGCACGTTTTACGCCATACATGGTTGAATCGGAAGCTGCTGATTTCGTCGCCTCGTTAGTCAACGCAATTGACGATGAGACCCGTGTCTTGCCAGGTGGCTATGTTTACCTGTCTGACTTGTTGGGACAACCTTGGTTCTTGCAACGCATTGGTCGTTTGATTGCGACACAATATCTGCGTGAACCAATTGATGCGGTGATGACAGCAGCTACAAAGGGGGTGCCGGTTGCGCAAGCCGTTGCTGAACAATTGAATGTGCCATTTGTAATTGTCCGTAATGATACTAAGGTGACGGAAGGTCCCACGATGTCTGTTAACTATGTGACTGGACAATCACAACGGCTTGAAAAGATGGAATTATCACGACGATCGTTACCGATGGGATCACGTGTCCTTATTGTTGACGATTTTATGAAGGCAGGTGGTACAATTCGTGGTATGGCATCTTTGGTTAAGGAATTCGAAGGCCAAGTTGTTGGTGTCGCTGTTGTTGCGGAAGGTCGCGTTGAGCACCGTGTGATTGATAAGTACACATCATTGGTACATGTTGATACCAACAAGGATGACGGCATCATCAAAGTTAAAGCTGGAAACTATGCTGAAGAAATTTACGGTGAAGGCTCACCTGCTGAAATTTCATCTGCAGATTAATGAGGTAGGAAGTAAAAAAACATGCAACGCTTTGTTATTATTTTGGCCGCTGGTAAGGGAACTCGCATGAAGTCAGACTTGCCAAAGGTTTTGCACGAAGTTGGTGGCAAGCCAATGGTTGAGTTGGTTCTGGAAACTGCTCAAAAGGCTGGCGTAGAAAAAATTGTGACGGTTGTTGGTCACGGGGCTGAACAAGTTGAAGCAACGTTGGCTGGACGATCAGAATTTGCTTTGCAAGCAGAACAACTTGGTACTGGTCATGCCATTCAAATGGCTGAACCACAATTGGGTGATGCAGAAGGCATGACTTTAATTGGTTCAGGGGATGCGCCTTTATTTACGGTGGATACGTTTAACAAGTTGTTTGATTTCCATGAGCAATCTGGTGATGCCGTAACTGTTTTGACGGCGAAGGCACCTAACCCAACCGGTTATGGTCGTATTATTCGTGATGAAAACGGCAACGTGGTTCGCATTGTTGAACAAAAAGATGCCACGCCTGAAGAGGCAGCTGTTGATGAAATCAACACTGGGGTCTATGTGTTTGATAATCAATTGTTGTTTGCAAGTCTGAAGCATGTAACAAATGATAACGCCCAAGGTGAGTACTACTTGCCTGATACGTTGGAAATTTTGCGTAACGCTGGCCACACAGTTGGTGCCTTTGTTATGGATGATTTTGATGAATCGATGGGTGTTAATGACCGTGTTGCTTTGGCCCGGGCAAACAAGGTATTACGTGATCGAACCAATGAGATGCATATGCGAAACGGGGTCACGTTGATTGACCCAGCCAACACGTACATCGATGCTGATGTCACGATTGGTCACGATACGATTATTGAACCGAATGTCTACTTGAAGGGGAAGACAGTTATTGGTTCTGATGTCTTGATTACATCAGGATCGCGCTTGGTTGATTCAATTGTGGCAGATGGTGCCCAAGTTGATGCCTCACATTTTGAGGAAGCGGAAGTTCGCGAACGTGCTTCAGTTGGTCCATTTGCACACTTGCGTCCGGCAGCATTCTTGGATGTTGAAGCCCACGCTGGAAACTTCACGGAAGTTAAGAAGGCGCATTTGGGTAAGGGATCAAAGATGGGCCACTTGTCATATCTTGGTGATGCGACGGTTGGCGAAGATGTTAATATCGGTGCCGGTTCAATCTTTGTTAACTATGATGGTTTGCGCAAGTGGCACTCAAACGTCGGTGATCGCGCCTTTATCGGCTCAAATTCAAAGATTGTTGGACCGGTTAATATCGGCGCAGAAGCCTTTATTGCGGCTGGTTCAACGATAACTGATGATGTGCCAACGCACGCGATGGGTATTGCGCGTTCACGTCAAATTACAAAGTTTAATTTCTGGAACCGCACACCATTGCGTGAGAAGTTTGATGATACGGAATCAGCAAAGCGGGCAGCAAAAGCAGCGTTTGACGCTTTCTTAGCTGATAAGTAAATGATGATAATAAATAGGTCGGTTCAGAGACTTTCTGATCCGGCTTTTTTTGTACACATTGTTAACGAAATTAGAAGAATATGTGAAAACCTTCGGGAACTGTGATGGGATATTCGTTGAAGAATACTGAAAAAAACTGTACAATGTAACTATTGAACACTTGAGGAACACAGTGATGTGTCTATGGAGGGCAACATGGCGACCTATGCGGATCCGCATTTGAAGATTTTTTCATTGAGTAGCAATCAGCCTTTGGCGGAAAAGATTGCCGCTTCAATTGGCGTGGAATTGTCACAAATCAACATTGCACGATTTAGTGACGGAGAAATTCAAATTAACATTGAAGAGTCAGTACGTGGCGATAACGTATACGTTATCCAACCAACGTCAGCGCCTGTCAATGATAGCTTGATGGAATTAATGATTATGATTGATGCATTGCGTCGTGCAAGCGCAAAGTCAATCAACGTTGTTATGCCATACTATGGTTATGCACGACAAGATCGTAAGGCTCGTTCACGTGAGCCAATCTCAGCGAAGTTGGTTGCCAACATGCTTGAGATGGTTGGTGCAACGCGTGTCTTGGTTTTGGATTTGCACGCTGCGCAAATCCAAGGGTTCTTCGACATTCCGGTTGACCACATGATGGGTGCACCATTGTTGGCTGATTACTTAATTACATCGGGGATCGCCGATGATAATACTGTCGTTGTGTCACCAGATCACGGTGGTGTGACGCGTGCACGTGCTTTGGCTGAATTGCTAGGTTCACAAGAACCAATTGCCATTATTGATAAGCGTCGTCCAAAGGCGAACGTTGCGCAAATCATGAACATCATTGGTGATGTTAAGGGTAAGCGTGCCATCATGATTGATGACATGATTGATACCGGTGGTACAATTTCACAAGGTGCCCAAAAGTTGAAGGATGAAGGGGCTGCTGAAGTCTATGTTGTGGCAACGCACGCTGTCTTCTCGGGTAAGGCCGTCGATACATTGCAAAACTCGGTCTTTGAGAAGGTTATTGTAACGGACTCAATTAACTTGCCAGAAGAGAAGAAGTTCCCTAAGTTGGTACAAGTTACGACTGCTGAATTGATTGGTGAAGCGATTAAGCGAATCAATGAGAACCAAGCTGTTTCTCCATTGTTTAAGAACCGTTTCCACCGTACGGTCGACTAATACATTTTGACAGTAACAGCATTGTTCTAATAATGATTTAGAGCAGTGCTTTTATTTTATAAAGGGGTTATATGATGGCAAAGAAAAAGATGATTTTGGATTTGGATACTGGTGTAGATGACGCCTTGGCTTTGGCGTATGCGTTGGCCACGCCGGATTCAGATTTGATTGGTGTGGTTTCCTCATTTGGAAATACACGAGTGACGACGGCAGGTGAAAATACACTGAAGCTACTTGAGCTATTGGGTCGTGCGGATGTTCCAGTCTTTATCGGGGCGGCTCATTCATCGACAACGGATAACTTTGAGACAATGCAAGTGTCAATGGATATTCACGGTAAGAATGGTATCGGGGATGTGACGTTGCCTGCGCCGACGACAGCTTTGTCATCGCAAACGGCGGTCGATTTTATTATTGAATCAGCACACAAGTACGCTGATGACTTGGTAATCGTACCAACTGGTCCATTGACTAACTTAGCTGAAGCTTATCAAAAGGACCCTGAAATCGAAAACTTGATTGGTAACATAACGCTAATGGGTGGTGCTTTGGTCGTGCCTGGAAATGTGACGCCTTATACCGAAGCTAACATTAATCAAGATCCTGAAGCAGCTGATTATGTGTTCAAGCATGCTAAGCACCTAGTGATGGTTGGTCTTGATGTTACTTTGCAAACACTGTTAACAAAGAAAGAAACACAAGTTTGGCGTGATTTGGGTACTGAAAAGGGCCGTGTCTTTGCAGATATCTTTGATTACTACATTGATGCTTACTACGACTTGGATATCAACAAAGCTGGGGCAGCTTTGCACGACCCGTTGGCCGTTGGTGTGGCAGTCGACCCCAACTTGGTAACGTTGTTGCCATTGAATATGATGGTGACACATGGAGATGGACGTACAATTGGTGATCCAACCCGCTTACGTAATCCACATAAGAATAACTTTGCAGCTGTGGCAGTTGATGAACCATTCTACTTGGAACGTTTCATGAATTACACGACAGCGTTGTTTCGTTAATTAACATGTAAAAAGCGATGGGAAATCATATCGATTTCCCATCGCTTTTTTAACGTAATTTATTTATTGCGACGATGCACTGGGTGAATTACAAAGGTGTAAATCGCAGCGAATGCAAGCATCACAAAACCAATAATTGATACGACTACTTGCAAGTCTTGACCAGTTTCTGGCAATAGTTGTGCTAGTGCTGGCTTGTCATCAGAGTTAACAGGTGCATTATCTGATGTCGCTGTGTTTGTGTTATTGGTTGGTGTCGTAGCGGGAGTAGCCGTGGTAGGCGTCGGTGTGGCTTCGTGCACGCCTGTAACTGCCTTGGCGATTGGTATGTTACTCTTTGTGTCCACGTCACTGACAGGCTTGTTATGGTAAGTGACCTTGATATCACCATCAGCAAAGGTACATAAATACCGGGTGAAATTGATCCGCCTTCTGACGGACGTAAGACGCCACTGATGGGGTTCCCGTTGCGATCCGTGACTTGCAATGTTTCGGTAATTGAGCCAGCTGGATCGGTAATTGTCTTAGTTGCGATGGCCCATTGGCGCCTGTTGTCATCGTAAAGTGGCTCCGTTGTTGTTGTGCCAACAACATAAGTCGTCTTTTGATTTGAAACAGTACAGGTGGCGTTAACGGGTGTCTCAGTCAAGGCATAACCAGGAATTGCTTTAGACGTTGTGGTGTAGTCTTGCCCAACGATTGCGTTACTTTGTGCCACGGCAGGTGCGATATCCTTGCCTTTAACATCCTTGAAGTACGTTGTTTGTGTTGTGCGAAAGGGGATAGCCATTGAAGCATTTGAACCGCCGCTATACAAATTAACTTCACAATTCTTAACTTGAACACGATATGAGACGCCACAATCGCCAGTTAGAGTTTGCGTACCGTTGCCATTGAAGGTTAATTGGGTGCGCTGACCGTAGGCACTGATGTAAAATACGTGCACTTCGGGGTTCGCTAAACCGGCGTTAATGTCTGCGGTATTAACTGAGAATTACCAATTACCACTTGGAACTAGCCAGCTTTAATCTTTTGAGGTTTGGGAATCAAAGGTGAGAAATCCGTTTACCACATCGTAAGGAGATGATGGTATTGAAACAGAAAACCCGTTCGTTGCAGCGACAACAGAAATTGGCACAGATAGTGTCACGGTCCCTAGTGGTGCGACACTAAATAGCAAACGACGTGTTGCTGAACGTCGTGAAACTTTATATGTATCCATAATATGTTACTAACTCCTTCCTTCTCTTTTGTAATTACTAATAATAAGCAATAATCTTTGTATAGTATCGTTAGTTTTGAGTGCGTAAACGACGAAAATGGCGTTCGGATTTTTTGGTGAGTTTTAAACTTTTACAAAACCAGACTTAAAAAATATTTTTATATAATTTTTTATTTGTTTCCCATTGTTTTAGAGTGGTTCGGGTTCATTTGATCAATGTGTCTCATATGCAGGACTATTCTGTCGCTCTCGTGAGGAATGCCATAATGATTAATCGCTAAGTTTAGGAATCTTAGCTGTGTGCAAAAAAATCATGTTGAAAAAGGCGTATCCATTCTACTTGCAAAACGTTGGTGGGGCGTGTAAACTTAATTCTTGTGAGTTATGTTGAAATTTGTTTCAACAGCTCTCCTTGCCGGCAGGAAGTCGGCCATAGACCAAAAGGAGGAAGTTATTATGGCATACGAATTGACGTACATCATTCGCCCTGACATGGACGCTGATGCTAAGAAGGCATTGGTTGAGCGTTTCGACAAGATCTTGGCGGATAACGGTGCAACGGTGGCAGAGTCTAAGGACTGGTCATCACGTCGTTTTGCATACGAAATTGCAGGTTACCGTGAGGGTACTTACCACATCGTTAACTTTTCTGCAGAAGATGACGCAGCCATCAACGAATTTGATCGTTTGGCAAAGATTTCACAAGATATCTTGCGTCACATGGTTGTAAAGCGCGACTTTGCATCAGCTGAGTAATTGTTAGCTTAATTGTCTAACATTTGTATTGACTTAGTTTTACTGGTCGATGGACCATTGAAAGGAGACTTTCCATATGATTAATCGTGTTGTTCTGGTTGGTCGCTTGACGCGTGACGTTGAATTACGTTACACGACTTCAGGTGCTGCTGTCGGAACTTTCTCACTAGCTGTTAACCGTCAGTTTACTAACGCTAATGGTGAGCGTGAGACCGACTTTATTAACGCTGTTATCTGGCGTAAGTCGGCTGAAAACTTTGCGAACTTTACCTCTAAGGGGTCATTGGTTGCAGTTGAAGGTCGTTTGCAAACTCGTAACTACGAGAACCAACAAGGTCAACGTGTATATGTCACAGAAGTTGTCGTTGATAACTTCTCATTGTTGGAGAGTCGCGCTGAAAGTGAGCAACGCCGCGCACAAAGTGGTTCAGCAAACAATAACTTCGGCGGTGGTCAACAGGGTGGCAACCAAGGCGGCTTTAATGCCGCACCAGCACAAAACCCATTTGGTGCACCTGCATCGAATGGTAATGTGTTTGGTGGAGCGTCAACACCTGCACAATCATCTAATGATCCTTTCGGTGGTGGTCAAGAGGTTGATATCTCTGACGATGATCTACCATTCTAAGTTGATATATCTAATTGTCTAACGACATAAGTCTATCAGGAGGAATTAATCATGGCACAACAACGTCGTGGTGGCGGCCCTCGCCGTCGTCGTAAGGTTGACTTTATCGCAGCCAACCACATCGAATACGTGGATTACAAGGACACTGAATTGTTGGAGCGTTTCATCTCAGAACGCGGTAAGATCTTGCCTCGTCGTGTGACGGGTACGTCTGCTAAGAACCAACGTAAGGTGACGACTGCTATCAAGCGTGCACGTGTTATGGGTCTTTTGCCATTCGTCGCAGAAGACTAATAGCACAACGCTTTTAGTAACAACCTTAAAAGAGCGACTCAGCAAAAGCTGAGGCGCTCTTTTTTTT
>NZ_SDGK01000091.1 GCF_004521965.1 Weissella cibaria | reverse complement strand
GTGCTTGCGGATAGTGCGACGAGCCTTCTTCATTGCCTTTGGCAATGAGCGGTATTAGGCATCATTTTTTGTAGGGTATAGAACAGACTTGAGTTCAACTTCATCATGGGTTTCGACGGCGTAAAGAATCTCTTGATAGCAAGCGTATGCGTCACGCAGTTCATCAGAGAGCGTCAGTAGGCGGTCGATAACTTCTTTATCAGTTAAATAGGCATGCTTAAAATTGACCCGACTTTTGCGGGTCGTGTAATCGAGTGCGGTTCCGTGCTTCATAAGTAGTTTCCAGAAGCGTTTTAGTTGGCTATACTCTTTGCTATCTGATCCGAATTGCTTCATAACGCTGATTCGAACCTTATTGA
>NZ_SDGK01000090.1 GCF_004521965.1 Weissella cibaria | reverse complement strand
AATTTACTAGAACGATCAGAATAGCTATATATCAACATCTGTGTTGACAAAGCATAAAAAATCAGCTGCCTAAGAAAGGTTCAAAATATTAAATTTTTACTGGTCATCAGTACCATTTGACTTTGAACCGATATTACAAAAAACTCTTGCAACCATCAAACTGGTCCGCAGGAGTTTTCTTAGTCTATTTTAATAGATTAACCTTGTTGGGAAATCTTACGACGCTTAGCAGCCTTCTCACGCTCAGCCGTAACCAAAATTTGCTTACGGATGCGAACGTGTTCTGGCGTTACTTCAGCATACTCATCATCATCCAAGAATTCCAATGACTCTTCAAGCGTCATATCACGTGGCGTCTTGATTGAGGCAGTTTGGTCCTTGTTTGATGAACGAACGTTAGTTTGGTTCTTGGCCTTAGTTACGTTAACTGAGATATCGTTGTCACGGCTGTTCATACCAACAACCATTCCTTCATAGATATCATCACCTGGGTGGATGAACATCGTTCCGCGATCTTCAACTCCCATGATAGCGTAAGTCGTTGCAGCTCCTTGGTTAATTGAAACCAAAGTACCGTTACGACGGCCAGGGTTCCAGTTCTTAACAACCGGCGCGTACGTCTCGTACGTGTGGTTGTAGATACCGTAACCGCGCGTCAATGACATGAACTCAGTTGAGTAACCAATCAAACCACGTGAAGGTACCAACCACTCCATACGAGTCGTACCCGTACCTGTTGGTTCCATGTTACGCATCTCACCCTTACGTTGGTTCAATGAATCGATAACTGAACCTGAGTACTCATCCGGCGTGTCAATTTGAACTGCTTCAAATGGTTCTGATTCAACGCCATCAATGTCCTTGAAGATAACTTGTGGACGTGAAACTTGCAATTCGAAGCCTTCACGACGCAAGTTTTCGATCAAGATTGACAAATGCAACTCACCACGTCCTGATACCAACCATGCACCAGCTTCATCAGTGTCATCAACACGCAATGAAACGTCAGTGTGCAATTCGCGACGCAAACGGTCTTCCAATTGGCGGGCCGTCACAAACTTACCTTCACGACCAGCAAATGGTGAATCGTTCGTACGGAACGTCATTTGCAACGTTGGCTCGTCAATACGCAAGATTGGCAATGCATCCAAGTGCGCTGGGTCAACAACCGTTTCACCAACTGAAATCTCTTCCATACCTGAAAGCGCAATCAGGTCACCAGCGACAGCTTCTTCGATTTCAACACGGTCTAAGCCGATGAAACCAAACAACTTCGTTACACGGAAGTTTTGGTGCGTACCATCAAGCTTCATAACCGTAACGTTGTCTCCGACCTTGATCTTACCACGGAAGACACGTCCAACACCGATACGTCCAACGAAATCGTTGTAATCCAACAATGACACTTGGAATTGCAATGGTTCATCTGAGTTATCTTCTGGAGCAGGAATCGTTTCGAAAACTGTGTCGAAGATTGGTGTCATTGTGTGCTCTTGCGTAGCCAAGTCAGCATCCAATGATGATGTTCCGTTCATAGCTGAAGCGAAGATAACTGGGAATTCCAATTGATCTTCATCCGCACCCAATTCGATAAACAAATCAAGCACTTCATCAACAACTTCGTTAGGACGAGCACCCGGACGGTCAACCTTGTTCACAACAACAATTGGCGTCAAGTTTTGCTCGAAGGCCTTCTTTAAAACGAAACGAGTTTGTGGCATCGTACCTTCAAAGGCATCAACCACCAACAAAACACCGTCAACCATGCCCATGATACGCTCAACTTCACCACCGAAGTCCGCGTGCCCTGGCGTGTCCAAAATGTTAATTTGCTTGTCGCCAACCTTAACGGCCGTGTTCTTGGCCAAGATCGTGATTCCACGTTCCTTTTCAAGATCGTTTGTGTCCATGGCACGATCGCCAAGTTCAGTACGCATATCAAGCGTGTCTGATTGCTTCAACAATTCATTAACCAACGTCGTCTTACCGTGGTCGACGTGGGCAATAATTGCAATGTTACGGATGTTTTCGCGCTTTGCCAAAATCCTAATTCTCCTTGACTATACGTCACTTTTTTACTCTAATCGGTGTAACAACTAACAAAAGCGAGCCGCTTACACGCGGCCCACCTATAGAAATAAGCATTAAAGGTCACGTTCAATTGCCATAATATCGCTATATGCTTGTTGTGTTGCCACTAGAACTGTTCCTGATGTTAACATATTCATAGGTTGGTCGTCAATTTTTCCGACTTTAAACCCCAAAGCTTCACCAAGCAATGTCCCAGCAGCATAGTCCCACGGCTTCATATTGCTGGCATATCCAACGGCCTTGCCTGTCAGAACATGTAGATACGAAATGCCCGCCGAGCCATACACACGGAATCCTAGAGCGGCCTTCGCCACTTCAGGAAACCCAAATTGCTCATATAGCAGGCGTGCACCAGACAAAATAATCAATCCGTCAGCCAAACCTGTATCTTTTGGTGTCGCCAGCGGTGTGTCGTTGTGATACACCCCGTATGCTGGACCACCGTGGACGATGTCATGGTTAACAACATCCATAATCCAAGCCATCACTGGTTGACCATCTTCATACAGCGCCAACATTGTTGCAAATTCTGCCTGTTGTTTTACAAAATTCATCGTCCCATCGATTGGATCAACAAACCAAACTCGGCCGGCCATGTCATTAACCGCATCCCCGAAGCCTTCTTCACCAAGAATTTCCGCTTTAGGATCAAAACGACGAATTGCATCAACGTAAAATTGTTCTGTCTCGCGATCCACATTAGTGACCAAATCGCGGTGACCTGCTTTTGTATCTACACGCATGCGCTGCGTTACACGTTTGAGCACAGCATCGTGTACCGTGTCCAACCAACCTAATACAGTCTGATCAAGCTTTTTTGATTGCGCTTCATTCATACCGCTAGCCTTCCATTTTTAGCTGTTTTTTATCACTTTGCTTTGCGGCTTGGATGGTGCGATAGAGGCTATATCCTGATTCACCACCAAATTCCCGGTCAAGTTGCTTTTCTTCAGCTTTGCTGGGGACAACTTGCTTAAATGCATTGTAGGCCGCTAACAATTTCAATCGATCAATCCCAGATTCATAAGCTGTAGCCACAGCAGAATATAGACCACTAACAGCAATAATATCAGCCATTGACCAACCGTCTAACATTGGGTAATTAATATTCGAATCACCGTTTGCCATACGAATTACCCGATGTAACGCGTGCCATCGGTTTCATTCCATGGCGCCGTCTTGCTGATGTGGTCGTAGTATAGTGTGCCATGCAAATGGTCAATTTCGTGTTGGAATACGATGGCTGGGTAGCCTTCCAACTTCAACTCTTGCGCATCCCCATTTTCATCTTGATACTTAACCGTAATCCGGTAAGCACGCTCTACATACCCAGGAATATCTTCATCGACTGACAAGCACCCTTCACCCATTGACAAAGCCGTTTGCTTAACGGACTGACGTGTGATGACTGGGTTATAAATCGTACCTTTAAAGAAATACGTTGGGGTTACGTATTCATCGATATCAGTATCGACAACATCTTCATCAGGAATCAAAATTGACGAAAATTGTTGTGAAATGCCAACTTGTGGTGCCGCAAGTCCAACGCCTGGGCGAAGACCATACTTCTCATTCTCTTCTTCGTTTTGTGAGACAACCAAGTACTCCATCATGTTCTTAGTTGCTTCCTTTACCTCATCTGACAAGGGGAAAGTCACCTTAGCTGCTTGTTGACGCAACACAGGATCGCCATCACGGACGATATCTTTCATCAAATACATCTGCTCATCTCCTACAAAAATTCTTAATAATACTAGTATAGCAAACTCTACACCGGTTGATTCAACTTACGTAAATCTCGTAAATACGCGGCCGTTTCTTCATTAACAATGTGCGCAACATCGACGTGTAACATTGGCGTACGGTTGTCATACCAGACGTCCGTCACAACCAACGCCATATCGGTCTCTGACGCACTGACTAGATTTTCATCCTGCGCATAATCACGTAGCGCATTATTCAACGCTTGCCGAACCACGACAACTTCTTGACGCTCCCGGTATGGTAGTTCGAACTCGAATGCCATGACTTCATGCCCCCAAATATTAGCCACCAACGTCGAAGTTGGCCGTTCCATTGGGAATAGCAACAAGTCATTAGCCAATTCCCGAAGTGCCACGGTCATACCAGTGTTCACAACTTGTTGTGAGGCAATAATCTGTCGCTCAGTCAAACGACGTCCATATCGTCGGTAGATGGTCAACGCTAGCAACAGTAATCCAACTAATAAAGCCACCCAAACTAACCACATGATTACTTACCTCGTGAATCGCGGTAACCTGCCAACATGCGATTTAGCTTCTGAGCCACGAAAGTCGTTTGTTGCTTATCCTTTTCACCACCAGCGACAACCCGCAACGATTGGTATGTCGCCGACAATTGAACAAAATCATGATACAGGCGATCCGTTGAGGTTGGTCGCTCTGGCAATTCTGAAAAATACTGTGCTAACGTAAAATCGTTATAGTTACGAACGAAATCAGTTAACCCAGTCACAAGAACAAAGTGGCCCGTTTGACGCTTAACCAAATCAATTGCTGACAACGCATCGACCATCGCAAACAATTCTGCCTCATAGGCAGATGAAATCGCTTGATGTCGCACCGCAATTTGTTCCGCTGGCGTATCGGTTGATAAAATGACTGAACCACTTAATGCACGATTCGCCATGGTATCCCATTCCCCATTGACATAAATATAAGTTGCAATAGTTGATGGTAACGCCATTTTCAGTTGATTAGCCAGCACCACTTCTTCTGGTGTCGTTGTTGGCACATAAGAACGCTTGAACTTTCCCTGTACACCGCGGACATTATCTTTTATTTTTTCCCAGATGTTCTTACTCATCTTTGCTGTCCTCCGTTTTTATTACTTCAAGTCTAACCGAAAAGCAGATAAAAAACGACTACCCAAATCCGACGTATGATTTCAAATATATTTAGGATACAGACGCCTTAGTTTCGTTGAATATGGTATTTGGCCGGTATTTCTGATAAAATTAATTTTAAGATTGTTCGGTACAAGTCAGTAATAAATAAGGAGATTAACCGATTATGATTTTTAAGGTTTACTACCAACCTACTAAGACACAAAACCCAAAGCGTGAAAACACGCAATCACTTTACATTGATGCTGCTGATCAACCGGTTGCGCGTTTTTCAGTTGAGTCAAACACAGACTACAATGTTGAATTGATTGAACAATTGTCAGAAAAGGCTTTGGCATACGAGCAACAAAGCCCCAACTTTAAGTTGACGGAGTTCTAATATGGTCATGAATCTGGATATTCGTCCAGACGAGACTGCAGTATATGCGCTTGGTGGCCTTGGGGAAATTGGAAAGAACACTTATGGTATTCAATTTGGTGATGAAATCATCGTCGTCGATGCCGGTGTTAAGTTTCCAGAAGATGAACTATTAGGAATTGATTATGTGATTCCGGATTACACCTACCTCAAGGAAAACCGCGACAAGATTAAAGCTTTGGTTATCACCCACGGTCACGAAGACCACATTGGAGCCATTCATTTTTTCTTGAACGCAGTTAACGTCCCTGTATATGCTGGCCCTCTCGCCTTGGCATTAATTAAGAACAAGTTGGATGAGCACCGATTGTTAAACAGTACCGAACTTCACGAAATTGATGAAGATACTGTTCTTAAGTTTGACAACATGAGTGTTGAATTCTTCCGCACAACGCACTCAATTCCTGATACATTTGGAATTGCAGTGCACACACCATCAGGAACAATCGTTGAGACCGGTGATTTCAAGTTCGACTTCACCCCAACAACTAAGCAGCCACCTAACGTACAAAAGATGGCGCGCATCGGTTCCGAAGGTGTCCTACTTTTAATGTCTGACTCAACAAACGCTGAACGAGCTGAGTTTTCAAAGTCAGAACGTTGGGTGGGTAAGACCATCGACAAGTTGTTTGATGAAATCGATGGCCGAATTATTTTTGCCACATTTGCCTCAAACATGTCACGTGTGCAAATGGCGACTGAAGCCGCCCTTGCTCATGGACGTAAGATTGCCGTCTTCGGTCGTTCAATGGAAAGCGCCGTAACGAATGGTTTGGCCCTTGGTTATTTGGATATTCCAAAGGACATGTTGGTTGATGCACACGAAATTAATCACCTCCCTGCTAACGAGGTCTTGATTTTGTCAACGGGATCACAGGGCGAGCCAATGGCTGCCTTGGCCCGCATCGCCAACGGTACTCACAAGCAGATTTCAATCCAACCAGATGACACCGTTATCTTTTCTAGTTCGCCAATTCCTGGTAACACACAATCTGTTAACCGTGTCATTAACGAACTTGAAGAAGCTGGTGCCACGGTTATCCATGGTAAGATCAACAACATTCACGCTTCTGGTCACGGTGGCCAAGAAGAACAAAAATTAATGCTATCGTTGATTAAGCCAAAGTACTTTATGCCTGTTCACGGTGAGTACAGGATGTTGAAGGTTCACGAAGGTATGAGTCATGAAGTTGGTGTGCCAAAGGAAAACACGTATGTTCTCGATAACGGGGATGTACTTGCTTTGACCGCTGATTCAGCTCGAGTTGCAGACCACCTTCCTGCCGAAGACACATATGTCGATGGAAACGGTATTGGTGATGTTGGTTCTGCCGTGTTGCGTGATCGCCAAATGTTGTCACAAGACGGTTTGGTAGTTGTAGTTGCAACAATTGACTTGAAGAACCAAGAAATCACAGCCGGTCCTGATATTTTGTCACGTGGCTTTATCTACATGCGTGAGTCAGAAGACTTAATTAATGATGGTCGCAAGGAAATTTTCCACGCGATTCTAACAGCGATGCGTGAATCAAACGCTAGCGAGCACAGTATTCGCAACGCGGTTGTGTCACAACTACAACGTTTCTTGTACGAGAAGACTAAACGTCGCCCATTAATCTTGCCTATGTTCATTTTAATTTAGGCCTTTAATAACAAAAGTTTCTAAAATATTTGGTACTGATGACCACTCGCTAGCGCGATTGGTTGTTGGTACCTTTTTTTGATTTATTGGTGTAAAAATAAAGGCTCTATGCCAAATAGCGTTGGTCGACAATGAATTTGAAAATTAACGCGATTTGA
>NZ_SDGK01000001.1 GCF_004521965.1 Weissella cibaria | reverse complement strand
TTTTTTTTGCTTTAAAACTTATACACCAATATTAACCTAAGACGCCCGTTAAAACAACGAGCGTCTTTTTGTTACTTAGAAAACCAGCCCTTAAACCAGCGCTTGTCTTCAACTGGAGCTTCATTTAACTTGTCGTAAATCGCATTCAACAAGCTTTCAACCTGCTCAATACGCGTCACAAGCTGCTTATTATCATTGAACAAGACATCATTACGCTCAACAAGTCGCTCGTTATCGTCTAACAAAGCCTTATTACGCTTAGTTAATTTCCTGATTTCACGCTTCGAATCCTTCAGCTGTTGACGAACGGAATTAAGTTCAGCAAGCTTCCCATCTTGGACGCCACGCAACTTTGCAATAGTACGATCCTGCTCTGAAACCTTGGCTGCAAATGTAGTTGGGTTCGCAGCAACTTCAGCAGGAGAAACCATGACCATGCGTTCAGCATCTATAATGATTTCTTGCTTAGTCTCATTAAAGTTGATATTAACGTTAGCAGCACGTAAGTCTTGAGACAAAACCTCAATTTGCGCATCAGTCAAATGATGCCAATCCGCAATTCCAGCCGCTGCCATACGCTTATATAAAGTTGGCTTTGTAGCACCAATCTTATCCAAAAGTGGATCCAACTTGTCAAAGTCGTTAATGTTATCTTTACTCATAATTTGACTACCTTTACCGTATTTTCTTGATTATATCATTTTGGTTTAGCTCCGCAGGGGCTCCCGCCAGGCAAACGGAGGCCGTTTGATCCCCTAACCAGGGGATCCCTGGAACCCGTGGGAAGGTAAGGGTACCTTCCGCAGAAACTAAGCCTTATTGGTATGTATGTTGGTCAAGGCCCGACCCCCGACACGGGGACCCCGACACCTTGACCAACTGCAGCTGACTACTCCTTGGCCAGCTTTGCATTAATTGCTATGTTCTTATTGATTGCCTTGATAATTGCTTGACCAAGCCACTCGTCAGCATTAGGCCTATTAGGGAACATGCCCCTATATTCCACCGGAACATTCAGAGCGTCGTTAAACAGATAGCCCCAACCAGAATTTTTAGGCCAAGCCTTCTCAGAAAGCTCAAAACCAGGCATTAGATATTGACGCTCCTGTGGCCGCATACGCCCCTTACCAATCTTATTAGAAAACTGCTGCAAAATATCAGTAGTTAGACCTGTACCTTGCGCGCTGGCTTGTTGACTTATCAGGATAATTCCACCGGATAATGATGATCTCCCTTGCATGGCCAATAATTTGACCTTTCGAACAACATCCTCAGCTTCTTTCTTAGGCAAAGTCGCCAACCCCGAACCAAACTCTTCAAGAATCAATACGACAGGCGCATGGCCAATCTTCCAAGAATTTGCAGTAATAGACTTAACATTGCTCAATTCTGCCTGCCGCTTCTCGTGCTGCTCAATCACTAAATCAAGAACATATGACACATTAGGCTCACCAGGTGCTCCAGTCGTCCAATTCTCTCGAGGCAAATCAGAACTTGCAAACAACTTTGCCATTTCACCGCGTTTGAAATCTACACCGTAAAGTAAAGGTGCTTCTACAACTTTACTTTCACCTTTACTATCTTTACCAGAACGACGTCGCATCAGCATAAACTGGAGCAATATATTCAAAGCCTCAATACTTTTACCACTACCCGTCGACCCGGCAATAATCCACCCAGAATTAGATGAAGCATGAACAGAGTGCATCTGATCCAGCTTAATCTCGTCACCATGTGGCCGGTAATCCGCAAGTTTTTCAGGTCGTAATTGATATGAATGAGAACTATCCACCAACTCATAACGTACCCAATTCTCATCATCTGACACATACCCAGGACGAGCAACCCATGCCCCAACACGACCACGAAATGCCGCCGAAATCGCAGGCGCCAACTTCAACATGACATCAGTTTTGTCATCAACAATCGACAACGATAACACAGCATTAAAATCATCAACCTTATCGACCACGACACGAGGCAACTCGTCCCAATTTTTTAAGTGCAAAATGTTTTCATGAGCCAGAGACCAATCAACCAAACGCTGTAAGCGCCTAAACTTACCGAAAAATGACGGCAAACCACGCACATCAAAGAAGAACTGTCCCCAGCTGCTGTCATCATAACGACGTCGCATCACTAATTATCTGATTTCAAAGCAACGATTGAATCCGCATTAATCCAAGCGTCTGAACCACTAGTTGGGCCACCAGTAAGCTCCTTGAAACGCACCGCCTTAAACAACGGAACATTTTTCTTTGATCCATAAACTTTAATATCCAAAACAACCCCATTGTAATTAACTGGATATACCCATGCCTCGATAACTTCACCACTAGCTAGCGTCTTGTTCTTTTGAATTGGCTCAGCAACAGGTACAACATCAATATATGGAACAACTGTTGCTTCATACTTGTTACCTGAACCAAGAGAAACACGAGTTACTTGAACTTCATCAAGTCCCCATACCTCACCTAGTGTCTTTTGAAACAGTGCACTCTGTAATGCCATTAGTAGCCACCTTCTTCAATTTCAAAATGCAAATCATTAATAATACGCTTTCCAAACGTTACCCAAGCACCAAGCATACCCTTACCTACTTGAATATCGTCCAAAACGAACTCAAGGATCTCATCAGGCTTACCATACTCATCAGGCAAATAACGTGAAGGACGAACACGAGCCAACACAAGAGCAAACTCACGCAATTCTTCATTAGTCACCGGTTCAAAGTCCACACTAGGAACTGAAACAGCTGCCTCCAATGGACGCAAAGCTTCTTTAAGATTAGCAATATCATTCAACAAAACCTGCTTGTTTTTCTTTCCGTTTGGTACCGTCATCACAACGTACCTCCTTGTTCTTTATGACTATATTATATCATCTGTATATAGTCTTGAAAAAGTCATTAAGACTATGTTAGACTATACAAAACATATTAAACAGGGGGTTCCAGACTATCATGGACAACAAAGAAAAATACACACTCAAAGACGTGCTTAATCGCTTAGTACGCGACTACGGGTACCAAAACGGCATTCAATCATTGCGCAAGTACGTTAAAGACAACACAACACTCCAGCAGCAAAAACCTGGAAAAGCACTGCCAATATACACGGACGCTGACGTACAAATGCTAGCTAATCAAATGGGACTATCCCAAGATGATGCAATCGCACAAGAAGCGGTGTACCGAGCACAATTAATTAAAGAAACCAATGCAGATTCATATGAAGAAGCATTACGAATCCAAAAGCAAAACAGCATTGGCCGCTATTACGATAGAACTATGCAAAATAAGTTCCGTGAAATCAAGACGCTCCTTCTCACAGAAGCGATCTGGTTCGAAGGAGTAGGCACTCATCATAAATTCGATGACGCCCAGCTAAAAAAGGACCTTGAAGAAATGGACATTGCCGAAGCATATAACGATGCCGACAATCCAGATGCACAATTCGCGTTAATCAAGCTAAGCGATAAAATCGCTGACTATACAAACTACATCTAACCAGCATAACGACTACTTAAAACGACGCTTATATTATTAGTAATCCTAAGAAAGGAGCCAACCAAAATGGGCGAATTATATACAGCGATCGTCGAACTAGTAGCAGCTATTTTTAAAATCGTTATTATCATTACAACTCATAAGTAAGACGATAAAATCAGCAATCGGCACAGACTGCCGGTGAGATGTATAACTATAATCAAGTTAACTGCGGGTTACGCTACGCTACACCCGCCTAAGAGGCTCTTACGAGCCTCTTTTTGTCAGCTCTATTATATTGCTCCGTTATAACGTGAGACGTCACAGTCTCTCCCTCACGGTCTTTATATTCAAATGTGTAATCGTCAGTATGACGTGGAACCAGTCCGTCAAACCCGAACTGCTGCATCACCGCAAACTTCACCGCAAACTTAATAATTGTTGGCTTACGCAAGTTGTGAGAAGTGCGGAAATACTTCATGCCAGCAGGGTACAGTGAAAGACGGGCACCTTTAACAAACTTCTTCTGGTGACCTTTGGCTCCCTTAACTTGAACCATATCCTGCTTATATGCCATTCCTAGTGATTCCACTTCTGACAATGGCATATCCCCCAAATACGCGGTCAAATAAGCTCCGAGATTATCTGCCATCGTTGGTCGACGCAATTTCACGAAACCGTGTCCCCAAATTTCAGACAAATCATTAGGATCGATATAAAACTTCTTCTTATCGACTGCCTTAACAAGCATATGAACGTGCCAAGCACCGCGTCCCTGTGGCTCTGGAATATAGATGAATGCAATCTCTCGCTTCACGTATCGCTTAAGACGCTTCAAAAATACGTCCATATCATGAGAAAGCTGCTTTTCATCAGTCATGTTGGCCGCATAAGTTAAAGTAATCCAAAGCTCAGACTTCCCACCAGTAAAGTTTGAATTGATAATCCAGCGCATCTTCTCAAAAGTAGAACGCAATGATGCCAAGTTATCAGTTCGCTTCACAGCCTTATTTTCAAATTGCTTAATTTCACCAGTAGATATATTGACGTATTCAGTCTTACTAATTTTCTTGATGTTAGCTTGGGTGTTTCGGTGGTCATACGCACGAAACTCTAACGTATTCCCCGCAACAATCGCCTTAGTATTCGGGTGATTAGGCTTGATTAGTTCTTTAGACATAATAAAAACGGTATCCTTTCATCAGGTTTGACGCCGACAAAGAGATACCGTGGTTTGCTTTTTTT
>NZ_SDGK01000089.1 GCF_004521965.1 Weissella cibaria | reverse complement strand
CCGTTGTGGGCTTGTTATATCGCCTTTGCATACGATATTTTATGCCGGCTTCACTCCATCAACTGCCATACAAAGCGATCACTAATCGCCATTTTGAATAGGTCTCGCATGGCTTTTGCAATGCGTCGATACCCATAGATGCCTTTATTGGCCGTGTAAATTGATTTGACGGCAATTCGCAGATTGTTGTGTTGTATTGCTTGTGCGCTTGGCTCCCAATGAATTTAGTCAGAGTAAGT
The DNA here is from genome assembly GCF_004521965.1 of Weissella cibaria. Lineage (GTDB taxonomy): Bacteria > Bacillota > Bacilli > Lactobacillales > Lactobacillaceae > Weissella > Weissella cibaria_A. Next base: position 118 of record NZ_SDGK01000089.1, on the reverse strand, counting down.
GGGCATTGGAATTTTTAAAGCACTCAAAACGCGTGTGATGTGGTGTTCCTGTGCTAAATTTATGTCGATAATTGGCAAAACAACACTTCTACCGCGCAAAACTAATGTTTTGCCAGCA
>NZ_SDGK01000088.1 GCF_004521965.1 Weissella cibaria | reverse complement strand
AATAGTTTCTACTCAATGAACTATAAGCAAAAGGCAGCTGATCTCAACAATGTGAAAAATCAGCTGCCTAAGCAAGGTTCAAAATATTAAATTTTACCGATCATCAGTACCATGTGACTTTGAACCAAAAAATAGTGAGCACCCTAAACGTACAAAAGGTAGTCACCTCACTGTATGACTACCAATTTATCTAGTATTTATATGTAACATTAGGTCGTTGCCATATCACGTGCCTGCAGGTCAGTGGTTAATCGTTGTAATTGCGCATTTAATGCCGGTACTATCACTGCCGTCTTCAGCCGCATATACGATACAAGCAACGGCAATATTTCAGCTGGTACCCGTGGATTTAAATCCGTTGACTGGGCAATTTTGTCTAATCGATATTGCACCGTCCGGCGGTGGACATGCAAGGTATCACTCAGTTCACTCATTGAATGCCCCAACGTGCCGTACAGCCATAAGGTAACTTGTACTTCCTCATCGACCCGATCCTTTAAGAATTGTTCAACTTGCGAATAGGCGACACCCGCTTCCACAACTTGTGCCAAATTAGCAATATCTTCGTAAAAAACAATTTTCATTTCATCAATCACTGGACTTGTCAATGCTAAGGCAAACACCGCCTCCTTGATGCTCTTTGATAAATCAAAATGCGGCTGACTGACCCCCGCTAAGACATGTTCAGGCAACGTTGCCAAAAATTCATGAACCCCCGCCAATGGAAAAATATAAACCCGTCGTAAGTGATCCAAGTCAAAAGCTAAGCGCTGATTTGGCAATTGACTGCGGTTCCCCTCGACCACAATTGCCACATATTGTTCACTAAAATCCACACCGTACGCCCGTGCTTTCTGAACAAACCGATCATCAACAGTGTAATTATAATCTGACATGATTAACCATTGTTGTATAAATGTCTCAAGCATAGTTGTGCCCTCCATAGATTTTCTTTGACCTGTCACTGCTTACTATTAAGTTTACATTGTTAACAAACATTCAGCTGACTAAAAATTAAGCGCTTACATGAAAATCAGTTTGTTGGGTGGCTGGCATTCGTATCATCGCTACACCAATTCCCTGACATCGACGGCCTAGATAGGCTATTGTTGGTTTATATTCATTCCTGACAAACAAAAAAATCCAAAAAAACGCCATCCTAACAACTTAGGATGACGCTCTTATATACTTATATCTTGCCGGTCAATGCTTGGAAACGCTGCACAGTTAATTCGATTAACTTTTCATGCAACGCTTTTTCTTCCGTATTTTCTGGGAATGACCGCCAGGCAAAGCCCGGCACTTGGCTATCGAGTTGCACATCAGAAATGTATAGGTCCGTTTCTGATGTAAATTCGGTGGTGATATTAAGGTTAACTGATTGCCATTTTGCAAGCCGCTCAATAATAATTTGTTCGAGTGCCGGCATATCAATCATATCGACGGTAACATTAATCACTGGCAAGATTTCACTAGTATTCAATACAAGCACAAATGTATTCAGATACTCATTAAAGATGGCCGTTGATACTTCTGCTTCTGATAAGCCAAAGTGTGGTGCAATACGGGCAACGACTCGTTCTGTAAATGACGTGTGAATTGGAAACGTACTCATCGAGAATTGACGATTAATTGGGTGCGCAATGCCATTTTGTCTGAAGAACAGCATCCGGAAATTCAACGAGAAGAGTGCTTTTTGGATTACCTCTAATTCTGGTTGTGATAACGACAAGCCAAAAAATTCTTGATAAACTTCGCAAACGTCATCATAAATTTTCTGGAACTTCCGGCGGACATCCGGTGCCAGGTTGGCAACTCGGTATGAACCTGAACCAATGCCTAGTGAATACATCGATCCTAAGCCAAAACGTAACTCTTCGTCACACCCTGGCACCTGATTATCAAAGGAAAGCGTAATCACCTCACGCAATTTATCGATAATCATCCGCGCATGTAGTGACAAGTCCGCATCTGGCTTAAAGAGTTGGTGGTTATAATCACCAATAAAGTGACCGTGCTTCAAGCGAGTATACCAAATACCAAAAAAGATACGGAATGCTTTCTTAACAGTCGTACGTATTTGCGTTTGTTCTTCAATAATCGCCTCAACCTTATCAGTTGCTGCTTGCACATCCGCTGGAAACGGCGTTGGCTGATCGGCATAGGCAGTATACAATACCTCAAACAGCTGAATTCGAATATTTCGTTCATCCCCAACTAATTGATAATCGTCAGAAATTTGGATACCAAATTTTTCAAGTTTCTCACCCACTTCGACCTTAGTCACACGGGCAACAGTTGTACTCGATGAGTGACGCAAAGCAATCATTTCATTAGACTGCGCCACTTCTAAGAAAATATCCATTAGCACATCGAATCGTAGGGAATTTCGAATGTACTCTCCTAATAAAGTTGTATCACTAATTGTTTGTAACTGATCAACTTGTAATGCCCGGTTTGAATCAACTAGTCGGAGATACACAATGTTTCCCTCCCCAACTTGTTGGTAATCAACGCGCAATGTTTCCACGTTTTGCAAGACCATATACCGTGACCACCCTAAATCCGCCATGATGTCTTTAATTAGGACAGCATGGCTTGACTTGCTCGTCAAATATCGATGTAATGCTAAACGTTCTTGATCTTTCTTAGGTAATAGCCACTCCATAATCGCATTCTCTCACTTCTATCTTCGTTCAATATGCTTAGTTCAATCGGTTATTGTTTCTTGATTTCGCGGGATTATTTTTACGTATGAAAAATATTAGTTAACAGTGTCATTTATTCAATCTCACAAAAAGAGCGATTCATCAGAATCGCTCACAAACCAACCTCATATATACCATAGGGGTTACTGATAGTACAAGCTTAACTTACCGAAGTGATTGGCAATGTGCCGACGTAACATTTTTCTGTTTTTAATAATTTAGCTAAATTCCAAGGGTTCCCCGATTACTTATTATTTTATCAAATGTTTAACGGGCTTTGCAATTATTGACTCTTAATTGTCTACGGCAACTCAACTGACGCGCTAAACGCTTGCTGACTGCTCAACGTTGTCCCGAACCCCTCCGCCACTGCCAATCTGAAAAACTTTTTCATGACTTTACCTCAACATGAACTAGTGGGCCATCACCCAGACGGACAGCATAATTATTGTAGAGCCCTTTTAATTGGCGAATCGTTTCCAATAGATTATCTGCAAACTGTTCGTATAGCCGATATGATTCAACCCACCAACGCCAAGCAGTATAGCGTAACGTATTAGTTAGTGACGGATTATTCGTTAAAGCCAGTCGGACAAGCTGGAGGACACGGTCGAAATCTCCCTTGAAGAGTGCGCCGAAAATCTCGTACTCTACCGCATCAATTTAGCGGTCGGTATAAACCCGTGTCACCCAGTTATCCCGGTAATTTTGTCGCATTCGCCGAAACCAAATCACCAACTCATCATCATTTGTCACTACCATCAAGCCAACTTTAACGGGCCAATATTCCTTTTCGCGCCACTCATCTAACTCACGTAGTAGCTTGGCAACCACCGTCGCAACCCGTTTGGCACGTCCACCTGTACGGCAGCGTAGACTTCATCCTCGTAATAATCTTCGATATCAGTCGCACTTTCCCATAAGACAGCTGGCGATACGACACTGTGCGAGGCGCTATATAAATTTGTACGTTCATTTTGTTCGTCTATTGGGAACCACGACATAAGGACCGCATCAATGTCCCAGTCTCAAACCCAAGAATGCGCATCAAATTTAACATCTCTTCAATCATCAGGGTGCCCACATCGTCAAATAATCGGTACAACTTCGACTTTGAAAAACCCAGGGCTTCCAAACTCCGTACCCGGATATGCTCGTCTTTCAAACGTCGGCGTAACGCCTCGCCAAATGATTGACTTCGCGGTTGTAGCGTCAAATCAGTGATGATAGCTGGCAACGTCTCGGCCCTTTTTTGCGCATGCAATTGTTGCTTACTTAATCGTAGCCGTGTCCAAACCGCCACCAGGGACGTCTAGACCGTCTGCATCGTCATTTCGCGCATGACCATTTGTTGCGTAGCCATCAAAATGACGCCAATTTCAGTCGCGACCACTTCTGAATCCATGATTAAATAGGTGCGTAGCAACCCGGTAAATCGTTGCATTAGCAAAATTTTTACATTTGAACGGCGTGCTGGCTGACACGTGACAAGGTCAGCCAGACGTCCGTCACGTTTAATTTTTAGGCCAAACAACCACCTGATTAAGCGCGATCATATGAATCATTAAACTTGTTTCAAACAAATTACCAGGCATCTAATCGCAGAAATCTTGGGATGCGTGAGCGAATTTTCGACAGAGTTTAAAAAAACGTTTTGGTGGTAAATACGTTGCAATTAATGAAAAGACACGCATTTCAAAAATTATGAACGCCTGAATGCTATTAAGGCATTCATATAAAAGTTGTGTTTTGTCACGATAATAAACCCATTGCGGCGATCGATGATGATACCAATCACAATTGCCACCATTTCAGCCGTTGAATAACCAACCGATACAGCAGTTTGTTCAATTTCCGCTTGTTTTTGACGTAATTCAGCTTCCGTACATTTTGCTAAGTCGCCAATACCCAACTGATACGGATCAGCAATTACACCATCAAACAATTCTGAAAACGACACTGCAAATAACTTTCATACGCGAGATAAATCCACTACTGAGATTTGTGTCTCACCACGAACAAACCGATAGTATCGTGACCTTGAAATCCCGGCTTTTTCAATATCTTCAACCATTATATTTTTTCATCCCGAAACACATTAATCCGCTCCACCAATAGTACCTGTGATATTTTCAATCCCTGTTTTTCTCTGTCAGGCTATTACTAATAATTCATTATATTAGAAAAATACGATAATTTGTGAAAACGGTTTCAAACATTTAGCGTAAAAGCATTTAGTCGACTTATTGCGATTTCATGAACAACACCCCTTACCTATTTCGTATTCCAAATTTTTCAGGTAAAATGAGAACATCTTAATAAACAACGGGGTACAACAGATGACACTAGAAAATTTTGATTTGTTATCACAAAAGTACGCTGACTTAATTACGTCAGTTGGGGTTAATGTCCAAAAGGGACAAGATATTGTCATCTATGCGGACGTCGCACAGGTGCCTCTGGTGCATAAAATTGTAGACTCGGCCTACAAGCGTGGCGCAAACAACGTCATGATTGAATGGCAGGACATTCATGTGCAACGTGAATTTTTGCAACACGCCAACAACGATTCTTTGACGAACATCCCCACTTGGGTATCTGTTCGCGCTGAAGAATTGATGGCGAAGCATACGACTCGCATTTCACTGATTTCTGCCGATCCAGATGGCCTTGGTGCTGTTGATGGCGATCGCGTCTCGGCCTACCAACAAGCCTACCAACGCGCTAATCAAGCCGTTCGCAAGGCCACGATGAATAATGATGTGTCATGGTTAGTTGTTGCCGCGGCTGGTGAATCCTGGGCTGAAAAAGTTTTCCCTGATTTAAAGGGTGAAGCTGCAACTGACCGTCTTTGGGAAGAAATCTTCAAGATTACTCGTGTCGGGGTTGCAAACGACGTCATCGCTGACTGGATGGCCCATGTGAATACTTTGAAAGAAAAGGCGCAATGGCTGAACGCTTTGAACTTCAAGGAGTTACACTACTACTCACCCATCACTGATTTAACAGTTGGGTTAGCCGAGGATCACGTATGGGAAGCTGCTGACTCAATTGACAAGGCTGGTAACATGTTCGTCGCTAACATGCCAACTGAGGAAGTCTTCACCTCTCCTGACTACCGCAACATTCACGGTACCGTGACGTCAACAAAGCCATTATCATACGCAGGCGTTTTGATTAATGATATCAAGCTAACGTTCGTTGATGGCCACGTCACGGAAGCGCATGCCTCAACCGGTGAAGCAGTCCTACAACAATTGATCAAGACTGATGAAGGCGCTTCATCTTTGGGCGAAGTGTCATTGGTGCCAGATCCGTCACCAATTTCACAATCAGGCATTGTTTTCTACAATACTTTGATTGATGAAAACGCTTCTGACCACTTGGCACTTGGTGCGGCATACCCATTCAATTTGAAGGGTGGCACCCAAATGGACGTCGCTGCGCGTCAAGCAAAGGGCCAGAACGAGTCATTGGTTCACGTTGACTTTATGGTGGGATCAGCCGATATGAGTATCGACGGCATCACGTATGACGGTCAAGTCATCCCTGTCTTCCGCAATGGTGACTGGGCATAACTGTACACAAAACGAAAAGCATCTGGCGTTCGCAAACACCAGATGCTTTTTAATTGTCATTAATTTGCTTCACCGACGATAATGTTGCCAACAATTGCAATCCCAACACGTGAGTAACCCGCGTTCATCTCCCAATCGCGGTGACCAGTTGTCCCAACCGGCATCATGTTTGTTTCATCAAACCAAGCGTTTACAACCGACGTACCTGGGGCGTAATCAATCGCTACGACTTCACCAGCGGTGCTGTAGTGATCACTCGCAACACCACCCAAGTTAGCCATTTGTTGGGCCCGTGCCTGTGCACGCGCTGCCAAATCGTTATCAAACGTCAATGGCGCCAACCCCTGTGACTGACGCAACGTATTTAAGGCATTAAATGTCGACATATCCGCGCTGCCAACCGTGGCTACTGTCGCCTCAGTCTGAACTTGTGACTCAGCCGTTACTTGTGATTGGACGGTACTAGCTGCAGCTTGTTGTGATGACGCTTGCTCAGCCGCCACCTGAGCGACTACGGCGGCTGAAGAAGCAGCTGCAAGTGCAGCCGATGCAGTTTGGTGCGCAGCAGCTTCAGAAGCGGCCGTCGCTTGTGATTCCGCAGCCGCCATCGATGCAGCGTCAGCTTGTGACTGTGCTACGCTAGCTGCGTATGAAGCTGCTGCCGCCTGACTAGCAGCAGCTTCAGAAGCGGCCGCCGCTTGTGACTCCGCAGCCGCCATCGATGCAGCGTCAGCTTGTGACTGTGCTACGCTAGCTGCGTATGAAGCTGCCGCCGCCTGACTAGCAGCAATTGAAGCCGCTTCGCTCGCTACTTGACTGGCAGCAACTGAATCAGTAACCTGACTCGCTACGACTGCCTCTGATGTTGGTGTCGCAGCGCTGGTCGCAACAGCATCTTGCTCAGTCATTGCGGTTTGCTCTGTAACAGTTTGAGGTTGTACAGTCGCACCAGTAGTCGTTTGTGCCATAAAACTTTCATTTGCAAACAACACATCCGGATTTGCAATACCAAATTGGTTAACAAACGTATCCAAGTTCTCACCATTTGCTAAGGCCAATGCCCAAACAGTATCCCCATACTGAACGTTGTAGTTTGCCAAACCACCCGCTTGTGCCAGTTGATTGGTTACTTGTCGGACGCTATTAGCCTGCCAAACATCAGCAGACGCTTTGTCGTTTGTCGTGATGGCGACGCCAGCAACTGTTGCCACTGTCGCTAGTGCTACCCATTGCTTACCTGATTTGTACATCTTCTTACGAGAAACCGTGTTCATATTTAATAAATCCCCTTGATAGTCATATTCAAACCCGTTGTCTCTTTCTCTAACAAACATTAAGTTTAGCAAATCGTCTTAACAAATTCATTACAAATATAAATATTTTTTATATATTAACCTTAAAAAAGCGCTTAACCTCTTAGCAAGAAGTTAAGCGCTTTTTCCGCCCTACTGTTGTAAGCGTAGAATCGTTTCGCACAACTGTGCAACATCGACATCATAACCTTCAAATTTCGTCTTCATATATAAGGAAGCATCGCGCTTATCGAGTCGAACATCAGTCCCTTTCAACTTCGTTTTTACATCATTCAACTCCGAACGTGCTAACTCGCCACGACCTTCTACCAAAGCTAGATCTTCCGTCACATAGCCACCATCTAAAATCCGCAACTGCGATTCAAAAAGACTTGATTCTTCATAAACATAAAGCGTAATTGGCAATCCTTCGACATCCAAGTGCGATGTCTCAATTCTTACAATATCTGCGTTCATCTTTTAAAACCTCGATTTTGGACCATTTTCGTTACGCCACGCATTGTATAGTTGTGTGCTATCAATCATATCGACCTGCCCAAAATTTTCTCTCTTACTAAAGAGTAGCACATTCCGGAATGTATGAAAAAATTTGCATTCTTAGCACCGTACACGGGTTATTTTTGTAGATTGCGCGGAAATGTCGGCGGTAAATGCGCCCCAACTGATTTCACATCATTAGTGAACGGAATTGGTAGTTGAATCGCCGCCGCGTGCAGTAATAAACCACCTGAATAAGCACTGTCTGGATTATAGAGTGGATCACCAACTAACGGGTAGCCGAGGTACTTCATATGTAAGCGAATCTGATGTGTGCGTCCTGTCGCTAATTCAAGCCTCACGAGCGTATTTTGATAGACCGTATGCACCTTGTGCCAGTAGGTGACCGCTGGGCGCGCATTAGGGCCATTGACCATCCGTGTGCGGGAGTCTGTTGGATTATCACCAATTGGTACATCAATGGTGCCGCTCGTTGCGTTAATGTTGCCACATACCCACGCAAGGTACGTCCGCTTGATTGTCTTGTCACGCAACATTTGATTTAACATTGGCACAACATATGGATTTTTAGCTATAATGAGCGCGCCTGTCGTGTCGCCATCCAACCGATGAACCATATACGCCGATTTGCCCTGCTCTGCTAAATAGGCTTGTGCAAAATTCATCATGGTGCCATCTTCACCGGGCGAATTCGGATGGGTCTTGACGCCTTTCCATTTATTCACAACAATTAAATCATCACTTTCAAACAGCACATCTAATGGTTGACTAGCATCTGGTACATAATGTGAATCCGACACTTCAAAATCTGCCGGCACCCAGGTCATATCGAGAACGTCACCCGGCTTTACCCGCGTCGAGGTTGGTTGGTAAACACCGTTCAATAAGATACGCCGGTCCATTCTAAAATTACCTCTGATGCGTCGTGGCACTTGCCAAGCTGTTAGCTGTTCTTTAATCGAAATTGCTGGTTGATCTGATGGTAAAACAACACGCTTCGTCCAAACTGTCATCACACCCACTACTCCTTTTAAAACTGCAAACAAAAAGGCAACCTGATGACTAACAGGTTGCCTTTAAGCCGTTATTACAACTTAGTAACGTTAGCAGCTTGCAAGCCACGGTCACCTTGTTGAACTTCGAATGATACAGCTTGTCCTTCTTCCAATGACTTGAATCCGTCACCTTGGATAGCTGAGAAGTGAACGAATACATCGTCACCTGACTCACGTGAAAGGAAACCGAATCCCTTGTCTGCGTTAAACCACTTTACTGTTCCTTGTTCCATGTTTGAAACCTCCTGGCAATTATTGCCGAATTTTTTAATAATCTAAATATGACGATGCCAGATATTTCTGTGAAACATAAAACAAAATCCTTTAAACTATGTACATAAGTATAGCACGCTTATCCAAAGAAAGATACCCAAAGTTTTAAATTAAATATTTTAATCTTATCCAAAAAAGCCGTTGGTCTATGATTGGTATAAATTTTGAAACAAAAACGGACATTCTGACCATGCCAGAACGTCCTTCTAACTTACTTTAACATCGCCTTCATGGCTTCAGCCGTTAGTTGAGCCGTCACCTTTGTGGTGTACGCCTTAACGTCATCTTGCGAAGCCTTGGGATTAGCTTGCATGTAAGCCGCAATCTTTGCAGAAGCCGCAGCCTTTAGTTGTTCTTGTTGTGCTTGCGCAGCAGCAGGATTAGCCGCAGCTGCCTTTTGCTTCGCTTGCACAGCCTTTGATTGTGCTGGCGTCATAACTACCCACGTATCCTTAGGCAACTTAACAACTGTTTGTTGCTTATACAATGAGTGGCCTTCACCCCCAAACCCAAACATCAACTTAAAAAAAGCATTTTGCCACTCCCAACGAGTCGTCTTAGTCGTGACCGTTGCCTTGTCAGTATCGATCAACTTATAAGTCGCCGTCTTCTTGACCGCCTCCACAATGTGCTTCTTATTAGGTACAAAGTGAGCTGTTGGCTTAGCATTTTCTTTATCGGCATAAATCATAACATAGTTGTTTGACTTTGTGCCCAAAGCTTGGGCAATCATCATACCAGCTGGCACCTTGGTCCCACCGGCAGAATAAATTGTCTCAGTTTCCGTCTTAGTGACTTTCTCCATCCCAAAATGGTTGTTGAAGTTCGCCACCAACATCAAAACTGTAGCCAGGAGTAATCCACCTGAAATCAATCCAGCTACAACGCGAGCAGGAACATTCTCAATCTTAATCCAAGAAATAAACGTCAAAATGACGAAGACTGCCAAAAGGATAATAACCATCTTACTCGGCCTCCTTCATTTGTGGGTCAACGGGCTTGTGATTTGAATAACCGGCTGCCTTAATGGCCCCACCCTTCAAGAACATTGCAACGATGATACCAATGATGGCAAATCCCAAACCGATGGCAAACGATACGTGGAATCCCTTCATTGAAGCTTCCAAGTAATCCGCCCCGTACTGGAGTGGGTTCGTCTTTGACAATGCCTTAGCAGGCTCATTATTTGAAATTACATTTTGTGTAACTGATGACAACAAGGCCACAACAACAGCTGATGCAACTTGGCGAGCCGTGTTGTTAGCGGCCGTTGCGTGTGGTGCCTCAGCTGGTGGCAATACTGACATGGCCATCGCCGTCAATGGCATCATGGCCATGGCGATACCAAACATACGAACCGCGTATAAAGCGGTAATGAAGTGTGCTGGTGTTGACGCCGTCAAGAATAAGAATGGCACTGTTCCAATGGCCAAGATTGAGAAGCCAGTCAAGGCTAAACGCTTAGCACCGATCTTATCGTAGGCTGAACCAGCGATTGGCGCCATGATACCCATCATCAAAGCCCCAGGCAACAACGTCAATCCTGATTCCAATGGTGACATGGTGTGAACGTTTTGCAAGTATGTTGGCAACATCATTTCGACACCCATCATCGCCATCATTGCCATCATAACTGCCACAGTCGTCAACGCGAATTGGTGGTTCTTAAAGACCTTCACGTCAACAAATGGTTCATCCAACTTCAATTGGCGTACGACGAACAAAACGATGAACAACAAACCAACAATCATTGGCAAAATAACGTTCTTGAAGTCGCCCCAACCATCAGTCGCCACATTCGTAAATGACCATAAGAAGATTCCGAACCCAAGGGTTGAAATAATCAACGATGGGACATCCAACTTCATCTTACGGTTAGGGATAACATTCTTAATAAAGAATGGTGATGCGATAATCACCAATGCCAAAACAAACATTGGTAAGTAGAAGATCGTCCGCCATGAGTCAGAAATCGTCAGACCCAAGAAGTGGTGATTCTTTTCCAAAATCCATCCAGACAACGTTGGTCCAATGGCAGGTGCCAAACCAATGACAATACCATTAATTCCCATGGCCGCCCCACGCTCTTCGGCTGGGAAAATGTTCACCATTACCACTTGCATCAACGGCATAGTCACACCCACCGCGATGGCTACCAGGATACGTCCCAGCAAGAACATCCACCACATATCGTGGTGTGCCGGCGTAAAGGCCGTTGTAGCCATTCCGGCAAACAACATCAAGTACGCAAAAATGTACAAGACCTTAGATGGAATACGCGTTGATAGGTACGCAGAAACTGGCATCATAATACCGTTAGCTAACAAGAACCATGTTGTTGCTTGTTGGGCCGTGGCTAACGTGATATCAAAATCGCGCATCAAAGTTGGGATTGCGGTTCCCAACGAGGTTTGCATTAACACACCAGCGAAAGTACCGATTAAGAGCACCGCCACCATGGCAGAACGACTAAATGGGGTTCCGTTGATGTCCATAGCAACACTTTTATTTTTTGCCATGTCATCCTCCAATTATTCTATTTATTTATAAGTGTATCAATTTGACAAGAACTAATTGTAAAGCTACTTAACAAACTTTGCAAGTGTTTTTGTCAACTTTTTTGACAAAGATTACCGATTATTTCGGTTCTATTCTTTTTGGCGTTGGTGGTTAATCGCCAACGCTTTTTTGCATTTATCAATCATTCTCAGAACAACAATAAAAACACCAATAGCTCGGTGTATCCTAAAGTCGTCTAAGACCAAAATACAAGGAGAGCTATTGATGTCTTTAAATGATTCTATCCTACGTAGCGTCGGATTAACAGACCCAAATTTCGAATTTTTAATGGATGATAACGGTGAATTCAACCACATCTCATATCGTGGAAAAGATAATCATAAAACTATCGTTTATGAAGCTGCACTACACGGTGATATGGATCGATGCACGTTGTGTGGCCAAGAGAGTATATTAACCAAAAATGGTTTCAGCAAACCCACCGAAGTAAAGCTACCCGCAACTAACGGTTTCGACAACCGCCTACGCCTGCGTAAGCAGCGCTATTACTGCCATGAGTGCAACGCTTCCGTAGTTGTGTCATCACCCGATTTAGAAGAAGCCCGAAACATCTCTAAACCCCTACGCCTTCAAGTTATTCGACTGGCTATGGAGGATATTTCAGAGAAAGTTATCGGTTTTATTTTGCGTCTTTCACACTCAACAGTTCACCGTGTTATCAACGACGAACTCCAGGATTATCGTTATGACTACAGTCATTTACCAGCAGTTCTAAGCTTCGATGAAATTCGAATTAGCAGATCATACGCTTTCGTGTATGCATCACCTGACAACTTTATGGAGATATTGCCAAGTCGTGATTTAAACACAATCCGAAGTTATTTCTATGGCTTCTCTTTGAAGCAACGCCAGGCAGTCACGCACGTCGTCATGGACATGAACGCTAGCTACGCTACCCTCGTGCCGGAACTATTTCCTAATGCCCAAATTGTCATTGATCGATTCCATATCGTTCAACTAATGACCCGTGCCATCAACACTATTCGCACAGGCATTCAGCATCTACTTGATAAGCACTCTCGTGAATACAAAATAATGAAAAACGGCTGGCGCCTTTTCCTCAAAAAATACAGCAACTTAGAAACTACCCATCGTAAATATATGCGAGGCTTGAACGAATATATCACGGAAGAAGAAGCTCTCACGCTAGTGTTCAAATCATTTCCGGTTCTCGAGGCGGCTTATTTAGTGTACCAAGAAGCTTTAGAAGCAATGGACAAGCGTAGCCCCGAGCTAATTCATGCATTGATCAGCACTTACAAACCGGTGGGTTCCGCCATGGACGTGACCATCGGTACTTTTAAGCGCAATTTAAAAGGCATCCTCGAAAGTCTTCGTTGCCCATGGTCAAACGGTAAAATCGAAGGCATCAACCGTCGCCTTAAGCAAATAGCTCGTACCGCATACGGTTATCAAAACCTCGGTAATTACATGCGACGCATCCGTATCCAAATGAAGTATGGAAAATTCTAAAAAAAGTGGTGACAACATTTCTGTCATCACCACTTTTTGCGACTCTTCAAATCGCGTTAATTTTCAATTTTATTGTCGACCAACGCTATTTGGCATAGAGCCCTTTTAACACGACTTTATTAGAATAAGCTACTTTTATTTGGTGAATTCACCATAGTGGCAAGCTTTTTGCGCGGCCAAATTTAATACTGACCACTGCCGGTCGAATCCTGGCTGGAAGAAAAAGTCGGCTTCTGCTAAATCATCCACGGTCATTTTTTGTGCAATGGCTAGGGCCAACGTATTACCAAAGCCGGTAACATCGTAATCACGTGCCATAATAGCGCCACCTAAAATGATTCGTGAATCAGGATTAAACGCTAAACGGACAATAATGTCCCCGTTCCCCTCGCTGGTGGGTACGAAGGCGGGCTGACGTGTATCGGTGTAGGTAATGGCTGAAATTTTAATTTTTGACCGATCAGCCGTGACACTGTTTAGGCCGGCTGAGGCGAATGTATAATCAAAAACTTTTAAAGCCGAGGCGCCAACAACCCCTTTGAAATCAACATCATGTTTGTTGCCCATAATTCGTTGGGCGACATATTGGGCTTCACGTCGTGCTGTGGAAGCTAAGGCTACCGGCTGTTGTTGTCCAGTTGGAATATAGTAAGGCTTCACAGCGTCACCAATGGCATAGACATCTGGTAAATTGGTTTCGAAATTACGGGTTGTCTCAATCCAGCCTCGTTTATCGAGCGCTAACGTATCTGCAAAGGGCGCTGTGTTTGCGGTTACCCCAATACCTTCAATGACTAAGTCGGTTGCATAGGTTCCCTGGTCAGTTACGACTGCTGTCACGCCCTCATTTTCCGATCCCTCGAATGCGGTGATGGCCTCACCAACTTTTACGTTGACGCCATGGGCAATTAATTCTTGCGTGATAATATCCGTCATGTCGGCGTCAAGGTAAGCGGCTAACACACGAGGTAACATGTCTAGGACGGTCACGTTTTTGCCAGCTCTCACCAGCGCTTCAACGGCCTCAATACCAATGTACCCAGCCCCAATAACGGTGACGTCTTTGATTGTTGCATCGTTGAGGTATTGTTTAATACGCTTGGCCCAATCGTAACCACGCATCGGAATAATGTTGGCTAAATTCGAACCTGGAATCGTTAAGTGCGAGGGGGTTACACCCACACTTAAGACTGCTTTGTCATAAGTGAATAAGTCCTGGTTATTAATTGTGAGTGTGTGGTTCGTCGCGTCAATACCTGTGACCCTCGCGTTATTACGTACATGACCGCCATATTTTTCTAGATCTGATGGCTTGAAATTTCGGACAAGCTCAGCATTTTGGACTGCCCCGGTTAGATAGAGTTCCATCCCACAAGACATAAATGAAATAAAGTCACCAGCCTCGAAGACCGTGACATCGTATGCATCGGACTGTGTTAACAATTCTAGTGCGACTTCGTGACCACCGTGTGATGCACCGATGACTGCAATTTTTTGTTTTGCCATGATAATCCCCCATTAATCGTATGTTGTTTTGTGCATATATTAACTATCCGATTTCATTTAATTCACACGTATCCCCCCCTTGAAAGCTACTAGGGTTTACAAAATATGATATACCTGTCGAAAGATGCTTGTCAAAGAATCCTTAAAAAACGACTTAGTTTGTTAAATCACACACTTGCTGTCCTCAAAAAAGGCTATATTTGTTTTATATCTGTGCATAAAAAGCAGGGTTGTATTGTTTGGTCAGCTATGTGACCATGATAATATGGAAAAAACAACAATATGGGGTAATGTTTTAGATACCGCAGGCCGGTGTGCTCATTGGCATAGTGAGCGTGATGTTATCGCCAATCGCTGTGCAACGTGTGGCAAATTCTATGCCTGTTATGAATGTCATCAAGCATATGAAAGCCACCCATTCGGCCGTTACGCAGCACAAACCCAACAAAAGATTTTGTTATGCGGTGTCTGTGGGTTACACATGACCTACGCACATTATGAAACAATTGATCAATGTGAAAGTTGTGGGGCTCTCTTTAATCCCGGGTGCTCCCTGCATAAGCACTTATACGTGCAATAGAAAAGAGGCTGGGACGGAAGTTCTCTGTCTCAGCTTCAAAAGCCGCCAATCTCCCAATTTAAAATCGGAGGATTGGCGGCTTTTAAACGTGTTCCGAAAGTCTGAACTCTTAATATAACGCCATTTAACCCGCTCTATTTTATGATTACCAACGTTACCGGTAAGTTAGGGACTTCAAAGAATCTCCTGCGTCATTGGTGACATTAATAACCAATTTCGAATGTTTTGCCCCGCTAGCTTGCATTGATTGAACAATTTTTCTACCAAAAGCATCAATTTTGTCACCATTTGTACGCAGGCCAAGATTAAGTATTGTCTGTGACCGTTTGTCCGTCTTAATGGTATAGGTGACTGTATCGCCGGTGACTTGTGCTGAAGTATCAGTTACCAAACCGCTGGCGCTTTGTTTAAGATTAAAAGATTCATTATTTAATCTTAGGGCGTTGTTGGGTCGATTTCAACATTTTTCAAATCAACACCGTGGTGTGTGTCCTACTAACAATAGGTAATAACGTGGTGGCCTTGTTTCCCACCAGGTGACATTCAATTTGAATACCCGCAAAAATCAACAATCCAATCACGGCCAGTACACCAATTAAGATTAACCAAAATTTTTTTCATTATAAATTCCCCTTTTCTTGTGGCATGATTAGCTGCTCTACGAATCGCCCGCTGTTAATCATGTCTGTCATCATTTTTACGACCTTGGAGATATGGTTGTCCACTTCAGATTGTTGCAATAATTGTAACGAACGCGCATCAATTTGGTCGAAATCATGGTTGTATTCGGCCATAACTGACCTAACGTATTTAAGTTCACAGTAGCGTGTGCAACAGGTGTGATATCCCAGTCGTAAGGTACCAGTGCATACTGATTAATTAAGAAACGATTCAATTGTTGAAAATCTTGATAATACAGCGACAACAATTGTTTTCGGGCTTTAACGGGACCTGCCGCAATAGGGTGGCTGAAGATTTCCTGTAGCCAAAGTTCATCGGCAACCAAATGCGTATAGTACCCCAGCATGAAATTGTCAGTTAGACCGCTAAGGTATTCCGTTAAAAATTGCCCGAGATCAATTCGTTGTGTGCCGCGATTGCTTGGTACAAGAAAATGTGTGTCACCTTTAGTCAAATCCTACGTTTTATCAGAGTCAGGTGCCTCGTCACTAAGGAAGAAAGTATCATCTAAAAAGAATGAATGGTCATTAACTTTTGCGCGATTGCTGCGTGAATTAGCTGTGATCCCATCTTAATCCCCCAAAATTAAACATCTGTAGTTATTATACCTTCTTTAGACATGACTGTTTTGTCATCAATTTAAACTCAATAAGGAAAGCGTTTACATTTAATTAAACTAACTTTATAATAGTGGTACGGCATAGCAGTCTCATTGAGATATTTATTTGGGGATATATGGAGAATTAAGATTATGAGCTCATTACTCGTATTATTGGTAGGCATTCTACTCTTATTGTTTTTAATTATTAAGGTTAAGATGAACACGTTTATCGCGTTGATCTTAACGGCTGTTGCTGTTGGGCTTGGTCTCGGCATGAATTTTGCGCAGATTCCAGTTTCGATTCAAAATGGAATTGGTAGCTCATTAGGCGAACTTGCAATTGTGTTTGGATTTGGCGCAATGCTTGGACGCTTGGTTGCAGATGCTGGTGGTGCTTACCGCATTTCACACACATTGATCAATTTGTTTGGTCGCAAGCGTGTACAGATTGCGGTAATGATTGCCGCCTTCATTATCGGGATCGCCCTATTTTTCGAAGTAGGTATGGTTTTGTTGATCCCAATCGTATTCGCCATTGCGCTTGAGTTGGGTGTACCGTTGTTGTACCTAGGTATTCCGATGGCAGCTGCCTTGTCAGTTACCCACGGGTTTTTACCCCCTCACCCGGCGCCGACTGCTATTGCGGGGGCTTTAGGTGCAAATCCGGGTAAAGTATTGGTGCTAGGGTTAGTTGTTGCCATTCCGGCCGCAATCATTGCCGGACCAGTTTTCGCTAAATTGGCGAAAACTTATGCACCAGAAGCTTTCACAGTGAAGCGCGAATTGACGGCATTTGGCGAAGTGAAGCAGTTTGATCTAAAGCAAACACCTTCATTTGGATTATCATTATTAACATCATTGTTCCCAGTTATTTTGATGGGAATTACGACCATCTACTCAATAATTGTGAATGATGGGCAACCATTTAACGCTGCAAAAGTTAAAGGATTAGATGCGTTTGTGACAATGATTGGTAATCCGGTTGGTGCGATGATCATTTCCCTGCTATTTGCATTGTGGTCAATGGGATGGCATCAACATAAGACGGTTAAAGAAATGGCGGCTACGATTGAAGAGTCAGTAAAGTCAATTGCCATGCTGTTGTTGATTATCGGTGGTGGTGCCGCTTTCAAGCAAATCTTGATTGATGGTGGTATTTCGGATCAAGTAGCGACCCTCTTCGCCCACGTTAACATCTCGCCATTGATTCTAGCATGGGTGATTACGGTTATTCTACGTGTGGCTCTTGGTTCAGCTACGGTTGCTGCCCTTACTGCAGCCGGCTTGGTACAACCATTGATGCATCAAGCTGGTGTTGATCCTGCCCTTATGGTCTTGGTTATTGGTGCCGGTTCTCTTGCAGCGTCACACGTTAACGATGCCGGCTTCTGGATGTTTAAAGAATACTTTGACCTCGACGTCAAGCAAACACTGAAAATTTGGACGGTTCTAGAATCGTTGATTGCAGTAGTTGGTTTGGTTATTGTCTTGATTTTGAATATGTTTATCTAACAGAAAACGCCCCAATTTTGAGGCGTACCCCGAAAGTTAAAGTAACTTTCGGGGTTTTTCTTTATGACTAAGATATCAAAACAAACAAAACTTGAGGCAATCCTGGAATATATTTCAGGGAACAAAAGTAAATAAGAAGTTGCTAAACGTTATGGCATACACTATACGAGTTTTAAGATGCTGTTAGCGGCGTATAAAACACACGGAGCTGACGTGTTATTTAATCCTCCAAAACCAACTGGAACATTTCGAGTTGAATTAGCTTCGTGGGCAATCAGAAATAACGCTTCAAATACTGAAGTTGCAGCTAAATTTGGCTATGTAGGCACCGCTCAAATAGTAAAGGGGAAAGAGATATATTCCAAACTTGGGCCAAATGGGTTATTGTCTATACAAAAAGGACGAAAACCTAAAATGCCTAATATGAAGCCTAAGTCAGATAAACCATTGACGGATCAAGAAAATCGACTCGCTCAACTCGAAGACGAAGTTCTTCGATTGAAGATTGAAAATAAAGCGTTAAAATTATTAGCCTCGATTCAGCGACGAACCGACAACTCTCAGCAGTAGCTTGCCGACTTGAGGCGCAATTTAAACTAGTAGATATTCTAAAGGTTCTTCCGATTGCAGAAAGTACAGTGCACTACTGGAAACGAAAGTTTAAAAAGGAAGACCCCGATGAGCCACTTCGCGTGGCTATCAGGATGATTTGGGAAGCGGATAATCACTATGGTGTGCGTCGGATTTATTTAGAGTTGCGAAAGCAACCCGAGTTCGCAAAGGTAAATCACAAGAAGGTCCAACGACTCATGCATGAGATGGGGTTAAAAGGCGTTGGGTATAACAAACAATCGCGTAAGTATGATTCATCTAAGGGTCCTGAAGGGAAACGAGTGAAGAACAAGATTCACCGTCGTTTCAAGACTGATCGACCATTACAAAAACTATCTAGTGACGTCACGGAGTTTAAAGTTCCGGTCACTGGAGAAAAAGTATATTTAGTACCAATCCTAGATATGTACAATAACGAGATTCTTACACATTCAATTAGCACCCGTCCGAATCTCGAATTTACCTTACAACCGCTTAATCAGCTCGTAGACCGAATGCCAAAACTTACTTATCGAACAACCATTTACCCTGATCAAGGTTGGAAATATCGGCACAGATCATGGCGTAAGACACTAAAGCAAAACCGCATCGTCCAAAGCATGTCGCGTCGCGCGACCGCTCTAGACAATACGGTTATGGAAAGTTTCTTTAATAAATTGAAGGTCGAAATTGGCCCATTGCACCATTATTCATCGGCAAAAGAGTTGATTGATGCAAATAACAATTGGATACTGTATTACAACAACACACGAATTCAGGCAAAATTAAACGGCCACTCACATGTAGAATACCGACAAATGGCCGCTTAATCAGCTAAAATATTTCACTTTAACTTTTTGGGTCCGCCTCATCTCGTGTTTGAGACAGGGCGTTTCTTTTGTTTAACTAACTAAAATCATTAAAATTGGAATAACAACTAACATCAATAAGGTTGGCAATTGAATTCGTGCCAGGACTAAAATCATGGCAATGATTAGAGCGATCATTGGCGGAGTAAAATCCCCTTCAGGGTTTTGTGGAGACTGAATTGGCGATCGGTTGCCGTGTCTCGTTCAATCATATATATGCCTAATGTCCAAAATACGATGGTATTGGCTATATAGTAGACCAAAACGTATGGCAAACTGGCTTTACCAAATAGTGCCATGTTAACTGGTAATCCCACAGTGGCGTTATTTGAATTGAATAATAATGATCGGAATAATCCCTTATGGTGTTGGTTTACCTTGATTAATTTTGCGATTAAAAATAACAGCCCAAATAACACTAACATGCTTGCAATCGGCAAGACTAACTTCGGCCCGACTGATAGTAGTGTTTGTGGTGTATAGTCTTCCGGAATACTAACAATCAAATAAGCGGGTATGGCAATTTTAGTGACAAACACAGATAAAAACTTACGTAAGCGCTCATCATCATCGTTGAAAACACGTATTTTTTAAGACGTATCCGGTGCCTACTAAACCAAGAATCATTAAAACGCTGGATATACTGCGTCACATTATTGACATTATAAATTGTTCCTTTCTAAATAAGAAAAACCAGAGTCCTGAATCAGGCTCTGGTTTAATCACCTATTCAACTGGGTGCGTATCTGGGCAAGCAAAGCGACCACTTTGCTCTGCTTTCTCAAGCACTCGCGTAATAATCGTTACTCCATGTGTGTTGAGCCACGTTGTGGGCAATTGCGTTTTCTGATACATCAAACCGGCAACTGCACCAACTAACGGCATAACCCGGGTCGGTTCACCCGGTAAGTCGGCAGCGAGTGTTAATGCATCTTCATAGTTTTGACTGTTTAATAACACCCATATTGTCGCAGCCAACGTGTCGACGACATAACCTGATGCGTGCAAAGATTCGATGGGCATATTTTCAAAATCAGGTGTATTTAATGCTTCAAAAGCGACCAACTCATCAGCGAAGACCGCGTGTTTTGCGTAATATTCATATGAATTACTAATTGCGAAGTCAAAGGCTGCTGGTAAACTCATACCACTCAATAGACCGTTTAGTAACATGGCGTATAGGCCAATCGCAATTAACGAACGTGGATGGTTGTGTGTCAAACCACCCACTTGGTGCAGCGTTAACATAGCGGGGTCATCTTTAATGAAATCTTCCCCGTACGTTGCTTGTAGGTATAACACGACTGGTGTAATTCGAAGTAAAGCACCGTTCGCGTTATCACTTTCATCTCGCCCACCCGACGTAAATGGATCTTGGGTTTGACGGAAATTTTCAATGGCCATGCGGGTGACATCGCCAGCATGCTGGGGTGCACCATCCGCGGTATAAGCGCCAGTTGTATACCAGTATGTAAACTGGGTCATGATGTCGGTCAAAATGTAGCCGTTAGATAAGCTATCGATAGTTGCAAACGTTAGCGATGAATCGCTACTCCATTGTGAACTGTCGCCCATGATGATTTTTTGTGCAAAAAGGTCACCATTGATTAATCCCAACGTGCTATTTATTAACGGATTATCAGGTAAAGTCATGCCACAATCCATCCTTTCAAGGATTTTATTGTAACACTAATGTAAATTATTGGCAAATATGGTTAGAATCCACTATAATTAGTTTATGAAACTGTAATAAAAGGAGTGCGTTATGTCGGAATCAGGACAAACGACGGAAATGAATTTATTCGCATTAACGCTATTGCGTGACCGATTGCTACCAGAATTGTTGCAAGATGATGAATCAGAAATTATTTATTGGGCTGGTAAGGCCCTTGCCCGTGATGTTGACTTAACAGGTGTTATGTCACTCGAAACATTTTTCATGGATGCCGGATTTGGGTTCTTAACATTGACGTCAAAGAAACCAACGGAACAAGTCTGGCGGTTAGATGGTCCTGTGGTCAGTGCCCGTTTTGATGAAAACAATCATGCAAGTTTCGCGTTGGAAGCTGGTTTTCTAGCTCAACAAACGCAGCAACAGCTTGGCACAGGTGCCGAAGCCCAATGGGAAGCAAATAAGCAGACCGTTGTCATTACGGTAATGACGGAAAATCCCGGCACATTGCAGCCCTAGCAAAAAGACGACTAATCTCGTTGATTAGTCGTCTTTTTTGTATTACTTAAAAGAACCAGTGAATTTATAAATTGGGAATCCTTGAGAAGCGAACTTATGCTCGTACTCTGTCTCAACGTTGTCCTGCATTTGTTCCTCGTCCTCGTGCAAGTTCAGTGAAATGCCGTCCTTGTAGAAGACCATGCCGTAGTTAGCGAATGAATACAATGAATACTCAAACAGGCCACGATTGTCGGTCTTAAACTCTAGTTCTCCACCTGCTGGCAATACCGCTTGGTAACCGGCCAAAAATGACTTGTACGTCAATCGACGTGTCTCATGGCGACTCTTTGGCCATGGATCAGAAAAGTTTAAGAAGAGTTTAGATACTTCACCCTTTGTAAAGTACGTCTCAACGCCAGCACCATCACCATAAATGAATTTCAAATTAGGTAAGTTGGCTGGGTCTTCATCAGCTTTGCGTGCAGCAACTGCAACCGCTCCCTCTTGAATCTCCATGCCGATAAAGTTAATTTCAGGGTATTTCTTGGCCATGCCAATAATAAATTGTCCCTTACCAGTTCCAATCTCGACGTGCAATGGTTGCACCTTTTCGAAGATGCTTTGCCAGTTGCCTTGTAGGCCTGTTGCACGGTCCTGAGGAATAACTAAGTCCGTGTGTTCTGCCAACCAAGGGCTTGTCCACTTTTTATTTCGTAAACGCACGTGAATTTCTCCTTCTAAACGTGTTTGCAATTCTGCGATCCGTATACCAGAATACCAAAATACCGCCTACTACGACAAGTCCTATGACATTTTGTAATAGAAGTGTGACAGAAGGCGTCGTTGCGAATCCCACCAGCGACCAAATCATAATGGTTAAGACCAACCAAGGTATTATGGCAAAGCGGAATGCTTGCTGACGTTGGCCAATCGTAACAGGAAATAAATGATCAAAAACAAGTTGTTGATGGCTCGCAACTAAAGGTAGAATTTGCAATACAATCAAGTACATTAAAATCGCATAGAGAGCTGTTTGTAGCCATCCTGTTGTAACCAGACCGGCTACGATACCGATAGCAGTTAAGCGCAACCAGACCCCAGCATATTGGCTCTGGCGGATGAAAGTTGTCACCATTAGTTTAACGAGTGGATTATGCTGCTGACCTGGCCAGTTGTGAATGAATCGATCCGCCCAACGATGACGCTTGATACTTGGTCGTTGACCAGGCACATCAATAAATAAGTTGAAAAAAACTAGGATGCTATTCTGCCTTTTTTCCTCATTTGCAATTAATGCGCGCCAATCAATCATGTCACCTGCATCAGCTTGTCGATACATTGCGAAATGTTTAGCTGCGGTAATCGTCAGGATGATTTTAGTTGACACCAGGACAAGTGTCACTAAAATAACCACACTCAAGTAAGGTGTGAGTAAGCGAAACATCATTGGCCATAAAATAATCGTCATGATAAATTGAATCACACCGTTAATGACTGCACTGTAAAGCGTCGCTGTTTTGAACAAACGGCGCAGCGCGGTTTCATCACCTATTAAGAACACAGGATCGGCCGGTTTTAAAAAATTAGCCGGTGTTTTGAAAATGACCAAAGTGATGACGAGGATAATTAACAGCAAGGCTTTTGTCCCCAACGTAATCGGCGCATGTTGCCAAAGGTTGCGGTATGCAAGTCCAGCTGCACCTAATAAGAAAAATAACGCTAAGACAGCATGGTCGTTAAACACGTATCGTAAGTACTTACTGAAGAGACGCCATTGTTGTGTCCATCGTTGTTGAAATAAGTGCCGCTTATCCATCAGCTTACCTCGTTGGGTTGCATATCGGGCACTAATGTTGCGAAGTCTTGCGCGGCTCCTTGCCCGGCAACCTGCCCATCACGCAAATAAATGAATTGATCAGCGTGGTTTTCAATGGTCGTTAACACGTGCGTTGTTAGCAAGAAGCTCGTACCAGTCGCTTTGCGCGCGTCAATTAGTGTTAACAAATCGTTAACGGCAATCACATCGAGCCCCAGAAATGGTTCGTCGATAATAAAAAATGGGGCATCCGTGATAAAAGCCATGACAATCATTACTTTTTGTCGCATACCCTTTGAGAAATGGGTTGGAAACCAATCCAGCTTGTTATCCAGGCGGAACGTGTGCAGGAGACTTGTTGCACGCTGCCAAGCAGTTTCTTCATTTAATCCATATACATCAATCGTTAATGCAAGGTGCTCACGAAGTGTTAATTCGTCGTACAAAACTGGTTGCTCTGGGATGTAGGCAATTTGAGATTTATATTTGACTGGATCAGTTTTGAGCGTTACCCCATTTAGGGTAATCTGCCCTTGCTTGGGCGCTAATAATCCAATAATGTGATTAATCGTCGTCGACTTTCCCGAACCGTTCAATCCAACCAACGCTAGTAATTTGCCGGCCTGAATGTCGAATGAAATATCGTGTAGTACTGCCAATTGGCCATAACCACCCGAAAGATTTTTAACTGATAATGTCATATTTTCACTTCCGTTTTTTCGTCTACTTCTATTTTACCAAATAATCTTTAATATTTACGTACGGACACACAGCACAAAGTACGTTATAATAGTATTAATATATAAAACTTGGAGGCGTTCTCATGGCAGATGTATTTGATATGATTATCGCAGGTGATATCCCCGCTTATAAGGTATATGAAGATGATGATGTGTTTGCATTTTTAGATTTGAGTCAAGTTACGCCTGGTCATACCTTGATGGTGCCAAAGACACACGTTGTAGATATTTTTGAATACGATGAAGCGTTAGCGGCACGTGTTTTGTCAAAGCTACCTAAAATTGCCCGCGCAATTAAGGCAAGTGATGACAAGATTATTGGACTGAATATTTTGTCAAATAATGGTGAAGCCGCAGGACAGTCAGTGTTCCACTCCCACTTCCACCTAATTCCACGTTACGCGGACGATACTTTTGATGTGCCAATGCCTGACCACAGTGAAACAACGTCAGAAGACGACTATCGAGCACTGGCTGACCGGATTGCGAGTCACATGGAGGACTAACTAATGGATCAAGCAAAAGCCTTTTTTGAAATGCAAAAACAACATGTCATGGCTTGGGTTGCGGCCGTTAAACGAATAGCTACCGGTACGAAGCAACTAAAGGAAGCTGTGGCAAATGTACAACAGTCTGTACCCGATGTCCAAACATTTGCAAAAGACTTACAAATTCAAGTAGAAAAAATGAATTTTAAGAACCAGCCTCGTTTGGATCGAATTGCAGAAACACAAGCTCGAATTCAAGTAGAATTAGCATCGCTTAAAAAGAAGAAATAATAATGAAAGCGCTATCGATAGTCGATAGCGCTTTTTTCTTGGACCAATACTAGACCACTCACAAATATTCTTTGCGGACCCTTCAAAAATTAGTCAAATTCTCCCACTACACTTGTAAGTGTTAAGTGAAGCAAAAGTCAGGAGAAAGAATAAATATGCGAATTGAAATTGTTGATACAAAGCAAGATGTAACAAACGAAACGTCTCACTTTCTACTACAAAAAAATTTATGATCCAAAGGTACGTAACATTGCCTTGACGGCTGGTATTCTTACGATCAATGCCGGAACGCATTCATGGTCCAAATATGCCTAAGCTGCACTTGTGGAACTTTGATGAAGTGCCACAAGAAGATTCAGAAGAGGGTATGACAACTAAAACGTTGCGTAAGTACTTTTGAATCCAGCGAAAATGCCCGCTTATTTGTACCACCGTTTGGATTTTTCAAACTGGGGTACTTTGAATGAGCGTTTGGCACAAGCAAACGGATTGGGCTTTATGCCTCTCGGTATTGGTTCAGATGGTCGTTACGCAGGTAACCTGCCTGGCGTAACCAAGTTTTAAGACGGGACACGCTATATTCCTTCTGAGGCAAATGATTAAGTTGACGCCGCGTTGGTTCTGAAGAAAAAGTTCCTGCCGGCTACGTATCAATGGGACCTAAGACAATCATGAGCACCAAGGAAATCGTGATGATTGCGTTTGGTAAGAAGAAGGCGAACATTATCAAGGAAGCTTTCTTTGGCCCAATCAGTTAATACGTCCCAGTGTCTATCTTGCAAACCCACCCTAACTTCAAGTTACTTTTGGCTCGTGAAACCGCATCAGAAATTTTGCCAACGCCAGCAGCTACGGTTACGTCAGAAAATGCAGTGATGTCATAATGAGAATATTAAAAGCGTCTTTGTCAGTTAACAAAGGCGCTTTTTCTGTTTAATGTGAGATACATTAAGAAAAATTGCATCCTATAAAAAACCGGCGTAAAATAAATGCGTTGTCAAATTTACGAATATTAATTCAGTACAATGAGTAACTGTTAAGAGTGAGGACTTTTCTGATGGAACAGAAACGTGATACCTCCTTCTTCGGACAACCTCGAGGCCTGATGACCTTGTTCTTCGCCGAAATGTGGGAGCGTTTTTCATATTATGGTATGCGTGCCATTTTGCTATTTTACATGATTTATGCGGTGGATAAAGGCGGCTTAGGTTTTGGCCAAGCAACTGGTGCCGCCATCATGTCAATCTATGGATCATTAGTTTATTTGTCAGGCATTATTGGTGGTTATTTATCTGACCGAGTACTTGGACCTTGGCGAACGGTCTTCTACGGGGGTGTCTTGATTATGTTCGGACACATTTCCTTGGCAATTCCATTAGCTAAGCTGGGATTATTCCTATCAATTGCCTTAATTATTTTAGGAACGGGTCTATTGAAGCCGAACGTGGCCACGATGGTCGGTAACTTGTATCAGCCTGGGGATGAGCGCCGTGATGCCGGCTTTTCTATCTACGTGTTTGGTATCAATCTGGGCGCGTTCGTCGCACCTCTTTTGGTTGGGTGGTTTCAAGTACATGTTAATTTTCACGTTGCATTCTCATTAGCGGCAATTGGAATGTTCTTCGGCCTTATCCAATACAGCCTTGATGGGCGCAAACATTTGAAGGATACAGCGCACCAGGCACCTTCTCCGTTGCAACCGGAAGAAATCATGCCGTTGATTTATAAAATTCTTGGGATTATCATCGTATTTGCTGTAATCATTGGCGCGATGGACATGATGCATGTATTGAACATTAACAACGTCATTAATTTGCTGACGTTTGTGGCGATTTTGGTGCCAGTCATTTACTTTGTGGTCATGTTAACTTCTGATAAGACGACCAAAGCGGAGCGCAAGCGCGTTTGGGCATACATTCCCCTCTTTATTGCAGCGATGCTCTTCTGGTCAATCGAAGAACAAGGATCCGTTGTCTTGGCGTTGTTTGCATCTGATCAGACAGCCTTGCACGGTGCACCAGCATCTTGGTTCCAGTCATTAAATCCCTTGTTCATTATGTTGTTTACGCCATTCTTTGTGTGGCTATGGTCTAAAAAGCTACGTGATAAGCAACCATCAACGGGCGTTAAATTCTCACTAGGACTTGTTTTTGCTGGGCTATCATTTGTTTGGATGGCATTTCCAGGCATGTTGTATGGTGTTAACCACCACTTCAACGCACTGTGGTTGATTGCCTCGTGGGCTTTGGTTGAAGTTGGTGAAATGCTCATCTCACCAGTTGGACTATCAGCGTCAGCAAAAATGGCGCCGGTGGCATTCCAGGCACAAATGCTAACTGTTTGGAATCTATCTGATGCAACCGCTCAGGCAGCGAACGCCCAGTTAGTTCAGTTGTACTCAAAATCAACAGAAATTAATTACTTCTTGCTTATTGGTGGTATTACGATTGTGGCTGGTTTCTTGCTTTGGATTGCTTCTAAGCGGATTAAGGCACTTCAAGTCGGGTTGTCAGATTAATAAATTATAAATAAAAAGGACCTCATTTTTGAGGTCCTTTTTATTTATGAAAATTGTGCAAAACGTTGTTGACGTTGTGTAATCAGTTCTGTAGTCGACAGCTTTTGTAGGTCGGCTATTTCATTTTTCAAATCGAATCGAAGTTGTTCGTAAAATGCAACATGATCATCAATTTCAGGAATAACACGATCCACGACGTGAGCCGCTAACAATTCCTGTGGGGTTAAGCCCAATAATGCGGCGGCTTCATCTGCTCTTTTGGCGTCCTTAAACAGGATCGATGCAAACCCTTCTGGTGACAACATGGCATAGATGGCGTGTTCGAACATCCATACTCGGTTAGATGTTGCTAGTGCTAGCGCCCCGCCTGACCCGCCTTCTCCGTATATAACAGCAATCATTGGCACCTTAAAGGACATGCTTTGCAAGATACTCTCAGCAATTGCTTGACCAATCCCGCCTTCTTCAGCAGTTTTGCCTGGAAAAGCGCCTGGTGTATTAATGAAGGTGATGATTGGCCGATTGAATCGATCGGCTTGTTGCATCAAGCGCAACGCTTTCCGATAACCGCTCGCTTCAGGTGATCCGTTACGCGTTTTTAATTTCTCAGCGATTTCAGCACCACGATTGATGGCAATAACTGTAACTGGATGTTCATCCAACAGGCCAACGCCTCCGATGATGGCGGGATCATCTCCTTGAGCGCGATCACCGTGTAATTCTTGAAAATCTGTTATCAAACCAGCAATAATATCACGAGCCAAAAAGCGGTCTTCACGGGAAGCCTGAACGATTTCAATCGGTTTTTTGTCAGACATAGGCGTCCTCCTTCGGTGCTTGGTGTACGCGCAAGAGCTGACCAAGGTAATGTTGCAACTCAGGTCGCGCGACAATCGCATCAATGAATCCGCTAGCTTGCATATGCTCAGCACGTTGGAAATCCTTGGGTAGTGTTTCATGAATTGTTTGTTCGATAACTCGGCGACCAGCAAAACCGACCAAGGCATGTGGCTCAGACAAGATAATGTCACCTTGCATAGCAAAGGAAGCTGTGACCCCACCCATGGTTGGATCGGTTAGGACAACAATGTATACCAAACCCGTCTCGCGATGCCGTGCGATTGCTGCAGAAACGTTTGCTAATTGCATCAGACTTCGAATACCTTCCTGAATTCGCGCACCGCCAGATGCAGAAAAAAGGATAACTGGTAAGCCGTTTGCCGTCGCATCATCAAATAGAGCCACCAACTTGGCGCCAGTCTTAGCACCTAATGACCCCATCATGAAACCAGCGTCCATAATGGCCAAGGCAGTCCGCTGATGTTCAATGATGGCTTCACCAGTCAAAACAGCCTCTTTTAGGCCAGTCGCAGCCTGAGCGCGCGTTAACTTTTCGGCATAGCCAGGGAAATCCCGTGTTGTCATTTCAATGTCAGCGTGCCATTCTGTAAAACTGTCTGTCATCATATTGGCACGCTGTGCCGCACCTAAGCGAAACCCAAAGCCACAAACACCACAAACTAAGAACTCGCCAAGCTCTTCTTTATACTGTTGTGCGCCACAAAAAGCACAAATTACCCAATCACCCTTTTGCCCACGAGTCCGGGCATCCGCAGGTGCTGTGTGTTTAAATTTATTCGGGTTATTTTCAAATAATTGCGTCATGGTTCTTGAATCTCCTCTACTGACCAGGCCGGCAAAAATGTCGTTTCCACAAAATCAATTGGGACGATGCCTTGCTGTACGGCCTGATTGTACACTAAGTCCCGTTGAATTGAGAGATTAGTATCAATACCGTGAATAACCACTTCATCCAGTGTACGAGATAACTTTGTGAAGACCTCGTCGCGACTATTGGCAGATACAATAACTTTGCCAATCATTGAATCATAATAGGGAGCAATTTCTTCGCCAGTATAAATCGCCGAATCAAAACGCACGCCAGGGCCACCAAACGGTAAGTAACTAAATGAAATTTGTCCAGCGCTCGGTTGAAAGTTTTTGAGTGGGTTTTCAGCATTTAAACGCACTTCTACTGCATGCTGTTTAACTTGGATATCCTGTTGGGCAACTGGCAATGGTTCACCTGCAGCCACAAGGATTTGCATCTTAACGAGGTCTAGGCCCGTCACGGCTTCGGTGACTGGATGCTCAACTTGGATCCGGGTATTCATTTCCATAAAATAAAAATGATTATCGCGGTCGGCAAGAAATTCAAAGGTGCCGGTATTAACGTAGTTTAAAGTGTTCGCAGCTTTTACCGCCAGATGGCCTAGATTTTCACGAATCTCACTTGTGATACCTACTGCAGGCGACATTTCAATCATTTTTTGGTGATTACGTTGAATAGAGCAATCACGTTCCGGAAAATAAACGGTCTGTCCTGTTGCATCACGCATGATTTGAACTTCGATGTGGCGAACGTCTGTCATTACTTTTTCGACATACATCTCACCGAATCCAAAAGCACGTACCGCTTCAGCTTGCGCGCGATCGAATTGTTCAACTAAAGTTGCGGCGTCAGGAATGAAACGCATACCTTTACCACCACCACCAGCGGCTGCTTTAAGCATGACCGGATAACCGATTTCAGCACTAATTTCAGCAGCTTCTTGACTCGTTGCTAATGTACCGATGCTTCCCGGAATGACGGGAATGCCAGCCGCTCGCATTGTCTCTCGAGCTGCCGCTTTATCCCCCATTAAATCAATGGTCTCAGCTCGAGGGCCGATAAAATCAATACCAACGTCATGTAGCATGTTCACAAACATGGCATTTTCAGATAAGAAGCCATAGCCGGGGTGGACGGCTTCAGCACCGGTCAATAAGGCAGCACTGACAATGTTTTGCCGGTTTAAGTACGAATCGTGCGGCTTAGGTCCGCCAACCCCAATTGCCTCATCGGCTAGTTGTACGTGCAAAGCTTCCTTGTCTGCAGTGCTATAAATTGCCACTGCTTTGATATTCAACTCATGCAAAGCCCGAATGATACGGACTGCAATTTCACCACGATTTGCAACTAATACTTTTTTGTACATTATTTTTAAACTCCATTAACGTAAAAGAGGCTGGAACAACGTTCCGGCCTCTCTTTCTCATGAATTAATTCGGTTGTACCGTAAACAAAACGTCGTCATACCCAACGACCGTTTCATTTTCAGCGTTAATAGCCACAATAGTCCCGGCTACCTCACTGTGTACCTCAGTCATTAACTTCATCGATTCGATAATTGCCACTGTTTCACCAATCGAAACAGGGTCGCCAACTTGCTTGAAGTTTGCAACACCCGGTTTCGAAGCTAAATACAATGTCCCAACCAATGGGGCCGTGATTGTTAGTGTTTCGTCAACAGTAACTGGTGTATCAACCGTTGTTGTTTGATACACAGGTGTCGTTTGCGCTTCATTTTTGTTCAAGTGTAAATGGGTGTCATCCATATCGAGTTTGAATTCACGTAATGAACTATTCTCGAAATCACGCATTAACGCCTGAATATCAGCTAGACTAAAATCCATGATAATCCCCTAGCAATCTATATTTTCCTGCATTTACAACAGAAATACCAATAAACATTATAACATAGTGTGCAATGTCATCAGATACCAAGTTGTAGTTTAAGCTCCATGACGGCATCACGTAAGCTAGCAGCCTCTTCAAAGTCCAATCGCTTGGCGGCTGCGCGCATTTGGTCTTCCAAGTTAGCAATCATTGCTTCCTGATCTGGGCGAGCCATGTCCTTAAAGGAAACTTCAGTAAAGCTAGTTGATTCGTTGGTCTCCGCCGTATCATGGCTAACGGAAATGAGACCACGAATTTCCTTTTTGATGGTATGAGGCGTAATATCATGTTCTTGATTGTATGACATTTGAATCGTGCGACGCCGGGCGGTTTCTTCCATCGCAGCTTGCATTGACCCAGTTATGTTGTCGGCGTACATAATAACGTGACCGTTTTCATTACGGGCCGCACGTCCAATTGTTTGAATCAGCGAGCGAGTATTACGTAAGAACCCTTCCTTGTCGGCATCTAAAATCGCGACTAGAGAAACTTCCGGTACGTCAATTCCTTCACGAAGCAAGTTAATACCTACTAAAACATCAAACTTGCCAAGTCGTAAATCACGAATAATTTCAGTACGCTCAAGTGTTTTAATATCAGAGTGCAAGTACTTAACCTTAACCCCAACATCTTCAAGGTAATCGGTTAAATCTTCCGCCATTTTTTTGGTAAGCGTCGTTACGAACACACGTTCATCTTTGGCGACACGTTCGTTAATTTCACCC
Source organism: Weissella cibaria (assembly GCF_004521965.1). Lineage (GTDB taxonomy): Bacteria > Bacillota > Bacilli > Lactobacillales > Lactobacillaceae > Weissella > Weissella cibaria_A. The sequence continues at coordinate 36,177 of NZ_SDGK01000088.1, read as the reverse complement.
AACAAGTCGTCAATCTGACCCATAACTGGCCGAACTTCGATTTCCGGATCGAGTAGTCCAGTTGGACGAATGATTTGTTGGGCGACATCATCTTGGCTAACCCGCGCTTCTTCATAATCACCAGGTGTCGCTGACATGTAGATAATTTGGTTAACGTGCTCTTCAAATTCTTCTAAACGTAGTGGTCGATTATCCAGAGCCGATGGTAGTCGGAATCCAAAGTCAATCAACGTTTCCTTACGGGCACGGTCCCCCTTATACATACCACGTACTTGGGGCATGGTTACGTGAGACTCGTCCACAACAATTAAGAAATCATCTGGGAAAAAGTCGAGTAACGTGAACGGTGGTTCGCCCGGGGCTCGTCCGTCCATGTGGCGTGAATAATTTTCGATGCCACTGGTGAAGCCCATTTCGCGAATCATCTCAATATCATATTCAGTACGTTGCTTCAGGCGTTGTGCTTCCAACAATTTGCCTTCTTCTTCAAAGACTTTTAGTTGGGCATCCAATTCAGCTTGGATGGTCTTTAGTGCTCGCTCACGAATGGCATCATTGGTCATAAAATGAGTGGCTGGGAAAATGGTGGCCAAGTCTAGGTCAGACGTTACTGCACCAGTAAGGGAATCAACTTCACGAATCCGGTCAACTTCATCACCAAAGAATTCAATGCGCAACGCCTTAGCATCAGATGATGCTGGAAAGACTTCTAAAACATCACCACGAGCGCGGAAACGACCACGTTGGAAGTCAATATCATTGCGTTGGAATTGAATATCAACTAGGCGACGCATGAGGTCGTTACGTTCAATCACGTCACCCACACGGACGTTGATAACGTGGTCATTATACTGTTCAGGACTACCTAATCCAAAAATTGACGAGACTGATGCCACGACGATGGTGTCGTTTCGAGCAAGTAAGGAAGCCGTCGCAGAATTACGCAACTTATCAATCTCATCGTTGATTGAAGAGTCTTTTTCAATATAGGTATCAGATGATGGTACGTATGCCTCGGGCTGATAGTAGTCATAGTAAGAAACGAAGTATTCAACCGCGTTATTTGGGAAAAACTCTTTAAATTCACCGTATAATTGGCCAGCCAGCGTCTTATTGTGTGATAAGACAAGAACGGGTTTGTTGGCCTGGGCAATCACATTCGAAATAGTAAATGTTTTTCCTGTTCCGGTGGCACCTAACAAAATTTGTTCTTTTTCCCCATTTTTAAGACCGGTTACTAGCTTGTCGATCGCTGTTGGCTGGTCACCGGTTGGCTCATATTTTGAAACCACCTCATATTCATGACTATCATCGCGATTTACCATATTACCCCTCGCTTCCGTATTGTTAGTTTAGATCATGCGCTGGTCGATTGAATGCCCCCGTTTCGCGGGTCGATTGGAAATAATCATTCCAAGCATCGATGCCAGTCTGATTGATATTTTTAGTTGAACCAAATTCCGTTACGATAATGAATTTACCGTCTTTTTTACTTAACGCGATCCCAATTTGATTCATGTACAGCGACAACATCAGCTTTCGGTGAGAAAAATTGGCAACGCCATTATTAGTGTACCAGTTAGCAACCGTATTTTTACCAAAATCAGTTGCTGATGTCCCAAATGTGGTCGTGTCCCCCATCTGAAGGTTTTCCCCAGATAGTGACCAAGTGTTACCACCTTTGCGATCAAAGGCCGTCTGCATGCCCATATGGTTATCGAGTATCCCCAGTTTGGCTTGCTGCTGTGCGCGATAATGAGCGATTTATTGTTAAATACTACCTTTTTTTCGCCATTTTTTGCGTAATGCGTTGATTTCAGACATATTTTTTTATCAAACGGCAAAGTGGCATTATTTGTCGACGCGCTACTTGCTTGATTGGGGTCGGTTAATTGTTTAACTGCTTTCGCACTAACATAACCATCGTCGTCAGCATCACTTTTAATATGATAGTAGAGTGTTGTTGTCCACTGTCCCTTTTTGATGGGGGCCATAATCGACACTTGCGCATCAGCGGTTACCAACGTGTTTTTTAGTGTTTTAATTGACAAATTATTCGGCAATTGTCCGTCCACAAATGACAGTAATTTTGTGTGTGACTTTAATGATGCTTGTTGTGGTGTCAGGGACGACGTATTTTGAATATATGGCAGTGCCCAATAATGCGTCCACTTTTTCAGCACACTTTTATCATTTGTAGAGGCAATTTGTTGAAATGATCCGTCGGATTTTTTTGCTAAAATACGATAGACATCAGCATTGTCTTTCGCCACAATTTGCTGTTATGCAAAAATTTTGTGTCCCAGCGAATCTTTCGTCGATCGAACAGTTTTATAGTTATTATTGATTTCTTCTGCCGTTGCTGGTGCAGCAGCAATCACAGTGGGGTGACTCGCCAGGCCAACCGCAAGTTCAGCAACAACGACTGCGTTGAACAATAAAATGCGAATTACTCTCATAGATTCTCTCTATAGTACCAATGATTACAGTTAAACATCACTGGTTGGTACAACAATCAAAAAGCCACTGAGAGTGTAGTGGCTTTTTATTTCTTACTATTATTATAACGGAAATTCTCTATTTTGAATTAAAGATTCCAATGTAGATACGCTGGAGTTGTTCTGATCCAGGAAATTGTTCTGCTAATAGTTCTGGCAAAACCTCCTTAATGAAATAAGCGACACTTGGCATATCACGGAAGGCGAAAATAGTGGCGAGACTTTCCTTGTAAATCTCCAAGAACACAGGCTCAGGGTTACCCTTCTGTAGTTCGCCGTATGCTTCATACAATAAGTCAACCTTATCGGCGACGGAAAGGATACGTCCCTCCAAAGTATCGTCCTTACCTTCGTGAAGCCGGCGCTTGTATACTGCTTGTAGCTCCGTTGGAATTTCTGTTTTGACGAAGTTATCTGATAACGAATCTTCAACATCTGCTAACATTTGACGTAAGGTAGCAGATGCGTACTTAACGGGTGTTCGGATATCCCCAATGAAGCGCTCCGTAATATCGTGATTTAAAGCCTTCTCGTACAACATTCGCCAATCAATTTCATTGCCAGACTGCTCCTCGATGTCACCCAAAAATTGCGCAGCTTCAGTTACTTTCCATGAATGGGCCGCAACAGAATGTGGTTGGTACTTGAAGTAACCCGGTGCACGCGTAATCATTTCCAATTCATTTAATCCAGACAGGTATTGATGCATTCCCATATTCTTACTCCCCCAAAATTTCATTTTTTCTATACTACGGGTATTCTTAGTAAATTGCAAGTAAAAACCGACAATCCATTTTAGGGGATTGCCGGTTAAACTTTTTAGTATGAACCAAGGATTGTGACAGTGTACTTACTATCATTAGCATCCTTGATAATGTAGGCTTGCATACCAGTTGAAGCTTCCAGACGAATTTGTACAGGGACGCCATTTGGTAGATAACTTGGTGCTGTTTCAGCAATGTAGTTAGCAAAGCTTTCAATTTCTGTTGCTGAGTAGAATTGTGTTGAAACAGTGACGTTCAATCCCTTCAAATTCGAGCCAGCATAAGACGCTTGGCCAGTGATTGAAGACAAGTTTGGGAAGAATCCTTGGAGCTTATCCGTGAAGTTCTTAAAACTCGTATTCAAAGCACTACCAACGGACTTTTCTGATGTTGTCCCATCTTGCATTGGCAAAACAACCGTCTGACGATCAAGATTGGTCCAATTAGCCAAGGTATCCCCCGAATTAGCAACACTCCAGCTATAGAAATTACCACCTGATAATGAATCCTCAGGTGCTTGGGCGTACATCGCCACATAAATTGGCACATCATTGCCAACACCGCTCATGGCGCGGTAGCGCTTGACAACTTCTGCAGCCATTTCCTTACCGTGCGCAATGCGGTCAGCCTTTGAAATGTCTTGCGTAAAGTTTGCACCCCACTGTTCCTTTTGGTAGACATCTTGCGTATTCATAGCCATACCAATAACGATTCCAGCAAGTTTCAAGTCGTTACCATCTTGCGTCATGAAGTCCTGTTCTTCAAGTGTCTGTAGGTAGAAAGGTGCTCGTGAATCGTCAGTTTTACCGTTATCCTCAGGATTTAATCCATCTGGATTATCGGCTGACTTACGGTTCAACCACTCTGTTGCCGTTGTAGCTGAGAGATATTGACCCTCTTGGAACACATACTTAGATGTATTGAAGTGCTCCTTTGAAAAGTCTAAGAGGCCGCTTTCAAAACTCACCATATTGAAGTTGTTTGATTCTTGACCAGCCGTAATACCACGGGCCTTGCTTGTTAAATACTTACCGTCTTTAATGACGATTTTGTATGATGAATCATCCGTTTTACCAGTGACTTGAATTCCTTTTTTTGATGAAGAATTCGCAGACTTCGTTGTGCTAGATTTTGTCGCGATATTTGATGAGTTCTTTGAAAAGAAATTTCCAAAGAACACGAGTGCGGCTGCTAGCACAACAACACCGAAAATACCGGCAATCCATTTTAATGCACGCATGTGTTACTCCTTTAGTTGGCGAAATATTGCCTATCGTCAACTGATATTCATTTTTAGTTGTTGTTATCCATACTATCACGCAATTGCGCTTCTGACCAAATCTCTATGCCCAATTCTTGTGCTTTGGTTAACTTTGATCCAGCATCAGCACCGGCAATTAATAAATCAGTTTTTTTAGAAACGGAACCACTAACGGTTGCCCCTTGAGATTCAAGCCAAGCGGCCGCTTCTGAACGACTAAATAGCGCTAATTTGCCAGTTAAAACGACCTTCTTATCAGAAAAGATAGTATCCGTCGCAATTTCAACGGCTTGCGTGTAACGCGTATTAACGCCGAGTTGCTCAAAATCAGCGACCAACTCTTGTGCATGCTCAGTATCAAAATACTGCGCAATACTGCGCCCGATAATCAAGCCCATGCCAGGTAATTCTGCGATATCATCTGCACTTGCGTGGGCGATGGCATCTAATGTCACAAATTTGGCAGCAATGGTCTTAGCAGCTTTTGCCCCAACGTTGCGAATACCCAAACCGAATAGCAGGCGTTCGACCGAATTTTGCTTAGAATTTTCGATAGCGCGCAATAGATTGTTAGCTGATGTCTCGCCGAACTTGTCCAAAGTGAGTAATCGTTCAAATGTCAGGCGATACAAATCAGAAACTTGGTTAATCATATGACGTGAGAGTAACTGTTCCACAATCTTTGGTCCAAGTCCGTCAATATTCATCGCATCGCGAGAAGCAAAGTGCGTCAATGACTCTTGAATTTGTGCTGGGCAGAAAGGATTAATGCAGCGCAAAGCAACCTCACCATCAATGTGTACCAATTCTTGACCACAAGCCGGGCAGCTCACAGGCATTTGATAAACTTCACTATCCGTTGGACGCTGGCTCAAAATCACCTGGCCAATTTCCGGAATAATGTCTCCTGCTTTGTGCAAGGTCACAGTATCACCAATTCGAATATCTTTACTATTCAAATAATCTGGGTTATGTAGCGAAGCGCGGGCTACGGTTGTACCTGCCAACCGGACGGGATCCATCACAGCTGTTGGTGTAACTGCCCCTGTTCGTCCAACGGTCCATTCAATGTCGCGTACAACAGTGTGAGCCTCTTCAGGCGGGAACTTGTACGCAATCGCCCAACGTGGCACTTTAATAGTGTTACCCAACTCCTCATGATAAGCTAGGGAATTAACTTTGATGACAATGCCATCAATTCCATACGCTAACTCATCACGAGTGGCTGTTTCATCATTAATGTAGGCTGCGATGTCTGCTTCGGAAGCGACAACTGCGTTCGTTGGGTTAGCTGGTAGTCCAAGTTCAGCTAACCGTTGTAATAAGCCAGCTTGTGTCGTGACACCAAGTATATTTTCGGCGTCAACTGCAGCATATAAAAAGGCATCCAGTTGGCGCTGCTTCGTCACCTTGACATCTAATTGGCGTAGCGATCCTGCCGCTGCGTTACGTGGATTGGCAAATATTGACAGGCCGTCACGTTCGCGTTGCTCATTTAATGTCACAAAAGCTGCTTTCGGCATATACACTTCGCCACGTACTTCAATTGAAATTGGTTCATTAAGTTTTTTAGGAATCCGTTTAATTTGGCGTACATTTGCCGTAACGTCTTCCCCGATGTTACCATCGCCCCGAGTTGATGCTTGAATCAGTTCACCGTTTTCGTAAATTAAACTAATCGCAAGACCATCAATTTTCAACTCAGCATTATAGCTAAGCGGTGTGTTAAATGATTTTTGTGTTGTTGTCAGCCAGTCGTACAATTCATCCAACGAAAAGACATCACCTAGCGACAGCATTGGGATGTTGTGAACTACCTTTGGCAAATCAGATTTAGTGGCTTTTCCGCCAACCTGTTGCGTGATTGAGTCTGGCGTTACTAACTCGGGAAAGGCTGCTTCTAGCGCTTCCAATCGATTGTATTTACGGTCATACACGGCATCTTCAACAGATGGCGCATCATTTTCGTAATATTCTTGCGCCCATTGCTTCAAATCTTGCTGTAGCGCATCAATTTCTGCTTTCGCTTCAATGACAGTTATTGAAGCGATATCTTGAAAGTTATCCATTGTTCTATAAGCTCCTGCAAGTGCTACTCCACCTTTTGAATTGGGGCGAACGCAGCAAGCAAACGTTTAATCCCTTGATCAGGGAAAGCAATATCTAATTCTTGGTCCTCACCAGTACCTGAAACTTTAACAACGTGGCCAACACCCCACTTTTTATGACTAACCGCATCACCAATCGTCCAGGCTTTTTTATCAGCGCCAGTGCCAAGTGTTGCTGACGTGACTGTCGAAGTAGTTCGGAATAGCGTGCCACTTTGCTCGGCTTGGCGTTGTCGACCAGCAAACGTGGTTGCCGTGGCTTGTTGCGTTCGGCGTGCGAATGGCAATGCACCATCACGATTTGCAGTAGCGGACAATTGTTGACCGGCTGGCTGCATAATCAGCTCAGGGCTAATCTCATCGATGAATCGTGATGGAACATTACTCGTCGTCCGACCATAAAGCAGTCGAGAGTACGCGTTAGTGATAAAGAGTTTCTCTTTGGCACGTGTAATACCCACATATGCCAATCGACGTTCTTCCTCTAGTTGGGCATCGTCAGCTGCTGCGCGGGAGAGTGGGAAGAGGTTTTCTTCCATTCCAACCAAGAAGACCACAGGGAATTCCAATCCTTTGGCAGCGTGCAACGTCATCAAAGTGACTTGGTTATCAGTGTCCTCATCCACGCTATCAAGGTCAGACACAAGGGCCAATTCGCCCAAGAAGTCCACGTACTTAGAGATACTTTCTTCCGTCGGTTCGTACTTCTTATCAAATTCTTCAGTTACTGACAGGAATTCTGCCAAGTTTTCCAATCGACCTTGGTTTTCGGGTGTTGGTGAGGCTTTGAATTGTTCTTCATAGCCCGTACGATCCAAAATTTGACGTGTCAAATCCGTAATACTTAGGTCGAATGTTGTCTGCTGACGGAGCGTGCTAATTAATTTAGCGAATTGAGTCAGCTGATTAGCGGCACGAGTTGTTAAACCTGGAATCATCACCGCATTCTTGGCGGCGTCTAATAATGGCCAATCATTCTGTAAGGCAAAGGCCCGTAACTTTTCGATTGAGGTGTTACCAATACCACGTTTTGGCTCATTAACCACGCGCAAAAAGCTTTCATTATCAGCTGGATTGGTCACTAAAGCCAAATAGGCAAGAACATCACGGATTTCCTTACGCTCATAGAACTTTGAACCACCCACCATTGTATAAGGCATGTTGGCCTTCACCAAAGCTTCTTCAATACCACGTGACTGGGCATTCGTACGGTATAACACAGCAAAGTCACGATAATTACGTTCCTGATTTTGTACACCATCACGAATTTGAGCGATAACATATAATGCCTCATCTTTATCAGACTGTCCGCGGTAATAAGTGATTTTGTCGCCCATGCCATTGTCAGTCCACAGATTTTTAGCAATGCGCTCATTATTATGTTCGATAACTGCATTAGCAGCATCCAAAATAGTTTGCGTTGAACGGTAGTTTTGCTCCAACATAACAGTCTTAGCATCTTTGTAATCTTTATTAAAATTCAAGATGATTTGCATATTGGCCCCACGCCAACCATAGATAGACTGATCAGAGTCTCCCACAACTGCCAAGTTGCGGTGTTTTGCTGATAATAACGTGACTAATTCATATTGGGCGTCGTTGGTGTCCTGATACTCATCGACGTGCACATATAAGAATTTTTCTTGGTAGAATTCAAGCACTTCCGGCTCTTGATGAAACAATTCAATCGTTAACATAATCAAATCATCAAAGTCGACAGATTGTGCAATCGCAAGTTGGTGCTGATATTCAGTATATGCTTTCGCCACAATTTCTTCGAAAGGCCCATTAGCTTTTTCAGTGTAGGCAGCCGGCTTCTCCATGGCATTTTTTGCGTTGGAAATAGTGCCTAGCACAGAACGGGGATCATACTTTTCAATATCCACGTTCAAATCTTTCAAAATGCGCTTTACAAGCGTTCGCTGTGCACCGGCATCAATGATTGAAAAATCTTTTTTGTAGCCTAGTTTGTCGATGTCACGACGCAAAATTCGCACAGCTAAGGCGTGGAAAGTTGATACCCAGACCGCATCTGCTTCTTCGGCGTCAACCAGTTGGCCGATACGTTCCTTCATTTCATGGGCGGCTTTGTTTGTAAATGTAATGGCCAAAATTCGCCAAGGCATCACGTTCAAGTCTTTAATTAGGTGGGCGACGCGGTGAGTCAACACGCGTGTCTTACCAGAACCGGCGCCGGCCATGATAAGCAACGGACCTTCCGTTGTCATAACCGCCTCAGCCTGTTTGTCATTCATGCCATCAAGTAGTGAACTCATGTGTTGTCTCCCCTTTCAAATTATGCATTGTGCACGATTAGCGAATCTTCTTACCCCAGTATTGATACAAATCAACCTTCAAAGCACCGTTATACAACTTACGCTTTTTAGTTGCCTTCGCACCGAACGCTTCTTCGAAACCTTCGTCTGATGTCAAAATGTACTTTGACCAGGTAGGCATGTGGTTGTAAATGTGCCCCATCTCACTGTATAACTGACGGGCGGCATCTTCGTCACCCAGACGTTCTCCATATGGTGGATTGGCCACAAGGACACCGTTAATCTTATCGGTTGACCAGTCTTTAGCGGCTAATTGCTTGAAGACAATATCTTCGCCAACTCCGGCTGCTTCGGCATTAGCCTTTGCGATTTCAACCATGTTTTCGTCAATATCATAACCAGTGATGTCTAATTCAGCATCAAAGTCAATCAACTGCCGTGCTTGTGTTTTCAAAGTTTCACCGATTTTTTTATCAAACCAGTCCCATGATGTGATATCAAACTCACGGTTTAGTCCAGGCGCGATGTTACGCCCAATCAAAGCCGCCTCGATTGCAATCGTTCCAGATCCAGTTGTTGGGTCAACGAATGGGTTATCAGTGAACCAGTGTGCCAAATTGACCAAGGCAGCAGCCATAGTTTCCTTAAGTGGCGCACCACCCTTTTCAGTACGGTAACCTCGCTTAAACAAAGAATCCCCTGTCGTATCCAAAGTGATCATGACGTGATCCTTATCAACTGCAGTTTCTAACACAAATCGGTTACCAGTTTCAGGTAAGTACCCGCGGGTGTGATAAGCGTCAGTCAAACGGTTAACAATGGCTTTCTTTGTAATCGCTTGGACCGTTGGCACTGAGTGCAAGATTGAGTTTTTCGAACGTCCATTCACTGGAAATTCTGCATCATAAGGCAACAAATCTTCCCAAGGGAAGGCCTTTGTTTTTTCAAATAATTGATCAAATGTCTTTGCATCGAATTCAGTTACGACGATCTTAATACGATCAGCGACACGTAACCAAAGATTGGTGCGATAGATGTCTTCCATTGTTCCTTGGAAGAAGATACGCCCATTTTCGGTTTGGGTCGCGTAGCCCATATCCTTCAATTCACGTGCAACAAGCGCTTCAAGTCCAGCGCCCATCGTAGCCATCAATTTAAAATTTTGCATATTTTTCACCTGCATTTTCTTGTATGTATCCCCCAAAATGAGGGTTTTAGTGCAAAAAGAAAGCCGACGCCACGAGGACGTCGGCTGCCTGATGTGTCAGCTATAAGCCATGTTTTGTACCGATTAAAGATTGGCGGTCTATAACCGGTGGCAATCATCTATCTCAGACATTTCTGTCTCCCCGACCATCGCTTCAATTCGCTAGGTCAAGCGCCCCTACCAAAGTTTGGGTTGCCCGCTCGAGGGGTTTACCGCGTTCCACCCGTCGCATTTCTTCGACGGTTCGTCACTGTGGCACTTTCACAACTACTAAACCATAGTTACCCGTAGGTCTTTCATTGGCCGTCAACCGATTAAATCGGCTGCCTAGCCTTATTTTTTCAGCTAGCACGAACACTACTGACATCACAGTCAGTGCGAGCATGGACTTTCCTCATGCAACATAAGCCGCACGCAATTACCCACTAACACATCGTATTTGCTTATTATACACCTATTCGGCTGATTGTGTAGCCTTTTCTTCAACAGAAGTTAAAAGAGGTGCAGCTGGTTCCGTTGGTGTACCAAAGACGCGACGTTCCAAATTAGACAAACGCTTCAAGATATCCATATTTGTGTTTGCCGTTGGCGCAGCTGGTGTAGCCTTAGGTGCCGTAGCTGAAGCGCTAACTTGTTTCGTTAGTTCTGCAACTTGTGCCTTTAACTTGTCGTTTTGCGTCGACAACTCATTAATGTTGTTTTGGAACGCTTGGTAATCCGTCATAATTTCGTCCAAAAAGGCATCAACATCTGTCATGTCATATCCGGCACCGATACGTGTCTTCTTAAATTCCTTATTCAGGATTTCTTCGCGGTTGTGTAGAACATTTTCCATCACTTGGACTCCTCCGTTTAGTTCATAAGTCTAGTTTACCAGTTTTTAGGCGTCATGACAAAACCAGTTTATAAAGATTTCTTAACAACTTATCAGTTATTCCATTGTAAGTCTTGATATTCAGCTGCATAGTCTTGTAGCCGATCTAGATCAATGCGGGTAACCGGATAATCAAAGTTTTCAGCGTACTCGCGCATGGCGGTGTCATCATAACGAGCTTTTGATTCAGTTGCTTCTTCGTCAAAGAAAATAATCCCTTTATCAGTGTGGGTTAGCATGAACCGCTGATAAGCCAGCATTTGTGTTCGTCCACCGAAATCACCTTGGTGAACAGTATTACTAAAATTGACGCGACTTTTTAGATGGTTCAACTTTTCTTGGTTGTTTTCGTTCCAATGTGCCCCAAATTTGGCAAACGGCGTCACTAATGCAATTTGAAACTCGGGATAATCTGTCGCTTGCAAGTCAAGTGCGACTTCAATAGCCCATTGTTCGATACCCATTTGACCGCCAGTAATCAGCCAGTCGGCTCCGTCTTCAATACTCGTCCGTAATAATCGTTCAATAGCAAATTTAATCACAGCTAGCTTAGGGTCTTTGGTCCCATTTACCCCTAGCTCATAACTGCGAAAACCAGTCATCCAAATGCGATCCATGATGTACCTCCATATATTTATGTTTCGTTTTAGTCCTATTGTTAGTATCTTGCTTGTTTTGGTATAATGCTAAGGATACCTTAAGACGCAGGAGTACGAAATGGCTTTTAATTATCCAAATGGACGCCGCTTTGACGCAAGTGCGTTTGCGAAGCCGGTGGCAAAATCAAGTTCGCAAAGTAATCGTGGTATGTCGCTTGAAGGTGATTTAAATGATGCTAATCAGTTTTATTTAGTCTCCGGTCAGGCGGTTATTCATAAGAAACCGACGCCGATTCAAATCGTAAACGTGAGCTACCCTGCTCGTTCGGCTGCCAAGATTACTGAAGCTTACTTTCGCCAGGCTTCAACAACTGATTATAATGGTGTTTATCACGGCCGTTATATTGATTTCGATGCAAAAGAAACAACGAATAAACGATCTTTTCCATTGAAAAACGTCCATGAACATCAGATTAAGCATTTAAAGCAGGTGGTCGCTTCAGAAGGCTTGGCCTTTATGATTATTCGATTTACAACATTGCGTGAGACGTACGTAATTTGGGCTCAGCTGTTATTTGACTACTGGGACGCGCAAGAGACGGCGCGCAAATCAATACCATATGATGTCATTATCGCGCAAGGTGCGCAGGTGCCGTTGGGAATTAACCCCACCACCCCTTACCTTGTCGCTGTTGATGAACTGCTTAATCAACGTAACTAAGTAAGGAGAACTTTCGTTATGACAGAAGAGATGTCCCGTGTGCAACGTAATGCTCAGACATCCCGCAAACAGCCCAAGAAAACTAGTTCAAAGGTCAAGCGGTATGCAAAATATACTATCCTAACGCTCGCAACATTGGGCGTAGTTGGTGCATTGGGTGGCGCAGGCGTATTCACTTACTACGCTTCATCTGCTCCAAAAATCACCAACTCTGCCTTAGTTGGCACATCTCAGACGCAACTACTTGATGCAGACAGTAACGTTTTCTACACAACAGGTAGCAAGCGCGAGATGGCTAAACAATCAGAGATTCCCAAAGAAATGCGCATGGCAGTAGTCTCAATTGAAGATCGACGCTTCTATAAACACCACGGTGTGGATCCCCGACGGATTTTAGGGGCAGCATTTGCCAACTTTACCGGGTCGTCACTTGGCCTACAAGGTGGTTCAACATTAACGCAACAATTGATTAAATTGACGGCTTTCTCAACGGCTGCGAGTGATCAAACAATTAAACGTAAGGCCCAAGAAGCTTGGTTAGCGTTGAAGCTAGAAAAAGAATATTCAAAAAATCAAATTTTAACGCTTTATATGAACAAAGTTTATATGGGTAACGGCGTTTATGGTATGAAAACTGCCGCTGAATATTATTTCGGTAAGGATTTAAAGAACTTATCAACGCCACAAATGGCCTTGTTGGCAGGATTACCACAATCCCCTTCTGGTTATGACCCTTACGTCAATCCAAAGGGTGCCAAGGCCCGTCGCGATGAAGTCTTGAAAGCAATGGCGCAAAACAACGTGATTACGCAAGCTCAAGCCAAGAAGTATGTGGCATTGTCTGTGACAGATGGTTTGATGACGACCCACCCATCTAGCTCAACGCAAGATGAAGAGTCAAAGGTTGATGATGCGTACATCATGTCAACGTTGGCTGAAATTAAGAAGCTCGGCTACGACGTGAACAAAGATGGTTTGACAGTTCAAACGAATTTGAACCAAAAAGTACAGGATCGTGCGTACGCCATTGGTAACACAGCCGACTATGTCAACTGGAAAGATGATGATATGCAAGTCGGTATGACAGTAACTGATCCAAATAGTGGTAAAGTTATTGCCCAACTTGGTGGTCGCAACTTAAAGACCTTACAGGGTATAAACCACGCAACAAATACAGTACGGTCATCTGGATCAAATGCTAAGCCAATTGTTGATTATGGTCCGGCTGTAGAAAATCTAGGCTGGTCAACGAATCACCTGGTTCTAGATACGCCGTACACCTACCCTGGCACAAATATTCAGCCGAATGACTGGGATCACAAGTTCATGGGATCAATGACCATGCGTTACGCCTTGGCGCAATCGCGTAACTTACCAGCTATCCGTACCTTACAAGAAGTTGGCTATACTAAGTCAAGTGAATTCTTAAAGAAGCTAGGAATTGATATTCCAGCGGATAAGTTGGTTGGTTCAAGTGCCATTGGAATCGACGTATCTTCAGAACAATTGGCTACCGCTTATGCAGCGTTTGCCAATGGTGGTACTTATTATAAGCCGCAATACATTTCGAAGGTCACTGAACAAAGTGGCGTTGTGAAAAACTACAAGGCTGAGGGATCAACAGCGATGAAGTCATCAACGGCATTCATGTTAACAAACATGATGAAGTCAGTTATTACCGACTCGTATGCCAAGATGATCAATACGAATGCCTATAGCCAAGCCGGTAAGACTGGTGTTGTTGGTTATGCAGATGGTGCTGATGTCCCTGATGGTGCAGCCCATGATACCTGGTTCACCGGCTTTACCAAGTCAGCTGCGATTTCGGTTTGGACAGGATATGATCAACCAGACGAGCCTGGCCACTACTTGGCTGAGGGTGAAGAACAATATGTTGCCCTTCACGCTTACAAAGCCTTGATGGATTACGTTATGTCGGGTGGTGATGATGGCTCTGATTGGACGATGCCAGATACTGTCCGTGAAGTAACGGTCAATGGTATCAAGGAATACCAAGTAGTTGGTGCTGATGTGGCCAACGAAAAGACAATTGGTGGTACAGGCGCTGTTTCAACAACTCGCACACCAACCGTCCAACGCGAACAACAAACTGTTCAACAATCAGTTGCACCAGTTGAAAGTTCTACTGAACAACCCGCAAGTAAGACGCCCACTTCTTCGAGCGAGTCAAGTACTGAAAGTGCTGAAGAACGAAGCACCTCATCTTCACAAGTTGAATCAAGTGCTTCTCGTAGCGAATCACAACCCGCAAGTAGCAGTTCGAATGCACCAAGTTCAAGTGCGTCATCAACACAGCCTGCTTCAAGTAGTAACGCACCTGAAACGCGAGAAAGTGCAAGATAATGAAAAAAAGCCCTTTGGAAATTGCGGTGTACCCAAAAAGTTAAAGTAAAATATTTTAGCTGATTAAGCGGCCATTTGTCGGTATTCCACCGGTGAGTGGCTGTTTAATTTTGCTTGAATTCGTGTGTTGTTGTAATACAGTATCCAACTGTTAATTACATCAATCAACTCTTTTGCTGATGAATAATTGTTCCATGGGCCGATTTCAACCTACAACTTATTAAAGAAACTTTCCATAATCGCATCATCTAGAGCGGTCGCACGACGCGATATGCTTTGGATGATGCGGTTTTGCTTTAGCTTCTTACGCCATGCTCTGTGACGATATTGCCAGCCTTGATCAGTGTGAATGGTTGTTCGATAAGTAAGTTTTCGCAGTTGCTCTACGAGCTGATTAAGCGGTTGTAAGATGAACGCAAGAATCGGACGGGTACTAATTGAATGTGTAAGAATCTCGTTATTGTACATATCAAGAATTGGTTCTAAATATACTTTTTCTCCAGTGGCTGGAATTTTGAATTCCGTAACGTCGCTGGATAGTTTTTGCAGTGGTCGATCAGTCTTGAAACGACGGTGAATCTTATTCTTCACGCGCTTTCCTTCAAGCCCCTTAGATGAATCATACTTGTGCGATTGTTTGTTATATCCAACGCCTTTTAATCCCATCTCATGCATGAGCCGTTGAACTTTCTTATGATTTACCTCTGCGAACTCAGGTTGCTTTCGTAACTCTAAATAAACTCGACGCACACCATAGTGATTATCGGCTTCCCAAATTGACCTGATGGCCACTCTAAGCGGCTCATCGGGATCGTCTTTTTAAAACTTTCGTTTCCAGTAATGCACCGTACTTTCTGCGATTGGAAGAACCTTTAGTTTATCTACCAGTTTAAATTGTGCCTCGAGTCGGCAAGCTACTTCTGCGAGTTGTCGGTTCGTTGCTGAATCGAGGCTAATAATTTTAACGCTTCATTTTCAATCTTTAGTCGAAGAACTTCATCTTCGAGTTGAGAAAGTCGATTTCCTTGCTCCGTTAATTTTTTAACTGACTTGGGCTTCTTATTTGGCATCTTAGGTTTTCGTCCTTTTTGAATAGACAATAACGTCTCGCTATCGACCTTTTGCTGTCGACTCCTAGAAAATATTCTTGGATAGCTTTAAATTTTGTTTGTTTTGAAATTCTAGTCATAAAGAAAACCCCGAAAGTTACTTTAACTTTCGGGGTACACCACACGTCGCTTTTTTTCTAATCTTCACGCAACCAAACCGCGTCTGATTGCTCATTATCATTAATCACTTGATGAACCGTTTTTTGTGCTTGGGACACAAACATCAACGGTTCTGGGTTAACCGGCACATACTGCACATGCAAGGTTTCGTCCCCGTCTTCCTGCATTTCGCCAGCCACTAAAGTCACTTCAAACCCCATCGCCAACGTTTCTTGGGCATCACCCCATCGATTTTCAGCAACAATTTCTGAAGAAACACCAATCAAGCGTTTCACTTGCACCGTTAGTCCCGTCTCTTCCTTGAATTCACGCACAATGGCCTGTTGCGGTGTCTCGCCATACTCCACGTAACCACCTGGGAAGCCCCATCCTTTTTGAATATCAGACCGTTTTTCTAATAAGATAGCGCTCCGATCTGCAGACCATAATACACCAAAAACGGTGTTGAAAATCATGCCTTCATGACCAACTTTGGCCCGCATGCGTGCAATATAATTCTGTTTTGCCATAATCAATCATCCCCCTTATTACTAGTTATTTAACCACGACCTGGCAAAATAACAAGCCCTTAACGTCGGAGATGATGAAATAAGCTATTCAAATAAGTGACGACGTAATAAATACCAGCCGGCACAACAATAATCCCAGCAATTAGGACACTAAAATGCTGCTGAAAAAATGGAATTGACCCCAGATAATACCCAATTAGCGTTGATCCAAGCACCCAAATTAAGGTGCCAATCATATTGTCACGTTGAAAAGTCGCTTGATTATATCGACTTTCACCAGCAATTAATGGAATAAAAATACCCAGGACTGGAATATATCGTCCAAATAACATGGCTAATTTGGCATGCTGATTAAAAAAATCAACTGTATCATCCATACGACGATTGCGTGTATTATGAGCTAATCCACGTCGGAATTTAAAGTGCCAGCCCAGATAGACCACTGGCAAATAGCCTAACCATAACCACCATAATTGGATTGGGATTTCTTGATGAGTCGCTAAACTCCCCGCCAAAAACATGGTCGTTTCTGCAGGAAGCCATGCAAACAGGACAAAGTAACTTTCAAAACCAACAATTGCCCATAAAACGGGGTAGACCAACCAAGGGTTCATCATAATCGGCTTTATAAAGATCACTGGATTACGAATAATTACGAGCACATCTGTTAGCTCAATCATCCGTTACAGTCCAATCATCTGGCAACACGGTCATAAAGCTAATGTATGTTGTGATGGTGTGCTCATACCCATTAGTGCCATCATTCGCCATGTGTTGGAACAACTTTGCATACACAGGATGTGTCTTAACATAGGCCATGACATTCGCCGTCCGGGCTGGGATTTCTAACCCTTGGGCGCCTAGCATCAAATCTTGCACCCATTGATAAGGTGTCATTGTACCGCCGTCCCACCATGGCGTCTCGGCGTGATAAAAATCGTGGACACTTGGCGCCAAAGCATAATACAACTGTTGGCCCCGTTCCAACTTCGCCTCATCTTCAACTAAGTCGCCACCAAATGGCCGACCATTAATGCGCTCGAATTCTGTTCGAACCGCGTCATAAGCTGACAGAGGCAAGATATGTTGTTGCCCAATATGGGTAAAGCCCCACGCTTCCAACGGAAAAGTTGGTGCGACATCAAGTGGATTAATAATGGCATGCACCTGTGGGTACGCGTCCGCATAATCCTCATTTGCGACCTGTTTGTAAGTTGTCGTTGGCGCAAACGCGTATGCATATACTGCCGTCTCGCCCGCATCAACCAACAATTTACCGACAACCTCTGTCGCACTACCGCCACGCGAATGCCCTGTGACCCAGAACACGTTTTGCTGTTCCGGATTGCCTTCTGTTAGCATAAACTCACGTAATTGGGCTGCCACTTTTTGGCCGATGAAAATCATGTTATTCATGCCTGGCGCATCATCACCAATCATGAAATCACCAGACCATTCAGCACTTTGGGGCGTCCCTCGAATAATCGCAGCGAACAGATTCATGTCGGGCAATCGCTTAACGCCTAACGTGAAGGCCACGTTATTCGGATCATCTGCAATGCCATAGTTAAAGTCGCTCGTTGTAAAGCCTAACTTTTGTAGATTTGCCGCTGCATAGCCGGTCCCTACCGGTTGGCTGTCCTTGGTATACGTTGAACCAGCTATCACGACACTAACCCGCGCTAAATCATGTTGATATTGTTTACTATCTTGTCGAAACAAGTCATCAGTATACGGAACATCTAGCTCACGTGCGCTAGGAGTCGCATTACCGTTATGACTTGTTGTAAATGTTAATGCCACCATGCCATCTCACCTCCGAATTTTTTTGTCTCTCTGTGGTCATTATACATTAAGGACGTTAAACGTCACCGCCATTAACTATGTTGTCAGTAGAAAAAAGGCTAAGACAGTAATCTCTGTCTTAGCCCCAAAACACCTTTTATATCACGCTTCTTTAATAATTACTTTGCCGGTGCCGTTGGTACCTCAACATCACAGCGACGATTTCCGCTTTAGCTGACGCAACGGCATCCTTTTCTTGCGTATTCAAGTTCTTGGTCACGATTGAAACACCATTTTGCTTCAATCCCAAGACAATATGCTTACCACCTGGGAAGTTGCCGGCCTTAGCCTTGTCTGCAATCGTTGCCAAACCAGTTCCAA
Organism: Weissella cibaria; assembly: GCF_004521965.1. Classification (GTDB taxonomy): domain Bacteria; phylum Bacillota; class Bacilli; order Lactobacillales; family Lactobacillaceae; genus Weissella; species Weissella cibaria_A. The sequence continues at coordinate 17,601 of NZ_SDGK01000088.1, read as the reverse complement.
CACCCTTAACCGATGACGTCAAGGTGAAGTTACTCTTCTCACCATTCTTGGCCGTATAATCACCCATATCAGATTGGTCCACATCAACACCGATTACCCAAACTTTTTGCTTGGCATCAGCATCAACCGTCACATTGTTATCCTTGGCTGCCGTAAAGATAACAATAATGCCGGCGCCATACACTGCAACACGGTTGCCACCGCCGCATTACCATACTAGAGCATCCGAACAAAATTAGATTGCGCAAAATAAATACCAATTAGACTAAACGACAACAAGATACCGGCATCCTTGGGACTCCGCCAAATTTTAAAAATATTCTGACGTCGTAGCAATGAATAAATTAATAACAAGATACCTGAAATAAATAACCGTGCCGTCGTTAGCCAATCTAGTGATACGCTGATTCTTTCAAACAGGATATTTGAAAGAATTCCGTTAATCCCCCAAAATAGGTCACCGCCTGCAGCCATGCCGACATACCACTTCTTACTCACACACCCATCGCCTAACTTATTAAAATAAAGGCTAATCTTGCCAGTATAGCACTAAAAAAGACAGGTTAATTAGCACATTAAAGCTACCAATTAACCTGTCTTTCTCATCTATCGTTTAAACGACCTGCCAATAATAACAACACCGATAGTCAACCACCCATTTATGCTCAACCAAATGAGTGGCCAAACATAACCAGCCGGCCGATAACTAACCTGGATTTCATTCTGACCCATGCGTGGTACAACACGTAGTGCACCGATTCGCGATTGCGTTGGTTGCACTAATCGCTTTCCATTCAGCATAACTTGCGAATGTTTGTAAATAATCACCGGCAACGTCGCCTTATGTGTTGTTATTGCCCGCCACGTCAACGTCATCCGGCCCGACGCCTGTTTGACCTTTGCGTTAATCGGATTATTGATAATTTCCTGCATATAGCGATCATATGCATTATCACTGGCACGAAGCCCGTGATTAACAACATAGTCCGGTGTTGCTTTCTGAATATCTTGCAAGCCAGCCACCAATGGTCCATAGCGCCAATCGGACGCAATTTGCATTGGTGTTTTGTTTGGGTTGAATTGGACATGCTTCGTATTTTTAACTAGTTGCGTGGTATGCAAGCGATGTGCATTCTTAGCAAGCATGCTGCTTGAGATTGCAACGGGAACAAGGACCACAACAATCGCAATCCCGATTTTTGTGCTGCGCCGAATGCGACTCGTAATCACGACCATCGATAGTAATCGTGCTAACAAAACCACCAGCGCTAAATTACTGACCACCGCTAAGCGTGATGGAAATTGCATCGTATTTACAATGGTGGGCATTAATTGCTGAACGGCATGCCAGGGGAATTCTGCCAACGATAAGACAAAGAATAACGCCGCCAGCACTAGCATCACGCGATATTCACGTTGTAATTTTTGATAAAACAACGTGCTCCCGATAAAAATAACCACCACCCACAAAGCCAGCACACTGTAATTACGTAGACTTGGCAAGCGATCAAAGGCAACATGCATCCCCTTTTGACCAATATCAGCCGGCGTAAACGGCGTCAAAATCCGATTTGTTCCCATCACATCAAGCATGCCAACCATTACATTGGCACTCAATACTGCATATAACCCGATTGCGCATACCAGGCGAACTAGCAATTGCCGAATAACCGACCACGGTTTTTTCATGATGCTAATCACGAAAAAAATTGCCAAGACCAATGCGGCTAGTAAGGATGTAAATAAATGTGATTGGGTTATTACTGCTAACGATACAGCTAACCCAATCCATGAAAACGTTGTTGGTTGTTTCATAAAGGCGATGCCGTAATAGATAACGTAAGGTAAGAGTGCCGCCCCGATTGCTGAGAACGCTTGGCTGTTTTGCCACTCCGTTGTTAACGGTAATGCCATATAAACAATTGCACTTAGCAAGCTGGCGTAGCGGGTCGCATCCAAATACCGAACCAGCCGATAAATGCCGAACCCCGCAATGACTAACACCACCACATCCGTCACAACTTCAAACCAAAACCAATTGGGTAATAGAACCAACAATGCTCCCATGAGATAGGATAGCCACGGTCCATACAACGGTGTCACAATTCTGCCGGATTGTTGATACCCATACTCGGCCATAAAATAACTAAACTGCCCATGTTTTAATTGCTCAGCAACATCATAGAAGCGATTAAAGTGAAATAACGCATCAATGCCAACGACAGGTCGATTAGACAACAGTAATGGCAAAACCAGTCCCAACGCCGCTAAGAATATGAACAACCCCGCAAAGCATTGCGCTCGAAAACGTTGCATCATGCACCTCCAGCCAATTTTAATGTTTTACCTTACTTTATATATACCAAATTATTCCGACAAATATGCGAATATATCGTAATGTTTTTTTTTATCGCAAACAAAAAACCCGTCAGATGGGCTTCTGACGGGTTTCTCGGATCAAGTCGTTTGGGCAAACGACGATCTTATAGGAGTTAGGTTGCTCGAATTAGTTATTCGAGCGGAATATGAGTAGTTGTTTGTATGGGTGCTGTTGATTAGAAGTTATCCTCCCTTTCAACATAATTAATCATACGGCGCGAACCTTAAAGAAGTAATAACACTAACTTTACGTTAACTTAAAGAGAGACCAAGACAATGATTTCTGTCTTGGTCTCTCTAAATTACTTCGTCTTCTTTGTAAACTTCACAATACCTTCCCAACGAGCAGTTTGTGGGAACATATCAATTGATTGAATGTATTCAACGTTATAAACGCGCGTCAAGTCAACCAAATCACGGGCCAACGTTGCAGCATTACATGACACATACACAAACTTATCTGGTTGCGTGTCCAAAATCGTCAAACGCAATTCTTCATCCAAGCCGGTACGTGGTGGGTCGACGACCAATGCATCCGCGACCCAGCCTTCATTTGCCCAACGTGGAATCAATTCTTCCGCCGCACCTGTGTAGTACGCTGCATTCTTAACGCCATTATCCAAAGCATTCTCATTGGCATCATCGATGGCTTCTGGCACTGTGTCCATCCCACGAACTTCACCAGCGTGATCGGCTAGTGTGATACCAATCGTGCCGACACCTGAATAGGCGTCGATCAACTTATCGGCTTGCGTTAAGTCCAATGCTGAAATTGCTTCATTATACAAACGTTGCGTTTGGCGTGGGTTCAATTGCAAAAACGCACGAGGTGACAATTTAAACGTCTTACCGTTAATCGTCTCCGTAATGTATTCACTACCCCACAACAACTTCGTATCCTCGCCCCAAACAAGAGATGTCTTATCCGAATTGATGTTTTGGTGGACAGATACCACCTCTGGCAACTCTTGATTTATACGGGCAATCAATTCATCAGCACTTGGCAAATACTTGCCATTCGTTACGATTGTTAATTGAACATCACCAGTTGTCTCAGATACACGGGCAATCAACGTTTTAACAATACCTGAGTTCTTGCGTTCGTTGTAAATTGGCATCTCCATATCAGCCAAAATATCACGCACCTTACGTACAACCTTAAGCGTCGCTGGGTGTTGCGTTGATACCTTGGGCAAGTCCACTAAGTCGTGTGAGTTGCGCTTATACATGCCAACCACCAATTGACCATTTACTTCACGAACCGGGAACTGGGCTTTATTCCGGTACCCGTCTGGCTCATCCATCCCAATAGTTGGGCGTAAATCAAATTGCTCGTATCCTTCAGGCTTGTACTTTTCCAATGCCTGACGAATGATGTCCCGCTTAAACTCGAGTTGACCATCGTAAGCCAAGTGCTCTAATTCAAAGCCACCAACTTCTTGATTATCAACAGGTTCAACACGTTGTGGTGATCGTTGCTTAATTTTACGAATGCGCGCTTCGATGAACTTTTCCGTCACATTCGTCACAACCACATCGACCACTTCATCAGGTAAAGCCCCTGGAATAAAGGTAATCTTACGCTTATAATATCCGATTCCTTCACCATTGATTCCCAAACGCTTAATGGTAATCAATAGCTTATCACCAACATTTACTTCAACGTTTTGTTGATTGCGATTATCACGACGCGGCCCACGTGTTCCACGTGGAACAAACTTACCGCGATTTTGCTTGTTGCCACCTTTACCAGGCTTACCTTGGTAAGGACGGCGTTTCTTTTCTTCAGCCATTTCGTTCTACAAAGACTTACCGTCTACTCTTTCTAAATGATAAGTACTATTCTAACATGTCGGAAGTGAATTGACCCAGCCCCACGATCGACCAACGGTAAGCTTTAGGTCTACTGTTAATAGTTGATTTTTTAGGAGGTTTTAGATTATGCATGACGTTGCCATTGCTGGTTCAAACAGCAAGACATCATCAGTACCGTAACGTTTAGCCGCGGCCATCGCCAAGCGTTACGGTACTGATGACGTCACAATTGACGTCTTAGCACTTAACGATTTACCCATGTACAACGTAGACGATGAGCTCGCTCCAGCACAAGTGGTAATCGATTTTAAGCAAGCTATCAAAGCAGCCGATGGGGTTATTTGGGTCACACCAGAATACACCCCTTCAATTCCTGGCGTATTGAAGAATGCCATTGACTAGCTGTCACGTGTTGATAAGGTCATGATTAGCAAGCCATCAATGATCATGGGAACCATCCCTGGCTTCTTATGGACTATCCATGCCCTATTGCACCTACGTGATATCTTATTTGCGATGCAATCACCTGGCTTGATGGGGAATGACGTCATGGTTGGTGGTGGCCACGCAAGGCTTGATGTAGATAACAATATTACCGACGCCAGCACCAATGACTGGCTCGATACGGTGATGCCAAACTTCAAAGCATTCGTTGCTGCACATCAATAATGAATAAAAGAGACTGGGACAGAAGTATCTGTCTCAGCCTCAAAAGCCGCCAATCTCCCAAGCCGTTTGACCCATGTCACCAGAATACCCGCGTTGTTCACTAACAAACTAAAATCCGCTTCTTGCTTTGTAATGTCAGCAACCGCATGTTGAATACTGTTCAAATCAGAAACATCAATCAATTGTAATTGGGCATATCCATATGCGCGTAATACCTCAACCGCAGCTGAACCACGTTATTCATCTCGTGCGCCTACCAACACGCGATAGCCTTGTTGCAAAAGGGCCTTCGCAATACCAAACCCGATGCCTTTATTATCTCCGGTGACCAATGCTGCTTTAGTCATTCTCTTTTTCCCGTTGTTCATTCACACACTTTTCATAATGCGCAATCTTAAAATTAACCCCAGCTAGGCTCGCTTCTCGCATTGCAATTTGATCATAAATATCTTGACGATGCGCGACTAACATAGCTAATCTTTTGGGAATCGTTGCATCTCCTTCAACAATCCAATCGACATACTGCTTAATTTGGCCAACGGTCATGTCTGTATTTTTCAAATGTTGAATCGTTTTGAGCAATGAGATTTGCATTTCCGTAAAGACGCGGCGATCTGCCTCGTCACGTTCAATAAACGGTAAAAGCCCCCGCTTATCATAAAAGCGCAACGTCGATTCCGGCACGCCAAACATTTCAGCTGTCTCACCAATTGTGTAAGTTTTCGCCATTGATTCACCTCACTAACTTTGTGTACACTACTATATCAGTTAAACATCAGTTTAAGTCAAACGTTTCTTCTCCATTAAACAAAACGGCCGTCAGTTGGGAGCCTGACGGCCGTTTCGGATCAAGTCGCATGGACTTGCGACGATCTATATCATTTAAGGAGTATTCAGTTTGTCACCTGAAAAAAGTAGAAAGAATTATGGATAGGGGTAATTCTATGAGTTTGTTGATTAGGCAGGTTCCCTTTCAACACAATTAATCATATGACGATTAGCTTAAGGCAAAACTAACGGCAACTAAAAGCTAGCTTAACTTCACTGAATCGGCAGTAAAATAATTTTATTCCCATCTGTTTTAACTTCAAATGTTGTCTCGGCAGCATGATCGCGGCATATAAGCTTGCAACGGTATACTGCGAAAATTCTGGCATCCGCGCAAACATGGCCGTCATCATCGGTGTGCGTAACATGGTTAGCAATTAATTTAATGTTTCCGGTGAATTACACAAGTCCGCTAATTTTAGCGCACCAGATTCAATCAGGCTAAAATTCACCAATAACCAAACGATGATTAAACGATAATCACTTTTTAAATTAGCCCTTTTTAAATTAGCCCCTAACAACCACCACATATTACGATTCATGATCCGCAGCCCCCGTATCATAATATTGCATGAATAAATCTTCTAGCGTGGGTGGTGTGACCTTCAAATCCGTTACGCCGGCTGTCACTAATGCCGTCATCGTTTTAGGTAATAACGTGCAGGCTACCGTAAAGGAAATTTCACCATTTAATTCTTGATGAAAGTTGGAATAGTCCTGAAACGGTGTCCAATCCTGCACTTGCGCATTAATGCGCAGGGCCGCGTGTTCTTGTAAATCGGTCAAGGACCCAACTTCAACAATCCGGCCTTGCCGAATCACCGCTACACAGTCCACAACCTGTTCGACCTCCGATAAAATGTGTGAACTAAGTAGCACCGTCTTACCCGCCTGCTTTAGTGCTAATATCTGATCTTGAAAATTGCGCGCCTGCAGGGGATCGAGACCACTTGTTGGCTCATCAAAGATATACAAGTCAACATTCACGCTAAACGCTGTAATTAACGCGACGTTTTGTCGATTACCTTTCGAGTACGTGCGGTTCTTCTTACGCGGATCTAATTCGAATAATTTAATCAGATCATCAACTCGCTTTGTTCAGGAATGACCACCCATCTGTAACAGCAAATCAATCGTTTCGTCCCCTGTTAAATTGGGCCATAGATAACCTCCCCTGGCACATAAGCAATATGTTTGTGGGTATCCAATACATTGCCCGTTGCGTCTTCACCCATCAATTTCATCGTGCCACTGTCACGCTTCAACAAGCCTAATACTGAACGAATTGTGGTTGTCTTACCAACCTCGTTCGGCCCTAAAAAGCCAGATACTTGACCTTGGTTAACCGTAAATGAGACATCCGACAAGGCTTGGAACTTGCCGAACGTCTTATTTAGATGTGATATTTCCAATACTTTCATCATATTTCATCTTATTTCTTCTGAATATATCTACTGCATCGAAAAAATATTGTCGAACCGCAATCAAAAAGCGAGATTCGCCTGAATCTCGCCTATCATTTAATGTCGTCGTTGTTCAAAACTGTAAATTGCGGTCCCAAAGATCGCAAAGCCGATACCGACTAAAACGGTCGTAAAAGGCAAAAATTTGTAAATAAATACGCAACAACCAAGCATGTTAAGTAGGTTAACCACTTACCACCCGGTAGTTCAAAACCAGGCGGCAATGTTTTTTCGTTGCGCAACTTCAGTGAAGCAAAAATCGTGCCTAATTACTGGGCAAAATCACTCAACACAATGAACTTAACCAAAAACAGATAACTGCCACTTAAAATCAAACCACCCGCAATCAACATCGTTATTAACACCGCGCCGACGGGAGCACCATAACGATTTGTACGTGATAACTCACGCGGTAAGAGGCCCCGTTCACGAGCTATCGAAACCAATTCAATTAGTGAGTTGAAAGAGGTTGCAATCGCGACCCCAATAATTGAAAGCATCATACAAGTAATGATAACCGTACGGCCAATGCGTCCCAAAATAGTATTGAAAATATCAGCAACCGGTAGTGACGATCCAGCCAGTCCAGGACCCAAAACCGACATTGCCACCAACTGCATCAATACAAAAATAGCTGTTGTGGCAAGCATGACCGTCAAGATGGCGCGTGGCAACATTTTTCCAGGGTTCTTCATCTCTTTCGCTGCAATTGGGATTAAAGAAAACCCGATAAACTTGTAAAAGGCGTTCCCAAAAGCCCCAGAAAAATCCGCCACCGGCTTGGCTTGTGCCATTGCAAAATAATCAACATGCCCGAGAATAAACCAGACTACCATCGCGATGAAGACCGCCACAATCACCCCAATATTAATTAAACTCGCCATATCATCGATGCGACTCGAAATCCCTGTTCCAAACAGGTTCATAATAATCAGCAACGTCATGCCGGCTAAGGCCAGACCTTTATAAACCACTGGTGTAACAACGGCCGGAACCAACCCGGTCAACGTTTTTAAAAACGCTGCCGATTCGGCACTGATGGTAATTACCCCAAATAGCCAATCAAACCAGCCGACTAAGAAACCCGGGTAATGGCCAAATGCCTTATGCGCCACCATCTTCATCAATTCTCGATGACATCACCGCATAATGCATGGCGATTAATGTCGCCACAATGCCTGCTAATGCAACCGCAAGCAGAACCAGTTGCTTACCTTGCTTATACATCGATCGTACTTGGCAGCAAAAACAAGCCACCACCAATGACCCCATTTACGCCTAAGAGCGCCACACTGGGGAACCCGATGCCCGTTTTCATCTTGTTCATACGTTTGCATCCCCCTTATGCCGCCATTTTACCTTTAATTCATGCCTTTTTCATTTACAACTTGGTAAGACGGGACGATAATAATCGCAACAAAGCAAAGGAGGCCACGAACATGACCACATTAGGAACATACGAGACGTTGGCACACGCCTACAACAACACGATCACGATTACTTACCCAATCGAAGAAACGCTCTCAGTGGGCACTTATAAGGTTATCGATCAAGACGGCCTTCAAATGCACATTACGAATGCGATTGATGGTGTGACCGAAATCCGCTTTGATGCCGATGCGGATGACAAACGTTACCCTGGCACCTTCCAAGGATTTGAATTTGGGATGAACTGGACACACCCATCATTTATTGGGGCCTTTTTGAAGGCAAAGCGCACTCCCGGCCAGCACTTCCTTGGTGATAATGGCACAGCTGCGTACGATGCCGTCGTCGATGAAAACAACCACTTGACGGTAACATTGACTCCATCTGCCAACTAAAGTACATTGCAATTTTCGCCCAGTCCCCGTATGCTAACTGAAACAATACTTATCGGAGGGACGTTATGGCAAGTCGGGCACAACGTCGACAAAAACGACACCCACTACGAAAACTGGGGCAGCTACTATTAGGCGGGCTATTGCTTTTGCTATTGGCGGGCGTAGGTTATGCAACTTATGTTATCCACCAAGCACCAACTATTACGCAGGTCAAACTGCAAGCCAACCCTGGCGATGAAAACAATCGAATCTACGTGCGCTATGACAGTATTCCGGAAAACTATCGCAATGCCGTCATCGCGACCGAGGATCGCTCGTTTGAATCAAATAACGGCGTCAATATAGGTGGGCTATTTAACCTCATTACATCAAATGTGCTAGCCCAGTTTGGTGATGGGACTGCTCGCGGTGGATCATCTATTACGCAACAGTTGGTCAAATTAACCGCTTTTTCAACTTCAAAAGCGGATCAAACACCCCGTCGTAAAATTCAAGAAATTTATCTGGCCTTGCAGTTGACGAAGAACTTCAGCAAGCCACAGATTCTTGAGTATTACACTAATAAAATCTATGAAGGCCATGAATTATATGGCGCGCAAACCATTGCGTATTATTACTTTGGTAAACCATTAAGCAGTTTGACACTTTCTCAAACCGCAATAATCGCTGGCTTAGGCCAAAGTCCAACCAACTTTAATTTGTATACCAATCCAGATTTAGTGGCACGTCGCCGTAATATCGTATTAGCAGCGATGCTCGACGATAACAAAATTAATCATCATGAATACGAAGAGGCCAAAGCAACCAGCGCTACTGACGGACTTTTGCCTCGTTAACGAAAAAATCCGCGAATCACACTTCGCGGACTTTTTATTTATCAGTCATTAATTTTCGCGACTAATACATCGGATGAATCATACCCGAGCCTTTCGCCACACCACTAATTTGATAGTCCTCTTGCGTAACTTGCGCCGTTTTTGTTGTGGTATCGGTCGATTAACATAGCCTTCGCGAGATTCAAAGGCTCGCTTGCTTGGAGCTGTTCAACACCACGTCGGATTTTCTCCATCGGCAACTGCTCACCAATAGTCCCCATTGATACAACTAGTACCTCGGCCGGTGTTGTGTGTAATTTATTCGCCACTAACTTTTACGTTTCCTACGTATTTGCCAAACCGGTTGCTCCCATAAAAGCATTCGCGTTCACAGAATTAACAAAAATTGCATAGACCGGTTTATTACGTCGTAGGACTTGTTGCTTGATTTGCACCAGGGCTGCTGGAAATGTATTTCGCGTAAATACCTCTGCTACATGAGCCGGCTTTGTCGAAACTAGCCAGCCAAGGTCTGGTTTGATGGGATTACGCTGTAAATCTGGCATATCATTGGCCAAGACTTTTACAAATGGTTTGTCCATATAAGTTGCTTGCAATGCGGCCGCGATAATTTCATTTACATCCGCACTATCAGCCGAAAAACTTCGCATATATGGTTGCCATCAGTCCTCGCTTGACTGTCAAAAGCCTCGTTATAAATTGGATAGGGTCCATTGCTTAAGTTGCTGCATAATTTCCGGAATATGCTGATGTTGATTAAGCTTGTATAGCGAAAAATTATCAGCCACATCAACATAGTGGGTGGCTTGACTCAATTTTTCCCGCTCCGGTCACACCAGACTTGGCATCGACAATAACCGAATCAAAATCAATCAGGCGTTCTTGCACCAGTGGTGCTAACCCCATTAAAGTAGCCGTGGCATATCAACCAGGGTTTGCAATATAATCTGTTGTCATTGCCGTAAATTCAGTTAACCCATACGTGGCATGAGACAATGTTTCACGTAAAACTTCAGCATCTCGGTGATACCATTTTGATACGCCTGCGGGTGTCGCAAAAAAAGGCAACGTCGTTATCTATCATAATTTGCCCCACACCAAACGGTATCACCCGCACTGGCTGTTTAATTTGCCAATCAAATTGTTGCGCCACGGCTTCTAAATCCGTCTGTGCTGTATAAATATTAATTTCAGTGACATTCGGATGCTGACTAAGCAACTGCCATAAAACAGTCCCGCTGTATCCTGTCACACCTACAATAGTTACCTTCATTGCTCATTCCCCTAATTGCTCTTGATAAAATTTAATTTGGTTACTAACCTCTGTAACGGCTGTCCCACCAAACGATGTCCGGCGTTCAATGGCCGTCATCGGTTGCAAGATTTGGTACACATCATCTGTAATCAACTCACTTGCTTTTTGCAACTCACCCAATGGCATATCCTGTAAGTTAACCTGTGTTTGAATACCTTGTAGCACCAATTGGCCAACGATAGCATGCGCTTCACGAAATGCTAATCCTTTATTAGCCAGATAGTCGGCTAATTCAGTTGCATTCGAAAAATCATTATGTGTGCTCTCTGACATTACATCACGATTAACCTGAAGGGTTGCAAACATATCGTCAAAGACAAATGACGCATCCATAATCGTGGTATAGGTCTCAAATACACCCTGCTTATCTTCTTGCATATCTTTGTTATAGGCTAACGGCAAGCCCTTCATGACCGTCATCAAACCCATTAAGTCTCCATAAACACGGCCTGTTTTACCACGTGTTAATTCTGCAAAGTCAGCATTTTTCTTCTGCGGCATAATTGATGAACCAGTCGCATAGGCATCACTTAACGTAACAAATCCAAATTCGTAACTCGACCATAAAATCAATTCTTCGCTTAATCGAGATAGGTCCATCATCAAAATGGCGGCTGACTGCAAAAATTCAATTGCAAAATCACGATCACTGACCGCGTCCATTGCATTGTGGTAGACATCATCAAGCCCTAGTAGGTCAGCCGTCATCGTTCGATCGATTGCAAAGTTTTACCCGCTAAAGCAGCGGAACCTAATGGCGATACTTGAGTGTGCTTCATATTAAACTCAAACCGCTCAACATCTCGCTTTAGCATCCCAACATAAGCTACCAAACGTCACCGGCTGCGCATGTTGCAAGTGCGTGTAACCCGGCATGAGCGTCGCTTGGTTATCCGTGGCCACTTGCAATAATGTTTTTTGAAACTGCTTAATCGCTTCGATGATATGTGGTAGTCGATTGGCAACCCAGAGATGAAAATCTGTCGCTACCTGATCATTTCGTGATCTCGCCGTATGCAACTTTCCCGCAACAGACCCAATCTTTTCATTTAACAGCACTTCAACATTCATATGCACGTCTTCCTGCGCAACTTGCAATGTTGCCGCACCTGACTCAAAGTCGGCACGTACCGCTTGTAACCCGGTCACGATTTTGGCGGATTCCGCCGGTGTAAGAATTGCTTGCTGTCCCAGCATTTGTGCGTGCGTAATTGATGCTTGAATATCCTCAGCAATCATGTATTGACCTGCTGCAATTGAAGTCCTATATGCTTGTACCCGGTCAGAGCCAGTTTCCGTAAATCGACCGCCCCATAATTTATCAGTCATGCTGCCCACCCTGTTCAGAATGAACATGATTTACCTGTTCAAACACGGTATTACCAAGGGTCCACAGTCCGATAAATCCAACTGCTGCGACTTGATCGAATGATGAACTGGCCGTATAAGTCGCCAAATTTTCATCATAGAGTGAATTTTTAGCCGATTGGTGCGCCACAGCAATTGCAAAACCCTTGAACAACTTCATCTTCACGTCACCGTTTACAACTTTCTGTGTCACCTTGATAAACGCTTGCAAAGCATCAAATAAAGGCGATACCCACTTGGCATCGTAGACTAAGTTCGCTAAGTGTTCGGCCCCGATTGGCTTAAAATGTGCAACATCTCGCTCCAACATCAAGTCTTCCAAATCCTTGTGAGCCGTCATCAAAACAGTGGTGGCGGGCACCTCATAAATTTCGCGTGACTTAATGCCGACTAGTCGATTCTCAATATGATCAACACGGCCAATTCCGTGCGTGCCAGCTAACACATTTAACTTTTTCAATGATGGTTGTTAGCGACATCGCTTCCCCATCTAAGGCAACTGGCAAACCGGCTTCGAAACTAATCGTGACAAAATCAGCAGTGTCCGGTGTATCTGCAATTGCCGCAGTCAACTCATACGCCTCTTCAGTCGCTTCATGCCACGGATTTTCTAGAATCCCTGCTTCAATTGCGCGTCCCCAAATATTTTCATCAATTGAGTATGGCGACTCCTCGCCTACTGGAATGGGCACATGATGCGCATCCGCATAGGCAATCTCTTCTTCACGTGACCATTGAAAGTCTCGAATTGGTGCTTCAATTTTCAAATTAGGGTCAAAGGCATGAATTGCGGCCTCAAAACGAACTTGATCATTACCGTGACCCGTCGAACCATGCGCAATTGTTGTCGCACCTATCTTATGTGCAATTTTGACTAACTTCTTAATAATCAATGGCCGCGACAATGCCGAAACTAATGGATACTCACTCTCATACAACAAATTCCCTTGAATAACTGGCGCCACATAATCTGTCGCAAATTCTTCTTTAGCATCCAACAAGATCGACGTTTCGGCACCTACTTGTAATGCCTTAGCTTTGATGAAATACAAGTCTTTACCATGTTGACCAACATCCAACACAACTGCCGTTACGGCATATCCTTTCTCCTTAAGCCATGGAATGGCCACCGAAATATCTAGACCGCCTGAATAAGCTAAAACCAACTTTTCTTGCATATTTATTTCCCTTTTTTAATATTTGACTATTCGTCAATAGTAACTATTTATTCAAAATAGCAAGATTAATTGTATTTTTATTCTAAATAAATTCAATTAATCATGATAAAAGGCACATTTAATCGTCCCCCTTTACCGATTTAATAAATATAAAATTAATATTAATTATATTTATAAAGCATTAATATTGATTATTTTGATTCTTTTATACAATTTTTTACGTATTTTTCAAACCCACCATTCATTTTTGTATATTTCAAAAAATCAGTCCTGTGCATAAATAAATTAAATATCTGTTTTTAACAAAAAAATCCGCTGAGACAATAATCTCCGCGGATTTTGATTTTTAAATTGTTATTAATTAGTTTTCAGGCGTTGTTGGCACCTTGATATCGCCAGAAATAATCTTTTCCTTAGCAGTCTCAACAGCCTTCTTCTCGTCTGCATTCAAGTTCTTAGTGACAACACCGACTCCGCCTTCCTTCAAGCCGTAGTAAACAATCTTGCCACCAGGAAACTTATCCTTTTGCGCTGATTCCGTTATCAATTGCACACCACGACCAACACCCGTCAATGATGATGTCAACGTCAAGTTTGCTGACTTGCCATCCTTTGACTTGTAGTCACCCATGTTTGTTTGGTCCATGTCGACACCGATGACCCAAACCTTATCCTTTGAATCCGCAGCCAACGTTGCATCTTGGTCCTTCGCAGCTTGGAAGACACCATTTCCAACACCACCAGCGGCTTGGAAAATAATGTGCTCACCTTGTGCCATCTTGGCCTTAGCAATTGTTTGTCCCTTGGCTGGGTCTGAGAACGTACCTGCATACGTTGCATCGACATTAATATTAGGATCAACTGACTTCACACCGGCTTGATAACCAGCCAAGAATGATTCAATCACTTGATTCTTCATACCACCAACGAATCCAACCGTATCGTCACCGATTTCCTTGGCCTTTGTCGCAGCAGCGATACCAACCAAGTATGATGATTGCTCTGAATGGAACATGACTGATGCAACGTTCTTGTACTTCTTATCCGTAATTTCATCAACCAACACGAACTTCGTGTCAGGATACTTCTTAGAAACGGTTTGGACTGAATCCTTAAACGTGTTTCCAATGGCTGAAACGACATTGTACTTAGCAGTAGCAGCTTGCGTCAATTGCGTATCGTAATCGGCGACCGTCTTCGGTTGGAAGTAGTTGTAACCACTTTGTCCCTTAGACAAGTTGTTAGCCTTACCCCACTTTTCCAAGCCTTCCCAAGCGCTTTGATTGAAGCCCTTGTCATTTACACCGTTTGTGTCTGAAACAACCGCAGCAGTGAATTTGTCGCTTGATCCGCCCTTGCTACCTGACGTTGCGGCATACGCAATCCCTGCAACGACAACAACTGCTACACCACCAATAATCAATGTCCGACGTGAAACCATTTTTCCTAATACCTCCAAAGTATAAAATCCCTCGACCCGACCACTCTTTTTGCCTTAAAAATTACCAGCTCAGAGTCCAAATAAAAATGTAATTTTTACTACTATAAAGGTCTGCTTATGATAATGCAAGGGTCAGTTCATTACATTTTTCATGGTTTTCGAATTATTAAAAACGATTAACCTCATAACAACTGTATTTAGGTCCCAAAAATAAGCGTTTTTCGTAAATGTCTTATTTTTAGTAACTATATTTATGAGAGAAATGTAATACGTGAACAAATTACGAACGTTTTTAAAACCCACCATTGATTATTGTCGTGAAGTACGTATAATTAGAAACAACAATTTTATGGGGGATATCATGGCAAACACAGAAACGCACGATAGCATTTTGGTGTTGGACTTCGGTTCACAATATAACCAGCTCATTTCACGACGCATTCGCGAATTGGGTGTTTATTCTGAATTAAAGCCACACACAATGACAGCCACTGAAATTAAGGCACTCAATCCAAAGGGACTCATCTTTTCTGGTGGGCCTAACTCGGTCTATGAAGACGGTGCGTTCACGATTGATCCAGAAGTGTTCAATTTGGACATTCCAATCCTTGGCGTTTGCTACGGTATGCAATTGATGGCACATGTATTGCCTGGCGGAATAGTTGCGCCAGCGAATGATTCATCAGAATACGGCGAGACTGAAATGGATGTGATAGCTGACAACACCGTTTTGTTCGGTGGCACACCAGAAACGCAAACAGTTTTGATGTCACACGGTGATTACGTCGAGCAAGTTCCTGACGGCTTTAAGGCTGTTGCTACCTCTGACAGCACACCAATCGCGGCCATGGAAGATACCTACCACAACTTCTATGGGGTACAATTCCACGCCGAAGTGCAACACACTGAATACGGCATGCAAATCTTAGAGAACTTCGTTGATAAGGCGGTTCGTGCAGAACGCAACTGGTCAATGGATGATTTCATTGACGAGCAAATCACGAAAATTCGCGAAATCGTTGGTGACAAGAAGGTCTTGCTTGGCCTTTCTGGTGGGGTAGATTCATCAGTTGTCGGCGTTTTGTTGCAGCGTGCCATCGGTGATCAATTGACGTCAATTTTCGTTGATCACGGTTTGCTACGTAAAAATGAAGCGGATGAAGTGATGACTGCTTTGGGTGGTAAGTTCGGCCTGAACATCATCAAGGTCGATGCGCAAGAACGTTTCTTGACGAAGTTGGCCGGGGTTACCGATCCTGAGCAAAAGCGTAAGATTATCGGAAACGAATTCATTCGCGTCTTTGACGAAGAAGCCGCTAAGCTTCATGGTATCGATTTCTTGGCACAAGGTACGTTGTATACCGACGTGATTGAATCAGGAACTGATACCGCGCAAACAATCAAGTCACACCACAACGTCGGCGGTTTGCCAGAAGACCTGCAATTCCAATTGATTGAACCCCTTAACACACTCTTCAAGGATGAAGTGCGTGCATTGGGTGAAAAATTGGGTATGCCCCACGAACTTGTTTGGCGCCAACCGTTCCCTGGTCCCGGCTTGGGTATTCGTGTTTTGGGCGACATTACTGAAGCAAAGCTCGAAATTGTGCGCGAATCTGATGCAATCTTGCGTGAAGAAATCGCTAAGCATGGTTTGGATAGCGAAGTTTGGCAATACTTCACTGTCTTGACGGGAGTCCGTTCAGTCGGTGTCATGGGTGACGGCCGTACGTACGACTATACGATTGCCATTCGTGCCATCACGTCTGTTGATGGGATGACAGCCGACTTTGCCAAGTTGCCATGGGATATCTTGGAAGAGATTTCTCGTCGCATCGTCAATGAAGTCGACCACATTAACCGCGTCGTGTACGATATCACGGCCAAGCCACCTGCAACTGTTGAGTGGGAATAATATTTATATCTAAACGGACAAGCCGCCATGGAATAAGCAAATTCCATGGCGGTTCTTCGTGTTTCTATTCAAAAATTTATCCCCACATCAAAAATCACATCACTGAGCATTCTTACTTTTATCTCGGGTTATTCATCAAGACAAACAAAACCCACTGAAACAGCAAGTTAATACCGTTTCAGCGGGTTTTGCGCTTTCACCCGTTGGGTGAAAACCATAGGAGCTCTTTGTTATGATATTTTGTTAGTGAAAAATAAACCAAATACTCAAAAATTGGAGCGTCTAAAATTATGACTCAAAAAGTATTACCTAGCAACCCTTTAGTTGCAGTTTCAGACAATGGGGCACCAATTACCTCGGATGGTGGCAACGTGCTGCTTAGTATGTTTCTGAATTCACCTGTAGTTTCCAGGCTCTTTAATAACGTTGAATTCAACGATAATCGCAAAAATCCACGCTATGCTAAGGTAGAATTGTTATTGCAAATGCTCATTCAAGTTATCGAAGGTTATCGCAACGACGACGTTGCAGATTACTTGACCCAAGATATCGAACATCGACTTGTTTATGC
>NZ_SDGK01000087.1 GCF_004521965.1 Weissella cibaria | reverse complement strand
AAGCACTTCGACGAAATAATAAACAGCTTTATCTACGGATTCTCAAACGGACCAATAGAAGGTTCAAACAATAAAATCAAAGCAATTAAGCGCACGGCATACGGGTTACGTAGTTTCAAAAACTTTCGTCTACGTATTCTTATCTCATGCAAGAATAGTTTCTACTCAATGAACTATAAGCAAAAGGCAGCTTATCTCAACAATGTGAAGTCAGCTACCTAAGCAAGGTTCAAAATATTAAATTTTACCGGTCATCAGCACCATTCGACCTTGAACCAAGAAAAAGACCAGGTTAACCTAGTCTTTTTTCTGTCGTTTATTATGCTGCTAGCAAGTTTTTAGCCAAGTAGAAGCAACCGAGAATTCCCGCGTTATCACCGTTTCCCACGGTCACAATGTACTTATCCAAATCATCAACTGGCAAGTAATCAGCCAATTGTTCTGCAAACGACTTGCGCACCATTGGCAACAAGACTTCACGGTGTGGCACACCCCCACCGAAAACAATTCGGTCTGGACGCAACGTGACAGTATATGTCACAGCCGCTTGGGCCAAGTAGTAGGCCTCGATTTCCCAGGCTAAGTGATCATCTGGCAATGACTTAGCCGATTCGTGCCAACGATCTTCAATCGCTGGACCGGATGCCAAACCTTCTAAGCAAGCATCCCCGTGGAATGGGCAGTGTCCTGCATAGTTATCTTGTGGGTGCTTGCGCATCATAATGTGCCCAGCTTCAGGGTGTGAGTTACCACTTAACAAGTGACCGTGTTGGATAATACCAGCACCCACCCCAGTTCCAACTGTCAGATATACCACATTTTCAACATCTGCAGCCGCACCAGAAACGTATTCGGACCAGCCTGCACCGTTCACATCCGTCGTCCAGAAGTAAGGGATGTCACGCCAAGCCTTCATAGCACCCAAGAAATCATAACCTGACCAACCACGCTTAGGCGTATCCAACACATAACCATAAGTACGACTGTCTGGGTTAATATCAATTGGCCCAAAGGCTGCAATCCCGATTGCCGCAATATCTTCGTATTGATCAAAGAATGTGATGACTTGCGCCAACGTGCCCGCACCATCTAAGGTTGGAAAACTCTCACGTGCAATGACCGTATCCGGGTCATTAACGTCCGCAACCGCAACAACAAACTTCGTACCACCTGCTTCAATAGCCCCCAAAAGTGACATGATTTATTCCTCCTATAACACTGACAACTTTGAAATCAAAATTGCACCAACAATTACCAACAGCGTTCCAAGCAAAATGTACCCCATTTGACGCTTTGTCTTATGCTCACCAAGAATAAAGATGGCGCCAAAGGTTCCAACGATAATACCAGTTTGTGACAATGTCGTGGCTGTTGCTTGACCAACGTCTGGATTTCCAGTTGAGATGAACATAAAGACATTTCCTAATGCCCACACCAAACCAGTAATAACTTGACGTGCCGTTCCAGTCTTCATGATGTTGTTCGTTTCCTTGAAGTAGAATGCCACAATCAACAAAGCACCTAGAATTTGACCAACTGATTGTGGTGCCACAATCGCTGTCATATAGTCCAACCCGTTGTTTTGGTTGTGAACGGCATCTGAGATGTAGCCCCACTTGTTGAGCAAGTTAGGCAACACAAAGTACATCATAAAAGCTAGCGTTGAAACGATAACCGCTGAAACACCACCCTTGAAGTCACGCTCTGGGTTCGTTTCTGCCGGCGCGTTCTTATCGCGAACGGTCGTCAACAAAGCACCACCTGTTACCAGCACAATTGACAAGACTCCGAAGAACCACATCCGTTCCGTGTGCCATTCACCAAGCACAGCTGCGGCCATCAAAGCGTTACCGACGATTTGCCCGGATGTCGAAAGCGGATTTCCAATCGACACCCCTAGTTTCTTAAATCCAATCAGTTGGCCAACCTGACCAACCGCCCAAATCAAACCTGAAATAAATCCAACAGTCCAAATCCGTGAATTAAATGCATAATCCATTCCGGCATTCGGAATAACGAAGAAGGCCAAGGTACCAAAACCAAGTATGATGGCACCGATGGTCATCCCCATAATTCCTTGCGCCGCAGTTCCACCAGCTTTAGTCGTAACGATTCCAACAGAACCCCACGCCAACGCCGGCACTAATGCAATTAAAATTGACATAATAGCTCCCCTAATCAAAAAATTTGCCTCTCAATAGCTATTACGATACTCTTTTGAAACCGCTTACACAATTAACGTTTTTTAATTTCCCGTCATTTTTTAGATAATTTAGTCAAAAAACACCCAATTTCTGCAAGCAAATAGACAATCGGGTGTTTAAAAATTCGTCGTATTTAATTAAGCATTCTTACGGTCACGCATAAAGAGCGCGGCACCAATTGCACCAATAAAGACTGTAATTGCAGCGGTAATCCCCACTCATCCCCTTATCATAAGCGTGTAGCACGACTTGTTGGAGGTCATGCGCGAACGGCGCATTCGTCAGGCGATCACTAAAGTCAACCGCGTGGTCAGAAAATGGTCCGGCTTCAACCAACGCCTTGTGCAAACCAGTCGCTGCCGCTTCAAGCATCTTGACTGTCACGATGTGCGCGTTCAAATAGTCTTCATAGTGGTTTGTCTGGGTCAAACCAGTTTGGAATGCCGTGTAGCCCATGTAATTTTGCATCAACCCCGTTAGATAGGCGTTGATGGCATACACACCAGCAAGGCTATAAAGACGCCCAAAGACATGGCTGCTAAAGCTGACCACTTCTTGTATGCCTCCTCTTCTGTTATTCTCTTTCACCTAATTCCTATTTTTCGACAGGAATTGATTATAGGCGCTTTCACTTACTTTTCCAACAGAAAAAGAGCAGCTGATGGAAAATCATCAACTGCTCTTTTCAATTACTATTTAACACCGGCCATCAGGCGCTTGATGCGTGGTACCAAGGATACCAAGACCACACCAAGTACAACTGAGGCGATTCCGAACCAAGCGAAGTAAGCCACTTCGTTCTTAGGGTTGTACAACGTTACCAACTGGGCGTTCAACGCTGAACCAGCTGATGAAGCCAAGAACCACATTGACATCATTTGTGACATGAATGCCTTAGGAGCTAGCTTCGTTGTAACTGACAAACCAACTGGTGAAATCAACATTTCACCGATGATAACCAAGGCCCATGAGCCAACCAACCAAAGTGGTGACACCTTACCAGCCGTACCAAACATTGCACCAGGCAAGGCCATTAACAAGAATGACGCACCGGCGAACATCAAACCAATCGCAAACTTCATTGGTGAAGATGGTTGGTTTTTTTGCCACTTAACCCACAACCATGCAAAGAATGGCGTGTATAACATGATGAACAATGGGTTCAATGATTGGAACCATGACGCTGGGAACCATGACGTATCAACACGTTCGGCAGCAAAGGTTGCCAAAACGATTGATCCTTGTTCTTCAATGGCCCAGAACAATACAGCCGCCAAGAACAATGGAATGTATGAGATAACGCGTGAACGCTCTTCCTTGTTAACCTTAGCTGACGTAATCATCAACGTGAAGTAACCAATTGGCAACAAAATAGCGACAATCGTCAACAAGTTGACGAAGTTTTGCAAGCTCGTCCAGTCCATCAAAATCATCAACAAGACAACCAACGCAAAGGCGATGACACCAAGGACAATCTTAGTGACCAAAGGCTTAACTTCTTGGGGTTGCAATGGATCTGGGGCGTACATTGAATCTTCGTGCAAGTGCTTACCACCAAAGTGGAATTGCAACAATCCGAAGAACATACCGATAGCGGCCAATGAGAAGGCAACGTGGAAGCCAGCCTGATCTTGCGTCCAACCAACTAACAATGGGGCGATAAATGAACCCAAGTTGATTCCGAATACGAAAATTGAGAACCCAGCATCACGGGCTGAATCACCATCTTTATAAAGTGACCCAACCAATGATGAAACGTTAGGCTTCAACAGACCAGTTCCCAACACAATCAAAATCATTGAGGCGAACATTGCTGGGGCACCGAATGGCAATGACAAGGCGATGTGACCAAACATGATCAAAATACCACCCCAGAAGACCGTGCGACGTCGACCTAGCAAACGGTCAGCGATGAAACCACCGACAACACCTGATAGGTAAACCATTGACGCATAGATGGCCATGATTGAAGCTGCCGTTGCCTTTGTGATGTTCAAATCACCTGTCGCAATCAAATGCCACATGTAGTAAAGCAAGATAGCCTTCATACCATAGTAACTGAAACGCTCCCACATTTCGGTCATAAACAACGTTTGTAGACCACGTGGTTGTCCCAGGAATTTCTTTTCTGATTCCATAGAAAAGCTCCTTACGAATTTATATTTATTTGTTTTAACATAACTAATTCATTAGAAAAGACTTATTAATTTTACTTTAATTTCTTCATTTCCACAAGAAGATGTCAGAAATTGATTTTACTTTTTCCTACAAGGATAGTTTCGCGTTTGGTACAATGAATTGATATATCAGGAAAGAAAGGCGATATCATGGTTAAAATCGCTGTTACAAGTGACAATCACTTGGACATAAATAAGCAAGAACCCGCCGAAATTTTAGCGAAACAAACACAAAAAATTCTAGAAATGAACGTTAATTATTACCTAATTGCCGGTGACCTATTTAACGATTTTAAGAAATCAATGGCATATGTGAGCGATTTGCAAGAAAACCTGGGTGACCAGACCAAAGTTTTGTTTATTGCTGGTAATCACGACATGGGTTGCGGCACCGATTTTGCGGAGCTCGAATCACCCGTGCATGATTTTTACCTTCATAATAAGTACGTCGACGTTCCTGGCACGGATTGGCGGATTATCGGCCACAATGGTTGGTATGATTACCGATTTGCCCGTGACATTGACCCGGCAGATGTTGCCGCCTTCCGCCGCGGCTTTTACTACGACCGGATTATTGAACAACCAATGACTGATCCGGAGCGCATGGATCTAGGGTTAGCCCAAATGAAGGTACTCCTCGATGACGCTCAAGCCGCCGGTAAGCAAGTCATTTTCATGACCCACTTTGCACCAATTGGTGATGAATTAAGTTTTCCAATCGGCGATCGACGCTGGGCAACTGTGAACGGCGTCTTGGGATCACCACGTACTGGCGAATTGCTCGAAAGTTATGACAATGTGCGCCATGTCTTTTATGGCCACATTCACGTCACCGTGCCACCACGTGAAAAAAATGGGGTTACTTACTACAACCCCAGCGTTGGTTATAACCGCCGGCGCTTGCAAGAATGGACGGCTGATAACTTCTTTGATGCTTGGCAAAACAAAGTTCAAAAAATAGTGTTGACATCTAAATAAATATTCTGTATAGTATATATTCGTTGAGGCGATGCATATCGCTAAAGCGTTTATATGATGGGGGTTTAGCGAAGTCTGGTCAAACGCGGTGGACTGTAAATCCATTCCTTCGGGT
>NZ_SDGK01000086.1 GCF_004521965.1 Weissella cibaria | reverse complement strand
ACCCAAGATATCGAACATCGACTTGTTTATGCGCAAAACATGGCATCTCAACCAACACTGAACTGGTGCTAGATTTGGATTCAACCTACTTTCAGACCTTTGGTCATCAAGAAAAAATTGGTTTTAATTATCACTACTTGAACGTCGGTTACCATCCGCTTATCATGACCGATACTTTAACTGGAACCGTGCGTCAGGTATCGTTGCGAAGTGGCAATACCTATACCGGTAATGGTGCAACTGAATTTGTGCAAGGATATCTGTCAACTAGTCTATCCGTTCAACATCAGACAATTATTTTGCGTGGTGACAGTGGCGTCGCCACGCCAGACTTGATGGAAACGTTAGAAGGCAACAATATTTTTTATACCATCCGATTGAAGTCAAATCCCCGATTGAAGCGTATGGCACTTGATGGACGATATGTTAATCTCGACAATCTTTTGACGATTGAAGGTCAGTTGACGACCGATGAATTTGAGTATCAAGCCGCCTCATGGGACAAAACACGTCGTGTTATCATTTTAAATGATGAACTGTGTACCGCCATGTTCATCGTCACTAACCTAAGTCTTCCACAAAAAGACATCGTCCGTATTTACCGCAAGCGTGCGGCGATTGAAGATATTATTCGCGAACTTAAAGGTGGGTTTGCCTTCGGTAAAACCGATAGCAGTTCATTTTTCGCCAACAAAGCGCGCATGTG
>NZ_SDGK01000013.1 GCF_004521965.1 Weissella cibaria | reverse complement strand
ATATCTCTGACACGACTTAATATATAATACAGAATGCTTTTCAATATGTCAACAACGAGTCTTAACAAGACTCTCATTATCAACGCACCCTTGCTCGGGAGCCTATTTAATATACCGCTTTTCATAATGTTCGTCAACTGCTTTGTTTTCAAAATTTTTTCCGAACATTCAATACCCCTTCAGTCGACGAAAAAAGCGTTCCATAATAGCTAACTATCACGAAACGCTTTCGTTACATGTTATTAGAATAGTGCCAGTTGATTCTCATCTGGCATGCCGGCGAGTACGCCGTTCTCATCTAAGTAATCCATCAACGTCTTTGACACACCACCGCGCTGTGCAAGATCTTCCTTTGAAAGGAATTCACGTTCTGCACGTGCAGCAATGATCCGCTTCGCAACGTTATCCCCCAGACCGGGTACCGCATTAAACGGTGCAATCAACGTATCACCATCTAATACCCACTGCTCTGAGTCAGACTTGTACAAATCAACCATATTGAACTTAATACCACGTTCAAGGGCTTCATTAGCTAATTCAAGCACAGTCAATAAGTCCTTATCCTTAGCTGAAGCTTCATTTCCCATTTTCTTAATTTCTTGAATTCGCGCCTTAGTTGAATTCAAACCACGTGACATGGCAACGATATCAAAGTTACTTGCGCGAACTGAGAAATACGCCGCGTAATACAACGTCGGGAAGTAGACCTTAAAGTAGGCGATTCGCAACGCCATCAAAACGTAAGCAGCCGCGTGGGCACGTGGGAACATGTACTTAATCTTTAACCCTGACTCGATATACCACTCCGGTACGCCCGCTGCGCGCATTTCAGCTTGGTACTCGTCCGAGATTCCTTTACCCTTACGTACCTTTTCCATAATCTGGAATGATGACTCCGGTTGTACCCCATAGTTAATCAAGTCGGTCATAATCTTGTCACGCGTTCCGATGACCGTACCGATTGTCGCAATCCCGCGTTGAATTAATTCATCCGCATTACCGCGCCACACGTCAGTTCCGTGGGACAAACCGGAAATTTGTAGTAATTCAGAATAGTTCTTTGGGTGCGTTTCTTCCAACATACCACGAACAAACGCCGTTCCAAATTCGGGAACACCCAATGTACCTGACTTTGAGAATATTTGGTCCTCGTCTACGCCAAGTGCTTCTGGTGATGAAAATAGACTCATCACCCCTGGATCATTCATCGGAATCGTTTGCGGATCGATACCGGACATATCCTGTAAGGCACGAATCATCGTGGGATCATCGTGACCCAAGATATCCATCTTTAGGATATTATCGTGAATTGAGTGAAAATCGAAGTGGGTCGTCCGCCAAGTAGCTGACAAATCATCGGCGGGGAACTGAATTGGCGTGAAATCAAAAATTTCCATATTGTCCGGCACAATCAAGATACCTGCCGGGTGCTGACCAGTAGTTCGCTTAACCCCAGTAGCGCCCAAAGCCAGCCGTTCAATTTCTGCACCACGGAAACTAACATCATGATCACGCTCATACGCCTTTACGTATCCAAACGCGGTCTTATCCGCCACCGTCGCAATCGTACCGGCACGGAACACATTATTCTCACCAAACAAAGACTTCATATAGTTGTGAGCAAATTGCTGATAGTCACCAGAGAAGTTCAAATCAATATCCGGCACCTTGTTACCCTTGAAGCCCAAGAAAGTTTCAAACGGAATGTTGTGTCCATCCCCAATCAACTTCGTCCCATCGATTGGACTCAACTTTTCAGGCAAATCATAGCCTGACTCGTACTCACGCGGATCAACGAATTCAACATAGTCACCAGCAACACTGCGATAGTGTGGTGGCAACGCATTCACTTCAGTAATCCCGATTAACAGAGCAATCAGTGACGATCCCACCGAACCACGGGATCCAACCAAATAACCATCTTTATTTGACTTAGCCACCAAACGTTGCGCAACCAAGTAAATAACCGAGAACCCGTTGGAAATAATTGAACGTAATTCTTGCTCAATACGGGCTTCGACAATTTCAGGTAACGGATTCCCATACAAACGGTAGGCTGTTTCATATGACTTCTGACGCACTTCATCATCAGCGCCAGGTATGTTAGGTGGATAATTTCCACCCTTAATCGCTTCAACATCGTCAATCATGTCAGCCACAACGTGTGTATTATCAATAACTAACTTTTTAGCCAGCTCCTCCCCCATCCAAGCAAAGTCGTCCAACAACTCCTGAGTCGTTCGGAAATGTATATCTGGCAATGAATAACGATTCAAGGGATTTGCCCCACCTTGTGAGCTAATCAAAATTTTACGGTAAATGGCGTCCTCGGGATTTAGATAGTGAACATCCCCCGTCACAACCACCGGCTTACCTAATTCATCGCCGATTTGTACCGCTTGCATCATTAGCTCACGCAGACGGGCTTCATCTTGAATAAGTTCAGCTTCCAAAGCCGGTACGTAGTTAGCTGATGGTTGTATTTCAATGTAATCGTAATACGTCGCCTTTGCTTTGGCTGCCGCATACCCCTTCTGCATCAAGGCTTCCCAGAATTCACCAGTGTTATCTCCAGTACCCAGCAACAAGCCTTCACGGTATTTATTCAATAATGAACGCGGTACACGTGGTACACGCTGCAGATACGTGGTATTTGATTCTGAAATCATCTTATAAAGGTTCTTCACCCCAGTTTGCGTCTGAACCAACACAATCGCATGATTTGGACGACCGTGACGCCAAGCATCATTTTCCATCATGTGGTCATTCAATTGATCCGCATACTCAATACCATACTCCTCACGCGCTTGCTCCAAGAAAACGCGGTTCAAATGACCCGTTGTTTCAGAGTCAAAGATGGCACGGTGGTGTTGTTCCAAAACAATCCCAAAGTGCTTAGCCAACGTATTCAAACGATATGACCGCATGCTTGGGTACAAGAATCGGGCCAAAATTAACGTATCAATGACTGGATTTGTAATTGGTGCTAATTGATGACGGGCATACCCTTCTTGCATGAAGCCCATATCAAACGTCACATTGTGTCCAACCAAAACTGCGTCGCCGTAGAATTCACGGAATTCTTCAAAGACTTGCCTTTCGGGTTTTGAACCGCGCACCATATCATCTGTAATCGACGTTAAATTCACTGTTGTCTGGCTCAATGGGAACCCAGGATCGATAAACTCTGAGAACTCTGCAATCACATTCCCTTTAACCATTTTGACGGCTGATAATTCAATCACCTTGTCATAAGCTGCTGACAAACCAGTCGTCTCCACGTCAAATACCACAAATTCAGCTTCATCAAGTTTCGTGTGATCAGGGTTGAAAATGATTGGTTCACCATCTTCAACCAAATTCACCTCGACCCCATAAATCATTTTGATGCCGTTCTTAGCAGCTGAAGACGCCGCTTCTGGGAATCCTTGCGCACCAGCTGTATCAGTAACAGCAATCGCATCCATGCCCCACTTAGCTGCTTGCCTCACGTAATCGCCAATCCCATTTGTGGCATCCATAGTCGACATCACAGAATGCGTATGCAATTCAATTCGCTTTTGTTCACCTTCATACGGATCGAGACGTGGCGCATGCTTGATAATTTCCATATCATACGCCGTCATCGTCAAATCACGCACAAAGTCATCTTGTTGAATTGGACCACGAGCACGAATCCATGTGCCAGGCTTCATATCAGCAAAGAATGCCTCATCATTTTCATCGCGTGAGAACTTCTTCAAAATAAACGAACTCGTGTAGTCGGTCACCTTCATCGTTAGCAATTGACGTTCAGACTTCAACACGCGGACTTCCACATCAAACACATATCCTTCAACAATTACAGAACGTTCTTCGGTCTCAATATCGCCCATTTTGGTGATTTCTGCATCTGCGGCAATTCTACGACCCAACGCACCTGGATTATTACCAGCACCGCCACCGTTACGTGGGACTGATTGGCGTTGCTTAGCTGCCTGCTCAATTTGAACCTTAGCCATCTCGGCTAGCTGTTGATCTTGCGCAGCGCGTTGTGCCATAACCTGAGCATGTGATTCGGCCGCCAACTGCTCATCAACCAAAATGTTGAACGGCAGCTGATAACCAACTCCCAACTTTTTATAAGTCCCTTCAATAATTGATAACCCTGTTTGTCGGGCATAGTTGGCCCAAACAGCGGTATCAAACGTTAAGTCTAATTTGTTACCAGTGATTTGTGGCAACACATGCGCAAACGCCTGCCGGAAAGCGCCCGGTTCGTTTTGATGTTGTTGCAGTACCCACGTCCAATAATCCACAATTTGTTGTGCTGTTGGTTGTTCAGTCAAATGAAGCTGATAAGTTGTTTGCACAATATTGGCAAACGCTGTCTGCATCCGGGCAACCAAAGCAGCCAGCTCCTGCACTGGAGGTAACTGAGGCATTTCAAAATGGAATTGCCAGATTTTTGATTGCTTGTGCACAGCAAGCTTGGTTAGCGAAGCTTCCTGCAAACTTGCTGGGACTTCCTCATATTGCAATTGCTGCAACAATGTTTGGAATTGTTCTTGTGCGGTCAACGCCATGGATAGGTACTCCCTTCTCTCATTTTCACAATCTGTATCTATTATACCCTCTTCTGATTACAGGACGATAACTAAAACAAAAAGACCGCTAGTGAACAACACTAACGATCTTTTCGGATCGCGGTAAATGGGCTTTTACCGCATTCTATTCTGATGATATGTCTCGCACATCATCGATTTTTAAGGAGAAGGTTGCAGGTTGGTTAAACCTGCGGGTTATGAGTAGGTTTTATGGGCTGTTGACTGGATATCTCTGTATCCCTTATCAACAGTGATAATCATAACGACCCAACCTTAAAATAAGAATAAAGTTGCTTTCGGTTTAAAAGTGGGTAAAAGCTAAAACAGTCAAGACGGCAATGATGACCCATAAGAATTTGCGCATCGTCATCTCCGCTTTCACTTATTCATTCATACAATAAGTATCCCAGAAAAATGTGCCTATTTTATGAAAGCGATTTCGCGCTAACTTTTTCTTAATAAAAAAGCGGAGGAAATTCCCCGACTTTCATTAGATATATTATACGACGCGTACCCGTATCGCTTATATCTAAGATTAAGCTTGCGCATCCGCTTCTGGTTGCAACAAGATTTGTAGCGTTGAAACCAGTTCTTCAGTCCGGACTTCAATCGCTTCTTCAGACTTACGCAACTTCACTTCAACGATGCCTTCGCCGGCCTTTTTACCAATTGTGACACGAACTGGCAAACCAATCAAATCTGAATCATTGAACTTAACACCGGCACGCTCGTTACGGTCATCGACCAATACTTCGTAACCAGCTTCATCCAACTTGTCGTTCAACTCATCCGTCAAAGCACGTTGCGTTTCATCTGAATACTTCATTGGCACCAAATGAACATCCCATGGTGCAACAGACGTTGGCCAAGCCAAACCGTTTTCATCCGCATTTTGCTCAGCAATTGCTGCCAACAAACGTGACACACCAATACCATATGATCCCATAATGACATCTGCTTGGCGGCCATTGGCATCCAAGACTTGGGCACCCATTGACTTTGAGTAACGTGTTCCCAACTTAAAGATGTGGCCAATTTCAATACCCTTTGTAAACTTCAAGTGACCCTTACCATCAATAGCCAAATCACCTTCACGGGCTGTACGGACATCTGCCACTTCATCAATACGGAAATCACGGTCAACATTTGCGTTCAAGTAGTGGAAGCCTGATTCGTTTCCGCCGACCGTCACGTTAACCATGTCGGTTACCCATTCGTCAGCGATAATCTTGACGTCTTCACCAACACCGACTGGTCCCAATGAACCGAATGGCGCTCCCAAAATCGCTTGCGCTTCTTCTTCGGTTGCCATACGCAATTCATCAGCATGCAAGTAGTTTTGGACTTTAACTTCGTTAACTTCAAAGTCACCACGAACCAAAATCATCACTGGTTCACCGTCAGCGTACATAAACAACGTCTTCACCAATTGATCGGGCGTCGTTTGCAAATACTCAGCCAACTCATCGATGGTCTTGACTTCAGGCGTTGCAATCTTTTCCAAATCAGCCATTTGCGCGTGTGACTTGTTTGGCGTGTACAAATCCTTCGCCATTTCCAAGTTAGCTGCGTAATCTGATTCATCTGAGTAAGCAATGATATCTTCACCGGCTTCAGCTGGCGCTGAGAATTCCTTGGAATCGGAACCGCCCATTGCACCAGCATCACCCACGATAACACGGTAATCCAAGCCAATTCGGTCAAAGATATTGATGTATGCTGATTCCATGTTCTTGTATGACTCATCCAAACCATCTTGATCAACAGAGAATGAGTATGCGTCCTTCATGATAAACTCACGACCACGCAAGACACCAAAACGTGGTCGGTTTTCATCACGGAACTTAGTTTGGATTTGGTAAACCGTTAGTGGCAAACGCTTGTATGACTTGATATCATCACGAATCAACGTCGTCATCGTCTCTTCGTGTGTCGGTCCCAAAATCATGTCGCGGTCGTGACGATTCTTTAACTTAAACAAGTTTGGACCGTATGTCTCATAACGACCTGATTCTTGCCACATTTCAGCTGGCAAAAGCATTGGTGCCGACATTTCAATCGCATCAATCTTTTCCATTTCTTCACGAATAATGCCGTTGATTTTGTTCAACACGCGTTGTGCCATTGGCAAGTATGCGTAGACACCAGCTGAAACCGGACGCATGTAACCAGCACGCAACATCATTTGGTGCGAGATAACTTCTGCATCAGCAGGCGTTTCGCGCAACGTTGGAATAAATACCTTCGACTGTTTCATTGGATAATAACCTCATCCCTATTCTTAGCGCACAAAGCGCACTTTAAAAATTCTTATATTATAGTAACACATATCACTAGGCCCGCGGTTTACAATTCGGGGTCATTTCACCTGGAATAGAAAAAGGACCAGCCGATTTGGCCGATCCTATTAATTCATCGGTGTTCACTTGAAGAAATATCGGATAATATCGTTTCCTGTAACGGCAATCATCAACACAAACAAGAATGCAACACCCGCTAGCGTAACGGCCGTTTCAACCCGTTCCGGAAGGGGACGCCGCACAACAGCTTCGACAGCATTCAAGAGCAACTTGCCACCATCCAACCCTGGAATTGGGAGTAGATTCATCATCCCCAAATTAACTGAGAGCATTGCCATGAATGACACAATCGCTAAGAAGCCATACGAACTTACTTGCTCAGTATTCTTATAAATGGCAACTGGGCCACCTAACTTATTCAGCGAGAACCCTTGAATCAAGTTCTGAATTGCACGGAATATCTGCGTCATGGCTTGACCAGTCGCACGGAAGGCATATTGTACACGTGGCATAAATGCCTTGGTCGTTGTCGGCGTCACCCCAATCTGACCAACCAGCATGCCTCCGTTTTTAACGGCTTCCGGCGTCAGTGTTGTCGTCTTTAATTGACCGTTTCGCTCATACGTTACCGTGGTCTTCTCTTTTGGCAAAGCTTGGATCGTCGTTTGCATTTTCTGCCATGATGACATTTTCACGCCATTGATTTTTTCAATTGTATCGCCTTTTTTCAAATCAGCCGTCGCTGCCGGTGAATTCTGCGCAACATCTTGCAACGTTGTCGTTGTCACACCCGGCATAGCAAAAGCCAACCCCATGAACAAGACGACCGTTAAAATAAAGTTATTCATTGGTCCGGCAAAATTAATTAATGCCCGTTGCCAAAGCTTGGCCGATTCAAAGTGCATATCCCGTGGGGCAACCAACACTTCAGTCCCATCAGCTTCGATCACCGACGCTTCATGATCAACCGGCAGCTTAACCAACGTTTGATCATCGTCTGACCAGTAACCCTCCACAAACATATCGTCAACTAAATCAACCCGATTAACTGTTAACGTGCGGCCGCCAACTAATTCGGTCTGATCAGACACGTTTAAGCGTGTCACCACATCATCTTGTTGCACGACCACAATTGTCATCCCCGGCCGAATTGTTTCTTCTTCAGCCTCAGCACGCCCAGCCATCCGCACATAACCCCCGACTGGCAACACACGAACCGTGTACGTCGTCCCGTTGCGCCGGGTTTGAAACAGCTTAGGTCCCATGCCGATTGCAAACTCCCGGACACGGACACCTGCCTTCTTGGCAAAATAGAAATGCCCAAATTCATGCACAATCACCAAAATACCAAAGACAATAATAAAAGTAATAATTGTTGTCATAATTTCTCCAGCGTTCCCTTTTCAATAGGCCCTAGTATACAACAAAACCCTGATTGATACGTTAAAATCGCCCAGAGTTTTACTATTTTCTATTAGTTTATCAAGCCTAACAAGAACATCAATGGCAAAACAATCAACATTGAATCAAAGCGATCCAAAATGCCACCGTGACCTGGCAGCACCGTACCAGAATCCTTCACCTTGTAGAAACGCTTCAAGCCAGACTCAATCAAGTCACCAAACTGTCCTGCGATTGACAGAACTATGGCGATAACAACCATCACCGGCCAGCTATAGGCTTGTGGGAAAAAGACTAGGTAAACAGCTGCTGCAAGCACAGCCACAACCGTCCCACCAATTGAGCCTTCCCATGTCTTGTTAGGTGAGATTGTAGTCAACTTGTGCTTACCAAGCTTGCGACCAATCATGTAAGCACCTGAATCTGTAATCCAAACAATCAGGAAGGCAAACATCAAGGTGTCCAACCCGGCATTGCGGGCAGCGACCATCATGCTGAAACCCATACCGACATACATCATCGTCAAGGTAAAAACACCGGCATCCTCAAAACTGAACTTATTCTTGGCAATCACCGTGTGTAACAACATTAACAAAATAAAGATGTACAACAATGATGTCCGGTGCAAGGCAATTGGTGCATGGATATTGTCCCATAGCGTCGCTGGTAACGTCATTACTAGCGCACCCAACATTGTCAATATTGCACCAAAGTCAACCAACAACGTCTTGCGCATCAAGACGACTTCACTCGCTGCAATCACGGCCAACAATGAGGCAGCGGCTTGAATCCACAAGCCCCCGGCAATCAAAATCGGCACAAAGATAGTCAGAGCCACAACGGCTGTGATAACACGTGTCTTCATTACTACACTCCTACTTCTTATCGCTTTGATTTTCAGCAATGCCACCAAACCGTCGGTCACGGGCTTGGTACATTGCTAATGCCTTTTCAAAGACCGCTGGGGTTACCTCAGGCCAATGTTCGTCAATGAATACAAATTCGGCATACGCAAGTTGCCAAAGCAAAAAGTTCGACAACCGCATTTCACCACTCGTTCGAATCAAGACATCTGGATCGGCGAATTCGCCCAATGGTGCCGTCATTAGCGCAGCATCAATTGTCGCATCGTTAATTTGCTCAGGTTGCAATTCGCCCGCCGCTACCTGCGCAGCAATCTGCTGCACACCTGTCACGATTTCGGCACGACTACCATAGTTTAAAGCAAAATTTAGCACCATGCCGGTGTTGTTTGCCGTCTGGGCAATGGCGTCATTAACCGCACGTTGCGTGTCCACTGGTAATTGGTCAATGTATCCCATTACGTTCACACGCACATTTTTTTCGATAAGTTCTGGGACAAACGTGTCAAAAAACTTACCGGGTAGCTTCATCAAAAAACCAACTTCCGTCTCAGGTCGCTTCCAATTCTCTGTTGAAAAAGCGTAGAGCGTCAATACCTTAACACCCAAATCACTGGCTGCCTTGGTAATATCTTTCACTACTTCCATCCCGCGTTGGTGACCAGCCACACGTGGTAAATTCTGTTGCTTAGCCCAGCGACCATTACCGTCCATGATAACCGCAACGTGGTTTGGGGTTCGCGTCTTATCTAATTGTGGCAATTGACCCGTTACGACCGTTTTTTGCTTTTTGAAAAACACGATGCTTCCTCCGCCTCTATAAATGTAAAATACGTGACTGGCTTAAAGTCACGCATGTCAATCCTTTTATTATAGCAGTTTGTCACATAGCGTGTATGGTAAAATCCCCTGCTTTAACTATTACTTATCAAAAACAGACTCATCATCATAAGCACCCGCTAGTAACGCTTCGATGGTGTCTAACACACCATTGTGATTATTATCGTTAACGGCAAGATTTGGCACGCGGACCTTCATGAAGTCTTCCGCATTTGGCATCACAAATGGATACTTCACATAACGCAACATCTCCAAATCGTTACCGTTATCACCAAAAGCAGCCATCTCTTCAGGCTTAATATCCCACTTAGCTGCCAACTGTTCCAAACCAGTTCGCTTATTTACGCCAGGCGCCAAAATATCAACCGACCCGAAACCTGATCCGGTTGTATGGAGCTCTTCGCCAAAGACCTCGCGTAATTGTTGGACGTGCCCATGGACATCAACCGATGGATCCCACACCAATGAGAATCGGAAGATGTTGTCGTCAACATCCATAAACTTCTCAACTTGGTGGACAGTTGGGTAGAACGTCTTAACCGCCGCAATCATTTCTGGCGTCGCATGGTTTGACACATAGGCGCCATCATTACCTGACAGGATAATCAAATTATCCATATTAGCATGTGTCTCACTATTCCATTGCATGACGCGTGCAATCTGGTCGCGAGACAATGATGATTCTGCCAAAACCTCATTATTGTGCGTAATCAAAGCACCGTTATCTGAAACATACGTGATACGGTCGGGGTTGACCGGTTCAAAGTATGACCGTAATTGCTTGTATTGATTCCCACTAGCTGCAACAAATCGGATGCCCTTTTCATCTAATTGATCGAGCAAATCTTCCATCCGGGCATAGTCAAATGTGCGATCATCACGCAACAATGTGCCATCCATATCTGTTGCAATTAACTTAATTGTCATCGTTCCCATTTCTCCTTCGCTTTGAAAATAATGAGCTTACTCAATACGTAATTAGAGACCACCACGAATACGTTTTGAATAACATTCCATAATATATCGTTTTGGTGGAGCAGACTCGTTCCGAACCATAAAATCGCCATACCAATCAGTCCAGTCGCGATTCGCGCAACATAGAACTTAACAGCCTCATTTAGCAATTCACGGAAACCATGCGCCTGACTGTCAAAGACCCACACACGATTGGTTAAATAAGCAAACAACACCGTAAAGAACCAGGCAATGACGTACGCCGCCATAATCGTCACTTGGGCTAAGCGCAACCCACCATACAAAATGATGTTAAATATCGTGGTTAAGCCACCGAAAAACAAGTATAAAATTTGGGCGCGATACTTAGTAAAAATTGTCATGACTGACTTCATCAGTAAACTCTCAACTCTCTAGGACATAATTTCGTCACATTTTTATCT
Source organism: Weissella cibaria (assembly GCF_004521965.1). Taxonomy (GTDB): domain Bacteria; phylum Bacillota; class Bacilli; order Lactobacillales; family Lactobacillaceae; genus Weissella; species Weissella cibaria_A. Next base: position 40,975 of record NZ_SDGK01000013.1, on the reverse strand, counting down.
TTAAAGCATTATAACAAACTGCCCAGTAATCCGGTTAGTTTGCTACAATTATGTAGTTAGATTTTACAAATTGTCCTAACTCAGCTTGAGTTGGCAGAATAAATATCAGCGAAAGGAGCTCTCATGGCGAACGATTATCAAAATAGTCTTACCCGTCTTAATCAATTGGCAGACAATCCCACATCAGCGTCATTCACCAGTTTGGATAACGTCCCTCCCCAAACCAGAACAACCCAACGACGAAAAGGCACCCGCCCACAATGGCAGCAAATTCAATGGGTCTCAATTTTAATTGCAGTCCTATCGCAGCTTGCAATTTGGTGGATTTACCCAGCAATCTATTCAAAAAATTTAGCGGGAGGACAGTGGCAACACAATCCCCTATTGATGACCTATAGCGTCATCTTGGCCCTGGCCATCTGTTTAACTTTCAACCGTGGGTTCTCACGTTGGTTGAACTTTGGCGTTATCTTAATTCCAATGGTATTCCTGTACTTTCTCTATCAGCAAATCACTATGCAGCAGATTATTTTGTTAGCATTGCTACCGCTTTCATTGCTCCTCATTAATCTCAAATGGTTAAATCTACAAAACATCTTGGGCTTGGTGCTATACTCTGGTATCGCTACCCTCGCTTTGCCAGTTGTGATTTTCTATCAGCAAAACACCTTCCTAACAGCACCTTTCATTTGGAGTTTGTTGCCGTTGTTGTTTAGTTATTTGTTCTATATGAGCAGTATTTTTGTGACCACTGGTCGCGATAAACGGGCGACTTCATTAGCTTTTGGCATCATTTTACTGTTAGATGTGTTGACATTGCCTTGGAATCCGTGGACGTTGTTAGCCATTATTATCATCGTCTTTACCTGGATGGTGTTAATCAACCTTAATCTCAAGGCTAAGTACCGGATGGGCGTCTTTTCATTGCTCCAAGCAATTACCGTCCTGGTTATCTTCTTGCAGCAAAAATAACAACCAATATCGTTAAAAGCCGCAAATCACCCGATTAAATCGAGGATTTGCGGCTTTTAAACTATGTACTGAATGGTTACATGTTTCATATGACGCCATTCATCTCATACGCCGTTAGTCTGTATCTTCCTGTTCACTCATTGCAAAAAGTGACTTTTTTAACCGGTAGGCAACCACTGCCAATAAATTTCCGGCCAATAACATCCCAAATAAGAATTGATACGGATGATTTTTGACAAAATTGACTGGTCTCATCGCAGTTCCCTCAGTACGCCCGGCGTTCACATCCCTAGCCCAGCGGCGCTCACCTAACTCTGGTGTCTCCACTGCGCCAACAATCACCGGTTCATCATGTTCATTTTCCGGCACCAACACAATTGGTTCAGCATGATCCGTTCCCCGTCCCAGCCAAATTCGACAACGTCTCTTTGAGAGACTGTATAACATTTGTAACAATGTCCTGATTATCATCAGTCACATTCCAAGCAGCTACCAGCGTACTGGCCATGAACGATTTCTGCGATAAAACCGTGCTGGCCTGAATGGCTCCCCGTTGACTGCTGTTCCCATACACACCGTCATCAATAACGTTGCGATTAGAGATGCCGTCCTTATTTTTTTAATCACTTCATACTCTCCTCTGTAACAACGAACAATGCCCAGCCGTAACCATTGCCTCCCCATTACTTCAGAAAGTTACATGTTTTACGCTGTTCATTCCCGATAAACATATTGCACGGTGATTTTCTTCTAATTTAGGGCACTTATTTGCATTTTACGTGTCCGAACTATCGAACTTTTCACTTTTTCTTTCTGTTTTCTGTGTCCATTTCGTGAATGTCCGACAGGTGGTATTTTTTCACAAGCGAGAGCCAGTATTTTGTACAATCAATATGCATATTACATAATATAAAAAGAGGCTGATCCAGAAATTTCTGTCTCAGCCTCTTATACTTATGCTTTGTAATTCAATTTCTCATCCGCCATAGCATACCCCGCTGCGACACGATCGCTCACCTTGCCATCTGGGAAGTAAGTTGGATACCAATAGTTAATCATATCCATATCATCTACATGCGACTCTTCATCATTCATCCAGCTGTCACGGAATGTCACGACACCAGTTTCACGATTAATTTTGAACCGCGTCACCAGCTGTTGACCATTAAAGTGCAAATACAATTGACGCATTCCAGCCTCGCCTGGGACTGGCTCTGAAGCAAGTTCGGCAGTTGTTTCAGATAGTACCTGCGTTGCTCGCTCACCCAAGCAACCATGATCAGCCATTGATCGCAAAACAACGGCAACAGTAATCTCACGATCAGAACGTTCTGCTAGAAATGCTTTGTAATCAAACATGATGTAAATCCCCTCTTATCTCATGAAGTCTTTTATTCACGGATAATAATAGCACTTGTCAGCAACGATAGAAAAAATAGGGCCCCAAAAGGTGTCATCTAGATTCCCACACCAAAACAAAAGCACCGGCCATCATGGTCAGTGCTTTAAACGTTATTTTAGTATGTCAGCGCAAGGAAACGAACTTTGTCCAAAATTAATAACATCGCCGTTTGCGTTGCTTCATAGTGCTTCTTTTGGTCTTCCGAACCTTATTGTTCGTTAAAACAGGCCAAGCTCCTTTTTATGAACGTCAATTCATATTCTAAAATTTCTTCGAACGTCTTCGTGAATCCATCCCACAAATCAGTTTGATCTTCTTGGTCTTCCAAAAAAATTGGATAAACCGAGTATCTGTATAGCCCATGCTGAATTGTACCCCAATTTGGGGCGCAATTTCATGCTGATTCTTGATGTGCAAGAAATGATGCTCCGAATTCCAACGAATCCGCTCAATTGCCTTCAAAATCGTCTTGTTCATTGCCATCACCCTCATTTAAGTTGTTATTACTTTGCTAGCAACGGCAAGACCCAGGTCGTTCACGCCCAACTAATCGGCATAATAAACAGCATTGCTGGAATCATGTCAGCCGTCGGGAACATGCGCACCTTAATCATTCGGAACCCCGTTGCTAACATAAGGGTACCGCCAACCGCCTTAAAGTCAATTATCATGGCTGGCGTCGTGAGCGGATAAATCACCCTAGCCAACAAAAACAGAATCATCAACACAACAAATCCCAAGTTGGCTGCAAAAATAGCGCCCGTGAAAAAAATCCAAAATCGATTTTGTGATCAAAATGGTTGCATCCCCAGTCATCCCGTTCACCAGTGCCCCATAAATACCGGTATCAGATGAAACAAACAACACAATGCCGGTTAATAAGGATGCAGAAAACTCTTCCTCAGAAAGCGTCTTGTGAGCTGGGACAAATCGGGCAATGATGCGTTGCATTTGGAAAGCCCCACGGTTAATCCACGCACTTACATGTAGTAATAAACCAACCGCGGTTCCAATAATCAAAGCAAAATGACTGCGGCCATATTTTTGGTCGGTGCAATCGCGATTATTCCCATCGTCATCGACGCCAGACCAAAAATCACAATATAACCAATATATACCCATTTTGATAGAATTAGCAAAAAAGCGGTACCGCTATTGATTAAGCTTACTTTTCAAAGTCGTCTGACGTCATTGACGCGTTGTACAAAGCCACCACATCAGCTGGCGTCATTGGCACATAACCATTGTTCAAACCAAACGTTACCGCTGATTCAGCCATTTCTTGGAAGTGTTCATCATTAATGATTTCAACACCAGGCAAGTTTGTTGATACCGCCAATGACTTCACCCAGTCATACGTTGCTTGAATAGCCTTTTCAGCCACAACTTGATCATCGTCATCTTGAATTGACCAGACATTACGACCAAAGCGGGCAAACTTCGCCACTGTCTTATCAGACAAGACAAACTTCATCCAACGTGGTGTCAAAATACCCAAGCCGACACCGTGTGTAATGTCATAGAACGCTGACAATTCGTGATCAATAGGGGGCACCGTCCAAGCGTTTTGCTTACCCAATCCAACCAAACCATTCAATGCTATCGTTGATGCCCACATCAAGTTTGCGCGTGCTTCATAATTGTCTGGCGTTACTAATGCAATTGGTGCCCACTTAATAACCGCACGGTATAGGCCTTCGATTTGACCATCTTGAATATCCGTATCGTTCGCTTGATCGAAATATTGCTCCGTCAAGTGTGAGAAGATATCGATTGAGCCTGCCGCCGTTTGCCACTTTGATACTGAGTACGTCAATTGTGGTTCCAAGAATGAAACAGCCGGCGTGTTAGGACCAAACGTCCCAATCTTTTGGTTCGTCTCAGGGTTTGAAATCACCGATGCCCAGTTCATCTCAGTTCCAGTAGCTGACAACGTCAAAATATCGACTAATGGCAACTGATCGATGGCATAACGCTTATCAGCATCCAGTACCAAGTCCCAAGGATCACCCTCGTAGAACTTGGCAGAAGCAATCACCTTTGACGCATCGATAACAGAACCATCACCAACAGCCAACACAACATCAACATTGTGCTCCTTAACAAGGCGTTGTCCCTCACGAACTGAATCAATCTTTGGGTTAGGTTCGATACCTGACAACTCAACAACATTCAAGCCTGACAAAGCCTTCATCACACGTTCGTACAAACCTGAACGCTTAATTGAACCACCACCGTATGCCAACAAGACATTTTGTCCGAATTGCGCAACCGCATCATGCAGCTCCGTATCAATGTGATTCTTACCAAAACGAATGTCTGTCTTGTTTACAAAACGAAAATCTTCAATGGATAGCATCCTCCAAATAAGTTGTTATTTTTCTCATTTATAGCTGATACTATACATCCTTAACAGATTAATTGTTACCGTTTTTACGAAAAAATTTACTGCACCGGTCCTTTTCATTTGCGCTAATTTCCCTGGCATTAATAAGGTAGATACGTTGTTTTTCACGTTACGCCTTTTACACGCAACGTTCAGTTAGATAGAAGTAAAAGGAAGTTCCACCCAATATCCACACAGAGCGAACGGTTATTTAATCGCCCATTTATGCAATTATTTTTAATTCAGTTACTTAGCATGGTGACTTTTTATAGTTTGTTTGTTGCCATCAGTCCGTATGCCGTCGCAACCTATCACGTCAGTACCGCGACAACTGGTTTAGTGGCTGTCATGATGATTATCGGGACGATGATTGCCCGCATTTTTTCTGGTCTCATTACCCAGCATCTCACGGCTAAGCAAATAACGATCCTCAGCATGGCGATTCTCTTGCCCTCACTGTTAGCCTACCAGCTTGAATTGGGCATTTGGTATCTCCTATTTGTTCGTTTCTGGCAAGGCATTTCAGCTGGTTTTACTGGCACCGTCACGAACAATGCTGCCGCCCGAGTCATTCCAGAATCGCGCCTTAGTGAAGGGATTGCCTACTTCTCATTAGCAACCATTTTGGGAACGGCATTTGGTCCATTTTCAGTCAGCTATTAGGGCCCCGTGTTTTTCCAATTGCCGTTTGTGTCATATTTCTTCTTGGTCTATGCTGTCGTGATTTTGCTTTCCCGTCCATTCATGGGTCATTTGATGGATCAACATAACGAGAACTTCGTCATTTATCCAACCTTAATCACGACCGCCTTAGGTCTGTGCGCAATTGCCCGAATGCACTCCGTTTGGGTCATGCTACTCAGTGCCGTACTAGTCGGCTTAGGTTTCGGTAACTTCCAATCAGCCATCCAGGAAATCGTTACCAAAGTTGTGGCCTCCGACCGCTTAGCGCAAGCCACTTCAACCTACTTTATTTTCTTTGATATGGCTCTAGGTTTTGGCCCCTGCCTACTAGGATTGGTAGTGCCAGCCCTCGGTTACCGTGGTTTATTTACGATGGTTGCCCTATTCGCCATCATCGGCCTACCACTCTACTACCTGGTGCACGGTCGTCACATTCAAAAATAGGCAATATGAAAACCCGCTATCCGAATAGCGGGTTTTCATATTGCCTATTTTTGAATCAGACCGTGTTTCACAAGATAAGTTCGGGCGACTTGGGCCGCCTTCTTATGTTGCACCGTAACTTGATAATTCATTTCAATCATATCTTGGTTGGTAATTTTACCAGATAGCTTATTCAAACTCTTAGCAATCCCTGGATACTTTTGTAACGTTTTATTGTTAACCAACGGTGCTCCCTGATAAGGCGGGAAGAAGTGCTTATCATCTGTCAATGTTACCAAGTGATCTTGCTTCAATTGCGGATCCGTCGTGTAAGCGTCCGTCACATCGATTTGCTTATTGGCTAACGCTTCATACCGCAAACTTGGCTCCATTTGGACGATGTTCTTGAAGTTCAAACCATACGCTTTCTTTAGACCAGGATAGCCATCTGACAACTTGTAGAAATCGGGATTGAACCCGGCTGTCATCTGCGTACTATGACGCAACAAGTCTGAAGTTGTCTGCAAGTGATAGCGCTTGGCATCAGCTTGACGGACCGCCAAGCTGTAAGTATTTTCGTACTTCATTGGTGCCAATAAATCCAAGTTGTGCTGTTGCTTGATCAATGTCCTTGCTTGCTTGTAAGCCGTCTGCTTATCATGCGAAATTGACCCCTTAACCTTAACCAACGACTGCAAAACAGTCCCCGTAAACTCTGGGTACACATCCACTTGGCCACCTTGAAGTGCCTTAAAAATAAAGGTTGTCCCGCCAAAGTTTGGCTTTAATTGGACAGCCATTTTAGGGTTATCGGCTTGAATGAGGTCTTTATACATATTAATCAAAATTTCTGGCTCGCCACCTAGCTTACCAGCAATTGTAATTGTTCCTGCCGGTTGGTTGATCGCCCGGTAACCAACAGAGCCGCCGATAATGACGACTGCACTGACTAACAGTACCCCAATACGGCGGACTGATAACTTGCTCAACAAGCGAATGCCCCATGAAAAAGCCAACGCCAGCACGGCCGATAAAATGGCCCCAATCAACAATTCAGCATTATTATTGGTCTGAATTCCCAACATGATAAAGGTACCCAAACCACCACCACCAATTAGCGCAGCCAACGTGGCCGTTCCAATAATCATGACCATCGCGATTCGCAACCCAGACATAATCATCGGTAACGCTAATGGTAATTGGACCCGAAATAATTTGAAACGCTTTGACAACCCGAAGGCATCCGCAGCTTCTAACAAAATTGGATCAAGCCCAGTCAAGCCCGCATAAGCATTTTGAAAAATCGGCATAATTGCATATAATACCAGCGCAATTACAGCTGGCAATGTCCCGATACCAACCAACGGAATCAGCGCGCCTAAAATGGCAAGGCTTGGAATGGTTTGAATAACACCTGCTACCTGCAAGACCCACTCACCAGCGCGGCGATGATTCATCAACGCAATGGCGAGTGGCAACGCAATCACCGTCGCGATGACGATTGCCATCAACGATAAGAGGATATGTTCCCGCAAAGCCGCCAAAATATCACTAGACTGGGTCGTTAAAATGTGTATCATATCATTAAACATTCGTCACTACCCCCTTGCGACAAAGCGCAATAAATCAGCTGTTGTCAGACTGACATCCGCAACCGTCACGGTATCATGCGCCAATAACACTTCTGACAGAGTTGCAACAGAATCAGTTGGTGCCAATGTGATTTCGGCTGGCATGGTTACCGCTTGGCCGAAACCAGCATCCAAGACGTCTTGAATAAGTGCAATGCGCCGATCACTAAACAACGTTTCTACTAGTTCATTCGCCGGATGCATCGTAATTTCTTGTGGTGAACCGACTTGTTGCAAGATGCCATCATACATGACGCCAATACGATTTCCCAAACGTAGTGCCTCACCCATGTCATGGGTCACAAACAAAATCGTCGTCCCTAAATCTGTGTGCAATTCTAGCACCAAATCTTGCAAAGAGCGACGTGACAAAGGATCTAATGCACTGAACGGTTCATCCATTAAAATAATATCTGGCTTGGCTGCTAACGCACGGACAATCCCGACTCGTTGTTGCTCACCACCAGATAATTCATTTGGCATGCGTTGTGCATAATTCGTATGGTCTAAGCCGACCCGGTCTAAGAGCTCATTTACCCGCCTTTGACGGTCAGTCAATGCGACCCCGCTAGCTTCCAATTGAATCCCTGCATTTTGAAAAATCGTCATGTTCGGAAACAACGCCGAATTCTGTAAAACGTACCCAATGCCGCCACGAAGATCTTCTAATTTATAGTCAATTGCCCGCGTGCCTCGAACATAGGTATCGCCATCCGTTGGCTCCACCAAACGATTAATCAACTTTAAGGCTGTCGTTTTTCCACTACCACTCGGCCCAACTAAGACGAATAGTTCACCTGCATTAATCGTCAAATTCAAATCATTTACCGCCGCTTGACCTTGATAAATCTTCGAAATATGTCGAAACTCAATCATCTCATCCACACCCACTTTCCGTTAATCAATATTCTGATGGTACCGCTAACTCAATTTTTTTACAAATGGTTAGCGGAATTCTCATTATTCAGTTGTCGTTTATCCATATTATAAAACTTGCATCCTACCAGCAAATCAGTACAATTGACACCAAAGGAGTGTGAACATTATGTCTAAATACGATCAAGATGAACTACGAAATCGTTTGACCCCCGAACAATATGCTGTAACGCAGGAAGCGGCGACCGAGGCACCCTTTAACAACCAATATGACGCTTGGTTTGATGACGGGATTTACGTTGATGTCGTTAGCGGTGAACCCTTGTTTAGCTCAACTGACAAGTACGACGCTGGTTGTGGTTGGCCTTCTTTTACCAAACCCATTGAAAAAAAGCGGGTGAAGCGCCACCTCGACACCTCGCACGGTATGTTCCGGACGGAAGTTAAATCCGCTGATGCCGACTCGCACCTCGGCCACGTCTTCACTGATGGCCCAATGGCTGCCGGCGGTCTGCGCTACTGCATCAATTCAGCTGCGATGCGGTTTGTGCCCGTCGCTGACCTTGAAAAGTTTGGTTACGGTGAGTACAAATCATTATTCCAGTAAGTAAAAGAGGTTGAGACGTTATTATCCGTCTCAACCTCTTTTTTCTAATTTTCTACTTATTGAAGAACACCGTCGAAATAATATACAACACTGCCAAGTAACTTAGATAGAAAATATAGAAGAACCACTTATTTTTGCGTCCTTGCTTACCGTTGTACAGCGCAAGTAACGGTAGCACAAAGATCATCATCCACTGAATATCTGAGAAACCATGTTGTGCGCTTTGCCAAAACGTTACCCCTTGACGCCAAGAACAGAAAAATAGATGCGACCACGTGGCCAAGCATTGTACATCCCCCTCAAAAATAACTCTTACTCACTAACACACAATACTATGCGTTATCTAATAACGTTCAACAACGCAAAAGAGTCATTTCAGAAAAAAACACGTGCATTAGATATGCATCCACAACTGCTAATAATTCAAGTAATGCCAACGCAACTTCGCTCCCCTTGTTACCGGCCTTACCCCCAGCACGATGTTGGGCTTGCTCAAGTGTATCAGCAGTTAACACACCAAAAACTGTTGGCACACCAGTCTTCAAGCCAGCTTGGGCAATCCCAGTCATTGCCCCGTTGATCACCAAATCATAATGATCAGTTTCACCACGAATAACGGCCCCCAATGTGACAATGCCATCATACTTAGCGGTGTTAGCCACTTTCTCGGCTACTAGTGGAATGTCAAATGCTCCAGGTACGATGTAAACATCGATATTTGCCATGTTCACCCCATGCATCGTCAGTGCCTCTTTTGCCCCCGCTAGCAGTAGATCAGTGATTAACGTATTAAATCGACTCATCACAATGGCAATATGACGTCCTTTGTGCTTCGTTAGCGTTCCTGTAACTGTTGTCATCTGAATTTACTCCTTTTAAATCATGTGCGAAAACTTATCGCGCTTCGTGGCCATGTACCCGGCATTGACTTCATTAACGCCGACAATCAATGGTACGCGTTCAACTACTTCAATACCGTGCTTGGCTAAATCATCAATTTTAGCTGGATTATTCGTCAATAAACGTACTTTTTGATAACCAGCATCTTTTAAGATTTGAGCCGCCTGGGCATAATCGCGTTCATCAGGTTGATGGCCGAGGTGTTCGTTCGCTTGGAACGTATCATAGCCATTTTCTTGCAACACATAGGTACGCAACTTTTCAGCGAGTCCAATACCACGCCCTTCTTGGCGCATGTAAACAGCGGTGCCACCCTGCTGATCAATCTGGCGGAGCGCTTCGTGTAGTTGTGGCCCACATTCACATCGGTATGACCCCAACACCTCACCGGTTAGACATTCGGAGTGTAATCTAACTAACGGCACTTCATCTCTCGCCACAGTACTTTGAATTAACAAATCTGGTTCACGGTCAGCCACTGTATAATTCGTTACACGAAATTCGCCGTACGCGCTTGGAAGCTTAATCGTTGGCCCCATCCGATTCGGTCGTTCCACTAACGCTTGGCAATACGCAATCAATTCCGCAATCGTCAATGTCACTAGTTCTTCTGCTGATGCCACATCAGCCAACGCCGTTTCACGTGCCATCCGACCATCTGCGTCTAGAATTTCTATAATAAAGGCAACAGGTGGTACCCCTGCCAACTTAGCCAAATCAACGGCCGCTTCAGTGTGACCAGCTCGCGCTAACACGCCATCGGGAACGGCAACTAACGGAAAAATGTGGCCTGGGCGTTCAAAATCTGTTGATTGCGCTGACAGATTTGCTAATTTCCGCAACGTCTGCGCCCGATCGACCGCAGATACACCCGTTGTCGTCCCTTTATGATCAATGCTCACCGTAAACTGGGTCCCAAATTTTTCCGTATTAATCGCGACCATTTGTGGGAGTTGTAATTGTGCCGCTCGTTCGGCAGACATCGGTGCGCACAACACGCCACGTCCAACTCGCAAAGCTTGGTTAACGTTTTCAGTTGTTGCAAATGAGGCTAACCCCACTAAATCGCCCTCATGCTCACGCTGGGTATCGTCCGTTAAAATAATCAATTGGCCTTGTTTAAGCACCGTAATTGCGCGCTCGACACGCTGTCGGATTTCTTGATTCATTTTGTTTACTCCTTCGTCAAATACTTCGCTAACACATCAGTTTCCAAATTAACTACGTCACCAGTTTGAACAGTACGCAACATCGTATGCGTTAAGGTATGCGGAATTAACGCAATCACAAACGACGTCGCACTAGCCGTCACAACCGTCAAGCTCACACCATTGACCGCAATTGACCCTTTCGTAACAATTTGGCGCATCAATGTCTGGTCTGCCGGAGTAATCGTTAAATAGACTGTTTCGTCAGTTTGTGACATTGTTGTAATCGTTCCAGTCCCATCAACATGCCCTAACACAAAATGACCATCAAATCGATCACCTGCCCGTATGGCTTGCTCTAAGTTAACGACTTCACCAACCTGAAAGTCTTGCATCCGGGTGACAGCCATTGTTGGTACCATGACATCAAAAGTGGCCTCGTGATCGTTATATGTCGTAATCGTCAAACAAACGCCGTCCACCATGATACTGTCGCCTAGTTTTGCGTCTGCAAAATAAGCAGATGCTGTTTTAATCGCTAAACGGCGTTCTTTTTCATTTCGCTTAGTCAAGGCAACCACTTGGCCAACTTCAGATACAATTCCTGTAAACATTACTTCGCCTCCCTGTAAATGACTTGATGTAGCGCATTACCAACACGTGTCTGTGTTGCAATGGGGCCTTGATTGCCCACCACGCCTTTAATGCCAGTTCCTAACACAGCATCCGTTTGGTAAATATCAAAACGTTGCCAGAGATTAGCCGCTAGAAAAGCACGCACTAGCGCCCCGCCGCCTTCAACCAGCAACGATTGGGCGCCACGTTGTCCCAAATCATCCAACAACGGCCCTAGGTCACCGTCGAAAGACACCGCTTGCGGCACCTGCTGGGCAAAAGTGCTGTTTGTCGTATAAATCAACGTTCGATCATCAAAAAAGGCCGGATAATGCTGCAAACGCCCCCGCCGATCGACAATCACGCGCCATGGTTGTTGGTGTGTGATTGGGACATGGCGCACGGTCAGTTGTGGTGCATCAGCCAAGGCCGTCTCGCTGCCAACCATGATGGCGCTCATTTGGGCACGCTGCTGATGAATCGCTACGTCCGCTCGATTGTCGGTTAATTTGGTGGGGTGCCCCGCCTTGGCAGCAATAAACCCATCGGCGCTTTGCGCTAACTTCAACGTGACATATGGCCGTTGCGTTCCAAAAAAATGATGAAAGGCTGGGTTTAGTAACACACTACCTTGTTGATCCAGTAGCGTGACTGCGATACCAGCCTGTTGTAATTTGGCAACACCACGGCCACTGACGTGCGGGTTAGGATCGTCTTGCCCAATGACGACCCGCCCAAGCTTCGCCGCCACGAGTGCATCTGCACAAGCACCGACCTTACCGACGTGCGCACATGGTTCTAGCGTGACATACATCGTGGCCCCAACCAGATTCGCCTGATGTTCCACCTGATTCATCGCCGCGACCTCCGCATGCTGATGACCAAATTGGTGATGGTACCCTGTCGCGATAACGGCGCCATCCTTCACAATAACCGCCCCAACCCGCGGATTTTCCCATGTTTCGGCCGGATCAGCTTGTTGCGCGGCTTGATACGCTAATCTCATCATTGTTAAATCATCCATGTTTCCCCTAACTACTCCGGGTAGTAAAAAAGCCCCAAGTCTGCTATATCAGCAAACTTGAGGCTGTTGCCAGGTCCGATCAAGCTTTGATCGGTCTGACACCTCGTTTTGGGTATCGAAAAAACTGCGTAAAGGGGCCAAAAAAATAAACCACTAACGCGATAAATTTTGATATCTTCTCCCATCCAGACTTTACTGTCGGTTACAGATTCACACTGCATCAACCGGGTTGCTTAATCGCAACCCGGGTCACGGACTGAGGCATACGCCATCACCGTCGGTCGGGAATTTCACCCTGCCCCGAAGATTTATTGATTATTTATTTAACACAGACATCATACAGTTCTCATGAATAATTTGTAAACCTTTATTTTTTGACGCACCTAACAAAAAGTACCGGCACGACCCCCTAAAAAGCAGTCATACCGGTACTTCAACGTTATTCATTATTTTTTAAATTAGTTAACTGCGACCAGTCGTTAACTTCAGACCAACAGCTCCGATAATAATCATACTAATAAACAGAATGCGTTTCCAATCACGGGACTCATTGTACAGCAACATGCCGGCAATTGTCCCACCAGCGGCCCCAATTCCTGTCCAGATTGCATATCCTGTACCCATCGAAATATCACGCAAGGCCAGTGTGAGTAAACCAATGCTAAGCGCTCCGCCCACCGCCATACCTGCGGCGGCCCACCAGGCGCGTCGTTTCTGCCACTCATTAATCATGATGACACCTGACACTTCCATCAAGCCTGCTAAGACTAAAAATACCCATGCCATTACGCCTTTTCCTCCGCCAATAATTTCAGACCAATAATGCCGCCTAATAAAATGACCAAGAAAACTAATTCCGCGATTGTCATGCCATCACCAAATGCGACCCAACCGGTTACCACCGTTGCCACGGTACCAAGGCCGACAAAAACTGCGTAGGCGGTGCCAACCGGGAGTTGTTCGCTAGCTGTTAAAAACAGTAACATTGACAATCCCAATGCAATTAGCGTTGCGACCCACATCAATGGGGTGTGCGCATGTTTAATACCCACAACCCAGCCATCTTCAAAACCAATTGCCAAGATAATCTTGAGCCACGGATTCTTTAACATGCTTTTGCTCCTAATCACTTATCTTAATGTGATTATTATACTAGTTTCTGTGCCATTTCGGCTAATTTCGATCTGAATAACAGAGCAGTGCTGGTCAGCTTAGTAAACTTTGCGCTCAACAACGCTCATACGGTGCACATTATTTGAATGCGTCCGCGCAAACATTTCAGCATTACTAATGGTATTCGTTTCGTAAAAATGCGTGCCTAATTGATCGCGAACCACGTATGTTGTCATTCCCTGTTTCATCATATCTCCCTACTTACCGAACCGTTCCGCCAAAGCTTGCTCATCTGGATGAAAATAGTGATAGCGCGAAACTGGTAAATAAGCCTCATCGCCCCCAATTTCGATTTGCTTCCCTTCATACACCGGCTTACCATCGTGAATACGTAAATTCATCGTCGCTTTCTTAGTACCAAACGAATCCAACGTCTTCATTTCTTGCAACTTATCAGCAAAAATCAGCAATGCTTCAGACCCTGGAAAGAGACGATTTGAAAAGTCGTTTTTCAAACCAAAGGCCATTACAGGAATGTCCAAATCATCGACCACATTTGCCAACTGAATAACCTGTTGGCGCGTCATGAATTGCGCTTCATCAACCAAGACGATATCTGGCAACTTATCAGTCGACGTTACTAGCCCCACTAAATCGTCCGTATCATGAATGATGCCAGCAGACTCACGCAACCCGATACGTGAGGATACTTCGCCAATCTTTGTACGATCATCTAGCGCCGACGTCAATAACAACGGGTGACGCCCTTGTATTTTATAGTTGTGTGCCACTTTCAAAATTTCGATGGACTTTCCCGAAGCCATCGTGCCATATACAAACGTTAATTGCGACATCCAACTCACCTCAAAAACTATCTTTAACTCGATTTAGTTTACGCGCTTTTGCCGATTTTGCAAGCGCCGTCGCCAAACGATAAACCGGACATTTTTAACGAATGTTCGCTTTCTAATTTCAAAAACCGCTTTCACGGTTAGCGTGTCACAGGTTTAATTCTTAAATAACGAACATAACTTTCCGTTAGGTTGATGATCATGAAACACTTCCGAACAAAAAAGACCGCCAGATATACCAGCAGTCTTTTAGCATTTATTTAAATTTCAGCTAGCGTAGCGGAGTGGCGTTCGCCATCAAAATAACGATTTAAACCAGTCGCAAATGGTGTCTTATCAGTGGCCACCGCTTCAAACAGTGTCCAAGCTGCTTGCAACTTTCGGGCATCCACATCCCCAAACACTGCTTCGATATCAGTTGTTGTCAGGCCCAACACAATATTAGTTACCTTGAGCAAACGCTCTTGCAGCGTATCGTTCGCCAAGTAAGCCCGCGCTTCATCAGCATCAGCCAACCCATAGTAAACCGCGCGTTCGCTGGTTCCCAAGGCCCGCAATTGGGGGAACACCCACCACATCCAGTGGGTGTCCTTCTTACCCGCCGTTAATTCATCTACTGCCGTTTGAAAACTATTGGCTTCGTCCTGCGCTAAAATAAATCGCTTTATATCGTTTGCTAATGCTTCATCCATCACATTTCACCTCATCCGTATTTTGACCTTATTCTAGCACATAATCAGTCCTGTCTTATTGGCGAGTGTCCGACAATCGTTGATAGTCAGTAATGTGTTGCAGTTGTTTGTGCGTCACATTATCCGCCTGCGGAGACAGAATTGCGCTCATAATATTATGACCGTTCATGCTATGACCTAGGCCAAGTGCATGCCCTAATTCATGGGCCAGTGTTTTGGTTAACGTATTCTGATTGGACAGCGTCAAAATATCACCCGACACGCGTAACTCACCCGACTGCGAATTCATCCAAGCCAGTGCATGGGTTCCTGAATCCGTCCCTTCGTCCCCCATCTCACCGGCGCGAACAATCACATCTGCATTCTGCGTCACAGGGACTAACTTAATATGAATTTGCTGATCAGATTGTTGGCGCCAAAACTTGATTGCACCGTGCAACGCCTTTTCAACATTTGGGGTCGTCGTTTGAAAATCACTGGTCATAATGGCGACGGTTAGTTCATCATTGTGGCCAACATACATACCGTAACTATCACTTGTTGGTCCAAACTTACCAGCCTGACGCAATTGCCGATTTTCCCGGTCGGCCTGCGTAATGGTCACGTCATTTAACTGACGGCGACGTGACTGATAGTTAATAGCGTTCATAATGGGGTCGATACTACTACCAAGCGATCCAAACACCAACAACAAAATAATGGCCATATAAACAATTTTGCGCCATCCCCGCCGTTTCCGTGGCTCAGGTTGCGGGGGACCCTGTTCATTAATGCCATACAGTTCATAAATTTTGCGGTCTAATTCATCATCTGGCACGTGTCACACCCCCTCCGAGACTCTAATCATAAGACGTTTGCTACCCTCACGACGTTAAAAAGGTCCCCCATGCATGAGCTACTTGCCATCCTACTCTTAATTCTACTGCCGTATCGCACCCGCTTTGGTTATTTTAGGAAACCTTTTTGAATACTCTCCCCAGCAATACACGCAAAAAAAGAGAACTGATTATACCCAGTTCTCCTCGTTTATTATTATGCGTAATTTTTCAGATATGAAATCCCCATCGCACCTGGACCAGCATGGGTTGATTCAATTGGCGTCGTTTCTGTAATATCAACAATCGCCTTTGGGAATTCAGCGCGTGCCCGGGCAGCTAATCGCTCGGCCTCTTCGGCTGCATCCGCGTGCGAAATACCAATCACCGCAATGGCGTTCGGCTCGGCGTGCATCCGCTCGAAAATCAAATCTTGGTATCCCTGAATTGTTTTCTTACCGCGGCCCTTAACTTCCATCGTAATTTTCCCCAATGGTACGTGGGTACCCAGCTTAATGTTCAGCAACATACCAATTAGCCCAGAGGCCTTCGACAAGCGCCCCCCAGCGACTAAATTCTTCAGTGTCGTCACCATCAAATATAATTCAGTATTATCCTCAACGCGTTGTAATTCGGCCAAAATCTCATCACGCGTTGCACCAGCCTGGGCCATCCGGCCGGCTACCAACACTTGTGCAGCCAAAGCACGGTCGATGTATTTAGAATTACGGACTACAATGTCATGAGGCACCAAACGCGCTGCTTGTTCAGCCGCCTGAACCGTTCCAGACAAATGGTGCGTCAAATGCAGTGAAAGGACTTCGACGTCTTCTGGTACTGTTTCGTAAACTTCCGTAAACACCCCCAACGAAGGTTGCGATGTCGTTGGCAAACTTTTAGATGCGGCCATCTTCTCAATAAATTCACTAGGCTTGATTGACACCCCATCGTGATAAACAGTGCCGTCGATCGTCACGGTAAGCGGCACAACTGAAATATCGTACTGCGCGACTTCTTCAGGCGTCAAGCGTGCTGTTGAATCAGTAATAATTTTTACTTTAGTCATCTCGTTTTCCCTCGTTACTAAATATTTGTAAGTTATTTCGTTTTTAAAACTTATTCATCTAGTATCTAAAACCGCATCACATAAAGACCGATTTTTACAACGTTTTTTGTAAGCAAAACCTAGCAACCCACTTTTAAAAAATACGTCAACGAAAAAACCACCTAGTTCGCATGTTTCGCGAACCAAGTGGCTTTTAACCGTGTTCCGAAAGGCTGACCCCCTTAATATCACGCCTTTCGTATCACTCTCTTTTAAATTTTCATGATTAGTACGGCATCTCAATGGCGTCGAGTACGGCCATATCAGCAACTGTAATCTCGAAATCAACATCCGCATTTTGCGCCACATACTCAGGATGGTTATCCTTTGGTAGTGGCAACGTCCCCTTGGCCAAGGCATACCGAATGGCCAACTGCGAAACAGAACGGTCGTAGTGCGCCGCAATTTCCTGCAGTTCAGGCATTCAGATCAGACGGCCCGTCCCAATTGGTCTGTACGCTTGCACCAGCAAACCATTTGCTTCCGTAAACGGTTGGTTCACGTCTTGCGTCATACCAATGTGATAAATAATTTGTTTAACGATTAGCTTACCGTGTAATCCACCAGCCACAATACCTATGCAAGCTGGTTTTGCATTTATAGTTTCACATGCCCTTTCTCCAAGATAGACCTTGTCAGTTACTTTTTACTAGTTTAATTCCGCGCAATATAATAGTATTTTTCGTCAAACGAGTAAATCTCACTTGGCCGCCAAAAATATACTCACCTAATAACCGCCTGACAAATTGAGAAGCAATAATTTCATCCGTCATATCTGCATTCGTATCTGGCACATTCTCAACAAACGATACTTGTTCTGGTTGGTTACTGTCATGCGCATCAGTAACATATGTCAATACTAACTTAAGATCAGACCTAAAGAGTGACTGATTGTTGCTATCAGTCGTAGATGACGATACTAGTACTTTAACAATTTGAAGTGTAACGCTCTGTATATTTGGATACTGAACAGCCGCATAGGTTATTTTAGGTAATAACTTTTCAAAACTACTATACCAATCCGTATTTTGATGTGCGTCTAATCCATCGGCTTTCACCTGCTGTCGTATTTTCTCATTTTCTTATCCCCCATATCTACATTTTTAACCCATCCGATATTTAAATCACGTCTCACAATTGACTAAATTGCCAACTTAACTTGTCGATTATGGAAATAATACAACTCATCCAAAACGTTGCACAGTCCACCATCAAAAGCAGTACAATAATAATTATTACCTCGCCAAAGGAGTCGGTTAATGGACATTCGCTTACGTCCCTCGCATGAAGCGACCATCATAAGAATTGAAGATTTAAAATTAACCTTAGCAACCGCCTATTCTCGACTATATGGTTTACAAACTACCCAAGTCCCCTTCACTGAGGCACGTTATGTGGCAACCATTGGCCGTTACGAATTAACAGCTTATGAATTATACATGACGAATTAATGTTACAAGTAATTAATTAAGGTGAGACACCTGGTTTGGAAGCCATAGAAATTGAAATTAATTTGTTAAACGTCAAGAACTGGCCGACCGATTGCGCCGAGCACAACCCATTTGGGATGCCAAGCTACTTTCCGCAAAAGATACCCAAAGCTTAAAAATGATTTATCGGGAACTCGTTCGTCTGTTGCACCCAGATCTCAATCCCGACCAAACAGCAGTTGAAAGAGAATGGTTTCAAGCTGCCATCACGACCTATAAAGCCGGCCAGTTGCAAGATCTGGCGCTTCTCTTAGAAATCGTGCAACTGAATAGCCAAGCGGCGGAGCAACATGAAGTTGTCATGCCTATCGAAGATCTACAGGAGCAAGGCGACCACCTCGCTAGTAAAATTGATACTTTACAAGCCGAAATTGATCACATCATGTCCAGTTTTCCAATGTATTTGGCCGACGCCTTTCAGGACGATCACTACATCACTGAACAGGTCTTGCGTATTCAGCAACAAACCACGCGACTAATGGCGAAACGTAGTCAATTGCTGACAGATTTAGCTCAAATGGGATGGGTCCAGCATGACTGAAAAATTTGAATTAAATCCGTTAAACAGCGGTTCAACATTACCAATTGAATTGAAAACGAATTCAACCGCTCTCACAGACTTAGTTGATGACCTATTTGGTGAACGCATTTACTTAACTCATGTGGCAAGTATGCGGCTATTATTATCTCTGAGAGAAAAACCAGGCCTACCACCGCGCTGCTGGGTTACCAGGTACCGCACTGATTTTACGTCGTGATAAGGCAAATCAATTTGACGACTACGCCATCAAGGTTCTTGATTCAGCTGAACACCACATCGGGTGGGTGCCACGGAGGCAAAACCATATTGTGGCTCGTTTGATGGACGCCGGTAAAAAGATTGATGCTGAAACTCGTGCTGGTAATAATTCACTGGCCGGCGAGCTTTCAATTGATATCTATCTTGAAGATTAGCATTGAAAAAATCCCCCTAACTGATTTACTGGTTAGGCGGATTTTGCATTAGTAATTTGTTTACTTAACCAACGTTGTTTCCACAAAACTTGCCAAGTGATCAAGACTGCTCAATTGTGCGTTGCAAAGTGAACTATCACGGCAAATTAGATTACCGCGCTTGGTATAATTACCATCTGCGCCACGTGATTTCACCTTGGACAAGAACATTGAGACGGTCCCTAACTGGTGGCAAATTGCACACAATCCGTTCAAGGGCTTGGGGTCAAAGTCACCGTATATACCGACCAATTTACCATCACGTGGTGCCACAATGTACTTCTTTTGGCTACCGTTATCGTTCCAGCCCAGATAGGTCATTTCATGACGGTCTAAGTTCTCCCACTTTGGCTCAGGCAGTTTTTTCACCTTTTTGAACAGCTTACCGAGTTGATTGGCACTTAACTCTGGGAAAGGCGTCACCAATTCCGCTAGCTGCTTAAATGCATGTCCGGCACGCTGTTTAGCGGTGGCAATTTCAGGTAATTGATTCAGGAAATCAGTGGCAATTTCAGTGTCTGGCAAAATACTTTTAACTGTTTCAACAACATCAGCCTGAACGACAGATTTTACATTCTTATCATTAACTGAATTGAACGCTTTATTCAGGATGATGACTTGTTCTTTAATTGCGACGAATTCGTGCGGTTGTAGTTGTTTGTCCATGTTTATGCTCCAATTTTAGAGTACACATCGCACAGACTTTAGCCGGCGATGTTATAACTGAGAATTAACTTTCGTTCGGCATACAGAAAATGATCCAAATACTGGCATCTTTATCATCTCCATTCGTGTTTGATAGTTTAATTAGTATATAGAAAATATTGTAAATAAGCAAACTACCCGGGTGAATTAACTATTCATCCGGGCAATTTATCAATTTATTCAGACAATTCAAGTACCGCAACGTAAGGCAAATTACGATGATGGTTGTTATAGTCCATGCCATACCCGACGAGGAACTCGTTAGGTACCCTCGCGCCAATAAAGTCTGGTGTAACGCCTCCAGCTGAGACGTCTTCACGCTTATCAACGGCGACCGCAATCAAGACCTGTTCAGCCCCACGCGCTTCGAAATCATGCTTCAGATAGCGCAATGTTAATCCTGAATCGATTACTTCATCGAGGACAACGACCGTGCGACCAGTTAAATCGACTTTCAAATCACGCTGAATGGTAATACGTCCAGTCGACGCATCCCCATCATAACTCGACACATCAATGTAGTCCGTTTCAACATCGCGACCAACTGCTCGTAGCAAATCAGCCATCCAGATGTACGCACCTTTCATCACGCCCACAAATACAGGACGCTCAACGTCTGCCGTTGCGGCGTTGATTTCAGCGGCGACGCGTTCCACCATTGCCGCAATTTCTTCAGTTCCTAAAACAGTCCGTCGTAACGTCATTGTTGGCATGACTTATCCCTCGTTCCAGATATCAAATAGAATAATCGTTTGTTCGTTTGATGGGCCAACCGCAAAAGTATAAAGTGGTACACCAATCAATTCTTCCACGCGCTTCAAGTAAGCTTCCGCATTTGCTGGCAACTCTTCACGTGACTTAACTTGTGTAATGTCTTCATCCCAGCCAGGTAACTCTTCATAAATTGGCGTCACGCGACGGACATCCGCCAAACTCGCTGGATAATGTTCAATGCGTTGACCATCTAACTCGTAGGCGACGGCAATCTTCAGCGTCTTCAAGCCTGACAGAACATCCAATGAATTCAAAGACAAGTGTGTGAAACCACCAATGCGGGCCGCGTGACACAGCACCACCGTGTCCAACCAACCAATTCGACGTGGTCGCTTGGTCACAACACCATATTCATGGCCAACTTCACGAATCGTGGCCCCGACTTCATCAAACAGTTCCGTTGGGAATGGGCCATCCCCAACACGTGATGTGTAGGCCTTTGCAACCCCCACAACGCGATCAATCTTGGTTGGCCCGATACCAGCACCAATCGTTGCGCCACCACCTACTGGTGATGATGATGTCACATAGGGATACGTCCCGTGGTCAATGTCCAACATTGCGCCTTGCGCTCCTTCAAGAAGCACTCGCTTATCCGCATCCAAATATTCATTCACGATGACCGTCGTATCTGTAATGTATGGTCGTAATGCGTCACCATAACCCGAGAATTCGGCAACCAATTTATCCAAATCCAATGGCTCATGGTTATAAATCTTCTCAAGAAGTTCATTCTTATCAGCCAAGACGGTCGTTAAGCGTTCGCGGAGCACGTTTTCATCAAGCAAATCCACGACACGAATTCCTGTACGCGCAGCCTTATCCATGTAAGTTGGCCCAATACCACGACCCGTTGTTCCAATTTTACCGTCACCCTTCTTAGCATCCACTAGTTTATCAATTAAAATGTGGTATGGAAAAATAACGTGCGCGCGGTCTGAAATACGCAGATTATTAGTTGTCACACCCTTATCTTGAATAGCACGCAACTCCTCCAATAGCGCCTTGGGGTTCACAACTGAACCATTGCCAATCACCGCCAACCGAGCTGGGTTAAAGATTCCTGATGGAATTGCTGATAATTCAAATTTTTGTCCATTCACGTAAATCGTGTGGCCAGCGTTGTTTCCACCTTGGTAACGAACAACCATGTCTGATTCCTGTGCGATGAAGTTCGTGATCTTACCCTTTCCTTCATCTCCCCACTGACTACCAACTACTACGATTCCTGCCATGATGGCCTCCCTTTTACGTTAAATGCGTGAAAACACGAACATTTAAAAACGTTTTATCACAAAAACTATTGTATCAACTAACATTTTCGTTTTCAATGCTTTTGCGACACAAAGTTCGACTTTTATCAAAATAAGTCGTCATCACATGTTTTTTATTCGTCTTTTAAGTTAACACTATTTTCTTATTTAAAATAAAAAGACGATATACCGAAATATATCGTCTAATTGCTATTGCATTTTACGATTGTTCATCTTGATTACTTCCCAAATAACATTCGGAATTATCGATAGAATAATCGTCAGTAGCCATTGGCCAACCGTCAACGGCATAAAGTGGAAAATGTCTTGGGTAACAGGGACTGTTACAACCAAAATAGTTAACACCAGTGACAAAATCGCCATCATCACCAAACTACGGTTAGCTGAGAACTTCACACGGAACATCGAGGCATCACTGCGAATATTAAAGACATGCAAGATTGATGAAATCGACAAGACGATAAACGCCATGGTGTGCCCCGCCGAATTATTGTCCGTGTAAACACCATATCCTTGTGCTGCTAATGTAATCACCGCAAACAAAGTGGCGTTAAACACAATACGGCGTCCTAACCCATGGGCAAAGACGCTTGCCCGAGGGTTAACCGGCTTATCCCGCATCACGTCACCGTGGGGTGGTTCCTTAGCAAGCGCAAAGCCTGGTAATCCATCGGCCACCAAATTAATGAACAACAGTTGGGCGGCCATCAATGGACTACCCCAGCCCAGAATCATAGCAACCACAATGACGATAATTTCAGACATATTGGCACTCATCAAGAAGTTAATTGTCTTACGGATATTGCCATAAATACCACGACCTTCTTCAACTGCATGCACGATGGTCGCAAAATTATCATCAGTCAAAACAATATCAGCAGCTTCACGGGCAACGTCAGTCCCGGTTTGTCCCATTGCAATCCCGACGTTAGCAGCATTCAAAGCTGGTGCATCATTCACACCATCACCGGTCATTGCGACAATATCGCCACGTTTCTGCCAAGCTTTGACGATACGAATCTTGTCTTCGGGCGTCACCCGGGCGTAAACGGCGTAGTCTTGCACGGTGTCATCCAATTCGGCATCTGACATATCATGCAATTCAGCTCCAGTCAGCGCCTTGTCGGTCGGCAATAAAATACCGATTTCTTTGGCAATAGCACTCGCTGTGGCGACGTGATCCCCAGTAATCATCACTGTTTTAATGCCAGCTGCCCGGGCTTCGACAACAGCTTGAGCAGATTCAGGACGCGGCGGATCAATAATCCCAACCAAGCCCAATAGTTGCAAATTTTGTTCTAATTCTTCAGCCGTTGGTTCCGCTGATAACGTCGGTAGTTTTGCGACAGCTACCGTAATTACACGCAACGCTTGATCGCCAAAAGCCTGGTTAACAACTTTTGCACGCTCTTGCAGCACGACTGGCAACTTGGGTAACAGGACATCAAAAGCCCCTTTCGTAATCGCCAAATAACCATCAGCCACCCGATGAACAGTCGTCATTCGCTTACGCGTTGAGTTAAATGGAATCTCATAGACCTTCGGATATTCGGCTTGCAAGGCCTCGTATGCTGAATAGCCCCCGACACCACCAACCAAGGCCATCTCAGTTGGCAAGCCTGCTAGTGTGCCGTCTTGATCTGTAACGTTCGTTGACAATGCCCCAAATTTCAAAGCATCCGGCAAGTCCTCAACCTCATCGACGGCCATAATGGTATCAGTTGTTGCATCCCAAACTTGACGGGCTGTCATTTTATTTTGAGTTAAAGTCCCCGTCTTATCCGAGGCAATCACACTCGCCGAACCCAGCGTCTCAACTGCCGGTAGTCGACGCACAATTGCGTGCCGATCTGCCATCCGTTGCACACCTAGCGCTAATGTAATCGTGACAATCACCATCAAGGTTTCTGGTACCACGGCCACGGCCAACGATACAGCCGTCATAAACAGCTCCATCAGCGGATCACCCTGCATAATTCCCAAAATCATCACAATAATTGCCGCGATAATTGCGACGACAGTCAATTGACGGCCTAATTGAGCCAGACGCTTCTGCATCGGCGTCATTTCGCGCTCTTCACGTCCTAGTAAGCTAGCAATTTTACCCATTTCGGTATTCATCCCCGTCGCCACAACCAACGCTTCACCACGTCCATTCACAATCGTTGTGCCGCGGTAAACCATGTTCCGTCGATCACCCAACGGCACTTGCTCGTCAGTGATAAAGTCTTCATCCTTCTCAATCGGATGACTTTCACCAGTCAGTGGTGATTCTTCCACCCGTAAATCTGCGGTCGTCAACAAGCGGGCGTCCGCCGGAATCTTCACCCCATTCTCAAGTACCAAAATATCCCCGACCACGATATCCGTCATCGGAATAAATTGTATGTCACCGTCGCGTCGGACTTTCGCTTCTTCGCGCTCCAACCCCTTTAATGAATCAAGCGCTTTTTCAGCCCGCCCCTCTTGCACAATCGATAAGACGGAGTTGATTACAACAATCGCAATGATCAGAAAACTTTCAAAATAATCGCCATGGCCTTGAATGATCGTCGTAATTAGTGAAATGATGGCAGCAATAATCAAAATAATTGTTGTAATATCGCTTAGACTGCGTAACACCCGTTTTATCAAACCCTCTTTCGGCGGTTCAACAAACTGGTTATCCCCATTTTTTTGGCGGGATTGTACCACCTGTTCCTGCGTTAACCCGCGATCGGGTTGGCTCTGTAATTTTTCAATTACCTTCGTTAACATTTCTTGATATATCATATGTCGGCTCCCCTCTGTTTGCTGTCGGCATATCGCTACCCAGTTAAAGTATAACAATTTTCGTAACTGAAGCCAAAAATTTTGCTTATAATGTATCAACTGGAAAATAAAGTTCGCTTTTTACGTATGTTAAAACTTACAAAACGTAATTTGTTCGGTTTTTCGGTTGACGTTTGAAACTTGATCCCCTAAACTATGAAACGTTAGGAAGAACTTATTATTTTTTACATTTAAAGGGGGCACAGATGAACTCTGTTGCAAAATACTTCCGCTTTGATGAGCTCGGAACTAATTTCCGAACTGAAATTATTGCCGGTTTAACGACTTTCGTTTCAATGGCCTATATTTTGTTTGTTAACCCAACTGTTTTGGGTGCAGCAGGTATGGACAAGGGCGCTGTTTTCACCGCTACTGGTGTCGCCACAGCCATTGCCACAATTTTCATGGGCTTAGTCGCGCGCTATCCAATTGCTATCGCACCCGGCTTAGGGGTTAATGCATTTTTCGCATATTCTGTTGTCATCGGAATGAAGGTTCCTTGGCAAACAGCAATGGCCGGGGTCTTGGTCGCTGCCATTATCTTCTTGTTGCTCACATTCTTTAAAATCCGTGAAACCATCATTAACATGATTCCACAAGATTTAAAGGTCGCCATCGCCGCTGGAATCGGTCTGTTCATTGCCTTTATCGGGTTAGCAAACGCTGGCTTGATTGTGGCCAATGACTCAACAATGGTCTCATTAGGGCATCTAACCTCAGGTACCTCATTGCTCTCAATTTTTGGGATTATCGTGACCTTTATCTTAATTGCCACGCGCGTACCAGCTGCAATTTTTATTGGGATGATTATTACGGCAATTGTCGGAATTATTTCTGGTTTAATTGATCTGCCATCACACTTGATTTCGTCAGCTCCATCGTTGGCCCCAACCTTTGGTGAGTCAATTAACCACATTACGGATATCAATACATTTCAATTGTTTACCGTTGTCTTGACGTTCCTGATTGTGACATTCTTTGACACTGCCGGTACGATGATTGGTTTAGCCACTCAAGCTGGATTCATGAAGGACGGTAAGATGCCTCGTGCCGGTAAGGCTTTGATGGCTGACGCCGTTGGTATGACAGCTGGTGCGGTATTGGGAACGTCACCTACATCAGCTTACGTTGAGTCTTCTGCCGGAATGGCGGTTGGTGGCCGTTCGGGTTTGACGTCAGTTACGACTGGTATTTTGTTCGTTTTCGCCCTACTATTTTCACCATTGTTGTCGGTTGTTACCTCACAAGTCACCGCACCAGCGTTGATTGTGGTTGGGGTTTTGATGGCCGAAAACTTGCGTAATATTAATTGGGATGATTTTGCAATCGCCGCACCGGCGTTCTTAATTGTGATTGGCATGCCACTGACATACTCAATTTCAGATGGTATCGCCCTTGGCTTTATCTTGTACCCAATCATGATGATTGCCACTAAACGAGCTGGCAAGGTACACCCACTGATGTACGCTCTGGCAGCTATCTTCTTGATTTTCTTATTTATCGTCGCTCATTAATTATTAATCGACACAAAAGCCGCCAATCCCCCGATTTTTAATCAGGAGATTGGCGGCTTTTCACGTCTTACGCCTCAATATCTTTTTTACTTACTGTTCTTTAACACTTGAACAGCTGCAACCAATTCTGGCTTCGCTTCTTCCAACCAATTTGGATCGCGCAATTCAGTCAGCCCAATGACCGATGTCACTAGCTTCGATGATTTCGTCATCCCCGTTGTTTCATAGCTAACTAGGCGTTCAATTGATGTTGTATCAAAATGATCATCCATCATCTTAGCCAATTCAAGCAAAAATTCATGTGTCATATTTTATTTCCCTGTTAAATATATATTTCATATACATCATATCAAATATAATTAGTTTGATACCAAATATTGTTTTCATTATGCCAACAAAAAAAGACCAAACTTTGAACAAAGCGTGGTCTAATTTCAGATTCGTATTATTTGTTAGTGCAATTCACCTTGGATAGCATTCGTGTGCTTACCCGGAATCGCTAAACCATAGCGGGTGTTTCCCAATGCTTGGTCAACCGTCATGCTGCCAAATGTATCATTGAACGCTTTCACTACGGCATCCAAATCTTGAGCCTTCACAAAAGCATCAACCGCAGCAGCTCCGTGAACGCCCATGCGCACAATATCCTTCAGACGGGCCACTGTAATGCCGCCCATTGCAACAACTGGCAACGTGCTGTTTTGTACAACAGTCGTTAAACCAGCCAAGTGCTCAATTGGTTGCGTTTCATCACCGTGCGCGCTTGGGTAAACCGGACTAACGCTGTAAAAGTCCAAGCCCGCTGGCACATCTTCCAACAATTCCGTACGATTGTTGATTGACACACCGGTGTACAAGTCAGCTGCCACGGCCGCCGCTGAAATTTCAGCGACTTGGTGACGATCACTCACGTACACACCATCTGCGGCAACTGCTTCAGCCAACTTCACATCATCAGCAATCAGGAAGGCAACTTGCTTTGCACGCGTAATGTTCCGAATGTATTGCGCCAAGTTTTGCTTTTCAACGCCTTCTAAACGAGTTTCATTTAAAATAATCATCGTCACACCGGCATTCACAGCCTTATCTGAAAATCCTGCAACATCTGCAACGTAGTCAGAACCGATGATTAACGTACTTGCTAATTGTTCTGCCTTAAATTCCATGATTTCTACCTCCGAAGACCTGCTTTATTTATTGCTTTAAGTGTAGTCGTTTACCTATGCACTTACAATAAAAAAGGAACTCATCCAAAATCAAAGACGCTTTGTTAACGGCCGTAACAAGGCGTCTCATATCGGACGTTGTCTTTAATTTTGTTCAGAAAATTCAGCTTGCAACGTTGCCTGTTCTTGATGATAGGCATTGATAATCCGTGACGTCGTCTCAGGTTCAACCTGATCCAAAACACTGCCGAGTATCGTCATGGCTCGCACGTAATCATAATCTGTTTCGTAGTAGTAACGCGCTTGTTGCGTCGCTTGCACAACTTCTGCGTTATCCCGATATAACAGCGCCTTACGGACCAAGCGTTCCGTAACTGACGCAGCTTCCACTAAATTATCTGTATTTTCTTGCAATGTGTCTAAGTCAGCTGTAACAATGCTCAGTTGACGCAAAACATCATCAACATTGATACGTGACAAATCAAGTTGTTGCTTCAAACGACCAAGCTCATCGTTCACCGCAAAGAAGAAGTCCATGTAATCCTTAGGCAAGCCAGGCAAGCCTTGACGCTCAAATGACCGTTGGATTTGGCGAATTTTATCGGAAAGCAAGGTCACACGATTGCGTGATTGCTGTACAGCAACTGGCAATTCCTTAAGGTCTTGCCACATGGCAACCTGCTCATGCTCAACGCGTTCCAATTCTTCACGAAGCGCCGTTTGCTTGTCAGCCAAAGTTGAAAAGACAACTTCATGCTTCGCAATCGCTTCCTTTAGTTCTTCCAAACCAACCGAAACATTTGATAATTGCATCTCCCAGCTATGCACTTGGCCAACTTCGTCCTTGGTAAAGACAAAATCTTGATTCAATCGATCTAGCTCGATATATAAGTCATGATTTTGCCGCTTATTGTGAACCACATATGCTGTCAACTGCTCGTTATTTTCCCAAACCTGTTGTGCAGCGGTTGCTTCACCTTCGAAAGTTTCGTACAACACTTCTGTACGGCTTTCCATTTGCGCAATTGACTCACTCACCTTCTTCAAGGTTAATTCAGCTAAATCATCAACCGTTGCAACGCGTTGTGCTTCAATATCCGCTAGTTCAGCAGCAATATTCGTTTCAAATTGGAACCCTTCTGCGTCCATCTTGTCATAGGCATCTTGTAATTCTGCCAGTTGACCAGGAATCGTATCATCCAATGATTGATACAACGCGGGAATTTGTTCAATACGTTGTTCTAGTTGGCTAGTTTCCATCCCCAACGTTTCATAAATTCCGGCCGCCGTTGCGTGATCACCTGCCTCAGTTAAACGGGCAAATTCTGCAAAATCATCTTCCAGCGATCCTAGAATTTCTTCTAGCTTATCAATCGCTGGCCCAAAACTGAAGTTCTGTGATAGGAGCGTCTTACGCAACTCTTGGTACTTACCTTCTAGTTCCTTAAGAGCGTCTTTGTGTGCCTCATCTAACTTTTCTAAGTCAGCCAAACCCTGCTTCACAACTTCAATGGTCGTTTCAGCATCACGAATTTGTTGTTGCAACTCTTTCAGCTCTTGCGCCGTCTTCACAAAGTTTAATCCTTGTGATTCAAACAAAACCGCATTTGCTTGCTCTTCAATATCCTTAAACCCAGTCGTTTCTAGATATCCATATTTGCCTTCCAACAATTGGAACTGTTTCAAAGATTGGCCAGTCAAACTTAATTGACGTCCCTTCACAAGTCGGTCACGCATTGGAATTTCAGCGAGTTTTTCTTTCTTGCGAAGTAACTTGGCAACTTTACGCGCAGTCAATCGTTGCGAGACAAAGATAATCAGGTAAATGGCCGCTACTACAACGATAAGGCCAATTACGATATGTCCAATCTGTGTCATGCTTTATCACCCTGGTGAATCCACTATTCACCAAACTCCTTACTATCGGGAATTATCTACCTACTAGATTATCACTGTAACGACCATTAACTCTAAAAACAAGACAGGCTTTAGGGTTTACTTGGGGTTCTTTAACCTTTTTTAATCGCATTTAGGGTTTATTGGCGTGACAACATTAACCGCTTACAAACACGACATCATTTATCCACCAAAATAGGCTAAATTGCGGATTTAACTTTTCCACATTTCCACAAAAGGGTTTTTCATAAACCTCAGGTTTGTGAATAACATGTTAATAACCACATTGAATTATGAGGAAACGATGAGTTTATGAACGCGTTTTTTCCACAGTTTGTCCACAGTCAGTCCACATACTTATGAACAAGTTATCCACATATCGGCTAATCGCATACGAACAAAAACCTGTTTCACCTTTAATTTTTTACGACAAAAATAAAGAGATTCTCGTTTTGTAAGCCAGTTATCCTCAAAAAAACGGTTTTGCTGCCAACTTAAGCGTCAAAACCGTTAGAAATTAAAATAATTCACCATCTGCGATCTCAGCTAACTTATCTCGTGATGGCACGAAGAATAATTGACCAGACTGAATGGTCGAGAACGTTAACAAATAATCAGACATATCCACCATCTGCTGTAACATCGCTTTGGTAACCGACCAGTACCGTGAATAACCAATAAAGTACGTCCCTGTTTTACCGCTGGCCGGATCTGAAAACGGCACATTCATCCGCACAACCTTTTGTTCCTCACCATCGATTTCAACTTTGGCGGCAACATTGTGTGCGTTGTGGAACTTCTCATCATCTTCAAGTTCCAAATCATCAAACTTATGACGACCAACAGCCTTTTCCTGTTCTTCAGTCTTCAACTTGCCCCAGAAGTCCATATCGTGTAACCACTTTTGTGCAAAGGCATACGACCCATTCTCATACTCTGGGTCTTCATCCCCGACCAAGGCATAGTCTGCCGCATCATATTCTCCCGGCGCTTCTGTCCCATCGATAAAACCAATAATGGCACGCCCTTCAAAGTAACGGAAGCCTTTCGTTTCATCAACCACCGTTGCAATTGGCTCTAAAAAGACCATAAATTGACGAACGACTTCATAAACCGTCGCCTCAGAAACGGCGCGTACGTGCAAAAAGACATCGCCTTCAGATGCCGGCATGTTGTACTTTGGTCCCTGCAATGTGGTATAAGTTTCCAACTGCTTGGGCACCGGTACACTTGGGAATAAATAATCCCATGCCGTGCGGCTGAACCCAATCGACACCTTCAATTGATCATCAGCTGCGCGGATGTGCATTGAACGGATAATTGCCTGCGAACGATCTGCAAATTCCGCAATAGCCGCCTGGTCATTTGCTAAATTATCTCGTCGCAACTTTAACACAACGAACGACACGCTCTTCCCGACGTCCTTCCAAACATCCTGTGCTTTAACTGGTTCTATTGCCACAATTTTGTCCTCCTGCAAAAAAATCTAATTTTAGTATATACCTAATATGCGAAGATTCTAGAACATCAGAAAAAACGGACGCTTCAAATCGAAATGTCCGTTTCATAGAAACTAGTTAATACGGCTTAATAAGACGACGACTAAAACAGCCACCGTACCGATTATGGCGCCAACTAACGGCAACATCTGCACACCAGCATCGTTCATCACCGCATTACCAACAAACGATCCACCAGCAATACCAAAATTCAACGCTGACACGTTTAATGCGGATGCGACATCCGTATGCGCCGGCGCTAACTTGGTCGTCGTCATAATAATACGGCTTTGTAGTGAGGCGTTCCCCATGCAAGCCACCAGCCCAAGTAAAGCAATTTCCTACAGATACCAACCCTGACGTGGCAAAAGTAGCAGCTGTAGCAACTGCACCACAATTTGTGCAACCAGAATACCAGTGACAAACCCTAGCGCTTGTCGATTTGCTAACCGACCACCCATCACGTTTCCGATGGTCACGAAAGCACCATATAGAACCAAGACACCGACAACTCCTGCTGTACTAACCCCAGTCACCTGGTGCAAATACGGCCGAATATATGTGTATAGCACAAACGACGAGCCAAAACCTAGTGTAGCCATTAATAATGTTAACGAAATTTTCGGATAACGAATCACCGTAATAATTCCCGCCAGTTGATTATCGGCCACTATTGGTGCAGACGTTTTAAGTACTTGCGTTAGTACCCCAAACCACCCAAGTAGACCTAACAAACCAACGACGGCAAACGTGGTGGCACGCCAGCCGACTGCCTCACCCAAATAGGGCCCAAACGGCACCCCAAACAAACTACCGAATAGCCAAGAAGCGGCCTCACCTTTTTTATCGATTGGCGCTAACTTGGTTAAATACACCGCTGCCGTAGCAAAAAATACGCCATGCACGACCGCCGTTAAAGCCCGTGTCACCAGCAAAGTGCCATAAGTTGGTGCGATTGCTGATAACAAATTCACCACTGCAAAGGCCATCATCAGCCCGGCAAACAATTGTCGTCGTGCAATTCGCCCGACAAAGCTAGTTGCAATGGGTGCGCCTATTGCCTGGGCAATCGTGTAACCCGTAACCAGCAGACCAATCATTCCCGTTGATACATGCATGTCCTGCGCAATATCAGTTAGCATCCCCACTGGCACAAATTCGGTTGTCCAAATTGCAAAGGTCGACACCGCCAACGCTATCGCAATTTTATAATATTTACTCATCTCAACACCTCACATAAAGTAACCACTTTAACGTATTTCAACATTGTGCGCTAGCGTTTCCACTATATGATTCTTTACGACTGCACCAAAAAAAGCACAAGGCATAAGCCCTGTGCTTCTTTGTGAACAACAAGTCCGAAATAATTAAAATTATCCCAACTTGTTGTAGTATTCAACGATAAGGTTTTCGTTGTAATCGTGGTCCAATTCTGAACGCTCTGGCAAGCGAACCAATGAACCCTTCATCTCGTCCTTATTGAACTCAACGAATGGCAACGTTCCAGCCTGCGCTTCCAGTGAAGCTTGGATGTAAACGTTCTTTTGTGACTTCTCACGAACTGAGATCTCTTGACCTACAGTAACTTCGTATGAAGGAATGTCAACACGCTTACCATCAACCAAGATGTGGCCGTGGTTAACCAATTGACGTGCTTGTTGACGCGTTGAGGCCAAGCCCAAACGGTAAACAATGTTGTCCAAACGACGCTCCAACAATACGATGAAGTTTTCACCGTGAGTACCCTTACGGAACTTACCAGCCTTGTTAAACAAGTTGTGGAATTGGCGCTCAGTCAAACCGTACGTGAAACGTACCTTTTGCTTTTCAGCCAATTGCATACCGTAATCAGAGATCTTTGCACGACGGCCGGCACCGTGATCTCCAGGGGCGTAGTTACGACGAGCAATTTCCTTACCAGTACCTGACAAAGAAACACCCAAACGACGTGAAACACGGAACTTAGGTCCAGTATAACGTGACATACTAAATGTCCTCCAGAATTTTATTATTGTTGAATTCTAGAGAATTGCCTCACATTCGTGCAATTCACCCAAACTTTCACCGCTGCAGCGCGGGTACTGGTGTGTTCTCCGCCATAATTGAAACGGGTCGGTAAATTGTTGACGAGCTTGCGGACAATCCGCTGCAGTTTTCAACACTTCCAATAGTTTAACAAAAAGGAAGGACAGTTACAAGTTGTTCTTCCCTACTTCATCGCTTTAATTTTGCTTTGAGAGTGCGTCAACCAAGACCCGGCCAAGAACACCAACAATAAAGATACCCGCAAGCATCGCCCCAGCAATTTGCAACGGCATCGTGCCAGACTTTGCTAGGCAACCATTCAAGCTTAAGATAACGATTGAAATGGCCCAACCAGTCAGCCGAGCAGCCGTGTCGCCCCAGTAACGAATACCAGGCATTGATGAAATTAAGGCTGCCAAGCCACCAAGTACGAACAACGTTGCGGCGGCAACAGTTACACCGCCCATAATGATGGAATCGCTACAAAAAATAATGCCAATGCAATCGTTGGATTTAACTTATGCATTTCTCAATTCCACTTACAAAAAATAAACTTTTATAAAACCAAAATATATTACACACCTTTCAACGGCTTGTGCAAATTTTAATTCTAACTCAAAAAACGCCTATATATAGGCGTTTTCCTTGTGATTATTTTTCCAAAAAGAACTCAAATCTTGATCCAACATATTGGGTACGAACATACTCAAATGGCTTACCCGCTGTATCAAATGTCAATTGGCGCATGACTAAAACTGGGTCACCACGCTTGATAGCAAGATATTCAGCGACCCTTTCTGTAACGGCAGCTGCTGTCACGGTTTGTTGCGCCTGACCAATCCGTAAGCCTCGTTGCTCCGACAATGCACGGTACAAAGAATTGGTTAAACTTTCACGAGCCAACCCATCAACTAGACTAGCCGGAATTGAGGCCACTTCAAATGCAATTGGTTCGTCATTACCATAACGCACACGTTCCATGCGTAACACTTGATCGTCGTCACCCAATTGTAGTCGTTCTTGTTCTGAATTAGATGCTTTCCCAATATGGAAGGAAATCGTGCGTGACGTGGCCACCTTGCCGGCCGCCACCATCATTTCAGTAAACGATATCACACCGTTTAATTGTTCCTGCACTTTACCTTCTGCGACGTAAGTTCCCGATCCAACACGACGTTCTAGGATACCTTCATCAACTAACATCATGACTGCTTGGCGCAAGGTCATACGTGAAACACCAAATTGTTCAGCCAATTCACGTTCAGCTGGGATTTTGTCACCTGGGACCCAGCGCCCAGCTTCAATAGCTTCATGAATTTCATCATGAATCTGAATGTAAACAGGTGCTGCCATACATTATGCCTCCGCGGTCGGTGCGTCTGACTTTGAGAAATGACGTCCTAGACTGTAGGTGGCTTCCAACACTGACAAATCAGCGCTAAAGACGTTCAAGTCAGCATCTTTGCCAATCCGCAACGTTCCCTTTGTATCAAGCCCAAACTCGACAGCTTGATTAACTGAGGCCATTTGGATAGCTTCTTCAATCGATGCACCTGTGAACGCCATGATGTTGCGGAAGGCGTCATCAAACTCAAGCACAGAACCAGCCAACGTGCCGTCAGCCAAACGGGCTTGCTTGTCCTTAACCCAAACCTTCTGACCACCCAATTCTGATTCACCATCCCCAAGCCCCTTGGCGCGCATTGAATCAGTAATCAAATCAATCCGGTTAGCAGTCTTAAGCTTGTAAGCGACGTTGACCATATCTGGGTAAACGTGGAAACCATCCACAATTAACTCCGTACGAATGTTGTCTTCTAACATCGCATGCCCTGTAACTCCTGGTTCACGGTGAGACATTGGTCGTTGTGCATTATATAGGTGGGTAATGTGGCTTGCCTTTGAATTGTGCTGTAAGAAATCACGGGTTGCATTTGAGTGACCCACTGAACCAATGATATTGTTATCTGCCAAATAATCTTCGAAGGCCCGAACGTCTGGCGCTTGTTCGGGCGCATACGTAATCAAACGAACACGGTTACCTGACAATTCATGCCATCGCTTCACCCAGTCAATACTTGGCGCAATAATGTGTTCTTCTGGTTGGGCCCCTTTAAAGTGTGGGTTAATGAATGGTCCTTCCAAGTGTACACCAACAATCGCTGGTTCTTGTTGAGCCGCCTCATCAACAGCCATCATCGACTTTGAGATATTCTCAACTGATTGAGTCATGGTTGTTGGGAAAACAGCCGTAATTCCCTCTGAAATTTGCCCATGTACCATCTTAACGATATCTTCTGTCACACCGTCCATGGTATCAAATCCATAGGCACCGTGCGTGTGGACATCAATAAAACCAGGTACAATAACCTTGCGGTCGGACCGGACAACTTCATCTGCAGATGTCAAAACCAACTCGGTCATCGGTCCCATTGCTTCAATTTGCTTATCAAAACGAATATAAGCATCCTTGATAACTGGATTTTCTTGTTCCCCGGTATAAATGGTTGCGTGGGTCAAAACTGTACTCATGATTAACTCCCCTTTAAGTGACATACTAAATTGGTACAGGCGGTAATTAACCGTCTCTATCATGTTCTTATCGCTTATAAGTTTACACGGTCTAGGTCACTTTTTCTAGTAACAGTTAAAAGCCACCATTTCCAGTACGACGAACGGGAATGGCGGCTTTTAAAGTTAACTATTAATCTGCTGACAAAGCATCAATTGGGTTCAACTTTGCTGCACGACGAGCTGGCAACAAGGCCGCCAAGAATGAAATGACCAAAGCTAAGATCAACGTCATCACGACATTGCCCAATGAAATTTGAATCATATCAAACTTCGCAATTTGGTAAAGGGCGCTGTTCAAACCAGCGCCAATACCGAACGCCAAGATTACTGCCAAGATGAAGCTTGCCAAACCAATCAACAATGATTCTGACGTGAACAAGTTACGAACGTCCTTCTTGCTTTCACCTAAGGCACGCAAGATACCAATTTCCTTCGTGCGTTCTGAAACGGACATGAACATCGTCACAATAATCATCAAGGCTGACACAATCAGTGAGATAGCGGCAATCGCTGCCAACACATTCGTTGCCAATGACACAATCGTGTTAATCGTATCCAAGATTGAACCAACCGTTACCGCTTGGTACAAACGCTTGCCATCTGCATCCTTCATCTTGTTAACTGCCTTTTGGAAGGCCTTCACATCATCAGTATGCTTCACCCGAACCGTCACGAACAAGGCACGCGTATCCGCACCAGCTTCCTTGTAGGCATCTTCAATGGTGCCTGCCGTTGTTACGTTAGCTGTACCGGCTTGGCCGGCATCGATAACCCCAGCAACCTTGAATGTTTTATTAATTTCAACTGGTGTCATCCCGTCTGACTTAACTGTCATCCACTTAACCGTCATCGTCTTACCAACGACTGATTGCCAATTCTTGGTATTGAACTTCTTCGCAACCGTCTTCTTGTCGACCAAGATTTCGTTCTTACCAGGCACATGACCAGCCTTGATCAACTTCTTTTGGTAAGTTGCTGACCACGTTTGCACCGTTCCAAGTGAGTATGCCTTACCATCTAACGTTGCTTGCACGTTACCGGCTTGATAACCCTTTTGCAACGTCTTCACGTACTTGTTGGTCTTAATCTTCTTGATTTGGTCATCCGAAATCGTCGTCTTATCCATATCGACGCCGGCTGTGGCCCCAGAAGTTTGACCAACACCGCCGTTATCACCTTGATGACGGGCAACCGTCACAGCCGTTGGATTAGCCAAGGAATTGACTTGGTCATTAATGTAGGCCTTAACCCCATTTCCTAACCCGGTAAACAACATCACCGCAAATAAGCCAATCGCTGTTCCAATCATAATCAATGAGTTACGCCAGAAGTTATATGTTAAGTGCTTAAACGCATTACGGAATGACGCTGCCGCTGGCAATGGTCGATCAGCCAAACGCGTATCATCAGACGGTAGTTCGAATGACGGACGCAAACGTTGGTCGTCATCAATTTGACCATCGGCTAAGTGAACAATCCGCGTCCCGTGGTTCGCCACGTCTTGTGAGTGCGTTACAGCAATAACCAGCTTACCATCCTTGGCAATGCCTTCTAGAATTTCCAAAACTTCGGCCGTGTTCTTACCATCCAACGCACCCGTTGGCTCATCGGCAATAATCACCTTTGGATCAGAAGCCAACGCACGGGCGATGGCCACACGTTGCTTTTGTCCACCTGACAATTGGTTCGGGTGCTTCTTAATTTGTTCTTGCAAACCAACCTTTGTCAGCAGTTCTGTCGCGCGGGCCACTTTCTCCTTTTGGCTCAACGTCGTCATCTCTAATGAAACCAATACATTTTCCAAAACCGTCAAATGACTAATCAAATTGTAGGCTTGGTAGATGTAACCAATCGTGCCCCGGCGGTAAGCATCAAGTTGCTTTTCCTTTTTATGGTCCAAAACTTGACCGTCAATTGTGACCTGCCCCTCAAATTCACGATCCAAACCACCAATGATATTCATCAGCGTCGACTTACCACCACCTGATTCACCCAGAATTGAAACAAACTCGCCCAATTCAAATTCCAAGTCAATTCCCTTCAAAACTGGGAACTCTTCTTTACCCAAAAAGTATGACTTGCGGATATTTTGTAATTCCAAAAATGCCATTGTTCTTCCTCCGGCCTTTCATATTCATATTTTCATTAAGTTAAGTATAAGTGTACCGTCCCCCCATACCTACGTCAAGAAAAGTTTAATCTGCCGATTGATGATTAAACTTTTTGTGGTATATTAAAATTAAATCAAGGAGGTACATCATGAACCGAGAAACAAAAAAAGCGCTCACGAAACAACAATTAATCGCAAGCGCAACGGCTTTGTTCCGCGAGAACGGCATTCACAATACGGACTTAAAAAGTATCGCAGCTGATGCCGGTGTTTCAGTGGTGACCTTCTACAAGTATTTCGATAGCAAGGATACCCTTGTCCGGGAAATCGCTAACAATGAACTAAATAATCTCTTTGACCGTATCATGGCGATTGCAGAATCACCGGATTTGACGATTTTAGACAAAATTAAAGCCTTCGCCACAACCACCGCAACTGCACAAAAGAAAATCGCGACCACATACGGACCAGAAATGCTTACCTTGCTTGAAATGGATGATTCACACATTCGGACGGTTGCTGACACACGCCGAGATACTTTTTTTACGACCATTATCGAACAAGGTCGGTCTGAAGGCTTCTTCAATGCTGACGTCAGCACCGCCGCTATTCGCGTATACATCGATATGTTCATGTCGTACGATCGCCAAAAAACCTTCGCTCTTGCTCAGGGTGAAATCGATATCAAAACACTTGATCAGCAACTTGAACAACTATTTTTCTACGGCTTAATGGGGTATATCAACGTTGATAAGCGCACCCAACTAGACCAAATTCGCCAACAGAATAGAGAGTGAGACAAAAGGCATTATATTAAGGGTTCAGCATTTTGGAACACGTTAAAAAGCCGCTTGGTATGGCCCCGTAATCACGCACAACTAATAACTCATCCGGACTAAACACTAGGATACCACCATGTGGGTTTAGTCGGCATGTGATCGATTTTGTGCGGTAGATTGCTTAATTGTTCCTGCGTCATCATGTGCCGTTCTTGAATCTGACCGTCAGCAGCCATGATTGTTGCGCCGTTGTCCGCCACAATATTCACCCGGTCTAAGAAAACGCGGAATAACATTTGGACGTGTTTTAAATCGCGATCACTCGCCACGATGAATTTTCCACCAGTTGCTTCGTATTCTTTTAGAATCTGCGCAAATAACTCCCGATTAAATCGTTTCCGATCATTTTAACAGCGTACCATCCAAATCAGTTGCCACAAATTTTGTTTGCTTCATCATGTCACCTCACTCAAAAATTAATCTAACGCAGAATTTTGAAGTTGGTGTTCAAATGCGAGTAAGTTTCGCTTCCAAGTCACACCGGCCCGATAATTTTCCAATGTGCCATCTTGGCGGACGATGCGATGACAAGCGCCTAAAATCAGTAATGGATTTTTCGCAGCCGCTGTGGCAATGGCCCGGACAGCATTAGGTCGCCCAATCGCCGTGGCCAACGCTTGATAACTCATCGTCGTACCCGTCGGAATAGTTTGCAAATATTGCCAAACTTGCCGTTGTAAATCGGTGCCATGCGATTGCCAATCCACCTGATATGGCGGTAAGGCCTGTCCTGCTAAATACGCGGCCACCAGATTGGCATAGTGCTGCTTGGTTACCGGCATTGGTTGACCGGTTGGATACCAAACCTGATATTCAGAAACCGGGTCATCCGCCAAAGAGACAAATTGCACGCCCTTTGTTGAATAGAATAGCGTAATTATGCCATTTAACAATGGATAACTTTCATAATTAATCATCAGCTAATTCCCCCTACGCACAAGTTTAGCAAAAAGGAGCGAACCTGCGCTCGCTCCTATAATCAGTTAAATAATTGTTTCCAGCGTTGCCAAGACACCATCATGCTCATTATCAAATAGTGCCTCACGGTAGCCACGGCCAAAGAGACGTTCATCTGAATTCGGCATAATATATACTTCGCCCGCCAATTGCATCATTTCAAAATCATTCATACCATCCCCAAAGACCGTCAAATCTTCAGGCGTTAATTGTAATTCGGCAATCATCGCCGATAGACTAGTTGCTTTATTGACACCTGCTGCTAAAATATCAACCGCGCCATACCCTGACGTGGTCGGGTGCAAAGGCAATGTTGTCGCTTGAATGCGGGCAATCGCCTCATTTGAATGGACAACATCAAAAATCGCCGTCACGCTAGCCAATGCTTGGGGAATGTCGCGTAAGTGATCAACCATATGAATTTGACCATAGACCTGCGTCATATAGTCTTGCAAGTCAGCACGTAGCTCACCATACCCATTTAGGCGGTACATACTGTCGGCAGAAAAAGCAATAATACCGTCCTTTGGAGAAACATCTACCAAAATTTGTTCCAACTCAGTTAGTGTGTCTGGGTCAATCGTGCGCAATGTCGTCGTTTCCGTCCCACGCACGTGCCATGCAGCACCGTTATTGGTCACCAGATGAACACGATCAGCTAAAGCACCAAACTTTGTGCGCACCCACTTCGCTTCTCGCCCAGTAGCAATGGCAAATTGGTCGCCTTGCGCATCCAACTTATCCAAAATAGTCGTAAAACGATTATCATCAAACGTCTTATCCTCGTGTAGGAAAGTTTGATCTAAGTCAGTTACGTACAATCGTGTCATCTATGTTCACCTCTACTTATCATTTGTCACTTACAGTGTATCAAAGGTATTTGGGGATAGATACCCAAAAGTACAAAAAAGGCAATTGCTTTTGCAATCGCCTTTTTAATCAGTATAGCTCATCAGGGAGTCGAACCCTGGATGCCGGTGTGAAAAACCGGAGTCTTAACCGCTTGACCAATGAGCCGTGAAATTGTTGAATGCTTAACGATGAAAGCAATAGCTCATCAGGGAGTCGAACCCTGGATGCCGGTGTGAAAAACCGGAGTCTTAA
>NZ_SDGK01000085.1 GCF_004521965.1 Weissella cibaria | reverse complement strand
TGCTGGCAAAACATTAGTTTTGCGCGGTAGAAGTGTTGTTTTGCCAATTATCGACAAAAATTTGGCGCAGGAACACCACATCACACGCGTTTTGAGTGCTTTGCAAATTCCAATGTCCACTTACTCTGACTGGATTCATTGGGAGCCAAGCGCCCCAAGCAATACAACACAACAATCTGCGAATTGCCGTCAAATCAATTTACACGGCCAATAAAGGCATCTATGGTTATCGACGCATTGCAAAAACCATGCGAGACTTATTCAAAATGGCGATTAGTGATCGCTTTGTATGGCAGTTGATGAGTGAAGCCGGCATAAAATATCGTATGCAAAGGCGATATAACAAGCCCACAACGG
>NZ_SDGK01000084.1 GCF_004521965.1 Weissella cibaria | reverse complement strand
CATGGACACTGCAATATCAACATTCAGCAAGAATTTAGACGGTGTGTTGGAAAGCCTACAGTTACCGCAGTCGTCTCAACTTCTTCCTTCGCATCCGCACACAATTGGTTCACCCACGAACCATTCCCGCTTAAAAAGAAAAAATCTGGGTTGTGTGGGCGACTGGATGTTGCCAATCATCCACACAATCCAGATTATAAAAACTCAATAATCGACGATTTTAGTCAAAATTTTCTCCGACCAACACCATTTGACAAAGAGCCAAAAAAGACCGCTACTAACTCCATACAGAATTAGTAGCGGTCTTTAATTACCGCAGCCGACCGAAGCCAGCTTTAGTTTTATTTACTTTTAGAATTAATCGTACGGCAGTAGATTACTTCTTCAAAGCAGTCCACTTCCAGTCAGTGAACTCTTCGATGTCGCGACCTTCGTTACGAGTAACTTCGAAGTGCTTTGCCAAGATGTCATCCATCTTCTTGTCAAATGCATCAGCTTCAGCAGCTTCAACAACACCGTTAGCCTTCAATACGGCAACAGCATCCTTAGCTTGGTTGAAGCGATCCAACTTTGAGTATACACGCATGTCGTAAGTCGTAGTGATGTCACCATCTTCACGGTAACCGTGTACGTGCAAGCCCAAGTGTTGACGCTCGTAGAAGATTGACTCGATCAAGTCTTCGTATCCGTGGAATCCGAAGACAACTGGCGTTCCTGACTCACCGAACAAAGCGTTGAACTTGTCATCTGACAAAGCGCGCTCGTGGTTCATCTCACCGCTCTTGTTTTGCAAACGGTGCAATTCAACAACGTTTACATAACGCATCTTAACGGCTGGGAATGCAGCATTAACCAAGTTCAAAGCTGCCAAAGTTTCGATAGTTGGCTCAACACCAGCAGATGCGAATACGATATCAGCTTCTTCGCCTTCAGCAACAGTTGAAGCCCAGTCAATAGCCTTCAAACCTTCAGTTGCCAATTCTTCAGCTTCAGCAACTGAGAACCATTGTTGACGTGGTTGCTTTGATGCAACAACGTGGTTAACCTTGTGACGCTCAGTAAATGCACGACCGAACACAGCCAACAATGAGTTAGCATCGGCTGGCAAGTATTGGCGAACGAAGTCAGACTTCTTTTCAGCCAAGTGCGTCAACATACCAGGATCTTGGTGAGTGTAACCGTTGTGGTCTTGTTGGAATACAGTTGAAGTTGAGATCAAGTTCAATGATGGGTAATCGTTACGCCATGATTGCTCTGAGGCGTGACGCAACCACTTGAAGTGTTGTGTAATCATTGAATCAACTACACGTAGGAATGACTCATATGATGCGAATACACCAACACGACCAGTCAACGTGTAAGCTTCCAACCAACCTTCAGCTTGGTGCTCTGACAATTGAGCGTCCAAGATACGTCCTTCGTGGGCTTCGTATTGGTCGTTTGGCTCCTTAACTTCTTCCATCCATTGACGGTTCGTTACTTCGAACATGTCCCATAGACGGTTTGACATCGTCTCGTCAGGTCCGAAGATACGGAATGACGTTGGGTTCATCTTTGAGATTTCAGCGAAGAATCCTGACAACACGTTCATATCCATGTTGCGCTTTGAGTCAGCCAATTCAGTTCCACGGTTTGACTCGTTGATGTCGTTAGCATATGACTTCCAGTCTGGCAATGCCAAATCTTCAGCCTTTTCGCCGCGAGCACGTCCACCGTTTGCAAGAGGATTTGAAGCCATACGCTTGTCACCCTTAGGTGCCATTTCAGCCAATTCAGCCTTCAATGAACCATCAGCGTTAAACAACTCTTCTGGCTTGTATGAGTTCATCCACTCTTCGAATTGTGGCAACGTAGCCAACTTCTTTTGTGCCAAAGGAAGTGGCACTTGGTGGGCACGGAATGAATCTTCGATTGGCATTCCTGATTGGTCGTGAGTAGGACCACCCCAACCCTTTGGCAAGCGAGCAATGATTACAGGCCATGCTGCGATCTCGCCGTCTGCGTAACGACCGTTTTCACGGGCGTCCTTTTGGATTGCTTGGATGTCTTCGATTGCTTGGTCCATAACCTTAGCAGTAAGCTCGTGGTATGCCGTGTAATCGTGGATGTCATCGTTTTCGATGAAACGTGGTGACCATCCCAAACCTTCGAAGAACTTCGTGATCTCTTCATCGCTCATACGTGAGAAGATCGTTGGGTTTGAAATCTTAAATCCGTTCAAGTCCAAGATTGGCAAAACAGCACCGTCGTTCTTAGGGTTCAAGAACTTGATTGAGTGCCATGCAGTCATTGAAGGACCAGTTTCAACTTCACCGTCACCGATAACAGTAAATGCGATTTGGTTTGGGTTATCCAAAACGGCACCAGTTGCGTGTGACAATGAGTATCCAAGCTCTCCACCTTCGTGCAAAGAACCTGGCGTTTGTGCAGTCATGTGTGATCCGATTCCACCAGGGAATGAGAAACGCTTGAACAAACGTGACATACCTTCAACATCTTGAGTGATCTCAGGGTAGTTTTCAGTATATGAACCGTCCAAGTATGAGTTCGTAACCATAACTTGTCCACCGTGACCAGGGCCACCGATGTAGAACATGTCCAAATCGTACTTGTTGATCAAACGGTTTGCGTGAGCGTAAAGGAAAGTTTGTCCTGAGATAGTCCCCCAGTGACCGATAGGCTTAACCTTAACGTCGTCCGCCGTAATTGGTGTGTTAGTTACTGAGAACAATGGGTTGCTCTTCAAAAAGATCATACCTGCTGAAAGGTAGTTGGTAGCACGCCACCAAGCATCAACCTTAGCAAGATATTCCTTTGAATCAAAATCTACTGCCATTTTGATTAAATCTCCTTATAATTTTGAGAAAGGTTCAATCGCAGAAGTTATCTTCTGGATTACAAATACTATAATAACAGATTTCAAATTTACGTACAATAAAAAGCACAAAATTGGTGCGGTCCAATTTTGTGCTTTTCTTATTTTCCACCCGCAAATGCCAGTTCCATCGCATTTGCGCCATTTTTAACAAATTGTGAATTTCGCCCTATTCGCCGTCTAAGCTGACGAAACTGTTGTAACGCATGTACTTATAGTGCACACGCATTGAACCAACTTCAAACGGCGTCCCGTCGTCCAAGAAGTAAATACCAGCCATGAC
Source organism: Weissella cibaria (assembly GCF_004521965.1). Lineage (GTDB taxonomy): Bacteria > Bacillota > Bacilli > Lactobacillales > Lactobacillaceae > Weissella > Weissella cibaria_A. The sequence goes on along the minus strand of NZ_SDGK01000084.1, from coordinate 40,675 downwards.
ACCAACAGGTTCAACCTCAGACAGGGCTAAGTGGTCACGATCATCCTCACTAGATGGTTCAACGGTCACGGTCATAAATGACTTCGTAACTGCTTTTTTAGTTGTCTCTTCAGCGTAGTGGAACATTGAATGGCCGAGATCTTCCGCCGTCAACGCTGGTAACAACTTTACCGGTACCAACGCGTTTTCGATCATAAATGCCTGATTCTGTAACTTACGGAGACGCTTAATTCGGTAAACTTCTTCCTCATCTTCTAGGAATAATGCCAAGCGGGTTTCTTCGTCAGCTTGTTCCGTCTCGAACGACAACAGTTCGATAGCCGGTGACTCACCGTTAAAACGATAGGAATCAGACACACCTAGATTGTTACCAATCGAGTGAAACATCGATTGGTTCTTTAAATACAGCGGGTTTACAAACGTACCTGATCCACGCTTTTTAAAAATAATCCCTTGTTGGGCTAAAACGTTCAGCGCACGTTTAATTGAGCTACGTGACACTTCGTATGATGATGCCAACGATCGCTCATCTGGCAGCTTTAAATTGGGGAATTCACCACTATAAATGCGGACCTTCAAATCACCCAACACCTTCACATAAAGGACTTCCTCCGGCATCAATCTGCCTCCTACTTTATTTCGGACTTTATCTTAACACAAAAGTGGCCCAACCAAAACATTTGGTTGGACCACTTTTAAGATATTTACTGGATTTTTTCTTCAACAGCTCCACGGGCGAACAAGATATTCCAAATTGTTAAAAATAGAATTTTAATGTCACGCCACAAGTTAATGTCTAACGCATATTCCGCATCATACATGGCCTTTTTCAAAATCGTTACCCGATCTCGTCCGTTGACTTGCGCCCAGCCTGAAATCCCTGGTAAGCATCGGTCCGCCTTGCGATTACAACGTTCCGAGACCAACTCTTCTTCTTCTGCTACGATCACTGGACGTGGCCCAATAAAACTCATTTGACCCTTTGAAACATTGAACAGCTGTGACAACTCATTAACCGATGTTTCACGCATAATTCGGCCAATAAATGTGACATAGTTATGGCCATGCAAGTCATTCAACGCCACTTCCGGCGTATCAACCCGCATTGACCGAACTTATACAAATAGAATGGTTTTGAATGTCGTCCCACTCGCAATTGTTTAAACAAAATTGGTCCTGGTGATTCAAGTTTGATCAACAAGACCACAACTAACATTGGTACACAAGCCAACGTTAGTAAAAACACCGCACCCAAGATATCAAATGTGCGTTTCCATATCCTTTCATTCCCAAACACTCCCTCGTGTTAGATAATGTCGTTATTTTCAACGATACTTATCCCTAAAGGGTGTGTCTTTTAGGATGACTGAACTCGTAACGGTCTTGGGTGAGTTATCGAACAAAATAAGACTGATAAAATACACGTATATAAAAAAGCGACCACAATCAGTCACTTTTACAAGATATATTTAGATATCACGCTTTTTGAAGAGTTGCGTCAACCCCAGCGCGAGCACCACTAGCCCGGTCGCAATCCAGAATGCCATGTGTATACCCATCAGGTCAGCAGTAGCTTGCGCTGTCTTGGCAGGTGCTGACACGGACGTCAAGCTATAAACCGTAATCAATGCTGCTGTTCCAAACGAAGCCGCCACCTGACGGATTGTCGTATACATTGCTGAACCATCTGGCACAATTTCCAATGGCAATGAATTAAAGGCCTCAGTTTGAATTGGCATCGTTACCATGACTAAACCAAGTTGGCGGACAAATTGTCCAACCGCTGGCAACCAGATTGGTGAATCCAATTGCAACGTCGCCAAGATAATAGTTCCGATCACCACAAAGCCTAGGCCAATTGGTGCCAAACGCTTCACACCGAATTCGTCGTACCACTTACCTGACGTTGGTGACAGGAACGCCGTAATCAACGCCCCTGGTAGCAAAACCAACCCAGAAATAAAAGCGGATTGGCCACGCACCGTTTGCATGTAGAGCGGCAACATCAATGCCCCGCCATACAAAGCGGCCATCAAAACCACGTTAATCAACGTGGCCATCGTAAAGTTGTGGTACTTGAACACATCAAAGTTCAACAACGGGATCTTTGAATGAGTTTGTTGGTAAACGAACACCGTCGTTACCACAATACCAATCAACAAGAACGCCCACACATCCGGACTCAGCCAGTTACCGGTTCCGGCATTTGAGAACCCGTACAGTAAACTACCCAGTCCGATACTTGAAAGCACCATCCCCAAGAAGTTAAACTTCAAGAACTTTTGTTCACCGATATTCTTCAAGAAAATCGACGCCAAAATCAAATCCAAAATAATCAATGGGGCAATCCCCAAGAACAACCAACGCCATGAGTGGCTTGATACCACAAGTCCAGATAACGTTGGTCCAATCGTTGGGGCAAAATTCAACGCCAACCCAATAATCCCCATTGCTTCACCACGACGGTCAGCCGCAAATAAGTTCATCACCACCACGTTCATCAGTGGTCCAAACACTCCGGCACCGGCAGCCTGCACCATACGACCCAAAATCAAGATTGGGTAAGTTGGCGCAAGTCCCGCAATAATCGTCCCCGCTGCAAAGACTGCAACGGCACTTAAATATAATGTTCGCGTTTTTAATCGTTGAATTAAATACGCTGTCAGTGGCACCATCACACCGTTTACCAACATATAACCATTGGTCATCCATTGACCCAAGTCCGTTGAAATATGAAAGTCTGCCATGACTTGTGGCAAGGCTGTGTTCATTAACGTTTGATTCAAGAAGCCCAAGAAGACCCCTGCAATCAAAATAATTAACACACCGCGCTCTTTCTTAGAAATTCCGCTCATGTATGCCTCCTAGTCTAGATAATCTGTTCCAGCCCATTCAGCCTCAAATTGGACAACGAAATCATGCATCGCACGATCCCGATTCATCCCAATTCGCTTTCCCTCTCGTGTGTTCAAATAATCCTTTAGTAAGAACAACTTCTCATAAAAATGATTCATCGTCGTTTCGTCATTTGCTGCCCGGTAATCAGCCTTGGATGTAAAAATCTGTGGCTTAATCGCTGGGTCGTACAACGTGCGGCGCTTTACCGAACCGTATTGGATAGCGCGGGCCGTTGCCACTGCCCCAATCGCGTCTAAGCGATCGGCATCCTGAACGATTTGTCCTGATAATGACAACGGCTCTGGGTTACCAAACTGTTGCTTACTCCACGACATATTATCAATAATTTGAAAAATTTCAGCCTGCTTGGCCTCATTAACCCCATTATCCCCTAACATTGTGGCAACTACTTGCTTGGCGCTTGTGACATCTTTAAATAATTTGTCATCATACGTATCATGCAGCGTTGCCGCTGCAATCGCAATAAACGCATCAGCCGTTGGTTCTGTTGCTAAAATGTGCTTTGTTAACGCAACAACCCGATCAATATGGCTCGTGTCATGCCCAGTGTCATCCTCGCCTAACACAGCCTGCATAAAAGCCGTCATCGCGTCTAATTGTTGTTCTTCTACTGCTGTCAAAATATTACTCCCCCACTTGTTTAACGACGACCAATTAACGCCGTTAGCAAATACAACACAAAACTACCACCCAACAGGCCACCGAAGAAGCAAGCAACCGGACGGCCAACCGTCTCCCAAATCATAAAGGCATCCGAAATCGTTAGCCCCGTAATCACCCCAACAATGGTCAAAAAAATCAAATACCAAATTACGCCGCTCTTGGTGTTTTGCCAGTCCGCCCCACTTAAATTCAAAGCGAGGCTCAAATTCAAAATCAAATATGCCCAAACCGCAACCTGCCACCAAGCTGTATTAGTCATCACGCTTTCACCTGTGTAATAACTTAACAATAACTGGGGCCACACCAATTTGGTAACACCCCAACTCGCTGCTGCGATACCAAAGATTGGCGCAATGCCGATAAAGAAATTGCCGGCTTGCTGGTATTTATTATCCGGACGCCAGGCATGGGACACGTAACCCATTCGGTTCTCATTACCGTCTTTAAACGGATTCTGGAGTAACTGAATCTTATCCACGTGGTGGCCAAAAATTAACGCCACGAAGGCGTGCGTTATTTCATGAACTATGACGCCAAACCAGCCAAAAATCAGCGGTGCATTCAGACCGAACGTCCGCCTCAAATGTTGGTTGGTTCGGGTGGTAATCACTGAAATCAACGCACTACCCACGAGTGGCAAAACGAAAAAGATGCCAACAATGAATAACCACGACTGCCAGAGAATGGTCCAACTCATACTTAAGCGTCCGTACTGATGTCCGCAAATTGGGCGTGCACAAATTCGGCCAATTGCTCGGCATCAACCCGAATTGAACGGCCAACTTCACCAGCTGACAAGGTAATCGTACCGGCTTCCTTGGCGATGTTATCAAAATAAATGGGGAACTTCTTGTTTTGCCAAATCCCCACTGGGTTATTGGCACCGTGAATGTAACCCGTCGTCTTTTGCAAATCCTTCGTTGGAATCATCGTGACTTTCTTGTTACCAGATACGACCGCAAACTTCTTTTCGTCTATGTGAGCATCCATTGGCACAATTCCGATGACAGGTCCGGTAACGTTACCTGTCAACGCCAACGTCTTATAAATATCATGATCCGTCAGGTCATATTTATCTAATTCTGCCTGGTTGCGATTCATGCCGCCTGCAAAAACAATACTTTCATATGGAATCTTCGCTTTATCCAAGATTTGTTCGACCAAAATCTTCTTAATGCGTTCTTTCTTTGCCATTTTCAACTCTCCAATCTATAACCGATAACTATATAATATACGCTTTATTCGCGCACTCTAACAGCCTCAATCACTAAACATGCAAAAAAACCGTCGTTCAATGAATCGGCGGTTTTTCTAGTTATTGAATAAAATCTTTAATAATCCGCGTGATACGGTCAGCTGTGTGACCATCCCCATACGGATTCAAATTATCAGCCATCTCTTGATAGGCTGTTTTGTTATGTAATAGTTCTTCGACTGTTGTCTTGACGGTGTCATAGTCAGTCCCAGTCAAACGTAACGTCCCAGCATCAACCCCTTCAGGCCGTTCAGTCGTATCACGCAACACTAACACGGGCACATTCAATGACGGTGCCTCTTCTTGCACGCCACCTGAATCCGTCATGATGAGGTAACTACGGGCCGCCAGGTTATGGAAGTCCACCACGTCAAGCGGATCAATCAAATGTACCCGGTCAACGTCGGCCAAAATCTCACGTGCTTTTTTTTGCACCGCTGGACTCAAGTGTACCGGATACACCACTTCAACATCAGGGTTATCCGCCACAATATCACGGACCGCGCGGAAAACATTTGCCATCGGTGTGCCTTGGTTTTCACGGCGGTGCATCGTCAGCAAAATCATCTTGTGGTTGGGATCAACCTGTTGCAGTACCTCGTGATGATAATCTTGTTGCAACGTGTACTGCAACGCATCAATCGCCGTGTTACCCGTTGTAAAAATACAATCAGCATCGACGCCTTCGCGCGCCAAGTTATTCGCGCTCAGTGGCGTTGGGGCAAAGTAGACATCTGCAATTCGATCCGTCAACTGGCGGTTCATTTCTTCTGGGAATGGTGAGTACTTTTGCCATGTTCGCAAACCAGCTTCCACGTGACCAACTGGAATTTGATGGTAGAAGGCACTCATACTTGTGGCCAACGTAGTACTCGTATCACCATGGACCAACACAATATCCGGTTGCTCCGTGGTCAGAATATCATCCATCCCCATCAGTACTTTACTCGTAATCTTCGCTAAGCTTTGATTCGGTTCCATAATAGCCAAGTCATAGTCAGGTGTCACATCAAAAATATCCAGCACTTGTTGCAGCATTTCACGGTGTTGCCCAGTCACCACCGTTACCGGGGTCACCTGTTCGTCAGCCTCCAAGGCCTTCACCACTGGAGCCATCTTAATCCCCTCTGGTCGTGTCCCAAAGACAGTCATTACTTTAATCATTTTTGAATCCTCCTACAGCAACTAATGCTGTGAGCGTTGCATCATAGTAAGGTTGTTGCGCAACTGAGCGGTTATAAATTGTCGCGCTGGTTTTATAAAGTGCGCCATAGCGGTCAGTATCTGACTGTGCTGCATAAAAGATTGGGGCGCTAAAGACATTTGATTCATATTTATACAACGCCTTACCCGTTACGGTATAACCTGCTAATATTTGCGTTTGTTGATCAAAGAAGTGCATCAAACGACGGTTAATTTGCACAGCACGTTGATCAAAACTATCTGCCAACATCATCGGCACGCGTGCCGCATTATAGGCATAGTGGCCATCTTGTTTCGTCGCAACTTCCTTGGCTTTAGCGGCACGAACACCTTGCTTGGTGACGACCGCAAAGTCAGGGACTAAGCCCGTTTTATGTTGCTTGCTTAACGTGGCTAACTTAGTCAACATGCTGTCAGAAACTTGCCCCCACCGTTGATCATGCGTTAACTTGGCCAACGATGCGAACACGCTTGGCATCACGTCAGACGTCCGCATCACCCGGTAAGCTGCCGTATCAACCGTTGCCCAATCACCAACAGTCAGCATGTGTTGCTGGTCGTTGTACTCGTAACGCAGAATATCCGCCGCGATTGCTTTGGCCAATGTATTATAGGTTGTTGCTTGCTTTGGCCAAACCGATGCGGCCACCTGTAAGGCGTAAGCGGTATACAAATCCCCATCCGTGGCACTATGTTCGTCGGTGCGCCACGCACCCTTAACATCGCGCTGCCGCCAATTCATTAAGTGCGTTTGTTGTTCATCCACAATCAACCGATTTTGTTGGTAGTAGGCCAGCAAGTGATCAAAGTCCGTCTGACTCGCCCAGCCTTTGCGCCCGGCTTGCGCTGTAATCAGCATGCCCAAACCTTGCGCTTCTGACAGCGCCATCTTTTTATCGCCAGCTCCAGTATTTACGTACGTTGCTTGGGATGATTGTCGCGTCACGAACGTCTTTTGCCACGTTTGATACGTATTGGCAGTGACTGATTGTTCATTATGTAAACGGGCGTACACCAGGATTGCTGTGAAAGCCACGATAATCAAGCCACCGGCCACCCAAATTTTTTTATTTAAAACCATGGTCTCCTCGCTAATCGTTAAAACGCTTTGTTTTCACCCAAACATTACCATTACGGTGGAACAACGCATCACCCATCACCTGCAACACCGCGTGAACAGACACGGCCATAAACAGTTGGGTATATGTGAAATACGACAGGAACGACAACCAAATTTGCTTCGTCGTTGCCTGACCAAACTGCGTCGCCATGGCAATGTTAATCTGGAGCATATACAACAGAATCATTAATACCCAGTTCACCAACAACACTTGCGCTAGGAGCACATTATTCGTGCCGAACGTAAAGGGAATCGTAATGGCTGGATTAAACAGACGAGCAATATAGAACGCAACGTTTACCACAAAGAGAATGTCTGACAACAAAATCGCGGCATTAAACCAGAAGAAGGTTGCGGCGTAATAAAACGTTTCAATTTTGACGCGCCAGTTACTCCGATCAAACAAATGTTTGATGTTATTGATCACAACCTGGTAATTGCCTTTTGCCCAACGCAAGCGCTGGTAATAATAGTCCTTAATGTGTTCGGGTTCTTGCTGGAACGCCTCTGAAGTGTAAGCCAATGCAATCAACTTGCCGCTTTGCATAATCTTGAATGAGATATCGGTATCTTCGGTCAACGCACCATCACGCCATCCTCCGATTTCGGTGACGTAATCTTTGCGAATGATGAAATTCGTACCTGGAATTCGGCCAATCTTGAATAGATGCCAGATTGCAATGTGTTGCACCCGTTGCGTCACGACGATTTCCTGATTAATAAAGCGGGTTAACAAGTTTTGTTCCGCATTACGGGTCTTGTTGCGGCCAAAGACCGCCACGTGGCGTTCCGGATCTTCAAGGGCTTTGCGCACCAAGAAATACAACGCATTCCGCTCGGGCATCGCATCCGCATCATACACGGCGATATATTCACCCGTCGCAATTTCTAATGAATCATTGAGGACACCCGCCTTACCACCTTTACCCGTTCGTTCCACAATCACAATATTGCGGTCACGATACGCTGGTAATTGCTGAACACGTCGCATTTCGTCAGCGGTATGATCATCAGAGTTATCTGAATAAAGCAGTAATTCCACTTTGTCAGCGGGGTAATTGAGGTTCAATATAGCTGACATCGTCTGAGCTATAACGACGTCTTCATTATGTGCCGGCACCACAATTGAAATCGTCGGATAACGGCTCAATGGGGTAATCGCCACCTCTTTGGTACTATTCTTCAACCAAAAATGAATGGCACCGAACAACGTGACCATCGACATTGTGAGAGATAGCCAAATTGATACCAACGTGATGATTAATAACACTTGATGCACCATTAGTTGGTACCCCGCTGCTCCCACAACTTGTACATGGTTGCTTCAACTCGTGAATAAATTGTCCACTCCATGACAAATAACACAAAAGCTAATACTAAGAAGGCGCCACTAACAAACATGGCTAACCAGTAAAATACATTAATCATCTAACGTTCCTTTCTTCATGTACTCCGTCACTAAATCCGTTTCCATATCACGGCGAATATGCTTAATGGCGTCGTCTAGTGTTTGATAGTCCTGTATATTTTCAGTCGTAATATATTTGTGGCCCCACTGGAACTGCGGGCGGAAATCGCCGACTCGAATCGAGGCTAAATCAATCTTCGTCACAGCCGTCAAATAGTCATACGTTTCACGCGGTAATCTAAACGACAAAATCAGCAACATGTCATCATCTAAAATGTAGAGGAATTCAGATGGCAAACGGCGCTCTTTCAAGACATTGGCGGCTTGCGCTAACACATCGTTGTATTGTTCTGGATTAAACTGCTGGTACTGTTCACTATGAGCCCAATGAATGCCGGTCACATCAAGTGACATATCGGCTAAGCCAGGTTCACCGTCGAATCGGGTCACGGCCTTTGCAAAAATTTTGTGCGCATTATACGAGCGTTGCAGGTTTAAGCCCGGGTGGTAATTTTTCGTAAACGCGGCAATATTGTGCTCATTTTCCGCTAACCATCCAAAGCTCCCACCGATGGTCCGTAAGCTACTCGTTAGGAAAATAGCCCCCGGAAACGCAACAATCAGAAAAAGCTTGGCGGTCACATCCATCACGAAAGTGCCCAATAGCAATACCATGACACTAATCACTAAAAAGAGTATGGCTAACCAAGTTGTGAGGATGCTCGGCAACATCAACCCCGTCGCAATTCCTAAAATCACGAGTAGTACAGTCGCCATTTGGACAACACCAGAGGTTAGCCCTGCCAACCAAATGAATAAAATAAGTGCGGTGGTGAAACCGAAAATTGCAAAGTGGCTACGCGTGATTAAATTTTTTCTCGAAATCATTCGGAAACCTCCTTTTCCGTAAACCAAAAGTAAACGAGTTATATCCTGCCACGTTTAGGTAGCTTGGTTAATAAAATGCCTTTAAAAAAAACAACGAAAAAATATAAAGTCGGCTGTTTTACCAGGCCGTATATGTACAAAAAAAGCCTCATGACAACATACGCAACCGTTATCATGAGACTTGTCTCATTCAGTTAGATTTACTTGTTTTCGACGCCATTCGTTGAACTTCACCATGCCAATATGGTTAATCTCGTCCAAAATCCGGCCAATATAAGCCCGCGACTCAATGCCACGCCAAATATAAACGGCCTCATGTCCCTGGCTATCGCGGGGCACGTCAGTCAGCAAAATGTCGGTGTGCGCCGTAAGCCGGTTCGAAATTTGAATGGTCGTCCGCGCGACCTCCCCAAATTGATCAAGGAGCAACCGCTCGAAATTCACACGATCACCAAAATCAAGTGCAACATGCACTTTCGGTACATCGATAAAGAACGTACTCGTCGTCGCAATGCCGGCTACCAAGTTCGTTAACAGAACCGTCTTCAGTTTGTCAGCGCTTACCTGTCGCTGGGCCGCAAACCGCCGCACAATTTCCGTACCCAATTCAGTCGATAACGGATAACGGTTCGAAAACTCAGCGAAATGTTGCATATCATATGTGCCATCACCAAGCCCGTACGGGTAAATCAAGAAGCGCATTAAACTATCACCAACTGTGTACGTGAGGCGTCGTGACTCTATCCCGTGTAGTGGCCGATAAAAGATGCACTGATAACTCGCCTGCACACTATCATCGAAATCTTGCCACCACTGCATCACATGGTCCGTCACATCTTGATGGGTCTGCGTCGTAGCAAAAAGCCCTAAGCTGTGTAAAATCAGGACAATAAATCGCGCTTCGTTGTCTAACGCTTCCGCCGACAGTAAGCCGCTACGCCCCATCAATTGTTTAACTGCCTGAACGACACGTTGGCTTTGGGGTGACATCTCAGGCGTTGGCACTAAATATTGGTCGGTATACGCAGCGGTCACAAAATGTTGGTGTGTGAAGCGGATCGTCCAAATCGCCGCCATATGCCAAATGATACAACGTTGCGATTCACGTAAATCACCAAATTCGGGCGTAATAAAGCTAGCAATATAATAATTCACAACCCGTTTTACGCGGTCTGGAATTTCTTCAGTGCGTTGCCCATTGTAAATGGTTAACAATGTGAGCCGTAGAAAACGGATATTTTCTTCCTGGCCAACCAATTGATGGGTTTTATTCAAGGTAATGCCTTGTTCCGCCAAGTGTTCAACAACAATAGCCCGCTCTTTATAGATAGTCGGCGTTGATACGTTCAACTCAAACGCCAAGTCTTCCCAAGAGTCAAAATTTTCAGCGACTAGGTGCATAATGATCTGCGCCCGTGTCGATTGCGAGAGGTAATAATGTTTCAATTCATCAACTGGCAAGACATTTAGTGGCGCATCGAAGATAATGACGTTGCCTTTTTCAATCACCAGGATATCTGTCTCACCCGTCAAGACGGCAATATCTTCATTCAGCTGTTCAATGATTGAAACCACCATATAGCGTGAAAATTGAAATTCAGCCATCAAGTCCGTTAGTCTGGTGAAGCGATTGCGCACCATATATCGAAAGACTGAGATGCGATTCTGTTCCTGCGTTGTCCAGATCCATTCCATACGTATTCCCCATTTAAACACCAAATTTTAAGACGATTATATCAGCACTAACAATATTTTTTGCTTAATGCAACCAATATAACACTGCCGCAACAGCCACGAGGACACCGGCAATCGTTAGAATTGGTCGCCGAATGTCCTTACCAACCACAATTAATGATGCAGCCACAAACAGGCCGACTAGACTCACAATAATTTGCACCATGGCAAGGACTCGCTTTTCCTTAGATTAAGCTTGTACGTGTAATTCTCGAATGCCTCGGAGGATCATACGGCACTGCTCACGCTCTAGCATACCATGATTTAGCTCATCTGACGCTTTGTCCAGTTTTTCGTCCGCTTCTACACCGAATGACATGCCCTCTTGACGCGTTTGTTGCACACCGGCAATCACGTTGACTGTGAACTGGTGCAATGTTTCAAGCGGCGCCAATTCAACCAAGCGTGACGTAATCGTTGGCTCAAAATCATTCAACATTTCAGTGATGGGCATGAATTCATCAGGTCGAATCGCACCCGCAACCACAATATCGAGTTGTTGGAAGAACGTCACGATTTCTGGGTCAGTACTGAAGCCAAACACCTCGGCTTCACGATGCATTGATTGCATCAATTGCCCCAACATCATCACGTTTGACTCACGGAACTTTGACACAAAGCGAATGAATGACTTAATCATCTTTTCATAACCTTCAGCCGTTGGTTCTTCACTTGTTTGTTCGCGCAAATCTTACAAAGCCGTTTCGATCACGGGATCCTCTGATACAACATCATATGAATCAACAATGTTTTCAGCGACCAACTTCAACATCTCACGATTGCCTTCATAGAACTTCAACGGTGCAAACATCAGGCGCATACGGAATTCCGTCAAACGAGCTGACAATTCAGCAACTGTGTCACCAATCCTAGGCTCGTTGCTAATGACAAGATACGGACGCGGTCGGCTTCATACAATTCATTGTCACGGACATCAATTAATGCAGCCAACTCATCCATTCGTTCCAACACTGACATCGTTGCATCAACGATTGCTTGGCGGTTAACGACGCCACAGTCCCAACCATACTTCTTGCTAACTGTTTCCTTAGGCGCGGCCATCATATCCTTATTCAAGGGCTAATCCTGTTAATAGTGGTTCCATCAAGTTCACCTCAATTTAATCTTTATTCATTGTACTATTATCGTGCCGAAAAATATTGTCCAATTGTCTTGAAAACTTGTGGATTATGCGAAAAAAGAGAGTGGGTCAAATGGCGTTATATTAAAGGTTCAGCCTTTCGGAACACGCTTAAGAGCCGCCAATCTTCCGATTTTAAATCGGGATATTGGCGGCTTTTGAGACTGAGACAGAGTCTTCTGTCCCAGCCACTTCATCTAAAACTATTCTTGATCGTATTGCCATTCATCAGGGAAACGGAGAATACCATTCGTCCGCAATAAAACAGATGGATAAAGTTCCTTCACCATGAAGAATTCAGGCGTAATTTCAAACGCTGGCGTAACCCCAAACTCCGATGAGCGGATATAACCAAACTGGTTCCAGTAGCCTGGCCAGCCAATCGCCGCCAAGACACCGTAGCCATCGTAACGCGCGGCGATTTCGGCATTTTGCGTCAACCGCCAACCAATCCCCCGGCCCCGGTACAACGGGTCAACGACAACTGGGCCGACAACACCAATCGATGAACCCGTGCGATTATCAGACACGGTCGCACCTGACACCATCACATAACCTAGAACTTCGTCTCCACGCTTCGCCACGATTTCAATTGGGCGCTTGCCAAATGGTTGGCCAGCACGCAACCGTCGGACTAGTTTTTCTTCCTCGCCGGTACTGTAATTCGCATCATCGAAGGCTTTGCGAATCAACTGATCACCCTTATCAAAGTCCTTATCTGTCAGGAACTCGAAATGTACATCAATCAACGGGTGCGTTGCATTCATTTGACGCATTGGGAAACGATCAAAAATGTAACCCAATTGCTTCATGAAACGCAACTTTTGTGCATCACTATGACGCAACTTCTCACTACGATCTGGATCACCAATCAAATGACCGAATAAGTTATATAGGTCATAAGTCGTCAACACGCGGAACTCTGGTTCAGTGTGCGTAAAGATAAATTGACCTGGCAGTTTGTGGCCGATCAACGGTTCCACTGCACTTTGGGGCATGTAAGCTACTGATAACGTATTATCAAAATTGCTGTACACCAATTCAGGTACATCAAGCCGTTCAAACTTGGCCGCCTGCATAATGGAATCAATTAATGGTTCATCATCCCAAAAGTCATCTTCAATAATTAATGGGGCAATCTTACTATCTAAGTCGTACCCCGACAAAATTTCGAGAGCAAAGCCACCCGACACGATTGGCACGATTTCCGCGTCATTTAACATGCGGACTAATTGTTCATAATCTGTATAGCGCGTCGCATCCATTTGGCACGCCCTCCTATCGTCAATATTCAGTACTTCAATTATATCGCAGATGCCTAGTGATATACCTGTCGTAACTCGCTAAGTAAGTCTTTGGTTTCTTGCACATAACCAAAGCGACGGTTCACCTCCCCAACGGTACCGGCATCGTGGACGTAACCTAAGCCTTCATAAACCAAGCTTTGGTACAACTCCAGATAAGGGAGGGTACGTTCCATCGCCAGTTGTATTTCAGTCGCTTGATCATACGGAATCGAACGAAAATCCGAGGCGAAGTGGGTGCCATCGACGGCCAACATTAAGTATCGGGCATCGCGGTTCTGACACATCTTGCGTTTTAATGAGAACGGACTACCGACTGAACCCGGGTTCAAAATGGCGCGTCCATCCGATGCCGTGCGGTAAATCATTTGGTGCGTGTGTCCATAAATCGCTACGTCCGCGTCACGCCACATGAACAGAGCATCGAAATAATACTGATCACTCGTTGGTAGCAATTCATGGCCAGAATTCTTCTGCGGCAAATTGTGCGATAGCGTAAAGGCCAAGTCCTCTACATTGTGGGTATCCGCAACCGGCAACGCCATGATGAAGTCACAGTCCTCACGTGGCATGTTTTGCATCACGTAAGCTGCCAAGCATGCCGTGTAAACACGCGTTGGCTTGTTATAGTCAACCGTACGTTCCAAGGCTGCGAATAGGAAATCATCCCAATTACCACGTAGCCAGACTGCAACATTAATATTACGCAACATCTCGACAATATCGTGTGTGCCTGGTCCTGGCATGAACAGGTCCCCTAAGAACCAATACTCATCTGCCCCCGCCGCTTGCGCATCTGCAATGGCTGACTCAAGCGCCGTCACATTACCATGTACATCCGACAAAACCGCTACTTTCTTCATCATTCGTCACCTCCCGTTAATTAAGTTTCATTGTAAATCGAAAAACACCACAGTTCCCTGAAAAAGGAATTGTGGTGTTACATTAGATTAACTTACGATCTGACTGTTGCATCTTCTTCTCGAAGCGACCCAACAAACGACTAATACCAAATGTCAAAATAAAGTAAATTGCTGCTGAAATAATCAACGGAATGAATGGCTTGAATGACGCACCTTGCACAACTGACGTCTGGAATGTCAATTCACCAACACCGATAACGGAAACCACTGAACCTTCCTTGATAACCGTCACAAATTCATTACCCAAGGCTGGCAAGATATTCTTGATCGCTTGTGGCAACACCATGTATCGCATGGTTTGCATTTTCGTGAAACCTAGCGAACGCGCAGCTTCTGTTTGCCCAGCGGGTACGGCTTGAATTCCTGAGCGAATAATTTCAGCAACATATGCAGCAGAGTTCAAGAACATCGCAATGGCACCGGCCATGAAACTTGAAACGTTCAAGCCGATGACTTGCGTACCAAAGTAAACAATGAACACCTGAATCAACAATGGCACACCACGAACAGCTTCGATGTAGGCGACTGCGAACCACTTTAATGGCTTAACGCTTGAAAGCTTCATCAACGCCAACAAAATCCCCAAAACAATCCCAAAGAACACACCGATAATAGCCAAACCAACCGTGTTAATGGTTCCCTTAACAAAGTAAGGATAATACTTTTCAAAGAATGATTCCTTGTGGTTCATCAACGCAACCGCTTCATCATGCCACTTGTCCAATGGCGCACCGACAACATGCTTTTCCAAGATATTATTAACCTTGCTTTGCAGCACCGTCGCATTCTTGGCCATCACGACTGAAGAACCATTCGTCTCACCTGGCAAAGTCGCCTTCGCAACGGCGAATTGCGTACTGTCACCCATGTAGCTTGCAGCTGTCGTATCCGGTACAACGACACCGTCAATTTTACCTTGCGTCAACTGCGTCACGGCGTCGTTAACCTTCTTTAATGACACAACTTTCTTTGCGTCCACTTTCTTAGCAGCGTCTTCTTGAATCGATGACAATTGTGCCGCCAACGTAGCCTTCTTCAAATCGTTTAAATTCTTCAACTTGTTGGCATTCTTCTTCAGCGTCATCACCACGTTCTTATCAACGAAGTATGGCTCCGAAAATGCTGCTTCTTGTTCACGCTCAGGTGTTGCCGTCATCCCGGCCACGACCATATCAACCTTACCTGTCATTACAGCCCCCAACAAAGCATCAAAACTCATTTCTTGAATGACCAACTTCACGCCCAAACGCTTGGCGATTTCATTGGCAACCGAAATGTCGAACCCGACAATCTTATCTTTACCATTAACAGTCGAGTGGAACTCGTATGGCGCATAATCAGCTGACGTACCAACAACCAGCTTGCCATTTTTTTCAATTTTCGCTAGGACGGGATCGGTTCGTGCCGCACTCGCTGGTGTGACCATGCCAACCAACATCATCATTGTCATGACCGCGGCCATGATTTTCGTTACCCATTTTTGCATATAATAACCCTCATTTTTACAACATCTTCGCTAAGAAGCTTTGCGTCCGGTCTGAATCCGGGTGCTCAAAGAACGCCTCCGGGGTATCATATTGGATCATGTCACCATCGGCCATAAACCAAATCTTTGATGCCACTTCACGTGCAAAGCCCATTTCGTGCGTAACGACTAACATCGTCATGCCTTCCTGTGCTAATTCACGCATCGTCTTCAATACTTCACCAACCATTTCTGGATCCAACGCTGAGGTTGGTTCGTCAAACAACATAATCTTTGGGTTCATCGCCAAAGCACGGGCAATCGCCACACGCTGTTGTTGCCCACCAGACAAGGATGCTGGATATGCCGTCGCTTTGTCAGCCAAGCCAACCTTCGCCAAAAACTTTTCAGCCGTCTGTGTTGCTTCAGCATCAGCCACGCCCTTGACCTTAACCAAGGCGATTTTGACATTCTCAATCACCGACATATTTGGGAACAGATTAAAACTCTGGAATACCATCCCCATATCCTGGCGAATCTTATCTAATTCACTTTCTGAGGCTTGCGTAATATCTTGCCCTTCAAAAATAACTTCACCAGACGTTGGTTGTTCTAACATGTTTAACCCACGTAGCAATGTTGACTTACCAGTTCCAGAAGGTCCGAGCAAGGCAATCACATCACCCTCTTCAACCGTTGCGTTGATATTGCGCAAGATGGTTTTATCCCCATACGCTTTGTGCAAATTCTTAATCGTCATAATCGCCATCTTGCTACTCCTTTGTTTCGTACTCGATGAATAGATATTACCAATTCATGTAATTTTATGCAATGAATTTCTTTGTTTTTGTATATTTATCACGGACAAAAGCAGGCGCAAATGCAGGTATTACAACGATTACAGGTTTCAGAAAAATTTTCTGTATACAGAAAAAGGCCGCTAATTGAATAGTGGGCCTTAAGTTCTCTCTTTGCACAACACTTAGCGTGCAGTGTGTTCTGTAATGTTTGCTTCGTCTTCGCGTCAACCCTTTGCGTGGGCACGTGACCACAAGTCAGCTTCGACTTGCTCCAACGTTTGGTTACGCGTCCCAATCGTGAAGTGCTTGACGAACCAGATGGCTGCGATACATGGTACGGCATAACCGATGAACAATAAACCCGTACCGAAGTAGTTCAACAATGGTGGGAATGTCAATGAAACAATGGCGTTAGCACCCCTGTTAACAACGGTTCCGAATGAGTTACCCAAACCATGACTGTTCAATGAGAATAACTAACCGATCATCACCCACATAACCGGTCCCCAAGTTTCTGAGAAGAAAGCAATGTAAATCGTCAACGCAATCGCGCAGATGTAAGCTGCAGCTTGTGATTGACCTGAGAAGTGCATTGAGAATGACATGGTGAAGAGTGAAATACCCATTCCCCCAGGCACCCTAAATCAACATCTTCTTACGATCAACCTTGTCCATCATCTTCATGGCAACCCACGTCACGATAACGTTAAAGACTCCGATTCCCATATGGGTAATCGAAGCGGCAATGACACCAAATCCAACATCAGTAAAGATGGTTGGGGGCATAGTACAAAACCGTGTTACATCCCATAACTTGTTGGAAGATTGCCAACCCCATAGCCATGGCCAAGACCGGACGGGCCATCAAACCAAACAATTCCTTGAAACCACCGTTAGCCATCGAGGCTTGCAACTTAATGTCAGCCAATTCATCCTTAGCGGCTTCTGAATTGTCTTGCAACTTTGTCAAAACAGCCAAAGCTTCGTTTTCTTGACCCTTACGAACCAAGTAACGTGGTGATTCTGGCAGTGTGATACCACCAAAGAACATCAAAATTGATGGGACAGCGGCCAATCCCAACATCCAGCGCCAACCAAGGTCAAAGCCTGACAACGCGTAGTTAGAAAAGTAGGCCAACAACTAAAAGTTATGAACGGCGGCTGATCCCAACACTCCAACGATAAAGATAAGTGATGAAACCATCACCAACTTACGACGACCGTACTTATCTGATGATGGTCAAAAAACAGCTGCACCGATGATAGCTCCCAGCAAAATCGCTGACACTACCCATCCTTGTTGCTATGAACCCAAATTTAATCGATACAACCAACCTCCACATAAACTATAACGCTTGTTTTGAAAGCGCTTGCAACCGAATTCACTTATTCTGCTATTTTTAATCGCAAATGGTCAAAAAAACGGTCATCCATTCCTGGATGACCGTTTGAAATTCGTTTAGAATAGTGGACTTTTAGTGGTTAAGACATAAGCTGCCCCGATTGAGTCACCAAAGCGTTGCACGCCCTTAGCGTCGACCAAGAAATCAAAGCTGGCCAAGTCACGCATGGCTTGTTCAACCGCGGCTGGTGCCAAATTCTCGTCAACGTCCTTCAACTTCCAGTGTACCTTAGCCCCTGGCTTGTCCGTGTTCTTAGCTGCAAATACCAAATCTAATGTCTTCATGTTAAAATTCCTCCTCGTTTTGAATTACGCAACAACCGGCACGTTCTTGGCGGCGACGACCTTGATTTCCGTCACAGCTGATTCCACACCCAAGACTTCGACAACCTTGGCGAGCTGACGCAGTTGCGCCTCCGCTGTCCCTGGCTTGACGTAGAACGTCCGGGTGATCATCTTGTCGTTGGCGGGGTGATTTCCCGTGAAACGTACCTTTACAACTTCCATTACTTGATTTTCTGACATTTTTTCTGTCCCCCGCATTTTGATTTTGAGTACCCATGGCCACTTCGACTCGTTCTGAGTTATCAGCGTTATTTGCTGACACCTATACTAACGAAACGAGGGACACAAAATGTCGCAAAGTCGTTGGATTTAGTTTTGGTAGGTCGTTTAATTGTTCATTGCAAGTCGCCACCACGCCAGCAGTCGAGAGGTTCTCTATTTGTTTAACTTGAGATTAGGCGCGAAAAAGGCAGGTTCGTATATAAACAAACCTGCCTAAAAAAAATTAATAAACTACTTTAGTGTGGATACTGAGCCCCACGCTCGTAAACCTGCTCTGGTTCTTGGCTGATACGCTCGAACTTATTCAAGCCGGTAATCAGTGCCATTTCTTCGTCAGTTAGTGCGAAGTCATAAACATTCCCGTTTTCAACCACTCGCTCAGGACGTGATGATTTTGGAATAATGCTTGTGCCACGTTGGACGTGCCAGCGCAAAACAACTTGCGCTGGTGACTTTTGGTACTTCGCCGCAATTTCAACAATCACAGGCTCTGCCAAAACCGATCCGCGACCCAATGGCGCCCATGCTTGCGTCACAATGTGATTATCTTGGTGATACTGAAACAAGGCGTCCTGCGTCAAATGTGGGTGGTTCTCGACCTGGTTAACCACCGGCTGCTCATTAGCCTTAGTTGCCAAATATTGCAAATGTACCATGCCGTAATTTGACGTACCGATTGACTTCACTAGCCGTTCGTCCTTCAAACGTTCAAAAGCACGCCACGTCTCAAAGAAGTGTTGGTGCAATGGCCAGTGAACTAATAGCAAGTCAACGTAGTCCATATCTAGCTCGCGCAATGAGGCTTCCACAGAGGCCAACGTTGCATCGTAACCCTGATTAGCTTCTGCGACCTTTGTCGTCACAAACATATCGTCACGTGGCAATGAGAGCTCCTTAATTGCAACCCCCAACATCCCCTCGTTCTTGTACATCTGTGCCGTATCAAATAAACGGTAGCCGCTCTCCCAAGCTGACTGTACAACACCCGTTAGCTCCGCTTGGCTTGTGACCTTATATAATCCGAGTCCTTGCAACGGCATCTCATGGCCATCAACAAGGGTTACCTTTGTTGTTAAATCAGACATGTTAAATCCCTCCGCTGTTCATTTTACCCGATTTTGTCCGCACAAATATAACTTTTCCATGACTTATACATCATCACCAACACAAAAGCGACGCCTTTGGGGACGTCGCTTCTGCTTTTGAGATTTTTAAGTTATTTTCGAGATATATTTTGAGAGTATTCGTTAATTTGTTAAGTTAAAACGTTTTGGGTTTGTGTTTAAATAATTAGTCCTTGATGTCAACGTAAGTCAACTTGAACATGTTTGACAAGTCTTGCAATTGCTCAGCTGTAATCTTGAATGACAAAACCGTGTGGTGACCACCACCAACTGACATCCAACCGACAGCACCCTTGTTCAAACCTTGCTTAGGCGTCCACAATTGCTTAGCCACCGGCAAGTGAGGCATTTCAGCTTCTGGCTTGTTACCAGTTACATCATATGACATCAACTTGAACTCGTTACCGTAGTCAGCCATCGTGGCGTCAATTCCGTCACCTTCCATACCAGTGAATACCAAACGGGCAGGATCAGCCTTACCACCGATTCCCAGTGGGTGAACTTCAACACGTGGTTTGTCTGAGGCGATTGTTGGGTCAACTTCCAACATGTGTGAGCCCAAGATCGCTTCGTGACCCTTACGGAAGTCCAATGTGTAGTCTTCCATGAAGACCGTTGACTCGTTATGAGCCATGATCTTCATCAAACGTACCAAGGCAGCCGTCTTCCAGTCACCTTCACCAGCAAATCCGTAACCTTCAGCCATCAACAATTGTGCGGCCAAACCTGGCAATTGCTCCAAACCAAACAAGTCTTCGAAGTTGGTCGTGAAGGCCGTGTAACCGTTCTTGTCCATGAAGTGCTTGATACCGAAGTACTCACGCAATTGATACTTCACGTTGTGCTCAAACTTTTCTGGTATGTTGTCGCCGATAACGAAGTCGTATTCCTTTTCCAATTCAGCGTACTTAGCATCGATATCATCAGGGTTAACGGCATTAACCGCCTCAACCAAATCACCAACAGCCCAGTAATCAACCGTCCAACCGAACTTGATTTGCGCTTCAACCTTGTCCCCGTCAGTAACGGCCACGTTGCGCATCTTATCACCGAATGTCACAACCTTAATCTTGAATGATTCGTTGTAGGCAACTGCTACGTCCATCCAGTTAGCAACGGCTTCTTGCACTTCTTGGTCAGCCCAGTGACCTGAGATGATCTTGTTGTTAATACCCAAACGAGCATTGATGAAGGCGTATTCGCGGTCGCCGTGGGCTGATTGGTTCGTGTTCATGTAGTCGAAGTCAATCGTGTCGTAAGGCAAGTTGTTCAAGAACTGCGTTGCCAAGTGCAACAATGGCTTTTGCAACAATTGCGTACCGCGGATCCAGTTCTTAGCTGGTGAGAACGTGTGCATCCACGTAATCACACCGGCAACCGAATCGTCGAAGTTAGCTTCCTTCATGGCAGCTGCAATATTTTCTGATGTCGTTGCCACCAACTTGAATTCAACGGGGTATGGCAAGACACCTGATCCGTTCAAGCCATCGACAATCTTCTTCGCGTTCGCTTCAACTTCTTGCAATGTCTCAGGTCCGTACAAGAATTGTGAACCCGTGATAAACCAGAACTTATAATTGCTAGTGTTAAACATAATCATTATTCCCCTTAAGTAATTTCCCGAATGTTAGTTAGTAACTTCTGTCTTCTTTTGACCGTAATAGGCGTTCGCACCGTGCTTACGCAAGTAGTGCTTGTCCAACAACGTTTGTGACATGTGCACGTTGTGTGGGTTCAACATCATTGTGTGGTAGGTCATTTGTGCAACTTCCTCTAACACAACTGAGTTATAAACTGCCTTCTCGGCATTTGGTCCCCAAACAAATGGGCCGTGATCTTGTACCAAAACCGCCGGTACTTCATTAGGGTCGATGAAACGGTCTTCAAATGTCTTCACAATGACATTTCCCGTCTCCAACTCGTAGGCCCCATTGATTTCAGCTTCCGTCATTAGTGACGTGGCCGGAATATCACCGTAGAACGTATCCGCGTGTGTTGTACCAGCTGCTGGAATATCCACGCCAGCTTGCGCAAATGAAACAGCCCATGGTGAGTGCGTGTGCACAATACCGCCGATATCTGGGAATTCCTTGTACAAGACACGGTGTGTGTCCGTATCGCTTGAAGGGTTCAAATCTCCTTCAACGACATTCCCGTCCAAATCAACGACAACCATGTCATCTGGCGTCAAATCATCATAATCAACCCCAGAAGGCTTAATCACGAACAAACCACTTTCGCGATCAATTTCTGAAACATTTCCCCAAGTAAACTTAATCAAATCGTGCTTTGGCAAAGCCATATTTGCCTCATACACGCGCTGCTTCAAGTTCTCCAACATGAATTTCATCCTCCTCTACTGTTGCAACCACCGGTTCGTCTGAGATGGCATCAATGGCGGCCTTTTCGATCGCGATACCGTCCTTGTAGCGAACCATAAACTCTTCAAAACCAGCGACGTCAACTGGATCAGGCGCCATCGTTGTACTGTCTTGGTTCGCGAAGACGCGGTTTTCCAAGAAGTCTGCCAATGACTCACCAGCTTCGCGCATCGTCACATATTGTGACAAGATTGCCATTCCCCAAGGGCCACCTTCACCAGCGTTCGTCATCAACGTCACAGGGGCGTCCATAACTGCAGCCAAAATCTTTTGACCAACGACTGGTGTGTTGAAAATACCACCTTGGGCAACAACTGAGTCCATCACAACGTCTTCTTGCTTCAAAATGTCCAACCCGATCTTAACGGCACCGAATGCTGAATATAGGTGCATGCGCATCAAGTTAGGCAAGTTGAATTCCGCATTTGGCGTGCGAACAAACAATGGACGACCTTCGTTAACACCCGTGATATTTTCACCTGAGTGGTAACCGTAGCTTAGCAAGCCACCCGCGTCTGGGCGGGCATCCAAAACGGAACGGAACAAGGCACGGTACAAGTCATTCGCGCTAAGTTCAGCACCAATAGCTTGTGCGAATTGCTTAAACATCCGAGCCCAAGCATTAATTTCTGATGAGCTGTTATTGGCGTGAACCATGGCAACCGCTGAACCATCAGGCGTCGTCACCATATCGATGTCTTCGTGGGCTTGTGACAAAGCCTTTTCCAAGACAATCATGGCAAAGGCTGATGTACCAGCTGATACGTTAGCCGTACGTTGCTTAACTGAGTTCGTCGCAACCATGCCTGTTCCAGCGTCTCCTTCAGGTGCTGCGGCAACCGCACCACCAACCAGCAAACCACTTGGGTCCAGCAGCTTAGCACCTTCGTCCGTTAAGCGACCCGCTTCTTCACCAGCTGACTTAACCGTTGGCAAAATGTCACGTAACGTCCAGTGATATTGTTGGGCTGACTTCAACTCGTTGAACTTGTTCAACATGCCCTCGTCGTAATCGACCGTGTTTGAATCGATTGGGAAGACCCCTGAAGCATCCCCGACACCCAACACTTTTTCACCAGTTATTTGCCAGTGCACGTAACCAGCCAACGTCGTCATAAAGTCGATATCCTTCACGTGCGCCTCTTGGTTCAAGATGGCTTGGAACAAGTGAGCGATACTCCAACGTTGTGGAATGTTAAAGTCGAACAACTCTGTCAATTGGCTAGCGGCTTGACCCGTGATGGCGTTACGCCAAGTTCGGAAAGGCACCAACAAGTTACCACCCTTATCAAAGGCCATGTAACCGTGCATCATCGCTGCGAAACCAATTGATGACAAGTTACGAATAACTGTGCCATGTTCGATGTTAACTTGATCCGCCATATCGCGGTAAGCATCTTGGACACCTGACCAGATATCTTCTAGTGAGTACGTCCACACGCCATTTTCAAGCTTGTTTTCCCATTCATGACTTCCAACAGCAATTGTTGAGAAGTCTGTGGCAACCAAGACAGCCTTGATACGAGTTGAACCAAACTCAATTCCCAAAGCGGCTTGACCGTTCATAATTTCGTTTTGAATTTCTTCTTTATTCATTATTCCGTTTCCCCTCAAACGAGAATCATTTTGCGTTTTGTAATCGTTTACATGAATTATATTAAATCAATTGTCCGGACAAATCAAGAGATGATTCGAAAAATTCAAAATTTAGACATATAAATAACAGTTAATTCACGTTAGTTTTCCAGGAATAGTCGGCCGAAACGCCTATTAACGGGCATTCATTTAATTCCGGACAAATGTATAGTCTGTTTTAATTTTACGTACAAATGTTATTTTTTGTGTGTCGTAGCGTTGCGACGAGGTGTGGTGGTTGGGGTACGACTCCGACCACCACACCAGCAGCCGAGATATTCTCTGTTTGTTTGATCAGCATGGATATAGAGACTTTGATAACCGTCCATGACAGCAAACCAAAAATCCCAGCAAGCCTCGCTGGACTTACTGGGAAAATTTTGGAATTATTAGCCTAAAAAATCTCTCACAATTTTTAAGGGTTAATTGATGTTAGGCATGGGATTCAGTTACCTGTTCCACCGGGCCACCTGCCGCCTCTTCGACTGGGTTAACCTTCTTCTCGCGTTCCAAAAAGAATACGGCTACCAATGTGATGACCATAACCACGGCTGACATCATCAAGTACGTTGATTGGTAGCCAACTTTGTCATACATTGATCCGGCAACTGTTGAGAAGATAAAGACTGAGATTTGCTTAGCAAAGTTAGATGCCAAGGCGTAAACCGTTGCGTACAAACGGATGTCGAAGGCACCTGAGATGTACTTCATGATTGAAACCAACAACAATGGCATTTCGAAACCAGCTAGCAAACGGAAGAAAACAATCCACTCCCATGATGGTGCCATAGCTGATCCAAAGATACGTACGAACGTCAAGAATCCGTAAATCAACAATCCATTACGGGCACCAATCTTGTTGATGATGAATGGCATTGGAATCATCAAGCACAATTCAATGACTGTTTGCGCTGAGTTCATGTATGAGTACATGATTGTTCCTTGTGAGTCAGTCTCAAAGAACGTCTTGAAGAATACGATAAATTGTTGGTCGAACACATCGAACACAGCTGAGGCTCCCATGTAGAACAAAGCCAAAATCCAGAAGTTACGCAACTTAAAGATTGAGAAGACATCCTTCTTCGTCAACTTTTCGTTTGAGCTACCCATTGCAGCAGCGGCATTTGAGAAGTTAATCTTCGTTGAGAACAACAACAACATCGTCAGCAAAACCGCTGACGCCGAGCAGGCCCACCAGATAGCGTTTGGTTGCCACAAGAACAAACGACCGGCTACCAAAGCTGATACGGCCCCTGCAACTGATCCACCCATACGTGAGTGACCAAACTCGAACTTGTTCGCCAACGAGGCACGTTGTACGTACTGCTCAATAACTGACACACCACCGTTCAAGATGAACGCCAATACAATACCCGTTACAATTGAAGCCAAAACTGGACTGATAGCCAAAATTGGCATGAAGGCCCATTGGAAGTAAGGTCCAATGAAGATTCCGGCAACCGCAATCGTAATCAACAGCGTCTTTTTAAATACCAACTTGTCAGAAATGATACCGAACAATGGTTGGAACAGTAATGACATACCCGCCATCAATGAGAAGACCACCCCGGATTGTGCACCTGATAGACCAGCTTGTTGGCCCAACCAAAGTGTCAAAAATCCATACGTAATTGCCCAAATAAAGAAGTAACTAAAGTGCGAAGCCGCAAATCCCCAGAAATGCTTGCTTTCCTTAACCACTTGACTCATGATAATCCCCCTGAGTTTTTCATTCGTTAGTTAAAAGTAAATGGTTGTGGCTTGCCAAATACCGGGAAGCCGTTATCGTCCCACTCGAATGGTTGGACCATCGTGTGGCGGTTCGGATCGTACAAAGGATCACCCTTGATATCCAAGTAGTTGCGGACGTGGTAAACCAACAAATCTGTTTCACCATCTTCAGCAACCGTAAATGAGTTATGACCTGGACCGTACAAACCGTTTGCCATATCTGATTGGAAAACGGGGTGGTCCAGCTTGTGCCAGTTTGCAGCATTCAAGACATTCTTGTCATCTTCGATCCACAACATCCCCATCGCGTAGTTTTCATCAGTGGCCGAACCAGAGAACGTCAAGAACACCTTACCGTTACGCTTCAAGATGGCTGGTCCTTCATTCACCCAGAAAATCTTAGTTTCCCAATCAAATTCTGGCTTTGACAACATAACCGGCGCCGTCTTCAACGTCCATGGGTTTTCCATTTCAGCGATGTACAAGTTTGAGTTGCCCTTAATTTCAGGGTCCTTTTGCGCCCATATGTAGTACAACTTGTCGTTTAATTCAAATGACGTTGCATCCAGAGCAAATGAATCAAGGTGCGTTTCAATTTGTCCCTTTTCAACCCAGTTGTCTTCTGATTCCATTGGATCTTCTGCGTCACATTCGATAGCAAACATCCGGTGTTGGAACATCCCATTTTTATCAAATGCCGTTGTGTGTGAAGCAGCATAGTACACATACCACTTACCATCCGTGTAGTGTAACTCTGGTGCCCAAATCAATTCGCTTTGTGCGCCGGTACCTGAATCGTGCTTACGCCAGATTGTGCGTGGCATTGCGTGAACCAAACCATCAATCGTCTTCGCACGACGCAACTCAATTAAGTTGTAAGCCGGTACCGAAGCAACAAAGTAGTAATAACCATCCGTGTGCTTGTAGATATATGGATCAGCACGTTGGATGATCACCGGGTTTTCGTAGCGAACTGTCATATCTATTAAACTCCTAAAATTCCTTGAAAGCGTTTTCTTTCTTTTACGAGTATTATTAAAGCACTTGTACGGACAAATTACAACCCCAAAAACATTCAGTTAACGTCCAAGTCACATTTTCTTAAACTTTGATACATTTATCGCAAATTAATAATACGGTTTTTTAGTTAAAAAACGCCTATTTATAGACTTTACGTATAATTGAAGGCCTATTTTGTACCAGAATAACCCTTTCACTAGTGATTATCATCTACTGTCCCGGATGCGTTTAAATTTGTACGGACAATAATTGGTTATTGCTTGTTTATATCTGCTTTTCATAACAATTCACGGTTTTGTCTAACACAAACGGACAATTACTTGTATAATGAATATCGTAAATAAACACGACAAAGAGATTGGGTCTAATATGGATACGAAATACGATATCGTTAAGAAAGGGCTTCGAGATGATATACTTTCTGGTAAATACGCCATTGGCGACAAATTACCAACCGAAGCTAACTTAACCGAACAATATGGCGTCAGTCGCTATACCGTCCGTCGTGCAACCAGTGATTTAGAACAAGAACATTTCCTCTACCGCGTTCAAGGTGGTGGTATGTATGTTGATGATTGGAATAAAGCGCCGGCAACAACTTCTGACAATAAGGTCATCGGGGTGATTACAACCCACCTAGCCGACTATATCTTCCCTGAGATTATCAGCGGCATCGACCGCGTGATTTCAGATGAAGGCTACTCGCTCTTCATTAGTAATACGCACAACACTTATGAACGTGAGCGCCAAAGCCTGATGCGAATGATTGAAACAGACGTTAACGGGTTGATTATCGAACCAACCATGTCCGCTTTGCCAAACGCCAATAAAGATTTATATGATCAAATTCGCGAACTTGGCATTCCAACCGTCTTTATCAATTCAACTTATGAACATTTCGACTTTCCCTACTTAGAGGTGGACGATATCAATTCAGAAGCTGATTTGATTAATCACTTAATCGCACAAGGCCACGAACGCATTTTGGGCGTGTTCAAGGTTGATGACGTCCAGGGTGCGCACCGTATGCAAGGTTTCTACAAGGCGTACCAGCAACACTCTGCGATTGCGTTGCACAGTAACATCATCATGTATCAATCAAACGACGAGGCTAGCAATGCGCAAATCTTGAATAAGATTGAAACACACTTGGAAGCTGCTGATCGACCAACCGCCTTGGCTTTGTACAACGATGCCTTGGCCATTCAAACGATTGATTTGGTGAAGTCACTTGGTTTGCGGGTACCGGAGGATATTGCGATTGTTGGATTTGACGATTATGCGATGTCTCACTACATGACGCCAAGTCTAACAACCGCGCGTCACCCACAAGGTAAGATGGGGCGTGATGCCGGACGGATGCTCCTTGAGCTAATCAAGGGACATCCCGTGGAAAACGTCCGCTATGATAGTGACATTATCATTCGCGATTCATCTAACTATCGCGTCAATTAACACAAAAAGAGCTACTATCGGTAGCTCTTTTTGTTTCCACTGTCAAAGCAAACGCCTTATGAGCAGATTATTTGAAACAATTTTGTAACAATAAGATAATTGATGTACATTAACATGAGTCATACTTATATAGGAGGGTTTCGGTTATGTACTATCTGGTTAATAAACAAACAACAACGTTAACATTCTATTTTGAAGACGGCACACAAGACTTCGGTCTCGAACAATTATTTAACCTGAGCCGCACGGTATTTGCTGAAACGATTGCCCCCTATGGAATTGGCGATCACATCGAAGAAGCAATGGCCTTCGAACAAATTTTTTCAGCTTACGAGCGCAAGTATTTGGAAATCGCGACTAAGGATGAATTAATTGACTTGGTCATTGCGGGCCAAGAGGAAGCCGTTGCTATTCGCAAGTCTAAGGAAGACACCCTAGCCATGACCCTAGGATTAGTTGTCGCAGGACCATTTATTTTTTTACTGGTTTTGCTGGTTCTTGAAAGCATAGGGATGCCAAAGATGGCAGCTGAGATTTGTTCCTTAGTCTTAACCATCGGCCTAATTATCACTTGGTTCATCCTGGTTTGGAGCGAGTGTGGGCGTCGTTTGGAGACGCGATTACAGGACTCACTGGCCAATCATTTTAAGCGGCCGTCTTAATCATTTTGTACGAGTCGTCGCTTTGTGACGAAGCATGGGGTGAGGATATTCTTTGTTAGTTAGATTCTCATACACATGAAAAAGAGGTCAGAACCGCGCGAGTTCTGACCTCTTTAATTTGATTTACTTAATCTAATTCTGGTATCGCTTCAGGTGCAACTTCTGCCGTTGCGATTTTTTGCTTTAATTGGCGGACAACCTTAATCCAGGCTGGGACCAAGAAAACCAATGACCCAATCCAAGCTAGTGGGTTGGCTAGGCTGGCTCCGAAGAAACCAAACCAAACGACCAATGAAAAGGCAGCGACTGAACGAACGACCATTTCACCGACACCGGCAAGGGTCGGCGTCTTAACATCGCCCAAGCCTTGCAATGTGTAACGGAGTACAAACAGTGTTGCCAAGATAGCGTATAGTAGTCCATTTGCCCAGAAGTACAATTGCGCCAAATCCATAACTTCATGTTGGCCCTGACCAACGAACAACGTGACCAAATCGCGACCGAAGGCGATTTCTAAGATTCCTAGAATCGTTCCAACAATCATTCCCATGGCCAACGCCACCTTCACACCCTGCAGAATACGGCCATATTGACCAGCACCAAAGTTTTGCGCGGTATATGTGGCCATTGTCACACCAAATGACATCACCACCATGATGATGATTTGATCGACTTTAGAGGCCGCTGTATTGGCAGCAACAGCGTCCGTTCCCAATGTATTCACAGCAGCAGCTAACGTCACTGACCCGATAGCAATAATTGATTGTTGGAAGCCCATTGGCACGCCGGCGAACATGTGCTGACGCAATTCACCCTTTGGTAGCTTGAAGTCCGCCCAAGTCAGGTGCAACGTGTCAGTATACCGACTAATGTGCCAATGCGAAGCCACAATTGAGACAAATTGTGCCATCACCGTCGCAAAGGCCGCTCCTTCGACACCCCAACCGAACTTCAGAATCAGAATCAATTCAACCGTGATATTGAAAATCATCCCGACAATCAGATAGTACAGTGGCGCCTTACTATCACCAACCGCACGCATCGCGTTTGAGATAATATTGTAGCCCATCGTCGCAATCGTACCGGCTAAGATAATTGCAATAAACACGCGTGCTTCGACAAAAATCTCGACAGGTGTTTGCATCAAGCGCAACAACGGATTAATAAATGCCAAGCTCAAGGCCGTCAAAATAACCGACATGATAACCCCGGCAATAATACTTGTTGCATACGATTGGCGGACACCATTCATATTGTGGGCGCCAAAACGTTGGGCGGTGATAATCGACATCCCCGAACTAAACCCCTGTACAAATCCCATTACCAAAAACTGAATACTGCCCGTCGCACCCACGGCGGCCAGTGACTTTACCCCCAGCGTTTGTCCAACAACCAATGTGTCAGAGATGTTGTATAGCTGTTGTACCAAATACCCAATCACCAACGGAATGGTAAACATCATAATCAACTTTGCTGGGTTCCCCTGCGTCAAATCTTGCATGACTACTGACATCCCCCTCGTTCTTTTAACCTTATTAATTCATAGTATAGAGACTTTTTGTGTAAAGTGTGAAAATTCATGAAATTAGTGCAGGTTTGTAATGAAAAAGAGACGTACCGCCATAGCAGTCCGTCTCTTTTATCATTAATTACAATGTAATATTCTTTTCAGCAAGTTGCTTTTGCACTTCTGGGTGCGCCATAAACTCGTCGTAAGTCGTCTCGGCACGATCGATGGCACCTTGATCTGAAACCACGATAATGTGATCCGCAATCGTTTGTGCAAACGTGTGGTCGTGAGACGTGAAGATGATACCACCCTTGAAGTTAATCAAGCCATCGTTCAATGACGTGATTGACTCCAAGTCCAAGTGGTTCGTTGGGTCGTCCAAAACCAATACGTTTGGCTTCGTCAACATCAACTTAGACAACATAACGCGGACCTTTTCTCCTCCAGACAAAACATCCAACGTCTTTTCAGCGTCTTCACCCTTAAACAACATACGTCCCAACAAACCACGCAAGAACGTGTTGTCGCTTTCTTCCTTAGAAGCAAAGTCACGCAAGTAGTCCAAGATTGGCATTTCTGGCTTAGGGAAGTTAACATTCATATCCTTAGCCAAGTAATCGTGAGACGTCGTGACACCCCAAGTAACCGTACCTTCATCAGGTTCGTCGTTACCGGCGATGATGTCCAACAATGCCGTTGCGGCAACGTCGTTTTCAGCCATCACAAGGGCCTTTTCGTTAGGACGTACCGTAAATGACACATTGTCCAACAACTTCACCCCGTCAACTGTCTTTGATAAGTTTTCAACGCGCAACATATCGTTTCCGATTTCACGTTGAATTTCAAAGTTGATGTATGGGTACTTACGCGTTGAAGGTTGGATATCATCAAGCGTGATTTTCTCCAATTGCTTCTTACGTGAAGTGGCTTGCTTTGACTTTGAGGCGTTTGCTGAGAATCGGGCGATAAAGTCTTGCAATTCCTTGATTTGCTCTTCCTTCTTAGCATTTGCTTGTGATTGCAAACGTTGGGCCAATTCTGAAGATTCCTTCCAGAAGTCGTAATTACCAACGAACAACTTGATCTTACCGAAGTCAACGTCCAAAATCATCGTTGAAACGGCGTTCAAGAAGTGACGGTCGTGGGAAACAACGATCACGATGTTTTGGTAGTCAGCCAAGAAGTCTTCCAACCAAGCAATCGTCTTCGTGTCCAAACCGTTGGTAGGCTCGTCGAGGATCAAGATATCTGGGTTACCAAACAAAGCTTGGGCCAACAAAACCTTAACCTTCGTTACTTCGGGCAAGTCAGACATCATCATGTAGTGTTGATCTTCTGAAATTCCCAAGCCTTGCAACAATTGGGCCGCTTCAGTTTCAGCTGACCAACCGTCCAATTCTTCGAAACGAGCTGACAACTCACCAACCTTGATACCGTCTTCATCAGTAAATGGGTCGTGCGTGTAGATTTCGTCCATTTGGTTCTTCACGTCATACAATTCCTTGTGTCCTTGCATAACAGTGTCCAAGACCGTGAATGCGTCATAGGCAAAGTGGTCTTGTACCAATGATGACATACGTTCGTTAGCCTCCATTGAGACCGTTCCAGTCGTCGGTTGTAGCTTACCTTCCAAGACCTTCAAGAACGTTGATTTACCTGCTCCGTTGGCACCGATAACACCGTATGTGTTACCAGGCGTGAACTTCAAGTTAACGTCATCGTATAGCTTCTTACCAGTAAATGATACTGATACATTTGAAACAGTTAGCATATTTATTTACGTTTCCTTTTCTTCAATTTAATGTCATTCTCCATTATACAGAAAATGTGAATATTTTTGGTGGTGGGTTTTCCGGATTGGAATTTTTATTGGCTCATTGCAAAATTCGCCGCTGCCTATATACGTACTTAACTGAACAATCACCCCAAAACGGAAGTCTCTGCCTCAATCACAAAAGCCACCAATCTCCCGATATAAAATCGGCAGATTGGTGGCTTTTAAATATTTTCCGAAAGGATGATTCCTTAATATAACGTCATTTGTCTCACTCTTTTTAACTATTAGCGCTTATTTCTTACCAATCAAGCTGACAAAATAAATGCCAGCTTCAATAATAGCAATGAAAAACGAGACGGGTAGGTTAAGCGTGTATGACAGCACAAGTGCTACCCAGACCCCCACCACGGCAAACAAAACAGCGAGGCCAATAATTTGCCAAACGGTCCTCCCCCAGCGCATTGCTGAGCTGGCCGGTAGAATCATCAAGATGAAAATCAATAATGATCCAACCACTTGGGCAGAAACCGCCACCGTTGTTGCCATCAACGCCAAGAAGGCCACTTCAATAAAACGGATATGCTTCAAACTAAATAGCGCCGTGCTGTAGTCGAACGCGAAGTGGCGTAGCGGCCGAAACATTGCTAACCCGATTAACAAAACCAAGATTGCTAGCACTACCACTTCAATCACATCCGTGCGACTGATGCTGAAAATCGACCCAAACAGAATCCCCGTTGCAGCAGTGGCGTTCTTCTTCGATAAGGCCAGGAAAGCAATTCCTAGTCCAATCGCAATCGCGCTCACCGCTGAAATGAGCGATTCAGACCGACTTTCTTTGACGCCCATTTCACCAATAGTCATTGAGGCCCCAACCGAGAACAGGAGCATCCCCACCAAAGGTGACCAACTCATATATAGCGCGAATGACGCCCCCGCAAACCCGATTTCACTCAACGTGTGGGTTAAAAACGACATCCGGCGCGCAACCACAAACGTGCCAACAAAGCCACTAACAATGGCAATCAACGTCCCCGCAACAAAGGCGTTTTGCATAAATGGATAATTAAGCATGATTTTGATTACCTGCTTTCAGTTTTGTCATATCCAGTTGGTCAATCCGACCAAACTCACTCCCATTTGGTGTCAACAACAAATAGTCATCCGCATATTTACTAATGATATCCAAGTCGTGGCTGACCATGATGGTCGTCAAATCATGATGGTCACGATAATCGCGCACCACATCCATCAATTCATACTTCGCCACATTATCTAAATTGGCCGTGGCTTCGTCCAAAATGAGCACGTTTGGGTTTTGTACCAACGCTTGTGCTAAATACGCACGTTGGCGTTCACCACCTGATGCCGTGTCAATCCGCGCATTCGCGATTTTTGTTAAATGCGTATCGGATAGCACATGCTGGAGGCGTTCTTTTTCAGTTGTCTTCAACCAGGGCAAAATCCCTTTGTCGAAACTCAACGATACAAAATCAATTACTTTCAACGGAAACGCCTGCATATCTGGTCGATACTGCGGTACATAGCTAATCATGCGGTTTTTGGCGTCAATTTGCCAGTTTAATTCACCGACAGTTAGCTCTAACTGGCCTAAGATGGCACGTAGTAACGTCGTTTTACCAACACCATTATCCCCAATTAGTGCGATCACGCGACCTTTTTCAAGTTTAAATGCGACATCTTGGTATAACCACCGCTCCCCAAACTGAATGCCTACCCCTGAACCAGTTAAAATTGTCATGACTTTAATGCCTCGTCCAATGCTTTCAATTGCTTATATTGCCACTCTGCATACGTATCACCCTTTGGTCGTGTTTCAGTCGCTTGCACAACCGGCACGTTGTGATTCTTAGCATATTGCATGGCTTGTTTTGCTAGCTTACCCGTTGATTGTGGGTTGTAAATCACCACCGCCACCTTGCCATCATCAATCGCACTATTCCAGGCGCGGATGTCCGTGGGTGTCGGATCTTGGTGTTCATCAACCGCCTTTGAAAATGATTGATTCAAGACCGTGGCCCCCAAATCAATTAACGTATTATCAAACACCGGCTCCGTTGCCATCACGGCCTTACCCTTTAAATCAGCCTCTACTTGCTTTTGCATAGCCTGCAAGTCGGTTAAGCTGGCCATGTATTTAGCCGCATTGGATTGGAAGTAAGCTTTTTTACTTGGTTCCAACTGCGTATATGTCTTAACCAATTGCTTTGATAGCTGCTCAGCCGCATCTGTCTTATACCAGAAGTGTTCGTTACCAATTGCGTCGTCATCATGGTCGTGACCGCCATCAGTATAGTGATACAACCTAGCTAATGACACCGCTTTGGCGTCTTTATTTTGCTTTGCAAAGTTCAAGCTCCAATTATCAAAACCGCCACCATTCGAGATGATGACATTGGCCTGTTGATATAGCTTAGCGTCTGATGTCGTGGGCTCAAATTCGTGTGGATCCATATCTGGATCATCCATCACACTGGTCACAGAACCTTGGTTACCTAAAACCGCCTTTGCGATTTCACCATAACTATCTAAACTTGCGACAACTTTAATTTTGCCGGACTGACAATCAGTGGCATTCTTCGTAGCGGCTTGATAAATCACACCACCAATCATCGCTACAACGGCAACGGCCGGGATTGCCAATACCCAGCGACGGTTCTGTTTCTTCATGTCTATGTCCTCCGTTAAGTTGGTTGTCTACCAACCAACTCACTTCCTCTCAAGTCAATTAACTCGCTATTTCACCATAATTACGCAAGCTTGAAGTTATCTTAACCACCAGTAATTATCAGTCGTCTGTGTCCCCATGCAATCGATCAGCGACCAGCGTCAAAAAATGACTAATCGCCGTTTGATCAGATTCAGTAAAGACCGCAAAGACATTTTGATATTCCGCTAATGTCTCACGGTGACGTTGTGCGTGGGCTGAAGCCATCGAGATGCCGAGGCCCGTTAACGACCAGCGACTCACACGTCCATCATCGGGATCTGGAATGGTGTTGACCATCGGATCGTCTTCACCAGTCAGGCCCTTCATCGCCTTCGTAATTGCTGCACCAGATACACCCAACGCGCGGGCTAACTCTGAATTCGTTTGTGGGCCATTCTGAGCAAGCAGCATCAAGACGTGACCTTGCGTTGTTGTAATGGCCGAATTTGACTCACCCAACAGGATTTCACGTTGGTTTTCTGCCATCACTCGGACATCATTTAAAAAATGATCTAACTGTTCTGCATATTCCTCTGTTGCCATGTCGCCACATTCCTTTACCGGTTAATTAACCAGTTAATAATAACACGGACTTACTTTTTTGACAACAAAAAAACGCCTGCTAAAGACGTTTTCTTGATTATTTCTTACTATCAGCCATTGCCTTAGCAATCTCAGCTGCGTATTGTACCGAACCATTTGGATTTGGGTGGACATGATCGTCGCCCAACCAATCACCGTGGTCCTTAACAGCATCATACCAATCCACAATGTGCAGATTTGGGTACTGACTGGCCTGACTATTGAGAAATTGGTTGTTTGTCACAACCCATGAACGATGTGCATAACCATTAACCCAGTAAACTTGGCGGTCACCGACTGTATTCATGATTTGCTTAAAGACGTCTTCACCAATCGTACCGTTCGTACCAATCGAAATGATGACGTTCGGTGCTAAGACACCACGACCAGCATATGATTGCAAGATACCTGGCACTGAGTAGGCTTGACGACCAACTGCAGCATCGGCCACCGTATTCGGCATTAATTCTTGCAAATCTGGCGCGACGTCAACCATGACTGAATCACCAACTGCTGTTACCGCGTTACCACTAATCTTGCCAAGTTGGTCCTTGGTTAGACCGTACTTGCTTAACAAGGCGGGGTCAACCGGCTTTGCCGCGACGGAACTCTTCTTAGCCGACTTCTTCTTTGCATTTGATGCCTTTGCAGCCGCAAGTGCACGCTTATTTTTCGTACTAATCTCTGATGCATTAGCGTGAAGACGCTTTTGTAATTGCGTCTCAGGGCGCGGCTTTGCTGATTGCTTGGCAGCCAACGCATTAACAGTTCCCAATAAGAACACTGCTGCGACAGTTGCCATAATTTTCGCTTGGCGACTCGCAAAGAAACGTGCCTTCAGCATTACGCCCGGTTGCATAGCTGGCTTCTTGAAACGACGGAAAACGTTTTCGACATAGCTATAGCTCAATTCTGAAATTCCTAAAACGACCGCAATCTTCAACAAGTTCACGATGAATGAATCGTTATGATGCGTAAACTTGTCGAAGAACACAAAGACTGGCAACTGATACAAATAAATACTATATGAACGCGTTCCTAGATAATTCAGCACCTTGTTATCCAAGGCGTGGCTCAGGAATGATGCCGGGTGCGACGTAATCGCAATTAAGCCAGCAATGACTGCTGTAAAGACAAACATCAAGCCCATGTACGTTGCTGACCACTGACCATTAAGCCAAAAGAACCCAATAATCGTTAGTACCAAACTACCGATACCTAACATGTCCAGGTTGCGTTTCACACGTGGTGACAACGACATTTTCATCCGATTTGAGGGCCACGTAAACGCCAAGGCCGTTCCAAACAGTACCGCGAAAATACGCGTGTCCGTCCCGTAATAAGCGCGATTAATATCGGCTGGATCATACATAATTCCCATCCAAATCGCCGATAACATGGCAACAACCAAAATTGCAATCGATACCTTCGTTCGCTTAATGCGCAATGCCAACACGATAAAGACGATAATTGGCCAAATGAAGTAGAATTGCCCTTCAATTGATAATGACCATAAGTGGGTAAATGGCGAAGCACCACCCCATGAATCGAAATATGACTCACCGTGCTTCGTCGCCCAAATATTATATATGTACAGCATATTGCTGCTAATAATTGCGCGTAAATTATAAAGTAAATCGCGTGCGAATAGCCCAATCATCGTCGCTGTGGCAAATAACATCACCACCAATGCTGGGTATAGTCGCTTGATTCGGCGTCGATAAAACCCAATCAAGTCAATTCGTCCGTTGCGATCATATTCTTGGATTAACAAATCCGTAATTAGATACCCGGATAACACAAAAAACAACGGCACCCCTAGCCAACCGCCCGTTAGGCGGTTAGGCCAAAGGTGAAATACGATAACCCCAATTACAGCGATAGCACGTAAGCCATCAAAACCTGTAATATATCGTCGCTTTCCTGCAGAATTTTGCCCCATTTTTCTTCTCTTCCTACATTCAGTTCACTTATTAAAACTAAGTTCTATAATAACGTTACTCTCTAGCTACAAGCAAGCGATATTACTTGCTTTTAGGGTTTCCTTTAGGCTTGAAACTTTTTGCAACAGTTAGACGTCACGTTTTAGTTCACCAGTGAGTCGAATTGGGGCACCACAAATCCCGCAGACATATCGTAATTCGTTAATCCGGCGTTGGCGGTAAATTTCATGACCATTTTTGCAGGTATAAACCCATAAATGTTTCGTTTGTTGGCGCACTTTGGCTTTCGACGTAGCCGGTGCATATTTCAACCCAGCAATTCGTTGTAACTCGTTTTGAAAATAACGGTCCTTATGTTGATAAGGTAGCCCTTGGATATGGTTATGGTAGTGCACTAACTCATGCTTAATGACGCCAATCAACGTTGCTTCGTTAAACTCTTCAATCATCAAGGGATTAATTTCCAAATTGTGCGTTTGTAACACATAGCGACCACCGGTTGTCCGCAGGCGCCGGTTAAAGGTCGCTTGGTGTTGGAACGGCCGGACAAAATCAGCCAACGATAACGTTTCAACAAGTTGTTGTAATTCAGCGTTTGTCATCCCCAACGATCCCCACGATAATCTTTCGGTATACGGTTTGAAATCTTCACAGACTGGCGCTTTTTCACCTTGGCAGTACTAAACTGTCCTAACGTGTCCGCTGAAGCTGACTCAAGCAGCGCATCAGCATGCCAAATACTTTCAGCGCCGTACGCCTTCACAAACTGCGCTTCATAGTAACGGGCGAAATAATTCATCACCGCAATCCCCGTATCGCTAACAACCATTTGTTCGCCACGTGGTACCACTAGCGCACCATGCTGTAACTGCGACGCAACATTAACTTGTTCAGCCGATACACCGTCGTGCTGATCCTCCTTGGCAACAAGCCAATGCTTACCGTGCTTTTCGAGGGTTTGCATCAGACCAGGTTGCGACCACCAGCGTAACCAGGTGTACATTTCAAACGTAAATGGTGTGAATGATTGACCAGCCACCACTTTGCGTACCCAATCACCGGCTTCAGTCGCTTGTTGCAAAAATCGGGTTTGAATAACGGGCAGTTTTTGCCAATTTGGCCCTAAATGATGCGCAATGCGGAGGGTCTGGTAGGCCGGCTTTGCATGCTGCACAAAACTCACATACACACTACCCGAATGTCGGGCAGATTGCACGCTTACCAAATCAACATCTGGTTCCGTTACCCGGGCCGCATTTTGCTGGATAAATTGTTGCCAAATCCGCCGACTGGCCACTTCTTGATGGTCGAAAAAGTCGATTTGAACCCTTTGATCCGCTTTCGGGTGAGTGTAAAGCTGATAAATATCTGCCCGTGTATCCGTCACATCGACCCGAATGGCATAACCAGCATCATTATTACGACCAACTCGCACACGCGGTGGTCGGATTTTCTTATAGGCAGCGACTTTCTTAGCCATCAAGAGCTCCTTTACTAAAATTGATTCAAAATATGTTCATTGAAATTGGCATCACGAAGCCAACTCGTTAAGAATTGGTCGCGATTATGGAGGTACAACTTACCGAATTCGTCAATCAGAGCATGAAACTCACGCGCTTCATCTGGTGTGAAATCAGAATTATTCATCACGACTTTTTGGACCTTTTCATAGGTCAACTTTTCAGGACCACCTAAGAAGTTCATTAACCGACGTGAATAGGAATCCGCAATAAATTGGGCTCGACCAAATATGTATACCAACCACACATCCGCTGTCTCATTACCAATCCCATTCACAGCGCGAATGCGTTTGCGTAGTTCAGCAGTGTCCAATGCTTGCAATGGCGCCAAGTCAAAATCAAATTGACCAAAGAATTCTAATGACGCTCGCAAATACTTTGCCTTGCTACGATAAAGGCCCGCTTCAAAAATGAGTTGTTCTAGCTCTTCTTGTGATAAGCCGATCAGGACTTGTGGATCAAAGCCGGTTTCACGTCCAACCTTCTCAATGACTGGATCGACGGTCTTGGCTGACGCATTTTGAATTAAAATACTGCCGACAATTGTTTCCATCCAGCGTTCAGCCGGCCACCAGCGTTGGGGCCCCATTTGATTATAGAGCTGCTCATACAACCCTCGTACATCTAACGTCTTCATTGTCTCAATCTCGCTTTAATCTCAATAATAAAAGGCTAGAGTAAACCCTAACCTTTTGTTGCTATCTATTATAGTTCATCATTCTCGTCAGCTGGCATTTCGGTGTCACCGACTGGGCGACGCGCACCATAACGACGTTCGCGAACCACTTCTATGTAGAATTCCGCCATCGTTGCGTTATAATATGGAATCACGTAGATTGCGGCAATCCCAAAGGTCAGCGCAACCAAAATCCACCAACCGATAAAGCTCAATTGTAGCCAGAAAAAGCGTCCCTTGTAGCCTTGCATCAAGTTTTGTGAGCGTGTCAAATATTCTGACAAGCTCGTGATTTTAGCACCGTTTTTTACGTCTTCTGCGAAAATCAAGCCCGCTTGCGAGTAAGCAAATGACTTAATAATTCCCGGCACAATCAACAAGAAGGTCCACAATACTGTGAACAAGAAACGTAGGCCATACAACACAACCACGTC
This sequence comes from Weissella cibaria, assembly GCF_004521965.1. GTDB lineage: Bacteria > Bacillota > Bacilli > Lactobacillales > Lactobacillaceae > Weissella > Weissella cibaria_A. The sequence continues at coordinate 702 of NZ_SDGK01000084.1, read as the reverse complement.
AACCAATGTCTCACGGCCCCAGAACTTCAAACTCGCTTGTACAGGATTTGCTGGTGCTTCTTGCGATCGACGCCATTCAACAAATGCCCACACCGTGCCTAGCCCAAAGACACCAAAGATGATTTCGCTCACCATGCTTGTTGTGAACATCCCGAACAAATACTGAACCGACTCACCAAAGCCCAAAGAACTTGGATCCGGTGTGCGTTGACCGTCCCAGAATGTTGAGACAATTTGCCACAAAATCAAAATCAATGATATTTTCAGCGAAACGCCAAAGGTCGGTCCTTTAACACGCGACCGCGCGCGCATCTTCAAATCATAATTGCTTAGCATACCCATATCCTTATCTATATCCCTTTACTCTAGCTATTAGTTTAACATACTCAACTTGGCAAGGATTTACGGTTATTTAACAAAAAAGGCGGCATACATTGCTGTACACCGCCCTCAGTAGCTGGGATAGCTGGATTCGAACCAGCGATACACGGTACCAAAAACCGATGCCTTACCACTTGGCCATATCCCAATCATTTTTCACCGAATATTATAATAACGTTGCTTACTTTTTGTGTCAACAATTTTTGACAGTCGTTTTAAAGGCAACAAAAAAGCCAGCAAGCGTACTCGCTCACCGACTTTCATCAGCTGGGATAGCTGGATTCGAACCAGCGATACACGGTACCAAAAACCGATGCCTTA
>NZ_SDGK01000083.1 GCF_004521965.1 Weissella cibaria | reverse complement strand
CTGGACCCACGGATTAAGAGTCCGTTGCTCTACCAACTGAGCTATCTGCCCATATTCTATGTCGCTGCCTCAACAAAAATATATATTACCAGAATAATACGGGTTGTGCAAGTGTTTTGTTTAAATTAATCAATTGTGTGTGATAGCTAAAAGTGACCGTGAATGGTAGGGATGCTTGGGGTGTGAAAGTTATTGGAAGAAATTCGGATGTATGAGGGGTGTGTCAGTTATGTGGGTAACTTTGATGCAAAAAGAAAACCACCAGATCAAATGACCTGGTGGTTTATGGGATGGGCAGACAGGGGCTCGAACCCTGGACCCACGGATTAAGAGTC
>NZ_SDGK01000082.1 GCF_004521965.1 Weissella cibaria | reverse complement strand
CGCAGGCGCCATTGATGATGTCGTGTTTATCGATGGGACGAAGATTCTGGCTAACGATAACAAATACTCGTTTGTTTGGCGTAGAAACACCATTTGCTTCAGCGAACTGAACAAAGCCAAAGCAGTTACGCTTCTCGAAGAAATCAAAGCATCACAAGCGGACTTCTTTCATGAAGAAACCGAATTGTCGTTTGATGATATGGATGATGTTATTGCGCGGTTACAGATGCACATTGATGAGCTAGACCGAGCTGTGGAAGAAACCAAAAAGGTATCACTAAATCCAGCTAAACAAAAACGACGCACTGTGAAGTCTCAAACTCGCAAGCTGAAAGAAATTCGTGATAAGAATGCGCAATACAAAAATCAAATGGATACGTTCGGTAATCGTAACAGCTATTCTAAAACAGATGCCGACGCCACGTTTATGCATGTAAAGGAAGACCCAATGATGAGTGGCCAGCTCAAGCCGGCCTACAATGTACAAGCTGCCGTCAGCAATCAACTGGTTA
>NZ_SDGK01000012.1 GCF_004521965.1 Weissella cibaria | reverse complement strand
GATAAATGCAAAAAAAGCGTTGGTGATTAATCACCAACGCCAAAAAGAATAGAACCTTTTTTGTGCATTCAAAAAACGCTAAATCAGCAAAATTGATGATTAATAGGTACAATGAAGCAAACTAAAAAAGGCGGAGGACAGTGAAATGGGATTATTTGGTAGAGATGACTTTAAGTTACCAGTGACGGTTGGCGAAGTACCAGCAGGCCTTGAACAAATTTAAATTGTATCTGGATTGGGGATGTCAGTAGAAGGGGCTTTTGAAGGATTTAGCTAAGGCGTCAGATAAGATCGGTGCCGAAAAAGTTGTTAATGTACGCGTGACGGCCAACCAAACTAATTTTGCAGCTTACGGAGATGCAGTTAAAAAAGTAATTGAGAACTGGGATGGTAGCTACTGTCTCAAGCTTTGTTTGTATGATGGACTAAGTGTGTGATACAAAAAATTTAATAACGGGTTACTAGATGAATTTGTATGCGTTAAAATTCCGGTGTATTGTATAAAATATACAAACAAGGGGGGGACTTATATATGTTTGGGTTTGGTGTAAAACAATTGGATCAACAAATTGATGAGTTATTAGAGACTATGTCGAGAAAGGTAGCGGGTGCTGAGTATCCCGAGGCTGAAAAATTAGTTAGCATGGCCAAAGTGGATCATCGGCAATATCAACAACTACCACAAACAGTTGCTAGTAAATTATCAAACTCGTTATATTTCTTGAAATTATCAGATGCCACGAAAGTACCAAGTGACATTTCAATAGAGTTAACGGCTTTGCGTCGGATGATAAATAAAGGTGGTGCCGGATATGTGGCAAATGGTGGTGGCCAATCCTTGGTTGCCCAATATCACCTATAAATCTTTTTTAAACAGGAGACTTGTCTTATGGAAGAAAAAGAAGCCGCAACGCAGTACGGTGTTAAAACGAATTTTCGGCTAATGCCAAACGGCGAGGCGAGACTTGGCTTGGTGGCCACAGACGGTAGTTCATATACGAGAACCGTTAATCAGACGGGCGCGTGGCAGAATAGCCACTATCATGAAAAGTATCAGGAAATCTATATTGTGCAGGCTGGTAAAGTTGTTCTGGCGACGTATGAGGCTAATGATAAATTGCAACTAACTGTGTATCAGACGGGTGATTATTTTATTGTACCTGCAAGGCAGTCACATAATATCTATCAAGAAGCACACGCTGTTACACATAATGTTAAATTTGGTGACAGTGAACCGACGGATTGGCATGCGGATGAGCAACTTGATCGGCTGATTGCTGGCGTCGACGTACAGACATTAGTTTGATTTGTGGGTTCACGTGAAAAGCCCTCTCAGTTAGGCCATAATTTGATATAATAAAAGGCAGACATTGCAGGAGACACCTGCAGTTTAAAAAATGACGCCCTACCCATTCGTAGTGGCGGGAGGTATAAAGAAAATGGCAGACAAGAACACGTTCTATATTACAACGCCGATTTACTATCCATCTGGTAAGTTGCACATCGGTAACACTTACACAACGGTTTTGGCTGACGCGGCAGCGCGTTACCACCGTTTGTTGAACGAAGATGTTTACTTCTTAACGGGTACTGATGAGCACGGTTTGAAGATTGAACAAAAGGCAGAAAAGTTGAACATGACGCCACAACAATACGTTGACGGCATGGCTGCTGATATTCAAAAGTTGTGGGCTGATTTGGACATCACGAATGATGGCTTTATCCGTACGACTGATGACTTCCACGAAAAGGCAATCCAGAAGATTTTCCAACAATTCTTGGATCAAGATGACATCTACAAGGGTGAGTATGAAGGTTGGTACTCTGTTGATGATGAAGAGTACTTTACAGAGTCACAATTGGCCGAAGTTTACCGTGATGAAAACGGTAAGGTAATCGGGGGTAAGGCACCTTCAGGTCACGAAGTTGAGTTGGTTAAGGAAGAATCATACTTCTTCCGCATGGGTAAGTATGGAGACTGGTTGTTGGATTACTACAAGTCACATCCTGAATTTATCCAACCAGAATCTCGTATGAACGAAATGATTAGCAACTTTATCAAGCCAGGTTTGGAAGATTTGGCAGTTACGCGTACAGCCTTTAAGTGGGGTGTTCCCGTTCTGTCTGATCCTAAGCACGTTGTGTACGTCTGGATTGATGCTTTGTCTAACTACATTACGGCCTTGGGTTACGGATCAGGTGACACGACGTTGTTTGATAAGTTCTGGCCTGCTAACGTCCAACTAGTTGGTAAGGAAATCGTTCGTTTCCACACGATTTACTGGCCAATCATGCTCCACGCTTTGGGTTTGCCACTGCCAAAGCAAGTGTTGGGGCACGGTTGGTTGACGATGCGTGATGGTAAGATGTCAAAGTCTAAGGGTAACGTTGTGTACCCTGATACATTGGCTGACCGTTACGGCATCGATGCAGTACGTTATTACTTATTGCGTGCAATGCCTTACGGAAATGATGGTATCTTTACACCAGAAGACTTCGTATCAAAGTTGAACTATGATTTGGCTAACGATTTGGGTAACCTATTGAACCGTACCGTTGCAATGATTAACAAGTACGAAGATGGCGTTATCCCAGCTTTGAACTCAGGTGCAACTGAGTTCGATGCTGACTTGGTTCAAACGGCTAACGATGTTATCAAGGCTTACAATGAAAATATGCAAGCAATGCGCACCGCTGATGCGTTGGCTGAAGTTTGGAAGTTGATTTCACGTGCTAACAAGTACATTGACGAGACAACGCCATGGACTTTGGCCAAGGATGAAGCACAAGCTGACAAGTTAGCATCAGTAATGGCGCACTTGGCCGCTGCATTGCGTGTTGCCGCTATCTTGTTGCAACCAGCTTTGACTCGTGCACCAAAGCAAATCTTCCACCAACTTGGTTTGGCAGAATCAAACTTGCAAATTGCTGATTTGAAGTTTGAAGATTTGCCAGCTGGTGGTAAGGTTGTCGCCAAGGGTGAGCCAATCTTCCCACGTGTTGATGTAGAAGCTGAAGTTGCTTACATCCGCGATGAGATGACTGGTGGGGCTACTAAGCCTGCTGAAGAGACAGAAGCGTCATATATCGAGGTCCCAACAAAGGACTTGATTGAATTTGACGATTTCGACAAGGTTGAGATGCGTGTGGCAGAAATTTTGGAAGTTACCGAAGTTGAGAAGTCAAACAAGTTGTTGCGCTTCAAGTTGAACGACGGTACTAAGGAAGGCCGCACCATTTTGTCAGGTATCAAGAAGTGGTACCCAGAGTACGCTGGATTGGTTGGTAAGAAGGTTGCCTTCGTTGCTAACTTGAAGCCACGTAAGATGATGGGTGAAATGTCAGAAGGTATGTTGTTGTCTGCCGAAAAGGATGGCAATGTTATTTTGACAATCTTGCCAGATGAAATTGAAGCTGGTTCTGAACTAGGTTAATACATGAAATTAAGGAAGCGATGGCCGATACATCGCTTCCTTTTTGTTAAAATAAGGGTATCAATCAGTAATGATAGGCTTTAGAAGCCTGATCTGATGTAATATTCTGAAAACAGGAAAGAATTATGACAATATTTTATACGCTGGTGCCGATGCTACTCACCATTATTATTGCGAACCTCTTGTCGCAAGCAATGCCACGAGTACCCAAGGCATTTTGGCAAATCTTAGGTGGCATTATTCTGGCAATGATTCCAGTGTTACGACATTCAGTCGTAGAGCTTGACCCGGAATGGTTTATGATGCTGATAATTGCACCATTACTATTTTATGAAGGTCAACGAACTGACGTGCGATTGGTATCTAAAAACTTCCGTGCCATTATTAGTTTGGCCGGTATTATTGCCGTGATGACGGTTGTGGTGTTGATGTTATTTGGTCACTGGGCCATTGGTTGGGCGTTACCGATGGCGTTGGCGTTGGCCGCAATTGTCACACCAACGGATGCCACTGCATTAGAGTCAGTTACAGAAGGGCTGGCAGTTCCTAAGGGGATTGGTCGGGCCTTAAATTTGGAATCATTGTTCAATGACGCCACTGGTTTGGTAGTTTTGGAGCTGGCCCTTCTTTGGATGAATACGGGGACGTTTTTATTCGTCCATGGGTTTGAAGAATTCTTAGTTGTTGCAGGCGGTGGGGCCATTGTTGGGGCACTTGCCGGGGTGGTGTTGTTATATATCCGCCAGCACCTTTTGAGAGCCCAATTTGATGATACGGTAGCGCACGTTATGATTTACCTATTGTCGCCAATTCTCGTATATGGGCTGGCAGAACACACTGGCGTCTCAGGCATTATCGCGGTGGTTGTGATGGGGATTATCTCGAACGAAGAAAAACACCACACGCAATTTATGTCATCACAATTGAATAACTTGAATAATCAATTAACAACGATTGTTTCACAGTTATTGAATGGACTCGTGTTTGTGTTGTTAGGCTTATCATTGGTACGAGTATTTAGGACGTATCTTCATGAACCAATCGTGACATGGTTAGGGTACATTGGGATTGGTTTGGCAATTTATGCCGTGATGACGGCATTTAGGCACATTATGATTGAACGCATCGACCGCGATTCGCCGATGGCATCAATGGTTGATCAGGCACATAAAAATCGTGATGCGTGGATTTTTGCATTAGGTGGTGTTCACGGAACCGTGACGATGGCCATGGCCTTTTCATTGCCGTTGACATTAACGAATGGTCAGGCATTCCCGCACCGTGATATGTTGCTCTTGATTGCGGCCACTGTGATTATTGTCAGCTTGGTCGCACCGTTGTTCATCTTGCCACGGCTCTTGCCAAAGGTTCAAGCTGATTATGATATGACCGAGTACTCACAAGCACATATTGCGATGATTAACGCAGGTATGGCGTATGTTGAGACGCTGAATGTTTCTAACTCTGTTAAACGGAACGTGATTGGTCAACTACAAGACCAGCTGGGATATGGGGCTGACCAATTGGACCGGGCGCTCTGGCAACGGGCGCAAACCGATATTCAGCGGGTGACAGACGATGCGGTAGATGCCGCGATTGATGCTGACTTAGTTTCGCAAGCAACGATGGTTTACTATCGCCGTGTGAAAGCGAATGCTGATGCACGCTGGGCTCGCGGCACAAATAATGTCCGGATATGGTTCCGCATCTTGGAAGGGATGGTGCTACGACTGGTAAATACCCGCCAAATTAAACCTGAAGAACGCATGCATAAAATTGCAGATAAGATGCAACGACGAGTTTATCGGTTACAGCGTAAGGCGGCAAGACGTACGCTGACAGAACATGAACAGCGCGATTTGGAACAAACCTTGCGGATGCAGAAAAAATTTGCTGCCGTCAAGCAGATGAATTACCGTAGTCCAGAAGACGCCGTCGCTAAGTATCAATCGAGTCGTGAATTGGTATTTACGGAAATTGCGGAAATTAGTGAACCGGCGGTGACGGAATTTATTGCGCAGGCTGAATCAAGCGACGAAGATCCACGTTATGTGGTGGCACTGCGCGATGTAGCCGCGCAAGAACGTGATCGTTTCCACGACCAACAAGTATCCACTGCTGAAGAGCAAGCGGTACTATTGGGGGCGCTAGGGGCAGAATTGACGTACGTACAGGATGGTCGGCAAAATGACCGTTTCAGTGCAGCATTAATTAATGAACTATATAACGAAGTCACGTCTGCACAAGCATTAGTTTTAGCGACTGACTCAGAAGAGTAGGATAAAAACCTCATCGTTAACCGATTTCGTTCTTGGTTAGCGGTGGGGTTTTTAACATGCCTTTCGCCGGACGTTTTTTTAGACAAATCATGAAGGGGCATGATTTATATGGGCATAGTTGCTGTGATAGAATAGTAAGTATCACAAACGTTTAGAATTAGGAGATAACATGGCAATTTACGATCCAACAAAGCGTCCAGCAGACAGCTTTGATACGCACACGCACTTGAATGATGAAGCTTTCTGGCATGATGTGGCGGCTTACTGGGCACGTGCACGTGAATATCGTGTCGTTGAAATGAATGTGGTTGGTTACGATACAATCGGTAATCAACGTGCCATTGAAATCGCTCATGAATTTGAAGGGGTAAATGCCATCGTTGGTTGGCAACCGGGCGAAAGTGGCGACTTTAAGCCTGAAGATATTGCCACTTTGCGCGAACAATTAGCTGACCCAGCGGTTGTTGGTGTTGGTGAAATGGGCTTGGACTATTACTGGGAAGAAAACCCAACCCCAGACGTGCAAAAAGCTGTCTTTAAGCAACAATTAGACTTAGCACGTGAGTTCCACAAGCCAGTGACAATCCACACACGTGAAGCAACGGCGGATACGTATGATGTTTTGAAGGATGCGAACGTCGCAGAATTTGGTGGTGTGATGCACTCCTTTACGGGTACGGCAGATGAAGCCAAGCAATTCTTGGATTTGGGGATGTATATTTCATTTTCAGGAATTGCCACATTTAAAAATGCTAAGGATGTTCATGAAACATTGCAGTCAGTGCCGTTGGATCGTCTGCTAGTTGAGACGGATGCACCTTATTTGGCACCAACGCCAATGCGTGGTAAGCAAAACGAACCAATGTTTGTTCGTTACACGATTGCGAATATTGCTGAGCAACTGGGTATGTCATACAATGACTTAGCTAAAATTACGACAGAAAATGCCCACCGCTTGTGGCACTTGGATAAGTAATGAAGATTAAAGAAGTGATTGTGGTTGAAGGCAAGGCTGATACGGAAGTACTGCGCCATGCGGTGGTGGCAGATACGATTGAAACGAATGGATCTGCTTTGTCTGAAGCGACGTTACAAGCGATTCAGCGGGCTGCACAAACACGAGGCATCATTGTCTTTACGGACCCTGATTTCAATGGTGAGCGCTTGCGTAAGCTGATTACAGCAGTCGTGCCAGATGCCAAACATGCTTTTTTAACAAAAGATGAGGCTGGACGACAGATCAAGCATCATAGTTTAGGCATTGAATATGCAACGGCGGCTGATATTCAGCAGGCGCTAAGCAAGGTGTACACGGCAAGTGATGTGGATATGTCATCCGACATTACCCGAGCGGATTTAATTAGGTTGGGATTAATGGCCGGAGTTGACGCAGCCCAACGCCGTGAATACGTGTCAGAACGACTGGGCTTGGGATATGTCAATGGCAAACAACTGTTGAAGCGCTTAAATATGTTTGGCGTGACGAATGAAGAATTAAACACCGTCTTGCAAGAGATGGACGAGGAGAAGAATTAATGGCTGATGTACCTGATATTGCGACGCCTGTGCGCACGCAAGCGATTATGAACCAATTTGGTATCAACACGAAGAAGTCTTTGGGACAAAATTTTTTAACTGATATCAATATTTTGAAAAATATTGTGGCAGCTGGTGATGTACAAAAGACCGACAACGTTGTTGAAATCGGACCTGGTATCGGGGCGTTGACGGAGCAGTTGGCCCGGGCCGCTAAGCAGGTTGTGGCCTTTGAAATTGATGACCGTTTGATTCCCGTTTTGGACCACACCATGGCACCATATGATAACGTCACGATTGTGCACAATGATATTCTGGAGGTTGATTTGGAAAAGGAATTTGCCAAGCACTTCGAGGATGTGACTGCACCGTTGAAGTTGGTCGCCAACTTGCCATATTACATTACGACACCGATTTTGATGCAAGTTTTGCAATCAGGTATTCATTTCGATAATATCGTCGTGATGATGCAAAAGGAAGTTGCTGATCGCTTGTCAGCTGAACCGGGTACAAAGGATTACGGCTCATTAACGTTGGCTGTTCAATATCGCATGAATGCGAAGTTGGCCTTTACGGTTTCACGAACAGCGTTTGTGCCAAATCCAAACGTTGATTCAGCAATTATCTCATTGACGCCACGTGAGCCGTTGGCCATTCAACCACGTGATGAAAAGCGTTTATTCGAGTTGTTTAAGATTGGCTTTGTCATGCGTCGTAAGACTTTGTGGAATAATTTAACAACGGCATTTGGGAAGGGTGAAGCCATGCAGGCAAAGTTAACGGCAGCGTTGGCAGCCATTGATCTTGACCCACGAACCCGAGCTGAAAAGCTTTCTTTGGAGCGATTTATCGAACTACATAATGCATTATTTGATGCGGGTGTTTACAACGCCTGATTTTTGTTATAATATTTCTTATTACAAAATATTTTTATTAAAGAAGAGGTAAAAAAATTATGGATTCCGGTCCGTCTATTATGACCAATATTGTTGTGATTATTATCATTTTGTTGCTGGCAGTCTTGTTTACATTGACTGAGTACGCACTGGTTAAGGTGCGTCCTTCAGCCTTGCGCGCGCTACAAGAGGCACGCAAGCGACCATCAAAAAATTTAACACATGCGATTAACATGACACACCACATGACAGAGTATCTATCAACTGCCCAAGTTGGTATTACGCTGACGTCATTGATTTTGGGTTGGTTGGGTGAGGCTTTTATTGCCAGCTTGATTATCTCATCAGGTGTGTTGCCACCAGCTATTGCACACAGTGTGGCATCTATCGCGGCAATTTTGATCTTTACCTTTATCCACGCGGTCTTTACCGATTTGGTGCCAAAGAATATTGCGATTGACCAACCGGTTAAGGTGCTATTGTTCATTGTCCGTCCCGTGATGTTTTTCCACATTGTTTTGTATCCCTTGATTTGGTTGTTTGACCGAACAGCTGCTGGGGTTACGAAGTTGCTTGGATTTAATGCACATCCCGATGAAGATATTTATTCCGAAAATGAAATTTTGTCTTTGTCTAAGGACGCCGCGGATGCTGGTGAAATTGACGAAGAAGATTTGACGTTTATGAAGCGTGCCTTTGAAATGAACGACAAGGTGGCGGTTGATATTATGATTGACCGTACACAATTGACAGTCGTTAATGTCACGGATACAATCGGTGATGCGTTGAACTTGTACCTTGAGGAAAAATTCTCACGTATGCCGGTGGTGGCAGATAATGATAAGGATAAGATCCTTGGTTATGTCTTTTCATATGACTTGGTTCGTCAAGGCCGTTTGAGTATGAACGCCTCTGTTCGTACGGTGTTGCGTAACTTGCCAGTCGTTTCTGAAAACCAACCGATTACGGAAGTATTGCAAGAAATGATTGAACACCGTGCCCCAATCGTCGTTGTTAAGGACGAATATGGTGGAACATCAGGTATCGTTACGGACAAGGACGTTTATGAAGAATTGTTCGGTACAGTGCGTGATGAAATCGATGATGTCTCAGATGATTTGATTCAAAAGCTTGGTTCTGACGAAGATGGTAACATGCACTACAAGGTGTCTGGAAAGATGACGTTGTACGACTTTGAGCGATTCTTTAAGACAGAAATCAAGTCTTTCGAAGATTCAGAAATGGTGACGTTGACGGGATATGTCCTAGATGATCATCCTGACTTCCAAGTTGGTGAAGCCATTAAGATTAATAACTTTGAAATTACAGCTTTGGACTTCAAGGATGCGTACATTGAAGAGTTTGAGGTTGTGGCTTTGCCTGAAGCTGAAGTTGATGATGCTTCAAATGAAGACCAACAAAATAATTAAGCATGTAAGCAAAACCCTGATACCTATCAGGGTTTTTGTTATAATTGGGACATTGAATATGTATAAAAAGAAAGTAGGAAGATAAAATTGAGTGAAGGACAATTATGGGGTTCAGTTGTCGTCATTATCATTGTGCTGCTATTTGCAACGCTATTTGTGGCGGCTGAATTTGCCTTGGTTAAGGTCCGCAAAAGTGCGCTAATTGAGTTGCAAGAGAGTCGCGAAAAACCCTCGCGCAAAATTGCAACAACGATTCACATGGTTGAAAACTTGAATGAGTATCTCTCGACGACCCAGGTGGGAATTACGTTGTCTGGTTTGATTCTTGGTTGGATGGGTGAAGAGACGATTGCACACTTGTTGTTGGATGCGGGTCTTTTGCAAAAAATGACAGGACCAAGTTCGGGTGTGATTGCTTCGATTATTGCGTTGGTTTTGTTGACGTATGTTGAGGTGGTCTTTACCGAATTGGTACCAAAAAACGTTTCGATTGATTTTCCGGTTAAGGTATCATTATTTGTGGCAACGCCATTGCGTTTGTTCCACATCATTTTCTACCCATTCGTGTGGTTGCTGAACGTCTCCGCGACAGGTGTCACACGCTTGTTCGGCATGAAGACAGCTAGTGAAGGTGATGAAGTTTACTCAGAAGCTGAAATTTTGAGTTTGTCACGTACCGCAGCGCGCAGTGGGCAACTGGATGAAGAAGATTACGTCTTTATGCAACGTGCCTTTGAAATGAATGACAAGGTGGCGGCTGATATTATGATTGACCGGACCCAGTTGGATGTTGTTGATATCACAGACACGGTGCATGATACTTTACAACGCTATTTTGAGACGAAGCATTCACGCTTCCCAGTGGTTGCTGATAATGACAAGGACAAGATTCTAGGTTACGTATTTAACTACGATTTGATGCGTCAGTCGCAAGTGAATGACCAAATTTCAGTCCGGAAGATTATTCGTCGGATGCCAACGATTTCTGAAAATATGCCAATTCAAGATGTTTTGCAAGAAATGATTGCGCGTCGGACGCCAATTGTGATTGTGAAGGATGAATACGGTGGTACGTCAGGTATTGTGACGGACAAGGATATTTATGAAGAGCTGTTTGGTTCAGTGCGTGATGAAATGGACGCTGTTGCGGATGATTTAGTTGAAAAGATGGGATCAGACGAGAAGGGTAACATGCACTATAAGGTATCCGGTAAGATGACGTTGTATGATTTCGAACGATACTTCCACACGGATATTCGCCCATTTGATGACTCAGAAATGGTGACGCTAACAGGGTTTTTCTTGGAAAAAAAGCCAAATCCAACTGTGGGTGAAGCAATTCGCGTTGTGGACTTTGAAATTAAGCCACTCGACTTCAAGGATGCATACATTAACGAATTTGAAGTTTCGCGTCAATCAAATGACGTGGCAACGGATGCGGAAACTGAATAATAGATACTTGAATTTACAATTCAAGTGCAACACTAAGCTAAATAAAAACTGACTCATAATGAACCAGCGTAAAATGTAGTTTGTCTAGAACATACAGAACGCGAGGAAACATTATGAGTCATTATCATCAGCTTACCGCATTTGATCGCGGACGTATAGAAGTTTTACTCAGAGAAGGGTTGTCAATGCGTAGCATTGCAAAAGAAATTGGTAGAAGCGCTTCGACAATCTCTCGTGAGATTGCCCGCTGTGTTGGCTCAACTTATGAAGCTGAGGATGCCGATCAAAAGCACATGCTTGCTCGAACGAAGTCGCATAAACGCCGAAAGTTAGATAACACTGAACTGCGAGAACTAGTTATATATGGAATCAATCAAAAACATTGGTCGCCTGAACAGATAGCTGGTCGACTAAAGATTTCAAGAGGTCATACGATTATTAGCGCAAATACAATCTACCGAGCGATTTATAGAGATAACTTGGGCCAGCCGGTGAAAAGTCACAAAGCTCGGGGCATTGCTCGTGCGCTTCGGCATAGAGGAAAAACTCGACATACTAAAGGTCATGTCGAACGTCGAGGTAAGATTAGAATTCCAAATACGATTGACGAGCGACCTGCAGAAGCAGGTTGTCGCTCTCGAATTGGAGATTGGGAACTGGACACTGTTATTGGCCGTAAAGGCGGTCAAGTATTGGTCACAATGGTTGATAGGAAGACCAGAATATTACTTTCAAAACGAGCGGCATCAAAGAAGACCGTCGATGTTATGAGAATCATAGGTTCAATGCTAGATTCCCTTCCAACCAGTCAGATACAGACTTTAACTCCAGACCGCGGAAATGAATTCAGTGCGCAAGATGAGATAACAAAGAAATTCGATGTCCAGTTTTACTTTCCTGATCCCCACGCTCCATGGCAACGCGGGACCAACGAAAATACAAATGGGCTAATCCGTGAGTACGTCCCTAAAGGGACTGCAATCGAAGATTATTCAGACGAATACATTGAACAAATGGTTGAGCAAATTAATAGCCGACCTCGAAAGCTTTTCGGCTGGAGATCGGCTAAAGAATATTATTTATCTCAAGTGTTCCGGTTGAATTGACAATTCACCTTCAAAAACCAGCAAATGTCAAAAAATAACTCAGCACTAAGCAAGAAACACCCTTTTCAGAAAGCGCTTACATAATACAATAGACCTCGTAGAAAGATTGTTACGATACGGGGGGTTACATCATGGATAAGCATGGTTGGCTGTTTAAGATATCGTTGTTATCAATTGCAACGTTGACGAATGCAGCCGCAGCGGTACAGGTAACAGTACCAATGATTATGAAAGATTTACCAAACCAATCGCAAGCGTCGATTGAATTATTGATGTCAGTGACTAGTTTTGGTATTCTGCTATTTATTTTATTGTCTAATTTTTTAACACGGTTGATTGGTAACAAAAAGACAGTGGTATTAGGGTTGGCAATCGCTGTGATTGCAGGGGTTATTCCCATGTTCACGGAAAACTATGCGGTCTTATTGGCGTCACGTTTTATGTTTGGTGCTGGTGTAGGATTGTTTAATTCATTAGCGATTTCATTGATTTCGATTTACTACGAAGGCAAAGAACGTGATCGCTTGATTGGTTTTGAGAATGCCGCCGCAGCCGTTGCAACAACCATCTTTACTTGGTTGGTCGGTTATCTGATGTCATTTGGTTGGCACATGACGTTTGGCGTGTATGCATTAGGCGTGATTCCGCTGATTATGTTTGGCTTGTTTGTTTCAGACAAAACGCCAACGGTTACAGGTGCCTCAACGTCAACGGTTAGTACGCAAAAGCCCAAGCTGAACGCGACGATGATTGGTTATGGCATCTTTATGTTTATTTTGTTCGTGACGTACTTTGGGATGACTGTTAAAATTGCGCCCCTATTCGAACAAGCCGGTTATGGGACAGCTGCTGAAGCAAGTTTGATTTCAGGGATTAGCGCCGCTACGGCGTTTGTCGCTGGGGTGATTTTTGGAACAATTAAGCAAATTTTGGGTCGCTATATGATTGGTTTGGGTACTTTAGCAGGGGCCGTGATGGTGCTGGTCTTAAGTATGAGTCAAAACCTGATTTTGTCGGGGGTGGCGATTGCAGTTTATGGCTTGGCCTTTGGTATGGCAGTGCCAGCCATTTACTCAGCCGTAGCAGCCAAGTCGGATGAAGCATCACAAAATTTGGGTTCGACGATTTTGCTAGTTGCCGTTAATATGGGGGTTTTCTTGAGCCCATATGTGTTCCAACTAATCGCTTCGGCGTTCGGAGACGCTTCAGCGCTGTTTAGTATGCGCGTTGATGGTTTGATGGTGCTGGCATTAGCTGTCATTACTTTGGTGACTGCTTCTTTGCAGAAGCCAGAACGCGCACCAAAACCAGTGCAAGCAAAGTAGGGGGATTATCATGACGAAAAATTATTTAGCAATCGATGTTGGGGGAACCTGGTTGAAGGTGGGCTTGATTGACCGCGCCGGAAATATTATTGAAAAGTATAACGAACGCACTGTAACGACTGGATTGCCTGAATTTCTAGTTCAGTTGCATCGAGTAATTGATCGGTACGCTGGCCAAATTCGAGGGGTGGCCTTCAGTGTGCCTGGTAAGGTCGCCCATCCAACAGACACAATCAAAGGTGGTGGATCGTTGACCTTTATGGACGGGGTTAATCTACGGGATGAACTCCAACTTGATTTACCAGTAGCAGTCGAAAATGATGGTAAAGCAGCTGCACTAGCTGAATTATGGTTGGGTGAGTTAAACGATGTGGCAGATGGTATGGCAATCGTCCTCGGCACCGGTGTCGGTGGCGGATTAGTTCTGAATGGTGAGCTAGTATACGGCACGCACTATCAAGCCGGTGAGCTAAGCTTTATCTTCGGCCAAATTGAAACGGGGATGGCGACTTCAATTGGATTGCACGGGTCTGCCGTTGAGATGATTAAGCGCATCGGAACTCAGTTGCAATTACCAGAAATTGATGATGGATTGACCGTCTTTGAACACATTAATGCGGGTGAGCCAGCAGCGAATGAAATTTTTGATGCGTATGCTAATCAAATTGTCCTATTAATTCAAAACATTCAAGCGATAACCGATATTCAACGCATTGTGATTGGTGGTGGCATTTCCGCACAACCAATCGTCGTTGAACGCATCCGCGAAAAGTATCTCGCGTTCTTTAACGGCAATGAACTGGTGAAGGCGACATTGACGCCGGCGGAAATCGTCGCCGGTAAATTTGCCAACGATGCGAACTTGTTCGGCGCCGTCTATCACTTACTCATGCAATTCAACCAGGAGGTATAAGAATATGTACAAGTCAACAGTGCCAGCAGGATTCCCCGATAACTTTCTTTGGGGTGGTGCAACTGCCGCCAATCAATACGAGGGATCCTGGCAGGCTGACGGCAAGGGAATTAGCACCGCAGAAGTGGTGATGAAGGCTGAAAAGCGAACGGAAATGAACTTGAGTAATATTACCCTTGCAGACATTGAAGTGGCTATCGCTGATGCAACGGATGAAAATTATCCGAAGCGACGTGGGGTCGATTTCTATCATCGCTTTGAAGAAGATTTGGCCTTGATGCACGAACTTGGAATTAAGGCATTTCGTTTGTCATTAGCCTGGACACGTATTTTCCCGAATGGGGATGAGATCATGCCAAATGAAGCGGGCTTGGCATTTTATGATAAGGTTTTTGATAAGATGGCCGAATATGGTATCGAGCCCGTGGTGACCTTGTCCCACTACGAAAGCCCAATTCACCTAACCGTTACGCGAAACGGCTGGTTGGATCGAGCCACGATTGCTGACTTTAACCGCTTTACTGAAACGGTCTTTAAGCGTTATAAGGGAAAGGTGACCTATTGGTTAACATTTAATGAAATCAATACAGGTACGTTTGGTTTTCACGAAACTGGTGTGGTTGATGCCGGTTTGTCTTTTGATGATCAACTACAATTGCGTTATCAAGCATTGCATCACCAATTTCTTGCCAGTGCAATTGCAACGAAGCAATTGCATGAGATTGATCCAGACGCAAAAATTGGATCAATGTTGGCACGCATGCAAACGTATGCAGCCACGCCAAATCCAGCTGATGTGCAAGCCGCCCAATTGGCAGATGAATTGAACCTCTTCTTTACCGACGTGCAGGTACGTGGTGAATATCCAGAATATATGAACCGCTATTTTGCAACGCATGGCATCAAGATTGACATGGCTGCTGAAGATGAGGCGATTCTATTGGCCAACCCAGTTGATTTCTTGAGCTTTAGTTACTACATGACAACGGTGACGCGTGCCACTGATGGCGAGGCCGAAACACTCGGTAATATGGCAACTGGTGGTCGTAACCCTTATTTGGCTGCCTCTGATTGGGGATGGCAAATCGACCCAGTTGGATTGCGGATTACGCTGAATGAGCTTTGGGACCGGTATCGTGTGCCGTTGTTTATTGTTGAAAACGGTCTTGGTGCCGTTGATGAAATTACAGCTGATGGCCAAATTCATGATCAATATCGCATTGACTATTTGCGTCAACATATTGAACAAATGCGGGAGGCGCTTATCGACGGTGTCGACCTGATGGGTTACACCATGTGGGGCATTATTGACCTCGTTTCATTCTCAACCTCAGAAATGTCAAAGCGTTATGGGGTGGTCTACGTCGATCAAGACGACGCCGGGAACGGGACGTTGAAGCGACAAAAGAAGGATTCTTTTGATTGGTACCAACGCGTTATCGCAACGAATGGGACCGCATTGGATTAGTGAAATTAGCAAGGTGTTCAAGCGATTGGACGCCTTGTTTTTTATGTTTAATGCAGCCGTATCGCTTTTTGACCTTAGACAAGTTATTTTTTGCGTTCATTTATAAACCTTATTGTAAACGCTTACATAAAGATGCTAACATGTAGTCAGTGATACGGATTGTAACCAAAATTGAACTGGGCAAGACCGAATGATAAGTATTGAAATCACGTGACATGCAGGCACGGGCTTATTGTTTGGTCTTTTCTATTGGGAGGATATTAATGCTGATCAAGAAAATTTTCAATAACAATATCTTGCTGGCTGAAGACAAGCAGCAAGATATTGTGGTTATAGGCCGTGGCATTGGATTTCAAAAGAAGCGAGGTGATGCTGTTGAAGAAGCATTAATTGACACGCGGTACTTGCCGCAGGATGAACATTGGGGCCGGACGTTTAACGATTTAGCCAGTGAAATCTCACCACTGGTTATTGAGATGGCGTCGGATATTTTGCGTCATGCAGAAGACCAATTACACACAACGTTCAACACATATCTATTGGTATCGTTGGCTGATCATATCAGTTATGCCATCGAAAAAGCCAAACAGCAAATTGTGGTGCATAACAACTTACTATGGCAAACCCGTCACTATTATCGGTTGGAATATCAAATTGGGGAGTGGGCCGTCGCGGCGATTCTTGAACAAACCGGCGTGGCGCTACCTGGTGATGAGGCGGGGTTCATTGCATTGAAGTTTGTCGATAAGCAGAATGGCTATTTGGCAAATGAACGCGCGAGTCAAATCACAACGTTAATCAGCGATACGTTGACTATTATCCGTTATGCGGTTGAACAGACGATTGATGAAAATGATATCAATTATCAGCGTTTGCTTGTTCATTTACGGTTTTTCTTAGATCGTTTGTATGACGAAGAAAATCGTATGGGTAATGCAAATATTGATGCGGTCATGTTACAGCATGTCCAACGATCATATCCAAAAGCGTATGACTTGGCCCACAAAGTGATTGTCTACATCGAAGATAAGACCCATAAACAAATTGCTGAAAATGAACGTATTTATTTAACGGTACATTTGAATAGTGTACTGCAATCGACCTTAGCCCAATAGCTAGGGCTAACTAAATCTCACATTGGGATTGTTACTATTTAATTAGGCAAAACCCGCAAGAAAGCACGCTATGTGACGTGTTTTCTTGCGGGTTTTGTTTTTCAAAAAGGGGAAACATGATGGATTACGAGGGGTTAGCAAAAGAAATTTTGACGGACGTTGGTGGTAAGGAAAACATCAACACGGCGTGGCACTGTGCCACCCGCTTACGATTTAAGTTGAAGGATGAAGCGCAAGCACAAACCGAAAAGATTGAGAATCTTGATGGGGTTATGACGGTTGTGCAATCAGCTGGTCAATATCAAGTTGTGATTGGTAACTCGGTGGCAAATGTTTTTGAGCCATTATCAAAGCTGGCTGGTTTGGGAAATGGGGGCGAGTCACCAACCACAACTGATAAATCAGCTGAAAAGGATTCGCTGATTAATCGCTTCATTAGCTTTATTTCAAGTGTATTCACCCCATTCTTGGGGGCGATGGCGGGAACTGGTGTGCTGAAAGGATTGCTAACCTTGCTTAGCGTAATAGGTGTGCTGAACGAAACCAGCGGTGCGTATCAAATTTGGTATGCAGCTGCAGATGGCTTCTTCTACTTCTTGCCGGTCTTTCTGGCCATAACGGCGGCACGACAGTTAAAGGTGAACGAGTTTGTGGCGATTGGCTTGGCCGTTGCGTTGTTGTACCCCAATTTGGTTGCAGCAATGGGTGGCAAGACGCAACTCGACTTCTTTGGCATCCCAGTGGTCAGCGCCACTTATAGCTCAAGCGTAATTCCAATTTTGTTAGCAATTTGGTTGCTGTCATATATTCAACCGGTCTTTGATAGGTTCTTCCACGAATCGGTCCGCAATATCTTTACGCCGATGTTCTCACTCGTGCTGTTAATGCCAATTACCGTATTGGTCATTGGACCATTGGGGACCGGTGTTGGAACGGTCTTGTCAGGTGCTGTTGAAGCGATTTACAATGTTGCGCCATTAATTGCGGGTGCCATTATGGGTGCGCTTTGGGAAGTGTTTGTTATTTTTGGTGTGCATTGGACGTTTGTGCCCGTGATTACGAATACGATTGCGGTATCAGGCCATGATCCGTTGCAACCTATTTTGACAGTTGCTGTCATTGCTCAAGCAGGTGCGCTGCTAGGTGTCTTCCTGAAGACAAAGAACACGAAGTTGAAGTCATTGTCAGGGTCAGCTACGTTGTCAGCGTTGCTTGGTATCACAGAGCCTGGTATCTACGGGGTGACGTTGAAACTTAAGAAGCCATTTATCTTTGCGGTTATTGGTGGCGCGATTGGCGGGGCCATTGCAGCCGTTGGTGGCGCACAAGCAACGGCTATGACGCTGGTTAGTTTGCTTGGTGTGCCAACGTTTATTGGACCTGGTTTCATGTCCGCAGTTATCGGATTAGGGGTTGGATTTGTTATTCCGACGGTACTCACATATTTCTTTGGTGTGCCAGCTGAAGAACAAATAGCCACGGATATAAATGAAACAGTTAGTGTTGGAGAGCAACTCAATGCACCAATTCAGGGACCTCTCCTGCCTTTGTCAGCAGTTAAAGATCCCGTCTTTGCTAGTGGAGCGATGGGCAAGGGACTCGCAATTGTACCAATCAATGATGACTTGGTTGCACCAGCCGATGCCACCGTGGCGGTGGTCTATCCAAGTAAGCACGCCATTGGCTTGGTGACCGATGCAGGTGCAGAAATCTTATTGCATATTGGGATTGACACCGTGGAATTGGACGGCCAATACTTTGAACAATTTGTTGAACAGGGACAGAACGTTAAAACAGGCGATAAGTTGGTAACCTTTGATCGTGATGCGATTGCGGCCGCAGGTTACGATACGACGGTCATGATGATCGTTACTAACGCGCCGAATTACACAATTTCAGAAACACCAGAAACTGAGGCTCGTAATGATTGGGTAATGAATTTGAAGACTATTTAATCTAATGCCGCATGAATTTGAATTCGTGCGGCATTTTTTGAAATGTGCACACAATATCGGACATCGCCGATTGTTAATAGGTGAACAAATTGTTTGTTTATACGCAAATGCTTACAAAACGTACGAAAGTGATGTTTCACCAGCACTTACTAACAGAAAGTGTAAATATGAGATAAAAAACATAATTACATTAATAATTGATTATAAATATTTTTTAAATGTCAATATTTTATTTTTTATATAAAAATAAAAATAACTAAAAATATCATAATAGATTTTTTTGTATTTATCTTTTATCTTTAGTGAAGATAAATTTTATTAATTTTGCATAACTAGAGTGTTTTATAAAACGTTTTATTGGAGTGGCGCTTGGTTATCTTAGTGGTTTCGAATCCTTTACTGTGTCAAGCAATCTCGTTGTAGGTTAATTGAAGAGTATAGGACTGTGGGGGGCACTATGAAAAAAGTGGAAAGAAGCTGGTATCATCTGTTGAAAGAAAGCGGATGTACAAGGCAAAGAAGATGTGGTAATAGCAGGCGCTGTTGGTTTGGCATTTGGTGGTGTCATGTTGTCTGATTATGCTGGTGTTACGGTGGATCTAGCGGGTGTTCATGTCGTACATCAAACAGCTGACGCAGCAGTTGTGCAGGGGCAAATTTTTATGGATGTCGACACAACGTCGAATGTTACAGGCTCTATTCAAACTAATGAAGTCGGTGAAGTTACTTTTTCGATCGAAAGAAATGGTGCAATTGACGTTAATTTGGTTCCTGGCTCACGTGAAGTTGTGATACAAGTACCAGCTGGGACCGTTATTCAGGCAAACGGACAGATTACAGTTGACACAAAAGTGACTGGTGGGTTAGGCACCGCCCTTAGTCAAACGCTTAGTGGAACATTTAATGATTTAATGAACACATTGCAGAACATTAAGTTGATTGGTCTCCCTGTGGGCGACTTATTATCACCACTAACCAATATATTGACAACAACAATTGATTCTTTGGTGACAGGGACTGGCGATACAGTTAACAAACTAGTTGATGTTGCTGTTCTAGGTAGCACAACGGTGTAAATTCCAACAACAATTACGCCTGATGGTACAACTTCACCTATTCAAGTTAAGGGAACCACGGCTAAGTCAAGTGCAATTAATTTGGAACTATTTGCTAATTTGTAGAGTGCAACCGATGTTAAAGTTGACATAACGGATGACTTAACTGGTGAGAAAGAGAAGACAACCGCAACAATCGAAAGCTTGATGTACTCGACCGCCGAAGAA
The DNA here is from genome assembly GCF_004521965.1 of Weissella cibaria. Taxonomy (GTDB): domain Bacteria; phylum Bacillota; class Bacilli; order Lactobacillales; family Lactobacillaceae; genus Weissella; species Weissella cibaria_A. Next base: position 4,017 of record NZ_SDGK01000012.1, on the reverse strand, counting down.
AAGGCGGATTACGAGGGACAAATTACCGATACCACAACAGCAGACGCGATTGATGCGATGAAGTATTTGACGGGCGAAGAGAAATCCGACTATAAGCAACAAGTAGCCGACGCCACAACCACAGATGTGATTGATGTAGTTGTATCTGTTGCCACAGCAAAAAAACTTGGCGAACGCAAAGGATTGGGCGACAACAGAAATTAGCGGTTTGACAAACTTGGGTGATGCGGGTAAGCAAACTTATCTCGATAAAGTGACAAATGTCGCAACGGTTGCAGAAGTTGAATAAATTGTTGCAAATGCAAAGGCCGTGATTGAAAATCCGGATGATGGCGGCACGACCCCAGGCGATGGCATCAACTCCAGATAGTGATAGTGACTCAGCACCAGTTGCTACAAATGTTATTGCTCCGACTGGCGGCACTCTTGCCTACATAGCTGATACATCGCTACAAGGCGCTAAAAATGCAGCTAATGGAAATGTTGATAAGGTGACGGACTTGTCAGATGCTGAAAAGCAGGGGGTACAAGGATTGCATTAATTCAGTAACGACGCCTGATGAAGTCAAAGCTATTTTGAGCGATGCACAAAATCAAAATGATAGTCAATTTAAGGCTGATAAATTAGCCGATAAGAAGAAATCAGCAATTACTGAAATTAATAAAATGAAGCATTTGTCTGATGAACAAAAACAAAACTTTAGTGACCGTGTTGATGACGCTCGTACTGTTAGCGGTGTTGGACGTATCTTGAGTCAAGCACGTGAAAAATGTTGAAAAAGAAGTAGCTGATACCCCTGAAAGTTGAAGTGCCTTTAATATTTGGCCATATATTATTGCGTTGTTGCTAGGTAGCACCGCAATTCTAGCTTGGGTAAATCGTGGTAACTGAAACGATTAAGTTATAATCAGCTATGAAGTTAAGAGAACCAGTATAATTGCTGGTTCTTTTTTATCGGATTTCTGACATATAGGCAATAAATCAGTTTACACTATTAAGTATGATTTAAAGAGGAGTTGGTGAATTGAGTAAAGGGTTTATTGCCGGTGTTGCGACGGCATTAGTAGTTGTTGCGGTTGGTGGCGCAGGGGCATACGCAGTTGTACAACATCAATCACAACAGAAAGAGTTACGAACAGAGCAAGCCAAAACACGTTCGATGTCAGCGAAGTTGGCTTCGACACAAGTTAAGCAATCATCAGCTAAAACGCAAACATCGCAAACGGTCGCATCATCTGCATGTACGGCATCGTCAGCTAGTTCATCACAACGGCAGTCACCAAATGATATTTTTGATAACTTGCCTCAGAAGATACAATTAGCACTGATAATTACGGCAGCGTGGAATGATGGTAATCCTTATATGAATACGCATTATGGTGTGTACATGGGAACGGCAAACAAGATTGTTATCTATGATTATGGTGAGGGCGCAGGCGGTTGGCCAGATCACGTCGCCCGTTTTGTGGATAACCATGATGGATCGTTTACGGTAGCTTGGCCTCATACGACGACTGATAATGCATCGGCAAACTCGGATAACACCACATGGCAAGATCATTCAACAATCACGAAAGCGGATATGTTGGCGCGCTTCTATACTACGGATGCTGAAAAGGCAACCGTAACAGCAGTTGAAGAGGACTTAGATTTGTCGACAATCAACAAGGCGTTTCATTTATTGCCTGCTTAAGTAAGTGAATAAAGCGTAAAGGAGACGATGTTCATCATCGGCTCCTTTTTTAAGGTTTGATATCATAAAGGAGTAAAATGATTATTATTAACCAATCAGTCAAATAAGCGATATAACAATATTGAACGAACGGTCAAAAAAAGGAGGCGGCATGGCAAGACAACGAAACTTTGACAAAGTAGCGATTGCGAAACAATTGATGCCGGTTTTCATCACCCGTAGGTATGAAGGTGCTCGGTGTCGGAACTTGTCGCGGCATCCGGCTTATTACGGGGTAGCTTATATGCGGCATCCGGTAGTAAGTTAGGGGTTTTTGTGGCCGGTCTACAACAGTTACCGACGCTTGATGCATTAACTGAGCAAGAATTGGATTTTTTGATTGTTGCGTTACTAGAAGTTGCACCGAATAATCCGGTGGTGAAGAACTGTTTACAAGATTATTTAGTGGACATTGATACAGAACAATTAGCGGTTAGAATCGGTTTGCAGATATTAGCAAAGGCAAAATGATAGGGGGATATCATGGCAATTAATTCAGTAACGTTTGGGGAACAAACATTAACAATTACAATCAACGGACCGGACAAGATGTGGAGCTTCAAAAGTAACTTGGTAATCCCGTATACACATATTGTGGGAGCAACACATAGATAATGAAGCTTTGGCAGAGCCAAAGGGTATGAAATGTCTTGGTTTGCGTGTGCCGGGTAAGTATGCGGGTACTTTCATTTTAGAGGGTGAAAAAACGTTCTATAATGCCGAAATCGGTGGAAGCGACGTCATCGTTGTGCAACTTCATGATGAGGAATACGTTCGTTTAGTATTGAGCGTAGATGATGGCGTTGATATTGTTAATGCCATCAATAAGCACGTCATGTAAAGACTCTCGTGTGGCCGGTCCAAGACATATCATTTAACATTTGAACGAATTAAGCGTAGGCTGGAGGTATCCAACGACTGCGAAAGGAGTTCAATGTTATGGACGCAATGGAGAAGGCACAACGGATCGAAAATTGGTTGCAGCAAAATGGCTCAGTACAGGTGATGGTTGCAGAGTTCATGGCTAAATATCCGCCGGTGACGGTACAAGAATTTTTGGCCACGAATGATTGCAACAATAAGCCTGAAACTGGTCTTGAGGGAATTTTGACGCAAGAGGGGCTTTGGTACGATTTGCGTGGATCACACAGCATGATGCTGAATGCATTGGCAGCGCGTGATTTAAACACAACAATTGAAGATTATATTAAGTCGGTACCAAAGGTTTGCTACACAGCAATGACGGCATATGCCATGAAAATTACAGGCGCAATGAGTGTGCACAATGGTGTGCAACAGTACGCGAACGACATGACGCCAGCGCAACGTAAAGCGTTGGATGAATTTGCGACGGCAGGTTTAATTACGGTTAAGCCTGAATCGGTGCGGATTCCACCAAGATTGAAGGTGCAATTCGTGAAGTTGATACAGCGACAAAGACAAGTACTCGCGGCTAACTAGAGAAAGAGGCCTAATGAAAACGCACAACTTTATGATGGAGTTGTGCGTTTTTGTTAGTTATGGTGATATAAGGCGTGCCAGTCATCTGACATGGTGCCGGTTTGCAATAACGATGCGATTTGATCAATTGGTTCCTGACAATCACGTTGCAGCCACAAAAGAATCACACTCATAAAGTGGGCCACAATCATTTCCTTGGCATAAATTTTAGGTAGACCGTGTGGCTTGACCTGAACGTTCTCTAATAGAATGAGCTTGAGTTTGTACTGGAACTGCAAATCAGCGCCGCTGAAAAGTAATCCACGAAGCAGTTGATGTTCACCGTATAAATACGTCAGCAAACGATGCGTACCAGTTGGCGTTAAGATTTCGGACTGACTACCTGGGTTGTCATGAACGATCTGTTGAATTACTGATAAAAGATCGGCGGCTAAAATTTCGACTAAGGCATATTTGTCCTCGTAGTGTAGATAGAAGGTGCCACGGTTGATGTCAGCAGCTTTCACGATGGCAGCGACGGTTATTTTATCGAATGTATTTTGTTGCATGAGTTGGGTAAACGCGATTTTGATTTTCGCTGGGGCACTTTCAGTTTTCATAAATCAACACTCCGTTCATTTTCGTTCATTGGTTTTTAGTCTAAATGTTTTAAGATAAAAATGAAAGTAGAAGGGGTATAGGAGGCAAATATGAACGACGAAGACATGAAGAAACAAACGATGAATCATAATTCGCATGACAATCACGGCCACATGCAGCATACTAACCACGATATGCACGATATGCACGATATGCACGATATGCACGATATGCACGATATGCA
>NZ_SDGK01000081.1 GCF_004521965.1 Weissella cibaria | reverse complement strand
GAGATAAGAATACGTAGACGAAAGTTTTTGAAACTACGGAACCCGTATGCCGTGCGCTTAATGGCTTTGATTTTATTGTTTGAACCTTCAATCGGTCCATTTGAGAATCCGTAGATAAAACTCTTTATTATTTCGTCGAAGTGTTTACGGCTAGTGTGATGATCCTTCTGCATTGCCTTTGGCAATGAGTAGTTTTGGGTATCGTTTTTTGTAGGGTATAGAACAGACTTGAGTTCAGCTTCGTCACGGGTTTCGACGGCGATTTGTCAGCTACGATGTTTGCGTTTGGAAACAGTTCATTAATCATGGCTCGGTAAGGGGTAAATAAGTCTACCGTTATGGTTTTAACAGCAGCTCGGGCTGCTTGACTGTATTGGTTGAAATAGGCACGGAGCTGACCGACGCCACGATCCTTCATGACATCTAGAATGCGATGGTTCACTGAATCGATTAAAATCA
>NZ_SDGK01000080.1 GCF_004521965.1 Weissella cibaria | reverse complement strand
TCGCATCCGCACACAATTGGTTCACCCACGAATCATTCCCGCTTAAAAAGAAAAACCTGGATTGTGTAGGCAATTGGCCGTTGCCAATCACCCACACAATCCAGGTTATAAAAACTCAATAATCACCAATTTTAGTCAGAATTTTCTCCGACCAACACCATTTGACAAAGAGCCAAAAAAACGGTCATCACTGACCGTTTTTTCTTTAACTGAACATCAACGTTGAAATCCCCGCAACGAAGACGTATGTCATATATGCACCGAATACCCAGTGAAGCGCATTAAACAGTACTGGAAATGCCCGCAAAATGCGGTGCCCAACGAAATACAAAACCGTTGGTGCCACCATAATTAAGGAGAAAATTTCCAACCCCATTAGCCATGTATTTGGTGCCATTGGCATCAAAAAAATCATAGCTTTTTCTCCAAATCAACATCTGGATACTTGTCTTTAAACCAGCGTTCTGCGAATTGGTTTTCAAACAAGAATACCGGTTGCTCAGACCGATCACGTACCAACAAGTTACGTGATGAGGCCATGCGTGGATCTAATTGTTCAGGGTTAATCCAACGGGCAATCTTTGATCCCATTGGCTCCAATGAGACTTCGGTATTGTATTCATTTTCCATACGGAATTGGAACACTTCAAATTGCAACACACCCACAGCACCCAAAATATAATCGCCTGAATCCCAAGCAGTGTACATTTGGATTGTTCCTTCTTGCACCAATTGGGTCACACCCTTGTGGAATGACTTTTGCTTCAAGACATTCTTTGCGTGCACCCGCATGAATAATTCTGGCGTAAACGTTGGTAGCTCTTCAAATTCAACCGCCTTCTTACCGGCATAAATCGTGTCACCAATTTGGAAATTACCCGTATCATAAACACCGATAATATCACCTGGATAAGCATTTTCAACGTTTTCGCGAGTGTCTGCCATGAATTGGGTCACGTTCGACAAACGCAACTTCTTGTTAGTACGGGCCAAAGTGACATCCATACCACGTTCAAATTCACCAGATACAATACGCACAAAGGCAATACGGTCACGGTGATTTGGGTTCATATTGGCTTGAATCTTAAACACAAAGCCAGAAAATTGGGCTGTCGCTGGTTCAACTTCATCCCCACTCACCGTCTTCTTAGCAGAAGGCGCTGGCGCAAATTGCATGTATGTTTGCAAGAATGTCTCAATACCAAACCCTTGCAAGGCAGAACCGAAGAAGACTGGTGTCAATTCTCCGTTCATCACGGCTTGCTCATCGAACTGGTTACCGGCATCCTTCAACATTTCGATTTCATCGCGTGTTTCCGCCCACAATGAATTCTCCTGCAACTCGTTTGGTTCAGCCAAGTCCGTGCCTGCAGCGTTCAAGGGCAAGAAACGCTCTGCTTCAGACTCTGGACGGAAAACCTCGACATTGTTGTGGTACAAGTCAAACAAGCCCGCCAAAATTTGACCTGATCCAATTGGCCAGTTCATTGGATAAGCGTTGATTCCCAACGTCGATTCTAGCTCATCCACCAGGTCCAACGCATCACGACCATCGCGGTCTAACTTGTTGAAGAATGTGAAAATTGGAATGTGGCGTTCACTAACGATTTCAAACAACTTCTTCGTTTGTGGCTCGATACCCTTGGCTGAGTCGACCACCATGATAACTGAGTCAACCGCCATCAACGTACGGTACGTGTCTTCAGAAAAATCTTCGTGTCCTGGTGTATCCAGAATGTTGATACGCTTACCGTCAAAATCAAACTGCAAAACTGATGAAGTAACTGAGATACCACGTTTTTGCTCAATTTCCATCCAGTCAGATTTTGCGAAATTTCCCTTACGGCCCTTAACAGTTCCAGCTTCACGCACAACACCACCAAGCTTCAACAGTTGCTCCGTGATGGTCGTTTTACCGGCGTCAGGGTGGGAAATGATGGCAAACGTGCGGCGCGTTTGCAATTCCTCTTGTAATGATGCCATTTTTATCGACCTTAATTTCTTTACTTTATTTACCGATTTTTTGAAAAATCTTAATAATTTAGTATACCGAAAAAACGTCCGTGATTCAACACCACGACCGTTCCGTTTTTGACGTATTTAGTTGTCCGAAAGGTGCTTACCACTTGTGTTGCTTGGCAATATCTTCGAGCGTCATGCCACCATGTGAGTCAATCACCTGGTTCATCGCCGCTTGCAATTCCGAGGCTGGCAAATCTTGCACATTGTATCCCTTAGCAATCAACTCTGCTCGTGCTGCTGCGACATCAGCTGAATCCATCTGACGTTCTGATGATGAACCTGCCGGAACTGAACCTGCGTCTGAAGACGTCGTATCTGATGAATCACTAACAGAGCTCTCAGTTGTGCTGGCACTAGCTGCCTTGCTTGACTTGAACGCCCCGCTAATTGATTGTGAAGCCGATGAACGACTAACAGACGCCGCAACAGATGATGATAACTCCGCTGCTTTCCGTGATGAGGATGCTGCTTCACTTGCTGCCTTACTCTGCGAGGCGGCGACACTTGCAGAAGCTGCCTTAGAAGACGCAACAGACGCCGCCTTGCTTGATGACACCTTGGCCTCAGAAGACGCCCGGCTCGTCTTGACCTTACGAACAGCCACATCAATGTTCTCGTTCACTAAGTCCACCGCACCGTCAACGACTTTCGCAGTGTGGTACCAATCCAGGGCATCTTGCCAATCACCCTTATTGGCACCTTTATCTGCCCGAATAGCATAAACCAGTTGATCCAACGCTGTTCGCGCTTCAACTGACTTCTTTTCCTTTTGTGCTTCTTGGTAGTAGAACTTGGCATCTGACCAATTCTGCTTATTTAATGCATTGTGCGCATTTGTCATCGTTGCCTCATACCCTTGATTGTTGGTGACGTGGCGGTACCCGATAATACCACCAACAAACACGATAATTAGCAATAAGACTAACCCAAACTTTTTCATATTGTTTATCCCCTTAGAACATTTCCGTTTTTGATTATAAAGTAAAAGCAGCCAAAATGCGCTAACATTCTGGTTGCCTTTACAAAATCATATTGCGACTAACGATTATTACGACGCTTGATTTCCAAGTAGCGTCGATACCACAAGTCGATGTACTCATCAGAGAATGGGCCCTGGTGCTTATTGATCCAATCCACGAGAATTTTCACGTGCTCCTTTACGATAAAATCAATATCCGCCGGGTATTGCCACTGCGCTTTGTGTAGTTCGTACTCATCCGTATCCAACAGACGCTTCTCACCGTCTGGGAAAACCTTCACGTCTAAGTCGTAGTCTACGTATTTTAGGGCTTCTTTATCCAAAACAAATGGTGAAGCGAGGTTGCAGTAATATGACACCCCATTATCTCGTATCATCGCGACGATGTTAAACCAATACTTACGGTGAAAATACACAATAGCCGGCTCACGTGTCACCCATCGACGACCGTCATCTTCGGTCACCAATGTGTGATCGTTCAACCCAATAATTGCATTTTCACTGGTTTTAAGGACCATCGTATCACGCCAAGTTCGATGTAAACTGCCGTCGTGCTTGTAGCTCTTAATCGTAATAAAGTCGCCTTCCCTAGGTAGTCGACTATCTTTCATCTTTGAGCCCTTTTACGGCCTTTCACCAAATTTATTCTTTTTTATTGTATCACGTGACACGGTCCAACGCACTGTTGTCTTGGGATGCATCTCTTAACAATGCTTGTGGATCCCCCAAATTTTAATCATCACAGTGACGATGGCCACAACCAACACAAGCAATATCATCACCAGCACGGTATATAACCACGACCAAGTATTGACGTGACGCGTCATGAATTCATCGGCCATGTCATTTTTGAATAAGGGGCCATTGTCATGCCTGCCTGTTCGCGTTGCAAGACAATCTTGCCGTTCTTATCCACTACCTGCGCTGTAACTCGGAATTTATTTACGAAATTACCGTGCGGGTTGCGAACTAAAATACCCAGTGCTGGTTTTCCTTTAATGCGCTTAACCGCTGCTGAAGCGAATGCCTATTTTACCACGGGCAGGTCGTCTTTATTACGGACAAAGACGTCAATCGTTGTGATGCCTTGATCGTCACCACTTTGTGATTTTTTAGTTGCCACTTCGCCACGCGGGGAAATTTTAATGCCACCAGCTAGTAACCCTTGCCAAACCGTTTTAGACGTTACAAGTGTGACATTAAACCCTGTATTTGTAGACGCCTTGGCGGTCACAGTTGCCGGAATCCGCATGTCCTCACCGATTGGTTCGGGCAACGTTGCATCAAATGTCGTATCGTTCGCCGTGTAGTTGATGTTCCCATTTACCGTGGTTTTAGCCGTTCCTTTGGCAATATCAAATACGATATTTTTGTCCGTGTGATTTATAATCACACATGACATGTTCTGGGTTTGATTTGGCACCAGCACCATATCAAATGCTCCCGTGTGATTTCCTTTAATCTTCGTTGTCGGAATTAATGCATGGACTTCATAATCCGCGACATCTGCATGCACCTGGCTTTGTAAGCCAACCAATGCTACAACGAATACCAATGCTAACCCAAAAAACGCCCCGCCGACAAATCAGAGCGTTAGCTTTATATTCATTAATTTGTATATTATTGCATTTCCGTCTCGTTTTGCTTTATCCACTTATCCACAAGGGATAAGTCGTAACCTTTTCGAAACATCGCGGCTTTTACTCTTTTCTTAAATTCCCACCCCTCATACTGGCGGTAACGATTGGCAGCTGACGACGCATCCCGCTCTAAGTTCTCCCACTCCTGGTCTGTGTCGGTTTCATTCTCTGCTTCATAACGCTTCAGCGCTGCCACAACAAGTTTACTATCATAACCCAGTTGAGCCAGTTTTTGTTTGGTTTTCTGCTCCGCCATAAAGTGCGCCTGTCGAGCGTACTTCTGCATAAGTTTTTCGACTTTTTCATCAAGTTGCACGGCTTGGTCTTCTTCGTCATATTCCACCAAAGCATCTTCAACTAGATACTTATCGACCCCAAGTTGTTGCAGCTTCGTCCTAACACCGCGTGGTCCCAATTTACCCGAGTGAATCGCACTACGGACATACTCTTCAGCAAAGCGAGCATCATCAATCACATTTGCTGCCTCTAACCGGTCAATCACATGCGCAATCACGATGCCTGGAAATTCGTTTTCCTTTAGCTTGATAATAACTTGCATTTTTGAACGCATTCGACCAGTTGCATAGACAAGCGCCTTCGTATAGGCTTTCTGTTCAAATTCCGCATCTTCAATTTTCTTGAGATCTTCATCAGACAGCTCAGTATCTTTGAACAAGTTATATTTAATCAGGATTTTTTCATCAACCGCCCACGCAAACTCATCATCCAAATAGATATTATAACGCCCTGGTTTCCGTTGCCGGGTGACCTTCGTGACTTTTTTCATGCCATCCTCCTGTTAAACTAATTTCGCCAACATTAAGTTTAACCTAAAATCACAAAAAGAGCCAATGCTTGTGCGTTGGCTCTTTTAATTTATCGCTTAAATAAATGATGAAATTCCTGGGTTCAATTCAACAATCTTACCCGTGCGCTTGTAGATAATCCACTCCGCAATGTCTGTCACGTAGTCTGACGTACGCTTCAAGTAACCAGCAACCACCAAATAATCCGTTGAGGCCGTCACCAATTCTGGGTCTGACTTCATGGCTTCGATTGCCATTTCACGAATCTCACCAGTAACATGTGATACCGACGTTGCCACTTCAGCAATCGCTTCAGCAGAAGCCGCATCGTCATTCACGTAGTAATCCAACACATCCGACACCATCTTGGCTACTGTTGAACCAGTCATACCGACCTTTTCTTCAATTGCCGCCACACGCTTGTTACCCTTCACGTGAATTGTTGAAAGTGCAATGTTTCGTGCATTGTCACCAATTCGCTCCAAAACTGAAACAGCCTTTAAGACCGTTACAATTTCACGCAAATCAGTCGTTACTGGTTGGTACAAGGCAATCATTTCGAAAGTCTTCTTTTCCAAAGCAATTTCGCGTTGGTTGATAGCCTTGTCACCATCGATAATTTCTTGTGCCGTGGCACGGTCGTGGTCCAAGAAAGCTTGTACCGCGCGACCCAACGTCTCAGATACCAGCAGTCCCATTTCCTTAAAAGACGTATCCAAATCAGCTAGTTCTTCATCAAAATATTGACGCATTTGATAATTCCCCGTTTCTGTTAATTGTTTGTTTAGTATAGCACAGGCTATCCGAAGCGACCTGAGATATAATCTTGGGTCTCCTTCTTGTCTGGATCCAAGAACATCTTCTTTGTGTCATTCGCTTCAATCAAGTCACCGTTCATAAAGAAGGCCGTTCGATCAGAAATACGTGATGCTTGCGCCATTGAATGCGTTACAATAATCATCGTTAACTTATCACGCAATTGCATCAATGTGTTTTCAACCGCGTGGGCTGACACTGGGTCCAGCGCGGCCGTTGGTTCATCCAACAACAAGATTTCTGGTGATGTGGCCAAAGCGCGTGCGATTGACACACGTTGTTGTTGTCCACCTGACAACGACAAGGCTGACTTGTGCAAATCATCCTTCACTTCATTCCAGATAGCTGCTTGCTTCAATGATGTCTCAACCATTTCATCCAATACAGCTTTATTCTTCTCACCAGAGATGCGCATCCCAAAGGCCACGTTATCGTAGATTGAGAATGGGAATGGGTTCGGTTGTTGGAACACCATGCCAATATCCTTACGCAATTCAACCGTGTCGGTAGATGGCGCGTAGATATCTTGCCCCTTGAACAGGAACGTGCCGTTAACCGTCACGTTATCTGTCAAATCGTGCATACGGTTCAAAGCACGTAGGTACGTTGACTTACCTGAACCAGATGGTCCAATCAACGCCGTAATACCGAACTTATCATAGTCCAAATTGATGCCGTGCAACGCTTCTTTTTCACCGTAGTAGAGACGCACGTTTTCAGTTGTCAAAATTTTTTCTGCCATTTGATAATGCCTCTCTTAACCAAAGTTCCCGTTCACATAATCAATCGTCAATTGTACCTTTGGGCGTGTGAAAATCTTACGTGTTAAATCGTATTCGACCAACTTACCGCTATTAAAGAACGCTGTATAGTCAGAAATACGTGCTGCTTGTTGCATGTTGTGCGTCACGATAATAATCGTGTACTTTTCCTTCAATTGCATCAATGTATCTTCAATCTTCGCTGAAGAAATCGGATCCAACGCTGATGATGGTTCATCCATCAACAAAATATCAGGATTCATGGCAATCGCGCGGGCAATAACCAAACGCTGTTGTTGCCCACCTGACAATGACACGGCTGACTTACCCAAGTCGTCCTTCACTTCATCCCACAAAGCAGCTTGACGCAATGACGTTTCAACAATTTCGTCCAATTGTTGCTTGTCACGCATGCCGTGTTGCTTCAACGCGAACGTGATGTTATCTGAGATTGACTTTGCGAATGGATTTGGCCGTTGGAAAACCATGCCGATGTGCTTACGCATCTCATAGACATCGATACCTTTTGAGTTGATATCCAAGCCACGGTACATAATGTTTCCCTTAACCGTCGCCACTGAGTCATTCATGCGGTTCAACGAACGCAGGAACGTTGACTTACCTGAACCAGATGCCCCAATCAATGAGGTAATCTTGTAGCGTTCAAACTTCAAATCGGCATCTTGCAAGGCCAACTTGTCGCCGTAGAACACTTGCAAGTCCTTTGTTGACAAAGCAACCTCGTGCTTCGCTTCGTCCATATCATAGACGTAGCGCTCTGGTTGTTCCTCGTCAAAAATTAAATGTTGCTCTTCAGCCATGACAAATGTCCTCTTTCTTACTTCGTTGCCGTCAAACGCTTGAACAAAACTCCACTCAAGTAACGAGCAAAGAAGTTGAACAACAAGACAGCGATGATCAAAACGGCAGATGAGCCAGCGGATACGTCAGCCGCATCAGGCATGATGCCTTCTGAATTAACCTTCCAAATGTGCACCGCCAACGTTTCGGCGGGACGCATAATGTTCAATGGAGATGAAACGTTGAATGGGTTCCAATCCGTAAAGTCCAAAGCTGGTGCTGATTGTCCAGCTGTGTAAATCAATGCGGCGGCTTCACCGAACACACGACCTGCTGACAAAACCACACCGGTCACGATCGATGGCAAGGCAGCTGGCAAAATAATGTGACCAACAGTCTCCCAACGAGACAAACCGAGGGCCGCACCGGCTTCACGTTGCAAATCAGGAATCGTTCGCAATGACTCTTCAACGGAACGTGTTAGCAATGGTAGGTTGAAGAACGTTAGTGAAATCGCACCTGACAAAATTGAGAAGCCAAGTTTGAATTGCACAACGAACAACAAGAAACCAAACAACCCCACAACCACAGAAGGAAGTGATGACAAAATTTCAATGGCCGTGCGAATCAAAGCGGTTGCACGACTCTTCTTGTTAGCATACTCATTCAAATAAATTCCAGCACCCAATGCAATTGGGAATGAAATTAACATCGTAATAACCAACAAGTATAGCGAATTAAATAGTTGGATACCGATACCACCACCGGCAGTAAAGGCTGTCGCAGGCGCCGTCAAAAAGTGCCATGACAAATGTGGTACACCTTGGTACAAAATATAACCAAGCAGTGCTGCCAAAATCAAAATTACAAAGCCTGCAATTGCGTAAAGAACGACACTTGCAATTTTATCGACTTGCTTTGGGTTCAACATCTTACATGACTCCCTTCTTAGCAATTGCACGGATAACTGAGTTGAAGACCAACGACATCAACAACAAGATCAATGCCAAACTCCACAACGCGTTATTTTCGAGTGATCCCATAACCGTGTTTCCAATTCCTTGCGTCAAGACTGACGTCAATGTGGCGGCTGGTGATGTCAAATTCTGTGGCATCAACGCCGCATTACCGACAACCATTTGAACAGCCAAGGCTTCACCAAAGGCGCGGGCCATGCCGAAGACTACGGCTGTCAAAATACCAGGCGTTGCTGCACGCAAGATTACCTTGTAAATCATTTGCCAGCGGGTTGCGCCTAGGGCCAATGATGACTCGCGGTAGTGACGTGGTACTGATTTCAACGTATCAACCGTCATTGATGTGACCGTTGGCAAAATCATGACGAACAACACCATGGCCCCGGCCAAAATCCCGAACCCAGAACCGCCAAACAAATGACGCATCACTGGTACGATGACTGACAAACCAATAAATCCATAAACAACGGATGGAATACCAACCAACAATTCCGTCACAGGTCCCAAAATTTTCGCACCACGCTTGGGTGATATTTCAGTCATAAAGACGGCGGTTCCAATGGCAAATGGTGTGGCAATTAAAGCCGAAATCAACGTAACCAAAAATGAACCAACAATCATCGGTGCAGCACCGACGAATGGGTGACCGTTGGCATCCTTTTGACCAGGTGCCCACTTAGTGCCTGTTAGAAAATCCCATAGGTTAACTTTATTTGCAAAAAACGTTGCCAAACCTTTTGAAGCAACAAACCAGAAAATTGATAATACAACCACAACAATCAATAGCAAAGCTGCTAGTGAAATATAACGTCCAAAACGATCCTTGCGGGTTGCGGCTGATTGTTTCAATAGTGATTCACGGATGTTATCCATGTGCCCACACTCCTTAATTTTCAGATGTAATCTTTCCGTTCACGTCACGTGAAATTTCCATATCGTGAATGGCAATGTAGCCCAATTGTGGAACTAGTGTCGTTTGAATGTGCTTTGAATCGATGAAATTCAAGAACGCTTGGACATCCTTAGTTGGCTTGCCCTTTGTGTAGACGTGTTCGTATGACCAGATTGGCCACTTGCCGTCCTTCACGTTGTCATCATCAGCCTTCACACCATTCAAGGTTGGCACTGAAACTGTCTTATCCAAGTAGGCGAACGCCGCGTATGAAACGGCACCCGGCGTCGTTGAAACAATCGAACGTACCATTCCTGATGAATCTTGTTCTTGCGCGTCAGCTGACTCTGCCCCCTTCAAGCCCCACTTTTCAAATGTTGCGCGGGTTCCTGAACCTGACACACGATTTACCAAAACGATTGGCAAATCAGCACCACCGACCTCTTTCCAATTTGTAACCTTCTTCGTGAAAATCGCAATTAATTGGTCTTGCGTTAGATTTTTAATATTGGCTTGCTTATTAACCATTGGCGCGATCCCAACAACCGCTACCTTGTGGTCAACCAATTGATTGGCTTTGATACCGTCTTTTTCTTCGGCAAACATATCTGAATTACCTAGGTCGACGGCTCCTTGCTGAACCTGTGCCAAACCGGTGCCTGTTCCACCACCTTGCACGTTAACGAACACGCCCATGTTCTTCGCAGCATAATCTTCTCCAGCTGCTTCAACTAGCGGTTGCAACGCGGTTGATCCGACGGCGGTGATATTCACACTGCCGTTTTTCTCTCGCGTTGTGTATCCCAAAGCTAATAGGCCGCCTACAACCACGACGATTGCGGCACTTATCAACCAACTGCGCTTCATAATGAACGCCTCCTAATATTCTTCTGCTACTGTAAACCATTATCTCTAACTTTTGTAAATGTCACACTGCAGTCTTGTAAAGGTTTTCGTTACATATCGTATATAGTTATTATTCTACCCTACTGTTAACTGGATTTCGCGGTTTCGACTACTATTTTTATAACTTTTTTGCGTCGTGATTGCGCACGAGGCATGGTTGTGGGGGAGTGGCTTCGACAAAAATGACAGGAAGGAAACTTCGCCGGCGCGAGCACCGGCTAACTCCCAAATAATTGGGCTAAGGGGGTCGGGTTCCTAGTACATTATTTAACCGGCGGTCGGCCGAACTTGTGAGTTCTCTATCTGTTATCGCTACGCCACTCCCCCACAACCATGACGGCAGCCAAGATATTCTCTGTTAGTTTGAAATCATTAATAGACCAAAAAGCCAGGCGCTTTTTTTGCACCTGGCTTTTAATTATCGCGTGATAATTGTTGTTAGGCGTTGCCTTGGACACTTAATACATTCGTTGCCACTTTGGACGCAAAGTGGTGCGTTTGGCCGGATACGGAGTCGCGTGCTATCAGCCAAACACCGGATGTTTAAGTGTTCATTTTGCAGTGTCCAGGCAATTGTGCCGACTGCTGGTAGTTTTGGCTGGCATGTTAAACAGAGTTCACCATTAATGACGCAACCACCGGTTAGCCAACTTAAGAAGCCGGTTAAACGTTCTTCTAAATCCGTTTCGTTAGTTAAATTATGCAAACGCCCTGTTAAGTCGGTTGCTGGTTGTACTAACAATTCATAAAGTTTTTGCTCCCCTAATTGCAACCGAGTACGATACAGTGCCCAGCGGATGTTTCGTTGCCAATTATGATCCGCACTAATTTGTACATCTGTGCGCGCCCAAAAGGTTTGCCAGCGGGCTCGCTTTTGGAGCGCGACTTGTTCAAACGACAGTCCTGTTCGTCCATCTAGATAGTAACTGATTTTCAGCGGACGTTCTGGTGTTACTTGTTGCGAGATAACTAGTCGACCATGCGCCCGTGACAAACGTCCGGTCGTCACAATGTCATCAATTAACGCCAGTGGGAGTGTGACAACAACATGATGATTACCAGCAATCGTTAAACGCTTCGCGACATCACTATTATCTTCGAACTCGCGTACCGTGCTAATTTGCACATCCAAATAATCGTGATGCCGCATTTCGTAGGCAAAATTCGTCAGCTGACATCCCCACCGCATATCCTCGACCGTCAACCACGGATTATTATCCTGCGGCACAATTGGCAACCGCTCCCCATCAATCATCAGCGACCAATCTGGTAGCACGTTTGGCGCAACAGCTGGTGCAATTGCATTACTTGTCCGTCGGGTCCACAGCACCGTCTCATGGAGTTGTCCATTATCTAGACCGCGCACCGCAATATTTAAATTACAGCGGACAATCCAAGCGTGTACCCAAATCTCCGTGACGATTTTCCAACGCATTGGACACGTTTGTTGCAGACCATCGTTTACCAAATTAATCCGATCAACTCCTGTAATTTCTTGCAGCGTCGCCGTCACCATATGGTACATTCCTAACACGCTTTGATTGTCCCAGGCCAATTTATCGTGGCGCCCAATCAGCACTTCATCAGCCGTGAACCGAACTGTCATACTTTTCATTACTCAATCACCCAAATTTACGCTTCCCAATTAAAATTCCCATACAAAAAAATCCCCCCTAACCGCAAATTATACGGAAGTGGGGGATTTTGTCTAGGCAAGGTGTTAACTGTTAACAGCTGAAATAGTTAACCACTTATCACCATTAATGCGGGCTTGGAATTCCTTTTTGCGACGCCAGAACGCTGCCAAAAGTCCAAACATACCAGCAACCATCAAGCTAGCAATGATAATGCCAATATAGTTTTCTGAGGTATTTTCAGTCATGTTGATTGAAGCCTTGTTAACCTTAGCCTCATTCAACATATCGTGAATACGATCTGCATCAGTCTTTGGTGTATCGGCAGTTGTTGCAATAACTCGATTATTAATCTTGGCAACACTTGCCCCGTTATTCAACGCAACGGTTACCTTGTTACCACGCGTTTCCGCTTGCTTAGCAGTCGTCATCGTCGCCACATCTTGCACCGCCTTTGCCACAACAGTCCCCTTAGCGTCTGACGTCTTTCTTGCCGCCACAGCAGTCGTGCGAGACATATTAACACTATCGTGATGTTCAGCCACAGTTGCCACTGGCTCCTTGGTAGCCGGTACGTTTGTGTTCACAATTGTCTCACCTTGGTGACCGTCAACAACCCCTTGGTGCATTGCATTCAACTCCGCCAAACGGTTTTGCACCGCCGTCAAAGCTGTACTTAAGTCTGAAACAGTTGTATCAGTCTGATTAGCTAGGTCTTTCAAGTCCGTTACCATTTGGATCAAGTCACCAGCATTGTTTTGCAAGTTTGCTGGTACCTTGATGGCATTAGCTTGGTCGACAACCGAACGCAACGTTGCTTGCGCATTTGCAACCGCCGTTGCCAAACTTGTGGCTAACATTTACATCAGCTGTGGCGTTTGTTCCTTGGAAATATGAGATACCGCCATAAAACAATTCCAAGCGCGTTCCCTGTGCTGCAAACAGTCCAACAGTCATCAAGAGAGCGCGCCCGCCTTATTCTTAACATTGGGGGTTAGGGCCTTCCAATAGATTCCGTTATCGTCCGTCACTTCTGGCAACGTGGTATTCACCAAATTATTTGCCGTATCCAAATCATCTGTAAATTGAATGCCACGTGCAGCCAACGCGTCCTGATCTGCGGAGCGCTTGTTCAATGACGGCGTGTAAATCGTCTTAATTACCACATTTTCATTTTCCATTAAGTATGGCAAGCGATAACGATTTGCACTGTTCCCAACAGCCTACCAAGGCCATCACTAATTTATCTGACATGTTTATTACTCCCCGAATCAATGGATTTATTCATTTATTAACAAGGATAGTTGTACGCGGTTGCAAATAAATAAGCAATCAAATTCACAGAATGTTCAAACTATTATCTTTAGGATGCCATTGGCCAGGTCTTTAGGTTCTATTCTTTTTGGCGTTGGTGGTTAATCGCCAACGCTTTTTTGCATTTATCAATCATTCTCAGAACAACAATAAAAACACCAATAGCTCGGTGTATCCTAAAGTCGTCTAAGACCAAAATACAAGGAGAGCTATTGATGTCTTTAAATGATTCTATCCTACGTAGCGTCGGATTAACAGACCCAAATTTCGAATTTTTAATGGATGATAACGGTGAATTCAACCACATCTCATATCGTGGAAAAGATAATCATAAAACTATCGTTTATGAAGCTGCACTACACGGTGATATGGATCGATGCACGTTGTGTGGCCAAGAGAGTATATTAACCAAAAATGGTTTCAGCAAACCCACCGAAGTAAAGCTACCCGCAACTAACGGTTTCGACAACCGCCTACGCCTGCGTAAGCAGCGCTATTACTGCCATGAGTGCAACGCTTCCGTAGTTGTGTCATCACCCGATTTAGAAGAAGCCCGAAACATCTCTAAACCCCTACGCCTTCAAGTTATTCGACTGGCTATGGAGGATATTTCAGAGAAAGTTATCGGTTTTATTTTGCGTCTTTCACACTCAACAGTTCACCGTGTTATCAACGACGAACTCCAGGATTATCGTTATGACTACAGTCATTTACCAGCAGTTCTAAGCTTCGATGAAATTCGAATTAGCAGATCATACGCTTTCGTGTATGCATCACCTGACAACTTTATGGAGATATTGCCAAGTCGTGATTTAAACACAATCCGAAGTTATTTCTATGGCTTCTCTTTGAAGCAACGCCAGGCAGTCACGCACGTCGTCATGGACATGAACGCTAGCTACGCTACCCTCGTGCCGGAACTATTTCCTAATGCCCAAATTGTCATTGATCGATTCCATATCGTTCAACTAATGACCCGTGCCATCAACACTATTCGCACAGGCATTCAGCATCTACTTGATAAGCACTCTCGTGAATACAAAATAATGAAAAACGGCTGGCGCCTTTTCCTCAAAAAATACAGCAACTTAGAAACTACCCATCGTAAATATATGCGAGGCTTGAACGAATATATCACGGAAGAAGAAGCTCTCACGCTAGTGTTCAAATCATTTCCGGTTCTCGAGGCGGCTTATTTAGTGTACCAAGAAGCTTTAGAAGCAATGGACAAGCGTAGCCCCGAGCTAATTCATGCATTGATCAGCACTTACAAACCGGTGGGTTCCGCCATGGACGTGACCATCGGTACTTTTAAGCGCAATTTAAAAGGCATCCTCGAAAGTCTTCGTTGCCCATGGTCAAACGGTAAAATCGAAGGCATCAACCGTCGCCTTAAGCAAATAGCTCGTACCGCATACGGTTATCAAAACCTCGGTAATTACATGCGACGCATCCGTATCCAAATGAAGTATGGAAAATTCTAAAAAAAGTGGTGACAACATTTCTGTCATCACCACTTTTTGCGACTCTTCAAATCGCGTTAATTTTCAAATTCATTGTCGACCAACGCTATTTGGCATAGAGCCAAAAAGACGCCGTCAACATCACTGTCGATAGCGTCTTTTCAATTACTTATTAAGCTTCTGGCTTCAAAACCTTCTTTGAAACAACTGACAAGTTATCTGCCAAGTCGTATACCAAAGGCTCACCGTTAGCGATTTCAACACCCAAGATATCGTCATCTGAGATACCTTCGATGTGCTTTACCAAGGCACGCAATGAGTTACCGTGGGCGGCAATCACAACGTTCTTACCTGCTGCCAAATCCTTTGAGATGTTTGACTCCCAGAATGGCAATACACGTTCCAAAGTAACCTTCAAGTTTTCGCCGAATGGCAATTCACCTTCAGGTACATCAGCGTAACGACGGTCGAAGGCTGGGTATTCCTTACCCAAAACTTCAACAGTCTCCGTTTGCTCTTCTAGCAATGGAGGTAAAACGTCGTATGAACGACGCCATTGCAAAACTTGCTCGTCGCCCCACTTTTCAGCGGCGTCGGCCTTGTTCAAACCTTGCAAAGCACCGTAGTGACGCTCGTTCAAACGCCATGACTTCATTTCAGGAATCCACAATTGACCAGCTTCTTCCAAAGCGTAGTGCAATGTCGTGATCGCACGCGTCAAAACTGACGTGTATGCTTGGTCAAATTGGATGCCTTCCTTAGCCAACAATTCACCTGCAGTACGAGCTTGGGCAATACCCTTGTCGCTCAACTTCGTGTCTACCCAACCATTGAACAAGTTCAATGCGTTCCATTCACTTTGACCGTGACGGATCAAAACCAACTTTGCCATTGGTGATACCTCTTTTGTATTAGAATATTTCGTTACTATTGTAACAAAGTTTCAGCATAATTAGTAGTGATTAATTAGTCTCCACCATAATTTTGTACATCATAAACAGAATTGGTACTGCATAAAACGTTGCGACCCACATCATGACCTTATTCGCCTTTTCAAAGTTGCGTGCTATGTTATCCATACGCACGTTAAGCGCCTTCATGTCTCCGCGTATTTCAGCGCGGAACTCAGTAAACTCATTCCGCAACTCACGAACATCATCTTGTAGTTCACACACATCGACCTGTAGCTCACGAACATCCGAGCGTAGTGCCTCAAAATCCCCATCCCGAAACGCTTGAAACTCTATTTTTGTCACATACTTTTCATCCATTTTGATTCCTCCGTTAATTGGTTAGCATTGGTACCATTTCCTCTAATACGACAACAGAGGTACCGCATAGTTGCGATACCTCTGTTAAAAATCGTTTTAATTGTTAAATCCAATATAACGGATTATCGATTAACAAACAAGCTTTTAACGCTTGATTTCACCATTCTCAATAACCAATCCTGATGAGTGAACAGGGCCTTGGCGATCTGGGTAAATACGCTTGATAATACTGTTCACAGCCGTTGGCACTTCACCAAAACCAGTCGCAATCAATTCTGCTTTACCAAGGTATTCAGCCACATCACCGACCGCAAACAAACCCGGCACCGTCGTTTCCATCTCTTGGCTAACCGTGAACTTCTGGCGTTCTACTTCTGGTTGGACGGTCCAGCCAGCAACAATCTTGTTCTCTGATGTAAAGCCGTAGTTGACCATCAAGTCATCGACATTCAAAACCTTCTTTTCATCTTCGCGGACCTTAGCCAAAGTCACATTCAATGAACCATCTTCAACCTTTTCAACCGTTTCAATGTTATATGGTGTCTCAATAGCAACGCATGACTTTTGCAACTCAGATACAGCGTGCTCCATCGCACGGAACTTATCACGGCGGTGCGTCAAGTGAACCTCGGCTGCAACTGTATCCAACAACGTTGACATATCAACAGCTGAATCTCCACCACCAGCAACCAACACACGGTGATCACGGAAGTCTTCAACGTCGTTCAAGAAGTAGTGGATGCCTTGCCCTTCAAGGCCATTTTCGACGGCTTCTGGCAAACGACGTGGCTCAAAGGCGCCCTTACCCGTTGCAACTATCACAGACTTCGTGTGGAATGATCCCTTATCAGTCGTAATATCAAATCCAGTCCCAATTGGCTGAACATCGATAACCGTTGTATCAAGGTACAAATCTTGTGGGAATTGACGCATTTGCTTATCCAATTCCTTGATAATTTCAGCACCGGTCGTGTTCACATATCCAGCGAT
Organism: Weissella cibaria; assembly: GCF_004521965.1. Classification (GTDB taxonomy): domain Bacteria; phylum Bacillota; class Bacilli; order Lactobacillales; family Lactobacillaceae; genus Weissella; species Weissella cibaria_A. Next base: position 69,404 of record NZ_SDGK01000080.1, on the reverse strand, counting down.
ATCCAAAATCGTCTTTTGTGGGTAAAGGTTAGCAACTTGGCCACCAACACTCTCCAAACTTTCGATAACTGTGACATTCAATTCACGCAAACCAGCGTAAAAGGCGGCAAACATCCCTACTGGTCCCGCACCAATAATTGTTAAATCTGTATCTTTAAATTCAGTCATGATTGTTTCCGTTCCGTTTCTATCGGTTTCATTATTTTTCTTAATTACGAGTGTTATTATACGCCAACAAAAAATCCCCTGCACGGTATCAAGGAACCAGCAGGGGTATTTAAGTTACAAATTACGGTCGTACAAACTCGTGAATTCCGACAAATCCACATCAAAATCAGCTGCCGCGACAATATCAACCGCACTGCCTTCTTCGCCCGCCTTCTCTTCGAACGCCTTAGCAAAACGTGGGTATAGTTCTTGGAATGCATCCTTGTCAGGACCATCCACGACCAACAAATAATTAGCTGCGTTTGTCGCTCCATTCGTCAACCACAACAAGTGCATGTGTTCTACTGCACCCATGGCGTCATCCGCTATACCAATCAATTCGTAACGCAATGGCGTTGGAATGATTTCTTCAGCAGATGCAATTTGCATCTCGGCATCGCCATCCCCTTCTTGTGCTGCCACCATGCCGGCAATGTAAGCCAAGTTATCACGTGTGATTGGCATGCCATTTGTGAACGGGTTCAAGGCCAAGCCTTCAATATTTTCTGAATCATCATTTTGCAACAATGGCAAGTAATCAGCCAGTGACATCGCCCAAGGGTGTAACGGATCTTCTGAGTCAATTGGACCGGCATTGAAAGCATCCAAATCCGTAAAGATTGGGAATACTGAATGGCCGTTTTCCATCTCAAACGTCAACAAGCGCATCTCTGAGCCTTCTGGAATCTCAACGTCACCGTCTTCCTTAATAATTGGTGCTTCAGTGAAGTTAACCGGCGCAATAAAAACTGCCTCTACAAGCCCTTGAACAAATGCTTGTTCATTAGCTGGATTTTGTTCTTCGCGGAAAGCTTCCAACGTAGCTAAAAGCTCGTCGTTACGCAATACTTCTTCTTGGTTATCCATTGTCGTACTACCCCTGCTAGTTCTCGTTATTTGTTACTTAGTATAACGGAAATTCACCCCTTTGTCAGTGAAATCCGACGGCTAACGAAAAACCGCATCTACTTGAGATGCGGTTTTTGTATCAATTAGTTAGCCTTGTTGTAAATTGGCGTAAAGGCGGCTGCACGTGGGTAACCAATTTCCTCAATGCTCAACACATTTGAAAACGCTGGGGCATTGTTAATCGTTGCAAATGCAAAGAATTGTGCCTTAGCTTCTTCTGGATCACCTTCAGTGTGGATCACGTAAATCAATGTACGTTCTGGTGCACGAACCAAATCGATTGCCCATACCGTGTTCATCTCTGGCATGTTTTCTGGCAATTGCTCAGCCAACTTTGCCGCAAAGTCTGATTGGTCATCAACTGGCTCTTCCAGCGTGATTGGGTCTTGTTCGCGCATTTGCGTCAACGTTGCCATCACATAGTTCATGTTGTCTTGGTTCATCACAACATTTTGCCCAAATGCATTAATTACCAAACCAGTATCTGGGTTAGCTGACATCAAAGCTGCATAAGTTTCCAATGAAACCGTCAAGGCCACAACACCTTCAACATCTGTTGACCACTTGTTGTACTCTCCAGTGCTCGTAAATACTGGGAAGAACACTTCTTCCCTTTGGTTTTGGATAACTTGGTAGTTCAATTGTGCAGCTACTTCAGAATCAATTGAGAAAGTACCATCCCCATTATCAGTCAATTCCGCATCAACTTGAACTGGCGCAAGCAATTGCGCAGCGCCCAGCATCGCAATGAAATCATGCTCTGTTTCAGGGTTTACATCTTTCTCGTAAGCATCAAGCGTTGCTTCAAGATCTTCATTTTGTAGTGGACGGTTGAAAATCACATCTGCCATGTTCAAATTCCTCATTCGTTTATTTTTAGTTAGTATAACCCAACCCTAAATAAATGTGGTGGAAAAAGGGTTACTACTTAGACGACACTTTAACATCCCCCGCGACAATCGCCTTTTGCGCCTTTTGCACCGCTTGCCAAGCGCCATCAGACATTTGGCCGCGGGTCACCGCAACCCCCTTGTTTTTCAAACCATAGACTAGGTGTTGACCACCCGGGAACTTATCAGATGCGGCGCGTTCAGTGACATCCTTGACCGCTGTACCAACGCCCTTCGTTGCCGATGTTAATGTAAAGTTGCTCTTACCATCAGTTGCTTGATAAGCCCCATCGGCTGCTTGATCTACATCAACCCCCACAACCCAAACTTTGCGGGCCTTTGTTTGCTTCTCGTTCAAATCCTTTGCTTCAGTGAACACCCCAGCCCCGGCACCACCTGCCGCTTGATAAATTACGTCTGAGCCATTTTGGTACATTGAAGCGGCAATCGTTTTGGCCTTACCAGCATCAGCAAAATCACCAACATACTGCACATCGACCTTAATATCAGGATTAACAGACTTGGCCCCGGCAATAAAACCTGTCTCAAATGTCTTAACAACGGCGGATGCCATCCCGCCGACAAAACCAAGTTGATTTGTTTTAGTTGTCTTCGCAGCCGCAACACCGGCTAAGTAAGAAGACTGTTCAGTGTGGAACGTAACCGAGACAATATTTTGGCGTTTCTTAGCAATGTCATCAATAATCATGAAGTTATTTTTAGGATATTTTTTGGCAGCTGCATTAATCGCAGGCGTCTTAGGGAACCCAATCCCATAAATATTTTGGTAACCATTAGCCACGGCTTGATTGATATTTGTTTCAAAATCGGCAGATGTCTTTGCTTGGAAATAAGTGTAACCACCCTTACCTTGCTTCACATCATTTGCCTTAGCCCAACTCGTTAGCCCTTGCCAAGCCGATTGTTGGAACGACTTATCATCAATACCTGCCGCATCCGTAATCAATGCCACAGAAGCTTTACTAGTTGCCGCATCACTTTTATTTGCGCTCGCATAGAATCCAATTGCAACTGCTGCAACTACAACAACACCCGTACCCAAAACAACCTTACGATTCATAACTAACCCCTATTTTGTAAAATAAATTAATTTAAAGTTCGTGTTTTGCGTTAATTAAACGTTTTAATTAACCAACCTCACAATGATAACCCGAACAAAACGTTTTGTAAACACAATCATTCGTTTTTAAACAATAAAGTTCAGGACAAAACATAACAAACAGCACAAAACACGAACAAAAAGCACTCATCACGCTTTATGATGAATGCTTTTCGAACTTTAAATTACTTCACAGGTACTTCTACCTTACCGTCGATGATTTGCTTCTTAGCCGCTTGAACAGCATCCCAAGTTACTGCCGACATGTGTCCACGAGTCACGGCAACACCCTTATCTTCCAGCCCATAAACTAAGTGCTCATCTCCAGGAAACTTATCCTTAGCTGCCTCTTCAGTGACATCAACAACAGCCTTGCCGACCTTCTTTACTGATGACGTCAACGTAAAGTTTGACTTGCCATCCTTAGCCATGTAAGCACCGTCTGCGTTTTGATCACGGTCAACACCGATAACCCAAACCTTATCAGCCGCCTTCTTTTCACTGTTCAAATCCTTAGCTTCTGTGAAGACACCGGCACCAGCTCCACCAGCCGCTGCGAAAATAACATCAGCGCCGTTTTGGTACATTGATGCGGCAATCGTCTTACCCTTACCGGCATCAGTAAAGCTACCAACGTATTGCGCATCGACCTGAATGTCCGGGTTAACTGACTTCGCTCCAGCCGTAAAACCAGCTTCGAAAGTCTTCACTACGGCTGACTCCATGCCACCGACGAAGCCCAACTTATTCGTCTTAGTTGTCTTGGCGGCTGCAACACCAGCCAAGTATGATGACTGTTCAGACTTAAACGTTACTGACACCACATTCTTTTGCGTCTTCGCAACATCATCGACAATCATGTAGTTTGTCTTGGGGTGCTTCTTAGCTTCCTCATTAATGGTTGACGTCAATTGGAAGCCAATCCCATAAATATTTTTGAATCCGGCTGCTACCGCTTGATCGTAGTTCGTCTTGAAGTCAGCGTTCGTCTTTGACTGGTAGTATGTGTAACCACCCTTCCCCTGCTTAACGCCGTTCTCCTTACCCCACTTTTTCAAGCCTTCCCAAGCTGATTGTTGGAAAGACTTGTCATCGACACCCCCACCATCAGTTACCAAAGCCACTGATGTCTTGGCGGATTCGCCTGAAGCTGACTTGTTTCCAGATAGAGCGGCATAGGCGCCACCAGCAATAACCAGCACCGCAGCACCGGCAAGCAACATCTTTACGTTTGAAGCCATGTTTATTATTCCCCTTTATGAATAAAACCCTATAATTTTTGATAACTTTGTCATCTGTGTGAATAATATAACTGACTTTCGCGACTTTGTAAACCTCTTTGTTCGTGTTTTACCCAAAATAGCGAATTCACTTTTTATAATGTTCATTTTTAAATGGTTAAACGTTTAAATATTGAATATTCGTTCGTCAAATAAATGTTTAACGAGAACAAAAAGAAGCAATCATATCTGACCGCTTCTCAATGACTTAATTTACAAGTCGCACCATATACGTTTCGGGAACAAAACCACGTACGGCATTGTAAATCCGCTTTGCACGCGACGCTTTATCGGTAATTGCGAAAACGGTCGGCCCAGTACCTGACATTTGAACCGCTTCAGCCCCAAATTTAAGCATTTTTTCTTTTAATTTGATAATTTCCGGATACTTCGAGGCAGTAACCGGTTCAAGCACATTGAACATGTTATGAAAAGCCGTCTTAAAGTCACCAGCTTCAACTGCTGCCATTAAGCCACCCATATCTCCATGCACCAAACTATCATAATCAATCATTTTCAAAATTTTCGGTGTTGAAACACTTACAGCAGGCTTCGAAACCACTAGCCAAAGTGGTGGTAATTTTTGCGCCAGCGGATCGACCACTTCACCACGGCCGGTCACCCGGGCAGGGCGAGAGTAGACACAAAAGGGCACATCGGCATCAATCTTCAAGCCAATGTCAGCCAACTGGGCTTCTGTTAAGTCCAGTTGCCAAATTTTATTGAGTCCCCTTAAGACAGCAGCTGCATCTGAAGAGCCACCGCCCATTCCTGCCGCAACCGGTATATGCTTATCGATATGAATTTCCACCCCGTCCGCAACATCTGCGCGCTGTCGCATCAATTCTGCCGCTTGATAGGCCAGGTTTTTCTCATTCAACGGCAACAAGCCACTTGTCGAATCGACGATGATATTCGTATGCGCCGTAGTCGTCCTGATTGTCACCGTATCGGCCAAATCAATTGCGACCATCAACATGTCCCACTCTTGTTCACCGTCTGCGTGGGCAAACGGGGTATCAAGGCTAATATTGAGCTTTGCGTAGGCACGTTCCAATATCTCCATGGTCATGGCATCCTTTCGAGTCTTTTGTTTCATTATAGCAACTTTATAAGGGTTTGCGAAATTCTACCGTATCGGTTATGTTTCCCTTTTGTCGGACTGTTATCCTTGCTATACTGAAACTACTATCCAAAAGGACAACGATTTATGCGCTATTTATATATATTGGCCGGTCTAATTACCTTTGGTATCGGAACCGTCACAATTTGGGTGCCCGGGATACCAACCACCCCATTCTACTTACTAACCGCCTTCTTTTGGGGTCGTTCATCAGAGCGACTACACAGCTGGCTGATTAACAATAAACACTATCAGACGTACATTCATGAAGGTATCTATCAACGCAAACTCTCACAACGAGGGCGCATTGTGATTTACTTGGTGACCGCTGCGATGATGAGCATTCCGTTATTTACATCCGGTAAACTATGGCTCCAAATCACCTTGGTTCTTGCCTCATTGTCACAGATTATTTCCATGGAAGGCTTCTACCGTGGTTGGTGGATGAACAACTGGTTCCTTGTGAAAGAGGACGACGAAGCTTAAAAAGCCGTGTCACTACGACACGGCTTTTTAAGTTAGCATCACATATCAAAACGACTCTTCAAACTGGTCACCACATCAGGTGTCAACCGCATACTATTCTGTTGGATAAACTGTTGTAGATCCGTAAACGTGTCAAACCGCTGTCTAACTGGTTGTACCAAGTCAGCTTGCAACAATGCTTCCGCAAACTGGACATCAGCCATATTAATTGTTGTCATCCCCCAGGGTTGTGATAACAATAAATCTTCCCAAGCCCCCTTAATTAAAGCCTCCGCCCGTTCATAACGGCGATCCTTATTAATAAATGATCGTAAATCAATTGGGTTCAAATCAGTTTCGGCCATCAGTCCACTCCTTTATCCAAACAACAGCCTCATCGCTTAGCCATTGTTGATTTGTTTCGAAAAATTCTGCTGACGTATCGCGCAATGCCGCTTCCACAACCAAATCAGCATCAAGCAAAGCGGTTGCGAATTGTGCATCATCAAGTGCAATTGTCGTTGGTGAAATCGGATGACCGATGACAAACCGATTCCACTCGTTCCATAATAGTGCTACTGCACGTTCGTATTGTGGTGCTCGTAAAATGACAGCACGCAACATTAATGGATCTAACACACTAGTCCTCCCACTTTGTTAATCGCACGACCTGACCGAACGGTTCGGTCAATGATAAGTCCACGCCCTCGGGCAGTACCCAGACCAAACGGCGATACTTCGGTTGTACCATATCATGTTCGCCATCACCGTCCGTAAATATTACGACAACCGTACTTTCAGGACGATAAAGATCTTGCTGTAGTTGTTCAAATATCGGCGCAAATGCAGTGCCACCACCCGCACGGCGTTGACCCTTGGCCAGCCATTGTTTATCAATTGGTGTTGCAACTGTATCAAAGGCATAAAAATGGACACTCGCCGCCAATTGCTTCTGCATTTGAGCAACTTCAGCCATAAAACGCATCGCCGTCTCGTCTGAAATTGATGCTGAATTATCAATAAATACAACGACATTTGTTTGCGTGGCATCAATTTTTCCGGCCAGTTCCATCCGATATGGTTGACGACGATTAAATCGCGCGCGGCTATCTTGTTTATCTGCCGGCACATTACTAATAGCCTCCCGCAATAAGCCTCGCCAATTACGCCGTGGTGCTAATAGTTGTTCGATTTGCCGTTCAACTTCGCCTGACATCGTCCCACGACCAGCCACCAAGGCATCATGATTAGCATCTGCAACTACATTCCGCAAAGCAGATTCTGCTTCTTCGCCAGCTTCAGCCCCGGTTGACCATCCCTTATGATCATCACCTGGCAACTGCGAACTTGCGCCTTCATTATCGATTGTATCCATCAACGGATGCAACAAATTGTAGTAGGTACTTGAATCTGAATATTCCGGCAGTTGCAAGTCAATCATATCTGTCACCTCTTGCAAGGTATGCGCCCCCGGGAACCCGCCACGGATATATTGGTTAACCGCTAAGTCAGTTGCTAGACCAACCATTTTGGCTTCAGCTGCATTCTCATTCATTTTATCTGCATAACGAATTGGGTGTTCCCACACCATGTGTAACACCTGATGCGTGAGGGCGCCCTTTACTTCGGCAACCGTATGATAAACTTCTTCAAATAAAATCGGATTAATTCGCAATTCCCAAAATGGTGCCTGCCATGACAAACCCATCGTGCCCCCAACTGTTTCATCATAGATCCGATTTAATCGCAAAACGACTTCACCATAAAATCGGCTTTCGTCAAGCAATTTCATTGTGGCTTTCTGAACCAATCCATCAATCTTCTGATAAGTCATAGGCCGCAACCTTCGTAATCAATTGATACAACGCCTTAGCTGATTCATCATCTGCGCCATAAAGTTTTTCTAAGACATCACCAGCAGCCACTTGCTTCACAATCGCATACTGACCATCCTTGGCTGTTGCCGTTAAAATTTGTGCGAATCGCCCGGCATTATCTGGCTGGGCGACATCAATTGCGACCAAAGTTGACTTAAGCAAGGCCAACTTTTGAACTTCTGGTAAACCTTGGTACGTTTGCATCACCTTTTCGGGCACTACCGGACCCAAAGGTTGACTCACAAAAATATCCATTGGCGTCAGTGTTTCTTGATTAGTTTGCTTGAATTGCACAAAACGTTGTGCGGCAACTTCACCCAAATCACCCGCGACCAAATCAAAAACTAAAGCTCGTTGCGTCTCATCCGGCAATACCAGCAACTCAAACAAATTATCCGAGACACGCTGCCAAGCACGAGGGGTTGGATTCAAATCGTCTCCTCGGTCAACAGGATACAATTGGGTCGCATCCTCTTGAAGATAACGTTGTATCAAATCATGAATATGTGGGCGTTGCTTTTGTGCATCTTCTTCAGCAGCCCAGGCAAGCCAACCGGCTACATCAACCTTCATCACCAATCGCACCGTACGATCCTTGATAGCTGCATCACCAGCAACAACCCCATAATCTGCATTTTCAAATCCAGTCATCGTTTCATCAGGGTTTTCAGCAATTACCAACTTCACTTCTTCAGGCAACACCAACGAATTGATTTGCCGTTGCAACACTAGATTCATTAATTCACTTTGCACTGCTTGTGACCCACGATTAAATTCATCCAAGAACCACAAAATAGGGCGACCTGGTTGCGCTTGTGCGGTTTCAATAATTTCAATCAATGTGTGAGTGTAGCCATACTGCACATCGGCTAACGAACCATACTTTTCTGTTTCGACATAAGCCTCGCTTGTCAAAGGTGGTACAGGAATTGCCAAGTCACCTTTTTCTGACAATGACACAACCGTCGTAAACAAAGTTGCCCCCATTTGACGGGCCACTTCAGCAACTAAGGCTGACTTACCAATTCCTGCTTCACCGACAATATTTGGAACGTTACCACCCCGCAATACCACAGGTACTGCCGTTAATAACTCTTTAAATGATAATGCCATTTGTGTCACCTCAACCCTTTTAATCTTGATTCTAGTTTACGCTGTTTAATCGGCTTTTGCTTATGAAAAGTCATTTGGTCGATCGTAGTTTGTATCGATCGTCGCGTTGCGACGAGGCATGGTGGGTGGGGTGTGACTTCGCCAAATCAGACAAAAAACCCAGCAAACGTCTAGCAGGCGTTTGCTGGTTACCATGGTGTTTCGGTTGTCTCTCAGTCTGCAATCGCTTAATCATTCGCCGAGAACAAGGAAACAGGTTCGTCTTTCTGTTCGCTTCTTATCCAAGGAGGGCCTTGTCTTGGTAAATAATTAGGTTTAGGCACTCGCAATTCGCCTATCAAAAAAGGAACTTATTGCAAATACTGTTTTGCAATTGCTTCGTATAGGCCAACCATATCCAAATACGCCTTGCGTTCAACGTACTCATCAGCCTTGTGCGCTGTCGCATTACCCGGTCCAATTACTGCAAGTTCTAAGTTCGGATTAGCTTTGATAAACTGTGAAGCGTCTGTTCCCAAGGATACCGCAATAGCTGGTGCAGCCAAGGGTTCGGGCAAGTAGTCTGGCACCAACCGTTGAATCAATTGAATCAGTTGACTATCTTTTGGTGTCACCACCGCATCATCATAAGCGCTCACATGCAAGGCCAATTGCATGGTTTCATCGGTCGCATTTACCTCTGCAACCAGCCGCTCTAATCGTGCAATCAACGCTTTTGGTGGTAACTCAGGAATGATTCGGGTTAACACCGTTAGGGTTGCTGAGTCAGGCACTGAATTCTGTTGTTGCCCTCCCCGAATGACATCCGGTCCGTACAATGTCCGATCCAAGACTGGACTAACCTCTGGCAAGGTGCCATAGAATGTCTTCTCAGCTAAGTAATACGTTACCAGGTGGTCAATCGCGTTCACGCCAAGCTTGGGCATTGAACTATGCGCAGCTTTTCCCGTCGCCGTTACTTCATACGCCAAAAAGCCCTTGTGCGCGTGAAAGATGAAGTGTTGCTCCGGTGCTGTTGCAGTTTCAATAGCTACTTGCAATTCCTTCAAAGTCGCTTCATCAATTACTGCGCCACCACTTTGGAAATAGTCTGTAATATCTGGCAAAGCAACCCCTGTCGGCTCGGCAATGACCATCGCATCGATATCATCCGCATAACCCCGATCAGCTAACAGGCGTGCCCCGGCTTCAGTCTTTTCCTCATCAACCGTCACTAACAAACGTAATGTGCCATGGAGTGGGACAGCTTGTTCATGCAGTTCAATCATCGCAATCACATATTCTGCCAAACCACCCTTCATATCAGTCGTACCACGACCATATAAACGGCCATCTTGTTCAACCAGCGTAAAGGGATCCGTTGACCAAGTCGTTAAATCACCTTCGTGAACCGTATCTGCGTGACCAGCAAATGCCAATACTGGTCCTTGACCATCCCCAATTTCGGCCACCAAATTGGCACGCTTCGTATTATCGTCTGTCACCAATTGTGCATCAATCCCATGCTTGCGCAATAGACCCTGTAAAAAGATTGCAACCGATGTTTCATTATCCGCAACTGTATTCAACGTAATCAAATCACGCAAAATGGTTAACTTATCTTGTTCCCGCATACTTGTATCCCCACACGCTTAGTTTTCTCATGTAATTCTAATATAAGTTGCGGTAATATGCAAAAAAAACCTGGATCAACAACCCATTCAGGTCACTAAGCCAGACTTTTCGATCATCATTTTTTACTATGCCGTTGGCGCTCAGCCAAATCAGCCGCAATCGTAGCCACGTCACGCGGATGAACGCCAATGTTCATCACAATTGCAATCACGGTACCTAAGAACGTATCAAAGACACGTTCGATAGCATACATATAGCTGGCTCCTTCAGGGATCGTTAACGAAATCATCAAGAAGGCCGCTACAGAACCAATTAATCCTTTATTGTTGTTCAAACCGTCATTAATTGAAATCAATAGCATCAATAATAGCGGTACCACGATAATTGTGACCCACTGCGATTCATCTAATAAATCAAAAACAAAAAAATAGGTAATCGCGAAAATACCACCAATGGCGTTTCCAATCACACGCGACTTACCAAAGTCTAACGTTGTTTCAAAGTCCTGTCGCAACGAAAATACGGCAGCCAGTGAAGCAATCATTGGATTACCACGATGTAAAAACGCAAACAAGGCAATGATAACCATCACTGATAGTCCCGTTTTAAACGTCCGCATCCCCAATCGGAACATCCCTAATTTCATTGCAGACCCTCGCTTTATTCATATTGCGTGGTGTGGCGATAGCCGGTCATTATCATGATTGCTACCCCAATAAAGGCGATAAACACAACTCCTGCACCACCATAGAACATAGTACCATATCCACTTTGTTCTATGACAGCACCACCAATCAACGGTCCCACCGCCCGACCAACAGATGGTGCGGCAGCCGTCATTCCCTGATAACGCCCCTTTAGCTCTAATGGCGATAACTCATTAACTAACGCTGGAATCATTGGGAAGGCCGTTGCTTCACCAATGGTCGTGACAACCATTGCAATCGCAAAGCCAGTAAACGACTTTGCAAACGGCAAAATCATAAAGGCAAGGCCAAACATAATCAGCCCAGCATAAATTTGGATGAACATTGATTTACGGTCTGCCGATAAATTCAAGGCATTCATGCCCAATTGAATAATTGCAATCAAAACACCGTTGATAGTCCATAGCATTGAATATTGCCAAACTGGCAACTTCAAGATGCTAGACATGTAAATTGACAGATTTCCCTGCCACTGTGAATATGAAACCCACAGAACAACCAATCCAATAACGCCTGTGTAGATTAAGCGCACATTCCACTTGGGCAACTGCAGGGTTTGTTTTCGCTCAGTTTGTTGGATGCGTTCCACTTTAATTTTGAAGGTGAATTCTACGATTGCCATTAGCACTAAATACATGACGAGAGCCAACCAGAATAGCCAGGTAATGCCAAAATTATAAATTGGACCAACTGCAGCAGTCGCAAACACCATGCCAAAATTGCTAATAAAGTACAACATGTTGAATACAAAACGACCATCATGGCTTCGTACATATGTCCCATAAGAATTAATCGTGGCCGTGTTCCACCCACCGAAGAAACCGGCTAATGTCAAAATAACGGCATAACTTGGCCAGCCATGGAAGAAGATGAAGAGCAAATTAATGACAATCATCATTAGTGTACCAACCTGCATCAATTTACGGGGTTCAAACCGGTCAAATAATCGGCCACTTACTAGTGAACCAACCGCCTGTCCAATCGCGTTAGCCATCATGACCCAACCGATAACAACCAAGGTCTGATACAGTTGGTCATGTAGATAAATTGAAGTTAAGGGCCAGATAAATCCATAAGCCACATTATTAATAAAACTTGCCGTTAATAACCAACGAAGTGACATGCCGGCTTGTTGTGTTTGCATGATAACTGTATCTCCTTTTTTCCAAAAATAAGAACGAGGTTACCAAGTTGGTAACCCCGTTAATAACCGATATTGTTTAACCGAATCCACCCGGTTCTTCAGCGTGGAACTCAATGTTTGAGAACTTATTGTATGACTTAACAAACAATAAGCGTGCCGTTCCACGCGCACCAGAACGGTTCTTTTCCAAGATAACTTCAATTTCTCCCACGTCCTGTTGTTCTTCATCGCGTGGGTCATTGGGGTTATCTGAATCATCGTTAGCCTTCTCATAGTAGTCTTCACGGTACAAGAAAGCAACGATGTCGGCGTCCTGCTCGATTGATCCAGATTCACGGATATCTGACAGCATTGGACGCTTATCTTGACGCTGTTCCACACTACGTGACAACTGCGATAGTGCAATAATCGGCACATCCATCTCCATCGCCATCATCTTGATGGCACGTGAAATGGCTGACACTTCTTGCTGACGACCTTCACTACCCGTTCCTTCAATCAGCTGCAAGTAATCAATAATGACCAATCCCAGCTTACCTTCACGCTTATAAAGACGGCGTAACTTTGAACGAATTTCTGTTACCTTAATTCCAGCCGTATCATCGATATAGATTTTTGTATTTGCTAACGATCCCATCGCGACCGCCAACGCATTCCATTCTTCAGAATCAAGTTGACCAGTACGCATATGCTGTGAATTAATATTTCCTTCAGCCGCGAGCATACGGTTAACCAGTGACGTATCCGGCATTTCCAGCGAGAACACAACAACTGGTAAATCTGGATCGGCTACGGCCACCTTCTGGGCGATGTTCAAGACGAACGCGGTCTTACCAACGGCAGGACGCGCAGCCACAATAATCATTTCACCACCGTGAAAACCAGTTGTTAGATTATCCAAAGCCGGATAACCGGACGCCAATCCAGTTACCGTTGCTGTCGTGCGTGAGTTTTGTTCAATTTGTTCAAATGACTTCTCAACCACGTCCGCGATATTCTTAAAGTCAGCGCTCTTTTCGCCACCGTTAATCATATCCAGCTTGGTTGATAATTCGGCAACCGCGTCATCGACCGAATCAGCGCCTTCATACGTTTGCGTCAAACTGCTTTGCAACGTATCGATCATATTGCGGCGAATTGACTTCTCACGGACAATTCGGGCGTAGTACAACGCATTACTAGCAATCGGCACCGTCGAGGCCAGCTCCGCCAAATAGGCCATTCCACCAACGTTCTCGACTTGATTGTCTTTATTCAATTCATCGACAATTGTCAATATATCGATTGCGCATTGCGATTCATCAAGCTTCAAAATTGCCGCATAAATCAAACGATGGGCCGTGCGATAGAAATCAGACGGTTCCAAAATTGTCATCAAATCGGCAATTAAATCTTGCGGATCCGTCGACAATAAAATTGATCCCAAAACTGCCTGTTCAGCTGTGATATCTTGTGGCACGCTCAACGCGACAGTTTCTGTTTCATCTGCCATGGAATGACCTCCTATTTTATCAGTACTAACTATTGTAACAGATATCACCATATCTATCCGCGTTAACTTCAAGAAAAAAGCACCAAGGCCGTTTAGCCCAGTGCTTTTACAGGTTCTTACAATTCGTCAGTGTGGATACGAATATTGGCTTCAACGTCGTGGTGCAACTTCACCGTCACATTACGGTAGCCCAAGGCACGAATTGGTTCCTTCATATCCATCTTACGCTTATCGATTTTCAAACCGAATTGGTCGTTCAAAGCTTCAACAACTTGCTTTGATGAGATGGCCCCAAACAAACGACCGTCGGTTCCGGCCTTTGCCTTCAACTCAACCACCGTCTTATCATCTTCCAACTTCATCTTCAATGATTCAGCCGCAGCCTTCTCCTCGGCTGCTTCGCGATCAGCAGCCTTCTTTTGGCCACGCATTGCTGACACATTCGCAGTTGTTGCTGGTTCAGCCTTCTTGTTTTTAATCAAAAAGTTGTTCGCATAGCCATCAGGAACTTCTTTAACTTCGCCCTTCTTACCGCGACCCTTAACATCTTCTAAGAAAATAACCTTCATGATTATCGACCTCTACTTTATTAATTTTCTTCTGCTTCACTATCGTCTGATGCTTCAAGTATCGACAATAGTTGGCTGTAAACATCGTTTGTTGCGACGTCTGCAACCTGGGTAGCTGCATTACTTAAGTGACCGCCACCACCCATTGCTTCCATTACTAATTGTACATTAACTGACCCAGTTGAGCGCGCTGAAACGGCAACCATTTTATCATCGCGTCGCGTAATGACGTATGATGACTCAATACCAATCATCTGCAATAATGCGTCAGCCGCTTGAGCTGCCACCACTGAGTCATATGGTACATCATTCTCACCAACAACAATCGCTGCGGTGTCATGAATCTCTGCTCGTTCAATCAAGTGGGCCCGCTTACGATACGATGACACAGTTTCTTTCATAAAGTCCTGTAACATCTTACCATCAGCGCCCACCGAACGCAGATAACTAGCCGCGTCAAACGTACGCGTACCAGAACGTAGTGTAAAGGACTTTGTATCCACTTGAATACCAGCTAGCATAGCTGTTGATTCAATCTTCGACAAGCCCTTCGCCCGATGAGGCTGGTACTCAAACAATTCCGTAACTAATTCTGACGTTGATGATGCATAAGATTCAATGTAAACCAATTGTGGCTCTTCAGGGAATTCCTCGCCCCGACGGTGGTGATCAATAATCACCACTCGACCGACCAAATGGTTGTACACATCCTGCGATTCAGAAATTGATGGCTTCGAGTGATCCACCATCACCAGCAAACTGCGTTCAGTCGCTTCGGTAATCACTTGGCTGGGCGTCATCATCGCGGTCTCGTCAGCGGGGTCATGCTTTAACTCATGTAACAACAACTGAATATCTGAGTGCTCATAACCAGTCTCTTCGTACACAACCCATGCTGGCTTTCCTAGCATCTGGGCCAAACGACGCACACCCAAAGCCGCCCCAAACGAGTCCATATCAGACCGTTTGTGACCCATGATAAAAATTTGATCTGCTTGCGTCATCAAATCCGCCAGTGCCTGAGAAATCACACGCGCTCGAACACGCGTACGCTTCGCCATTGGATTAGTATTACCACCATAGAAGCGGGCATCCTCCGTTGGTGACTTGACCACAACCTGATCACCACCACGGCCTAATGCCAAGTCCAAATTAGCTTGGGCATTTTCGGCCAACACGCTAATCGCCTCTTCTTTATAGGCAATGCCGATACTCAACGTAATTGGCGCGTTTTGCATTGACGTCGCTTCACGGATTGTCGTCAGGACATTAAACTTATCTGACTCTGCAGCTCGTAGGCCACTACGGTAACCAATCAACATATAACGATCAGCCGATAAACGGCGTACATATATCTCATGGTCAGACATCCAATCTGAAAGGGTCTTCGTTACGAATGTACGCAACGCTGATGCATCTGAATCGCTCATGCCTTCAGTCACTTCATCATAATTATCCAGCGACACAATTCCCAAAAAGAGACGGTGCGCTTCATAATCTGAGGATAATTGCACAGATGACGTCGCATCAAGCAAATAGACCGCCCGTAATTCAGGCTGAACTTGCACATCAAAAGTGCGGTCTAACCAAGTTAGGCGGGTTACCCGCTTATCCTCATCAGGCCAACGCTTAATCACGTCAGCAAGCTTAGCCGAAACATCTGTTAGCGTGCGACCAACAATGATTTCTTCCCCAAGATAACTCTGCAAATATGGATTAACCCAATCAATCTCGGCTTGTTCATTAAACAAAATCACCCCAAGTGGCATTTGAATAATGGCTTCTTGTTCACCCCGATTAACTCGGTAAGACAAATTTTCAATATAATGCGCGGTATCTTCCCCAATAATTTGCAACGTTTTAAAGATGACGATTAAGGCAAAGACTATCAACCCTAACCAGACTAATCCAATTAGCCAATTGACCATGAACCCTAATATCGCGCCCATCAATGCCATCAATGAAACTAAAACGGCAACCCAAGCAAGGCGCCGATTTTGAAAGAATGCCGGCAAAGCATCCAACTTTTTCACGTGATTCACCTAACCTAACTCCGTTTAATTTAATACTTTCTTTAGTATACCATGAACGACCATAGGACTTATACCGCTATTCAATGAGTTTTCCATGTTTAATTGATGGATAAGAAAAACGATTCGATGATCGCTGTCATCGAATCGTTTTACTGGTTAATCAATCAAGCCGGCCTCACGGGCACGATCTTGATACATTTGAATTTCATTTTCCGCCGCCCAAACAAAGTGGTCAGGTGCGATTTCCACCATCGTACGGTCGCTACCATCCATCTCATCAGTTGGGTCATAAACAATTGGCTCACGGGCCGTTTCAACTGATGGGTCTGGTACTGGAATCGCACTCAACAAGGAGCGCGTGTAATCGTGCAACGGTTGATTGTAAACATCATCTGCTGGTCCGATTTCCACCATCTTTCCCCAGTGCATCACCCCAATGCGGTCTGAGATGTACTTCACCATCGACAAGTCGTGGGCAATGAATAGGTATGTTAAGCCCTTATCCTTTTGCAGTTGCTTCATCAAGTTAACAACTTGTGCCTGGATAGAAACGTCCAATGCCGAAATCGGTTCGTCAGCGATAATAAACTTAGGTTGCACTGCCAAAGCACGTGCAATACCGATACGTTGCCGTTGTCCTCCTGAGAATTCGTGTGGGTATCGATTTGAGTGGTCACGGTTCAAGCCAACGATTTCAAGCAAGTCTTCAACTCGTTGTGAGCGTTCCGCATCCGACTTAGCCAAATGGTTCACATCAATTCCCTCGGCAACAATATCCTTAACCTTCATACGGAGATTCAATGATGCTTGTGGATCTTGAAAAATCATTTGCACGTTTTGTCGGAAGTTTGACAAGTCGCTCTTCTTTTTCAACTTTGCAATATCTTGCCCGTCGAACAATACCTCACCGGCAGATGGATCATACAACTTCATAATCGTACGCCCAATTGTCGTCTTACCTGAACCTGACTCACCAACCAACCCAAACGTTTCACCTTCGTAAATATCAAAAGTGGCATTTTGAACGGCTTTCGTCTCATTGCTACGGCCCTTGTTAAAAGTGATATCAAGTCCTTTAATTTCAACTAACTTCTTCTTTGCTTCAGCCATTAGTTGTTGTCCTCCGTTCCAAGAACTGCCGTTGCGTCGACGGCGACTGCCTGATTACGGTCAGCATCTGGGTGCGCCGCTTGATAACGGGCCCAACGCTTTTGTACTTCCAATGGTGGCACAACTTCTGGTGCTCGTGCATCCAACAACCACGTTGCCGCAAAGTGTGTTGGTGACAATTGGAAGAATGGTGGCTTCTGCTCTTCGTCGATTGCCAAAGCATACTTGTTACGCGCCGCAAACGGATCACCAACAGGTGGCTCTAACAAATCTGGTGGCGTACCGGGAATTGCTTCCAATTCGCCACGTTCCGTCTCTGTCGTTGGCATTGAATTCAGCAAGCCCCATGTATATGGGTGTTGTGGGAAGTTAAACACTTCATCCACTGTACCAATTTCAATAATCTGGCCCGCATACATGACCGCAACACGGTCAGCCATACCGGCCACCACACCCAAATCGTGGGTAATAAAGATAATTGATGAATTGATTTCCCTTTGAACCTTCTTCATCAAGTCCAAGATTTGTGCTTGAATCGTCACGTCCAACGCGGTCGTTGGCTCATCGGCAATCAACACTTCAGGACGGTTAATCATCGCAATTGCAATCACGATACGTTGACGCATACCACCTGAGAATTGGTGTGGGTAGTCATTGATGTGAGCCTCAGCATTTGGAATACCAACTAGCTTCATCATTTCCAATGCCTCGCCCCAAGCTTTCTTCTTGCTCATCTTCTTGTGCTTGATAAGCGGCTCCGCAATTTGTTGGCCAATCTTCATCGTTGGATCCAATGATGTCATTGGGTCTTGGAAAATCATCGCAATTTCAGCCCCACGCAACTTTTGCATTTGGTCTTCTGACTTACCGATAATTTCATCGCCACGGAACTTGATTGAACCGTGCTCCACTTCCGCATTCTTGGCCAACAATCCCATTAGTGAACGTGTCGTAACAGACTTACCTGACCCAGACTCACCAACGATAGCCAATGTCTCACCCTTGTACAAATCAAATGAAATGTCGCGGATGGCTTGCACCTTACCGTTGTAAGTCCTGAAATTAATTTTTAGGTCTTCAACCTCAAGAATTTTTTCTGCCATTTGCTAACT
This sequence comes from Weissella cibaria, assembly GCF_004521965.1. Taxonomy (GTDB): domain Bacteria; phylum Bacillota; class Bacilli; order Lactobacillales; family Lactobacillaceae; genus Weissella; species Weissella cibaria_A. The sequence goes on along the minus strand of NZ_SDGK01000080.1, from coordinate 50,639 downwards.
CTCTTTCATTAATCCTTTGTACGAGGATCAAAGGCATCACGCAATCCATCACCCAACAAGTTAAAGGCAATCATGATAACCGCCAACATTACGGCTGGAATAATCAATTGATATGGATAGAATTGTAGCGCCTTTTGACCATCGTTAAGCAACGTTCCCAAAGATGCCATTGGCACTGGAATTCCCAACCCAATAAATGATAAGAGGGCCTCGAAGAAGATTGCTGATGGAATCGTGAACATCAATTGCACGATAATGGTTGAACTCAAATTTGGCACCAAGTGACGCAAACCGATACGCCATGCTGACGAGCCCAGTGTGCGGGCAGCCAAGATGTAATCTTGCTCTTTAATCGTCAACACCTGCGCTCGAATCAAACGCGCCATTGATGTCCAAGATGTCATAGCAATTCCCAAAGCAATTGAGAACATACCGGGCTTCAAAATCAAAATCAACAAGACGAACACAACCAGGTTCGGAATTGATGAGATGATTTCGATGATTCGTTGCATCACAACATCAGTTTTACCACCGCGCCAGCCGGAAATGATTCCGTATGTTACACCGAAGACCAAGTCCATTGCAGCCGCAATCAACGCCACTTGCAATGAGATACGCGTACCGTACAACACACGCTTGAAGATATCACGACCAAATTGGTCAGTTCCAAACCAGAAGTTCTTCTTCTTTGAAACACCCGCTGAGTCATATGAGTCAATCTTCACACCATCTAACTTGGCGTGCCCCGTAAACCCTGGGATATCACCCAGAACACCTGGCAAACGTGGTGGTAGGTTTTGCAATGTCACATCTTGATGAGATGTAGCTTTTGAATTTGCAATTGGTGTTGAACCAAAAGCAACAACGAACACAGCAACCAATACCCACAATGAGATAAAGGCACCTCTGTTCTTCTTTAGTCGACGCCAAGCGTCTTTTACGAAGCTCAATGAAGGCTTCATAATTTTTTCGTTATCAACATGACGATCAGCTGGGAGCAGCTTAAAATCATCTGCCGTCAAATTTACTTGTTCAGCCATGCGCTTCTCCTTACTTAGCCAAACGGATACGTGGATCAATCAATCCATACAAAATATCCGTAATCAACAACACAACCATCAACATCATGGCATAGACGATTGTTGTTCCCATGATGATTTGATAATCATTCGTCAAGATTGAGCTAACAAATTGACTACCAATTCCAGGAATTGAAAAGATTTGCTCGATAACGATTGAACCCGTCATCAAGTTAACTGCCATCGGACCAATCAACGTTACCAACGGAATCAATGAATTACGCATTGCGTGCTTCCAAATAATTTCACGTTTTGACAATCCCTTGGCACGTGCCAATTCAATGTAATCAGACCCCAAAACATCGACCATTTCAGTTCGAATGAATCGTGCTGATACAGCCAATGGGCTCATCCCCAAAGCAATTGTTGGCAAAATAGTTGATGCAAAGCCCTTCCAACCGGCGATTGGCAACCAACCCAACTTCAAGCCAATCCAGTATTGGAGCAATGCGGCGAAAACGAATGACGGAATTGAAATTCCCAAGACAGCCAAAATTGACAACGCCGTATCCGTCTTTGTGTTGCGGCGTACCGCCGCAGCTGACCCCAAACCGATTCCGGCAATCACACCGAAAATCAAAGCTTGGATACCCAATTGCGCTGAAGGTCCCATACGTTGTGCAATCAGCGTTGAAACTTCTTGGTTAGCAAATTGGAATGAGACCCCAAAGTCGAAGTGCAAGGCATCCCACAAGTATGTGACGTACTGAATGAAGATTGGCTTGTCCAAGCCGTATTGTGCTTCAATCAACTTTCGTTGCGCTTCAGACAAGCGCTCGGCGTTAGCCAATGGTGATCCTGGCATCAACTTCATCAAGAAAAATGTCGCTGATATAACCAGCACCAGCGTCAGCAAGATAATTGCTAGACGCTTTAGAATATATTTGATCATAGCGATGACCTTCCCCCACTATTTTGCTTTCTACTTCTAATATGAAAGAATCAAGTTGCTTATGAGATATAAGCGTTTGGTTTCTTACAAAACTAGTAGCTTTTATTAGACTTTTATCATTTTAACAGAGATATCTACAATGTAAAAGGCTTTGTTAGCTAATATCACACGAGACTCTCATTTTCTTAATAATTTTGAAGTTGTTTGCGTTTACATACGTTCGGTATCACAAAAGCATTCATTCTTTGCGGTGGGCTAGATTTGTGTGTCGTCGCGTTGCGACGAGGCATGGCCGTCACTATTCAGAAAAGCCCGCACAGACCTTGAAGGTTTTAGGGGAATTATTTGCCCCGCTGAATGGCGTCCGCGCCATTCGGTTGCCGAGTTTTTAAACAAAGGCGTAGGATACGATTCGACCCCATTGTTCGTGCGATAGCACGACACACACCAATACAACAAAAAACCACCAGCACAAAAGTACTGGTGGTTTAATCAGTTTAAATTAAGCTGCCATTCGACGGTCCAAAATACGACCAATCTTTGAAATCACGTAATTCAACGCGAAGTACAATACGGCCAACGCAAAGAACATCGCCACAATAGCATTTGGCTCTTGGGCATAAATGATTTGTGCACGGTATGTCACTTCTGGCAACATGATAATCGTTGCCAAAGACGTATCCTTAATCAATGACACAAATTGTGACACGATTGGTGGAATCATCTTCTTGTAAGCCTGTGGCAAAATAATGTGCCACAAGGCTTGCTTAAAGCTCAATCCGTTCGACAAAGCACCTTCTAATTGCCCCTTTGGTACGGCGACAATTCCTGATCGAATAACTTCTGCCAACATCGCTGACTCAAAAATCGTCAATGCGAAAATCGTTGACGTCATAACGCCCAAGTGAATGCCAATCTTTGGCAATGCAAAGTACGTAAAGAAGATAATCAACAATAGTGGTAGGTTACGAATCATGTCAATGATAAAACCAACAATGCTTGATAGATATGGGATCTTGACGTAACGGATAACACCAAGTAATGAACCAATAATAAAACTCAAAATGACCGAGACAACCGCTACTTCGATAGTGACCCATAGTCCCATCAACAAGAAGCGGATGTTAATCCATGAGAACGCTGATAAGAATTCTGCCATGATTATCTCTCCTTATTCAACTTGGTTTCCAAGTAGCGCATGTAGTAACTCATTGGCATCGTCAAAATCAAATAGAAGATAGCAACGATGATAAATGGCCCAAACGTATCAAATGTTTCTTGCGAAATCATATTTGCTTGGTACATCAAATCCATGCCAGCCACGAAAGCTAGCACTGATGAGTTCTTAATCAAATTAATAAATTGGTTTCCAAGTGGCGGGATAACTAGCTTAAACGCCTGTGGCAATACCACGTAACGCATTCCTTGCCACCAAGACAATCCATTAGAAAGTGCACCCTCCAATTGACCATGTGGCACGGCGTTAATTCCCGCGCGCACTGTCTCAGCAATAAAGGCTGACGTATATAGCGTTAGTCCCAACGTTCCAGCTGCAAACCCGCTAATTTTTACAACGTTTGCAATTACCACATAGAAGAACATCGTAATAACCAACAATGGAATATTACGAAGTACTTCAATATAAATACGCCCAATAATATTGGCCGCCTTATTTGGCACAACTTCCATCAAAGCAAAAACAGTTCCTAGAATCAGTGAACCAATCAATGCCAGCACTGACGAGGCGATTGTCCAACCAAATCCAGCTAGGAAGTCATGAGCGTGTGTTTGAAATAATGACAACATTACTTAGCCAACTCCTTCCAATCCATTCCCTTAACACCAGCGAACCACTTCTTGGCTAGCTTGGCGTAAGTACCGTCTGATTTGATATCATCAATCGCCTTATTAACAGCCTTGACTAACTTAGGGTTGTTTTCATCCATAGCAACGCCATATGGTTCCTTAGTAAAGGGACCACCGACAACTTCCAAACTCTTCGAGCCGGCCGCCATACCATACAAGATACCGTTATCAGTCGTCAATGCATCTCCTTGACCAGCCTTTAATGCTGTTAAAGCAGTTGCATAATCAGACAAAGCAACAACCTTAGCCTTAGGCGCGAACTTCTTAACAACCACCGCTGACGTCGAACCAGCAACGGCCAAAATACGAGCTCCCGGCTTGTTCAAATCGTAGATATCCTTAATGCCAATACCCTTCTTAACCAAGATAGCTTGCCCAGCATTAAAGTAAGGCTTTGAAAAATCAACAACCTTCTCACGATCTGGCGTAATTGACATCGTAGCAATAATCGCATCGATATTACCGTTCAACAACATCGGAATACGCGTTCCAGATGTAATTTGCGTCAATTCAACCTTCGCTTTTGGATTAACACGCTTCGTAATTTGCTTCGCCATATCAACATCGAAGCCTTCCAACTTACCAGTCTTTATATTCATCAAGCCCATTAACTTCGTATCACCCTTAACACCCCAGACCATCTTATCTGACTTCATGATACGATTGTAAGCTTCGTTTTTCTTATCGCTGGCATGCACCGGGGTGGCAACCACACTCCCTGCTAGTAAAGCGACGGTGGCACTAGCAAGCACCGCACGCCAAGTACGCTTAAACTTGCGACTCATACTCCGCACCTCCTAGTGAATGATTTGTGACAAGAATTGACGTGCACGTGGCTCCTTAGGATTTGAAAAGAATTCTTCAGTAGGAGAATCTTCCAAAATTTGACCATCTGCCATAAAAATAACACGATCGGCAACTTGCTTAGCAAAGCCCATTTCGTGTGTCACAACCAACATTGTCATACTTGAATCCGCCGCGATTTCGCGCATAATCTTCAAGACGTCGTTAACCATTTCTGGGTCCAAAGCTGACGTTGGTTCATCAAACAATAAGGCCTTTGGCTTCATTGCCAATGAACGCGCAATCGCAATACGTTGTTGTTGCCCACCTGAAAGCGTTGAAGGCATCTTGTCAGCCTTGTCAGCAAGACCAACTCGCTCCAACAATTCCATTGCAATCTTCTTGTTTTCTGCTTCATCACGCTTCAATACCAAACGTGGGGCCAACATAATGTTTTCCAAAACCGTCTTGTTCGCATACAAGTTAAAGTGTTGGAAAACCATGCCAACATTCTTACGCGTACGGTTCATGTCAGTTTGTGGGTTAGCCAAGTCTTGACCGTTAACAATTAATTGGCCTTCTTGAACAGGCTCCAAACCATTTACGGTGCGAATCAACGTTGATTTTCCTGAACCAGATGGGCCAAGCAAAACGACCGTTTCACCAGCTTCCACGTCAAGGTTAATATCCTTCAAAGCGTGAAAATCGCCATAGTACTTTTCGACGTCCTTAAATTCGATCATCGACATAATGGTGTTCCTCCTTATTGACAATTGTCTCAAAAATCATCATTCAATATAAAATAACCCGTCGCGATTTTTCGTGACGGGTCGCTATGTTTAATAATAGTCTGTAAATAAGACTAGTGTCAATTATCTTGTCAGGTTTCTTGACAATCACCTGACAGACTCACCTTTGCTTATAAGCTAGCTCAACGGCTAGTTGATAAGGCGTCGTTGTTTCTTGTAGGTTTACGCGACCACGTGTATGACCAACACCACCCGTAATTACCGCCGATGCAATAAACAAATCATAATTTTCGAGGGCTAACTCAACTGGTTGCAGGCCAACCGTTTTAATCCTAGCAACGCGCTGCGCAAACATCTCGTTCAAGCCGCCGTAAACGGCCAAGCCACCACGCTCATTCTCCAATCGGAAGTATGGCAATGGTGTCCCCGGATGATTAGCATAGATGACCTCGTTACCAGCCGCCAAATAGGCTAACTGATCAGTCTCTGAAATGCCGTTATAGTCTTGTTGGAACATCCCACTAGCTTGTAACTGCTCGGCAACTTTCGTTAATTCTGCTTGCATATCAGCGTCAGAAATTGCCGTTGCTGGTAGCACATTTTCTTTGGCGTATAATCCGGTTGCTGGTACATAAGGCATTGCTGCTTTAGTAGTCTGACTTTCTTCATCAGGCCGGCCACCTAAAACCTTTTCAATCTTTGGTGAAATATCCCACTTCACCGTTTTCTTCGTATAGTAGTACACCATATTCAGAACCGCAAAATAGGCAATCACAATGAAGGCTAGCATCAATACCGCCCCACGAAGGTAGGCCCCATTTTCAATGTGCTTTACGCCCAAGTACAAGACATAAAAGTCTCCCGCTGTGGCCAAAAGTGAATATACTTGCCCTTTCCACCTGGTATTAACATTAAAGAACCCCAGGTAGTGGTTTAACAAATCTAAAATAGTCAGCATTAGTTTGTTGCACCTCCGTTCGCTGTCGATGGTGTCGTTGCTGGCGCAGTTGAACTAGCCGTAGACGAACTCGTTGCGCTTGAGGCCGGGGCACTTGAAGCACTTGAAGCACTCGACGTGACGGCACTTGAACTGCTTGCCGGACGACTCGTTTCGCTCGACGAACTCACCCGACTATCAGTCGTATCTTTATTTGTCGATGCCGTACTTGCTGATGACGACTCCTCTTGTTTACGATCCGACTCTGTTGTGGCAGACGAGTCTGTCTGACTATCACTGTCGACTTGACTCGTCGATGTTTCAGCAGTGCCAGCGGACTTACTCTCTTCAGACTTAGCCGGCGCACTTGTTGATGTCGATGATGACACAATGCTTGAAGAAATTTTTGCACCATTCGATGTGTTCGTTGAAACATTAACAATTGCGTTAGCTGCACTTAACGCCAAAATAATTGAAACTAGTGCAACCGGCGTGATAACGGGTGGTGTTCGATATGCCATAATACTCCTCCTATCGTGGCCAATTATTCTTGGACAACCTGCTTAACAATTTGATTGATCTCTTCTTTGGTGGTTTCCCAATCATCATTAATCACGACGTGGGCAACGCCGCGTAACGCATCAGGCAATGCAGCATCGCGTTGATATTCTTGACTGGCTAAACGCTCCTTAACCGCAGTTACATCATCCCCACGCTTTTCTAAACGCGTTAACAAATCATTTTCTTCGCTAACAGTGAGATAAATAATAACCGCCTCGTCACCCAATTCTTGCGCATATGTAATTGCGCCAGCCGTATCCAACACAATGGTAATGAATGGATTCTTCTCCCACGCCCTAGCTAATCCTTCATGGGATGACCCGTAGTGATAATTTGAATACGTCACACTCTCTAGGTAATGATTTTGTTTAAAACTTGCTTCAGTTTCAAAATAATAATCAACTTGATCAACTTCACCTTCTCTTGGTGCTCGAGTTGTGTGTGTAATAACTTTTGGCATTTCAAAGAATTCATTGAGGTAATTTGCAACAGTGGTTTTGCCAGTACCGGTATTTCCAGTTAGCACAAATACTTTACGATTCATGGGTTTTAACGACTCTCTTTAAACTTAATTATTTCCATTATAAAACCCCGAACTTAAGTTGGCTTAATTCGGGGTAAAACGTTAATATTCCTTACCGATTGGGAGACGCATCACCCGGCCAATCATCATCGCCAAAGCAATGACAATGACAACCTTGATTAAAGTTGGCACGATGAAAGCCACCAATCCGGTAGCCATTGCATTCGCCAATGGCATCTTAGCCGCTACTGCCAGCCAAACCGTGCCGAATACCAACTGCAAAAACGCCGCAATTAAGTTCCACGCTGTCAACGCATACCACTTGGCACTCAACTTGATTCCCCACCCAATAATAAGCGGGAACAAAAGCATGCCGATAAGGTAACCACCCGTTGGCCCAATAACGATACCAACACCAGAGGTCCAGCCTGCAAATACAGGCATCCCGACCACGCCTAGCAATAAGTAAACTGCCACAGCTGACAACGAAATTGGTAGCAATGTCACCGATGCAACCAACGGCACAATCATCGTTTGTAGGGTTAACGGCACAACCCCCGTTGGAACTGACAAAGGTGCCAATACCGCAATCATTGCTGCAAAAACAGCTGCTAGCACAAGCTGTCGTGTTTTCATGAAATAGTCCATCCTGTCATATTTAATTTCGTGATTTCACCGGAATAGAAAGTTTGTGGGCCAGCGGTTGTTTGCACCAACAACCCACCATCATCCAGCACATCTTGAACACGCCCTTGGATGGTTTGCTTACCAACAACCAGCTCAACCTGTTGACCAATTACGAGTGATAATTTGCGATAGTCGCGCATCACATCACGGGCATCTAACGAAAAATAGCGAACGAAATAATTTAATAACGATGCCACCAGCTGTTCCCGATCAACTTGTTGATCAGTTAACGCACCGGCCTTTGCTTGGATGTCAGCCGGATAATCGGTTGGATTAATATTCAAACCGATGCCAATAATCAAATGATTACCGACCGATTCAACTAAAATACCGGCCACCTTTTTATGTTGATAGTACAAATCATTGACCCATTTAATGCCAACATGTACACCCAATTCAACTGACAATGCAGTGGCAGCTGCCACCGCCACGCTTGTTGTCACCTGACCAGGGTTGAGCGTTCGACTATCAGCCACTAGCCAAACCAAAGTTAGATAAACACCAACTTGATCTGGCGAAAAATACTGTCGACCATGCCGGCCATACCCTGCCGTTTGCTCATCTGCCACAATCGCTACTGGCGTCTTTAATTGTGTATTATCAATCAACCGTTTTGCAGCAGTATTGGTTGAATCGATCGTGGCATAACTTGTAATTGTCACTGGGCTTAATTGTGTCAATCGTAATTGATCCATGGTCCATCCCTCCAAACTTTCTAGTCCCCATTATCACAGTCAGTCATGGTATTCTCTGCCAGCACAACCAACTGTTCTATCATACCATGTACGCACACTGGTCAGGTTACCCGCTTTAACCCAAACGGACTAGCCCAAAAATCTCTGCACTAGTCCTTTTTAGGTTAATTATTCTAATGAAGCTTGTTGTTCATAAGAGCAAACCCGATCGATAATCGATTGCACTAATTGACGATAACGACCCACTAAATCAATTTGATTTGTTGGCATTTCCTCTAATTCTTTCACGTGTTCTTCCGCAATCGCGCGACCAATCTTTTTAATCCACCACACCGATAGTCGATGCCAACGCCCCATTTTGTCATGGTTTGTCGCACTCCGTAGCTGAAAGAAATCAGCACACTGTTGGACAAGGTAATTAAAATTATCAATACAAATATGTTTGAAATAAGTCGCATCAATCAGATGGAGGCCCACCGTGAACAGCAAAATATGCTTATCATACAGTGCCGGATTCCGTGTATTGACTAGGTTAGAAATTTTAACGCGACCATGAAATACTGGGCCACCAAAAACAATCGTATCGTACGTCGTTAAATCCAACGTGCCGATTCCATCTAGGCGATACAAACTAACCTGCAACTCATTCGCAATCCAGCGGGCACATTTTTCAGTATGCCTGTAGTGACTATCAAAAATCACGACCGCACTCATTCACGTCTCCTCCCCATCTATCTTTCTGCCATTATTATACGAGTTGTAAGTTGTTGACGTGTACAAAAGTTTCGAAGATAGTGTGAAGTCTGACAAAAATCATTACTTATTCAATAAACCCTTGAAAAAGTTAACAATTGGATTCCAAATGTTCGTGACGAACCAATTAGCAGCTTGCTTAACATCCTCTGAATTCGCAAAATCCTTCGCCTTAGCCATCGCATCTCCAGCTGAGTTTTCAAGCTTATTTGATAGACTCTTAGCATTATCAACGAAGGAAGATGAGTCAGAAATAGGTGCGTCTGCAACCCCTACCAACGCTTGCGCCATTGTTTGTACCGCCGTATCCGACGTCTTTTCGGCAATACCTTGCTTATCCAAGTTAATATTTAATTGATCAACTGCAATATTAATTGTAATGTTTTGCCCGTCTTGCTTTTTCTCAGCCAGTTCGCTAGCTGTGTTCGTTACCGCTGACGTTAACTTACCTGGGTAGGCCTTATCGTCTTTGTTATCATTCACGGCATCCGTTGTAGCGGCTAGCATGTTATTAGCTGCAGACGTATTTTGTTCGTTCAGCGCAATCCCATCTGTATCCAAAGCTTTATAAACACCAGCCAAGGCTGCTTGCCCAGAAACTTGTTGGTTGGCTGTTACCGTAATAATCACATCTTTTACACCGGCCATCGTGGCTGCCATCGCATACTGTTGTGAGGTCACTTGCGTAATATTATCCTTACCATCAAAGTTCTTAATGTTTACCAGTGTCCCTGTACCAGGCTCAGCCGGTGCAATGGCAACAGAACTAATCATCGCACTATCTGCCACTCCCGAAAGGCCAATGTACGAGGCGTCAGCCCCGGTTGTGGTTAGTTTTTCATAGCTGTCTGTTACACCAAGCGTTGTTGCAAGAGCACTTTGATCTGAGGCCCCAGCCCCATAAACAACATACGACTTTGATAAGGCTCGTGTTTGCACATTCGTTGTTATCGCTGCTTGCACAACGTTGGGTTGCACCAGAACGGTCGCAGTCACCGTTGAAGCCCCCAACAAGGCAGTTGCTAGCAACGTCGTCGTTATCATTTTCTTAGTTTGCATCATTATTTCCTCCGATACCATCGTTTTCATTGTTACATAATTGTAACATATCGCGCCTTAAACCGAACTTCAAAACGTAACGCGCTTAATTTGTGAATTTATTGTGAACAGTTTGCACGAAGCTTGTGTATTTCGCTCACAAATAAGGAAGAAAAGAGTACTATTTTAAGGTAATATCTCGTTTAGAAAGTAAGGCAATTGTGACATGGCAATTCAAAAATCAAGTTTGTTAACAGCATCTATTTTATTGGCTAGCGTTTTATTCACTACCCCTGTGTTTGCTGATGACACGGAAACCCCCGCAACAGTGTCAACATCCGTCAGCATCGTTAATGACGATACCGCAGACTCTGCGACAAGTACACCAACGATAGATGAACCAACGCCAGCCACACCCATTGCCTTACCAGCATCAGTTAAATCTGAAGAAGAAACCAGCACAGCTAGCGGAAAAACTGCTATACCAGAAACGTTAGAAGCGTGCGTACCCAACACACCGGTTGTATTACCTGAAGAAACAACTACCGATTATGTGCCCCCTGTTATCGAAACACCCACTGAAAGCAACACTTCTGATAGTAACAAGGCCAGTGAAGTCGTTTTGTCAGAGTCAGTTGGGCAAGCCACAACACCAACTGAAACCGACTCGGCTAATAAGGTGACAACTTCAGAAACACCGGCCCAACCCATTACTGACCAATCCGTTACACAAACGTAAAAGGTCACGACTAGTAAAACGTCTGACGCACGGACTGCCACAACTTATCGAACGCCAAGCGCCACTACACAGCGCGCTTCGGTCACTGCACCAACGACAGTCACAACTAGTCAAGCTACAAATCAACAGGTAGCCACCGTAAACAGCAATGCCGCACAACCTGAACAATCGGTTACGCTGACCACAGCAGCCACATCAATTCATGAGGTGGCTGTTCGCGCTGGGCAAATGGCTGACGACATGTTGCCACCTAGTACTTACCAAATGAACTGGGGCCCGGTTGCAATCACAACATTTTCAGTTGCTTTGGCTTCTTGGATTATTGCCTACTACACAATTCGCCGACGTCAAGCTGACCGTGAACGTGACATTATTAGTCATTAATTTTTGAATAACAATAAAAACCGCAATGATTTGTCGTCATTGCGGTTTTTATTGTTATTAATCTTCAACGTTAGCCAATTCGTACATTGATTGTCCGAAAATAGCCATCGCACGTGTCAAATCTGATACTGGGTAGAATTCGTCAGCTTGGTGCATCGTGTCGGGCACACCTTCGAACATTGCTCCAAAGGCAACACCACGCTTCAACAAACGTCCAAACGTACCACCACCGATAACTTGCTCACCTGCTGGCAAACCTGTTTGCTCACGATAAACTTGTAACAACGTCTTAACAAGCGGATCATCACCAGGTACGTAGTGAGGCACTTGTGCGTGACCTTCTTGCTTGGCCGTTGCATCAAAACCAGCAGGCAATGATGCCGCTACGTGACCTTCAATTTCTTCAGCCGTTGTGTTTTGTGGGTAACGGAAGTTAGCATTTACGAAGCCATCTTCGCCATCAGTAAAGCGTTGGATACCAATGTTCATTGACAAGTCGTGCATCAAATCGTCGTGCGTCTTTGCACCAATCTTCTCAGCAACCGTGTCATCGTGTAATTGCGTTCCCAAGAACGTCAAGAAGCCCTTAGCGTTGCCACCAAAGTCTTGATCTTGCAAGAAGTTAGCCAAGTAAGTACCCGCGTTTTCACCAGTTTCAGGCATCGCACCGTGAACTTGCTTACCATAGAAAGTAAATGTCACTTGGTTACCATCAATCTTAGATTCTCCCTTAACACGCTTTTCAGCGGCCAAGTAAGCATCCATATCTGAAACCAAAGCAGCAGTATCTGCAGCCTCAACGACGGCAATAGCAGTTCCAGGCACCATGTTTGGACGTGAACCAGCTGAGAATGACACCAACTTCAATGAACCACCTTGCGTACCAGCAAAGCGCGTTACGATTGAAACGTTACCCTTCTCACCGTTGATAATTGGGAATTCAGCATCAGGTGAGAAGCCCATCGTTGGCATACCGTACTCCTCGAAGAAGTCATCCATACCAGTCCAGTCAGACTCTTCATCAATTCCCATCACCAAAACTAGCTTGCGCTTCAAATCCAAGTTCAAGTCCTTGATCATCTTCATTGCGTAGTAAGCCGTAAATGAAGGTCCCTTGTCGTCTGATGCACCACGCGCATACAAACGGCCGTCTTCGATAACTGGTGACCATGGATCCTTTGTCCAACCGTCACCAGCTGGCATAACATCCAAGTGACCAATAATGGCAACTGTTTCCTCAGCGTCTTCGGGTCCCAATTCTGCATAGGCAACCAAGTTCTTGTAGTTGCCAACACGGAAACCGTCACGCTTTGCGAATTCTTCGAACTTTAGCAAAGCTTCCTTAGGGCCAGGTCCCAAAGGTGCGTCCTCAGTCGCTGCCTCATCATCACGAACTGACTTGATGGCCAACATTTCCTTCAAGTCAGTTAACAATGCATCTTCATACTTCAATGCTTCTGCACGCCATTGCGTTGTCATATCTCATTGACCTCCACTGTCATATTGGTGTAATTATACGCCATTTTGCGAATCTTTGCAGAACTTAATCATGATTTACCCGGTCAACTTCCCTTTTGACAGTCTTATTTTCACCATAGAACAGCTAAAATGTGAACGCTTTGTAAATTCCGGCTTTTTCGTATTTTTTAGTGATATTATGATCATGCATTAAGCAATTACATTTCTATATTTTGAGGCGTTTGTTCTTATGAATGCAAATACGCAATCTCTTAAAAGGACAAATTCGCTAAGTTAACATTGATGGACCGGCCGTATTTCCTATGGTTTGGGTGACTTTGCCCAAAACTTGGTTTTCGGTACTGTTGGTGGTTTCTTGCTATTCTTCCTAACAACTGTTAACGGTATTTCATCTGCAGCTGGTGCCACTTTTTTCTTGGTCGTTCGTTGGATCAACGTTGTGGGGGATCCTTGGGTTGGTGCCACAGTCGATAAGTCATACCCTAAGGGCGGTAAGTACTTACCATACCTTCGTAGCTTCGGTATTCCGCTAATTATCTTGGCTGCCTGCTTTTTCTTACCAGTTGGTCAATGATTCCCTGCTTTCAAGGTGCCATATGCCTTCTTATCATATATGGCAACAGCCGTGGTTTACTCGTTCGTTAACATCCCATACGGTGCCTTGAATGCATCATTGACACCTGATAACGATGAAATTGCCAAGTTAACAACGGTTCGTATGACGTTAGCTAACATTGCAAACCTGTTGGTTTACACATGCTTACCTATCTTCGTGCAATTGGCAACATCTGTTGACCGTTCATCAAAGGATATTGGGATGTTCGGTATCCAAATGAACTTGGGTGACTACTCATCAGCACAATCTGCTGGTGCATGGTTCAAGGTTCACGGCGTCTACATGGTCGGATCAATTGTCTTGTGGATTTGGACGAAGTCACCTGAAAACATTGTTTTGGGTTACATCGGACGTTTCTTGCAAAAATGAGGATTGACTTCACCCACTGGATTCATGTGGTCGTTGGTTCCTGAAGTTGTCTCATACAGTGAATACACTTCTGGTAAGCGTGTTGCTGGTATCATCAACGCCATCATGGTCTAGTTCTTCAAGATTGGTTTGGCTTTGGGTAGTATCATTCGTGGTTACATCAACGCCGCTACTGGCTTCGATGGTACTAAGCAGGTTCAATCTGCTGCCGTTTTGATGGGATTGCAATGGTCAATGATCTGATTGTCAGTTATCATGGCTGTACTTGCCATCTTGGTCATCATGAAGTACCCATTGACTGACGAAGAAGTTAACAAGATAAACCACGAAATTGAGGCTCGTCACAAGTAATTTCAATCGGTTAATCAAAATACCGCCACTCAGTTGCGAGTGACGGTATTTTTTTGTCTACAAGTTAGATTGAATGCGTGCCATGTAGTTTGGCAAAGAATCCGCAATAAATGTCGGCTTCACCACATAACTGTGTCCGGCCATCTCTTGGGCAATAGCTGAATGCGCGTATACCGCCGCCTCAACGGCTTTAGTCGTATTAGCTTTGAATTGACCTGCAAAACCAGCCACAATTCCAGCCAACACATCACCCATTCCCCCGGTCGCCTGGTAAGCCCCACCAATTTGAAGTTGCTTTTGCTCAGTCTCGGTATAAATGAGTGTATGGTGTTGCTTAAGTACCAAGACGTTTAGGTTTAAAATCTGTCGTTGGACTTCATTCAACTGGTGATTATCTTGGTAATTGAGCTGGACACCACTCAAGCGAGCCCACTCCATTTGATGTGGTGTTGCAACTGTGAAAGTATCGCGTGGAAATGTCAGATTGTGCTCGGCCATCACCGTTAATGCCGATCCGTCAGCGATTAAAATTTGGTCCTTGTTAACTGAAGTCAACACCTTACGCACCAGTTGCGTCGCAAATTCATCCGCGCCTAAGCCAGGCCCAATCAAAATCACATCGTTCGTTTGAATGGCTGTTGTCAATTGCTCATCATTACGCCAATCCACGAACATCGCTTCCGGTGTACGAGAACGCAATGCTGTTAAGTTAATTAAATCCGTGGCCACGGTTGTCAAACCAGCACCTGATCCAACTGTCGCCTGTGTGGCCATCAAAATAGCCCCACCATATTGAATGTTACCGCCAATTAACAGCACCCGGCCAAAATTTCCTTTGTGACTGTCGTCTGGACGGCGCAAGATAACCTCATGTAAAATTTCTGATTTTAGTTCACTAAGCATGGCGCGTCTCCGAATTTATTAATAGTACCTTCATTATACCGCGCGAAACCCGAATTGCGGAACATTCTCCATCCGCTGCAATTCGTCACAAAATAGCCAAGGGTTTTTAATTGCAAGCGCTTACGGCGGGTGTTATTATAATCATGTACCAAAGGAAAGGCAGGTAATTGAATTGCAGGAAGAATTCATTTCAACCTCTATCATCTCTCTACCTACCGACATCCATGCGGGCGTGTCACAGTAATGACGCAAGATAACAAAACGTATCAATTTAAGAGATAAACACTTTAGTCATGATTTGACATCTCTTGCGGTCATTAGCATCGGTTACTTCGAGGACGTACGATAATCCAATTTGGATGTAAGCCTGTACAGAGTTCGAAGGCTGCTCCCGACACGGTTTGCTTTTTAAACAGATAGCTGTGGATGCGGTAGAGATGGAGAAGACAGATTTGGTTGCGACCAAACCCTAGCGACAGACGTCTAAAACTGCAGATTAGACCTCTGGGGTGGTCCATGACAATTGAATAAAGGGTGGCGAATTAGCGCTTCCCTCACGATGTGTCGCCAAGCATTGTGAAAGTTACCGCGGGCCAACGAGCCGGCGGTTTTTTTGGCATTTTTTTGTATGTGTCGTGCTAGCGCACGAGTAACAGATTTGGCGCCACTTTGAAAAGCCTAGACATCATAGAACGCCTTGCTATCTGGCATCCTACGCCTTTGTTGAAAAACTTGCAACTGACTGACGGAGAAAACGAAGAAGACTTCAGCTGGCGTAAAATTCCGCCTCTCTTAGTCAGAATAATCTGGTAATTCTCTAATGATTAAGTATTCAAAACACGCCTAATTCAGTCCTCGTAAATCACATACGAATCTAACTTAGGGATGACAACCAAATCATGATAGATACATCTCAGCTGCTGGCATGGTGGTTGGGGGCGTGACGTAGCGATTTGTCTGGGTGAACTCACAAGTTAGGCCGCCCGCCGGTTAGATAAGGCGCTGGGAGCTAGTAGACCCTTAGCACAATTATTTGGGTGCTAGCCGGTGCTCGTGCCGGCGGAGTTTACCCAGTCAAATCTCTGGCGAAGTCACGCCCCCAACCACCATCCGAAAAAAAAACACCACAATTATGCGGTGGTCTTAATTAATCATTTTTTACAGTGTCATGCGATACTCTTGGAGTAACCCTTCACGAACGCCTGAAGCTGAGAAAATAACTTTGTCAGCACTAGTGCGTGAGATTAACTCAACTAGTGGCAATAAGCCGCTGATAATAATATCTGCCCGGTTAGCTTCTGTACCTAAAGCGGCCGCCCGTTCTTCATAGGTCATGTTGGCCATTTCATTAAATGTCTTTAGCACTGATTCCGTTGTCATTTCATAGCCGTGGAAATTTGAATCGGCCGGCAAACCATGGCGCAAGCGATCCAAACGGGCCAGTGAACGATTTGCGCCACCCAACAAAATAATTGGCAATGTCGTCTCGTCCTCTAACCATGGTAAATGGTCGTATTGATCAGATACATATTGACTAGCTTTAGTAATCAACAATGGATCAACTACCCCGGCACCATTTAATTGGAATTTTTCCGACAGGTTAACCGCACCAAATGGCAAGCTAATAAAATTAGCGGCCATCCGTTCTTCAATGCCTACCAACTCAACACTGGCACCACCAGTATCCAATAACCACGCATCACTAATATCCAAGGCTGATACTGCCCCTAAATAATCGTAATAGGCTTCTTGGTCACCGGTTAAGACACGAACTTCAACACCGACTGCTCGATAGACTTGGTCCAAGAAGTCAGCTTGGTTGGTTGCTTCGCGGACGGCCGCCGTTGCAATTCCAACGACCGTAATATCTTCATAGGTTTGGTAATCTGCTTGGAATTCAATCAAAGCATCAATCACGCGGATCATCGCGACTTCTGTCAGTTCACCCGCGTTATTGTCCATCCCCTCAGCTAAACGCGTGTCTAACTTACGACGCTTTAGCTCAGCGAAAGTACCATCTGCTTGTAGTTCTTCAACAACCATGCGGGTCGAATTTGAACCCAAGTCAATGACTGCTAAATAGCTCATTTCTATACCCTCCACGGTATTCGTCAGTACAACGGCTTAACCCCAGTATTGGATGCCCATTGCTTCGCGGACTTCACGCATTGTTGCTTGCGCCGTAGCCTGTGCCTTATCTGACCCTTCACGAAGCATGTTCAAGACAGCTTCAGGATCCCCGGCAAACTTCGCGCGACGCTCACGCATTGGTGCAAGTTCAGCATTCAACACTTCAAACAAGTACTTCTTTATCTTCATGTCACCCAAACCGCCAGCTTGGTATTGCACCTTCAACTCAGCAACCTTTTCTGTATCCTTGTCAAAGATATCCAAGTACGTAAAGACCATATTACCTTCAACGTGACCAGGATCTTCGACGCGAATGTGCTCTGGATCAGTGTACATTGACTTAACCTTCGTCCACAAGGTCTCTTCATCATCACTCAAATAGATGGCGTTGTTCAACGACTTTGACATCTTCGCATTACCATCCAAACCAGGGATACGTCCTTGCCCCTTAGGTGGGAACACACCTTGTGGTTCAACTAGAATCCCCTCACCGTAGTAGTTGTTGAAAGTACGTACTAGCTCACGTGTTTGCTCCAACATTGGCTCTTGGTCATCCCCAACTGGTACCACTTGTCCCTTAAACAAGGCAATATCAGCAGCTTGAGAAACTGGGTAAATGAAGAAACCAGCTGGAATGCTTTCACCAAAGCCCTTTTGTTGGATTTCAGCCTTCACCGTTGGATTACGTTGCAACCGCGCAATTGAAACCAAGTTCAAAAAGTACTCCGTCAACTCTGATAATTCAGGTACAGCCGATTGTACAAAAATTGTTGACTTAGCTGGGTCGATACCGACAGCCAAATAATCCAAAGCAACTTCCAACAACGAGTTGTGAATCTTCTCAGGGTCACGAGCGTTATCAGTAAACGCTTGCTTATCTGCAATCATAATAAATGGTTCATATTCACCAGAATCTTGCATCGCAACACGATTCTTCAATGAGCCAACATAGTGTCCGATGTGCAACTTACCAGTTGGACGGTCACCCGTTAGCAAAACTTGCTTTTCTGCCATGTGTTTCTCTTCTTTCTAATAGCGGTATTGTGCCACTAAAATCAAATTTCGTCACTGTTCATTGTAAGAGTTTTTCCTACTGATAACAAGCATTCCCGGCCATTCTCTTATTCACCAAATGCATGAATTTCTAAGGTGTCTTGCACCTGGCGAATTAAACTCGATACTGGGCCAACGCTAATGAGCGTCAAAGCGTGCATAGCCCTGGATGCTAACGTATAAAGTAAGCCCGTTGCTTCAGAATCAGGATAGTTTGTTTGTGACACATCATAACCAATCACTGCATCAAATTCTAGTCCTTTGGCTAAGTATATTGGCATCACGACTAAGTTAGACGTTCGTGTCCGATCACTGGCCTGCAATAATTGGAATTTTTCAGGATACTTGCGTAGCATTCGGTACACTGCTTCCGCTTCCGGTTGTGTCTTGGTCAAAATAGCAACGGTGTTATACTCTTGGTGTAACGCATCAACTTGACGCCACAATTCATCAGCGACGCCGGTTGTATCGGTGATATAGAGGGCTGGTTTGCCACCAGGACGCGTAAATGCCATGATGTGGTCGCCGTCTGGCAAGAGTGCTTTCACAAAATCCATGATTTCCTGCGTTGATCGGTAAGCTTTATTCAATGTAATTAAATTAGGCTTAGTCGCTTTAAATGCGGCTGTATACTTGGTCAACAACGCTGCTGGTGTCTCAACTTCACGGAAGAGCGCTTGTTCAGCATCCCCCAACACCGTAAATTTAGCAGCTGGGAAAGCATGCTTCAAATACAACAATTGTGCCATGGTATAGTCTTGCATTTCATCAACGAAAACGTAAAACATCGACTTATTCGTACCACCACCCGTAATCAAATCACGCAAAAAGAGCATTGGGGCTGCATCTTCTAAATCGATTCGGTGATACTCTAGCTCGCGTAAAAAGCGATCGCGCTTTGATAGCCACCACTCCGCTTCCGCTGGCCGTTGATTTGCCATGTAAGATAGGAAATCACCGTATTGGTTATAGATATCAAAGAAGTGCATATTGTATAGTGCATCATCAACCACTTGGAATTCTCGCTCGAGGTAGCGCTTCGCAGCCACATCAATCGCATCACTCATTTCTTCTTCTTCTGCAACTTGCTCGGCGAGTTCATCACCTAATAGGTCACGGTATTGTTGGTCATCCAAATTATTCAGTGCTTCTAGCACCCAGTCTTCATCAACCAAAGCGTCAATCCGGTTATTCAAGCGTTCCATCAAGCGCTTTTGAGTCATTTGAATCCGCTCACGTACTGAATAGTTGCTCGAGAATTCAGCAAACAACAACGTCATCGCTTCCTTGCTGAAAAAGACATCATCTTCAAAATAGATATTGTCAAAACGTAGTGTTGTAGGTGTTAGTTGTTCGACAAAAGCTGTCAAGGCATCCAAAATCGTCGCATCCTCAAGTACTTCTCGAACCTGCAAACTTGCATCACTAACTGTATTTTGACCTGCCTCATACCGTTCGAACAACGTTTGTACTTGTAGTCCTTGTAAACGCGCGCTGAAAAACTCAGCTAGCGTAACTTGTCGCATATTGCGCTCACCAAGTGATGGCAGAACATCGGCAATATAACTTGAGAACAACCGATTGGGTGAGAACAAGACGATTTGATCCGAATTAAGTTCTTCACGGGCATGGAATAGCAAAAAGGCAATGCGTTGCAAAATTGCCGACGTTTTACCTGAACCTGCCACACCTTGCACCACCAGCAAGTCACTTGTTGTATCTCGAATAATTTGATTTTGTTCTTGTTGAATCGTGGCAACGATGTTGCGCATCGTCAGGTCATTTTGTTGTCCCAGCGCATACTGCAACATCTCATCACCCACGGTTTCATTCGTGTCAAACATATTAACAATACTGGCATCTGCAATGGTGAATTGACGCTTCTTCAATAGTTCCGCATCCTGCTCGCCCATTGGTGTGGGATACGATACCTTCCCCAGCGTTCCGTTGTAGTAAATACCACTAATCGGAGCCCGCCAATCGTACACTAAGAAATCACCAGTTTTGTCTTGAACCGAGGCCAGGCCAATGTACAACGACTCCTGGTCACCTTCTTCATCAATATCAACGCGTCCAAAATAGGGACTTGGTCGAAGCATTGTTAAGGTATCCACCGTCTTACGCATGATATTTTCAGTTTCCGTTACACGGGCCACAATGTTTCGTTGCTGCTGAATTTCGGCATTTGTTTCCATGGCATCATCGACTTCAAACGTGTTAATTGACGTATTGTCGATGTAGTTACCTTCAACGGCACGTGTTTCATAATGAGCTTGTGTGTATGCGTCCTTCGCATTTTCCAACTGCTGATCAATTTCAACAACCACTTTATCTAGTCGTTCTTGTTCTACTGGTTGATCTGCATGCATAATCGCTCACCTTACTTTCTTTCCTTATTTTAATTCAACCATTATACGCTCAATTCCCTCAGAAAAACTATTTCGATAACGTCAGATGGTTCGTCGCGTTGCAACGAGGTGTGAGGGTTGACTGATGTGCTGCTCCGTCTTGCTGAATTAGAAGGCTGAGACACGGTCCCCAAAAAAAATCGCACGAAAAAAGCACCAGGTCTCTCCACCTGGTGCTTTTTTCCAACCAATTCTCTTTATCCCTCTCAGCCGCTCTTACCCAACTAAGAATTTTAGTAGTTGGCGTTTGCCACCGTCAACTACCTTTCAAAAGTTACTTACTAACTCTTCAAAACTATTTGTAGTAAGTGGAAATGGTGAATTAAATTGTGAACGACGAATTTTTAGCCATTTCAGTATTACAAAATCGCAACACATCTACGACTTAGGTCGGTTCAACTCACTTCCCATGGGCTTTGGCAAGACATTTTGCTGAATTAGCTGCACGATTTGATCGTTCTGTGGCAAATCAGAATGCTGTGCATCATCCCCCGTCACCGTGATTTGTGTATAGTGGGCAACTTGCTTTTGGAAAATATACTTACCGGCCTCGACTGATTCTTCAGGAACAATTCCGTCATCGTCATACGTCTCCGTACCCAAAATCGAATACACCGTCAAATCAATTGGAAGAGCGCTCCGGTGCTTAATAAAGTCCGCCAACATTTGCGTCTTGTTATTAATGCTCTTTTCCGCAAAATTATATGGTGACCCAATCGTCAATAAGACATTAACTTGTAGTTCTTCCGCTTGATAATACTGTTCTAAATACCGCGTCCAAATTAGTCCCCCATTCGAGTGACCAATGGCTTGGAAGCGACGGAAATGGTAACGCTTTTGCAGCATTAGAATTGCTTTATTAAACCACGCGGCTTGCTTTTTGATATTAGCATAACCATCATGGTTGTTTTCAAAGGCCACCACCATATAAGGGGCCTGATCGCGGGATCGCAATTTACCGCTAACCGTCATCGCTCCTGTCTCTTTCACGGTCACTTTCAGCAAGCTGTGCTTATTAACCCCTTTATTTAGTTCCTTTACCAAACCATCAAAGCGATTTTGTGATGCTGATGATCCTGGAATTAAAATCGTTGGCGTCATTTTAGAATTAAAAATCGCACGGTTTGTTGAGGTTTTAGCCTCACTCCATCGTAACCCCAGTATAATCATCGCCACGAGTAATATGAACATACCCGCGGCAACTACCCATTTAGGTCCATTGCGCATCTGTCACCTCTTCTAAAATTCGTTTTGCTGGTTGCCAATAAAGCCAAATATCTAACAGTAATATCGCAACCATGACAATCACATAAGCCCCCAATTGGTGAGAGGCCAGTCCACCCAACAGCAAGTTAGGCGTACCACTTGGAACCCAATAAACTGCGGGTGCTAAGTGGCGGAATAACAGTAGTGCCCCTAATAATAAGTTCACAATTGTGACCAGGGCAATCCGCCCTATCAGCCGTGGTCGCCACATAATTGGTATCATAAAGGCTAATGGCCACCACTGATCTAGTAATAATGGAATCAACACCAACAACCAAGTAATCGATACATGTTTCACACGGCGCTGAATCATCACCGCCAAGAACAAAGCCAATAACATGCCAGCACTACCCACTAACGCAAATGGCGCCAACGGATAAAGACTGTATGGATTGGGTAAGGTGTGGTGTTGCAACATTGCGACCAAATTTGTGTTGGCCGTTGTCGTACTGATATCTGGATTCACCACTGCTGACAGACTATTTAAGCCAAGGCCATTACAAACCACTGCCATCACGTACCAGACAATGCTAGACCACAAATGTTGCGGGCCATCACCAAACCAGCCACTGACAACTTGTTGTAAGTAAGCCGTCAAACTAAATTGCCACCAACGCTGTACCACCAAAATATAAAGCGCATAGAAAGCATTCACCACAACGCTCATAGCAAAGCGCCATTCAGGCCTGACACGTTGCACTGGCCAAACCAATGACATGACAAACACTGGCATAATAAGCCAGTTAATCATTTGTGGGTTCCCTAGCAAATGCCACACAATTAAGGCAGACAAAGCAATTAAAACCCCTAGCTGCTCCGTTTTTAGGTGTGTCTTTAGCAAGGTCATCAACGTTCTGGCGACAACTAACACACCGACTAATTGAAATCCCATGGTCAATGCGGTTGCAATCAACCCATTTAACATAACAAACTTACCCACGAATTTTGTGTAATGTAACACCGTCGGAAAAAATCCATCCGGCAGCAACACAAGTCGTTGTCCTAACGCTAACCACGTTAAGGCCAATACAACCGGCAATAACGTTGTCATATTTTGTTGCGTCGCCGCCAAATATCTTTTCATAGCATCCCTCTCTATTCAGTCGCCGCCCGGAACATCAGTTGCGCAAAGGCCGCGTTTGCATGCGTTTTTTGGGTCATACGATTACTGAACCAAATCACCATTGTGTGTCCATCACGGGACGTTTTAATAGTCGGTTCGTATCCCTGAATTAAACCGTGCAAATAGAGCGAGCCGTCTGCTTGATGGTAAAGTCCACTAGCATATTGCTCATTACCATTTGTTTTGGTCATATTTTGCCAAGCACTTTTAGACAATAGTTTGCCGTGTAGTTCGTCTTCTAAGAATTCATACATGTTAACAACAGACGTTGCCTTTGCCCCAGTACCAATCTCACGGTTATAAATCATGGCCGGCCCATCATAATGTTGGCCGGTTTCTTTTTGACTTTCAGTATAGTACGGCGACTTCGTAAATGCATCATAACCTTGGAAATTATATCCTTGGTGTTGGTTATACAGCGCATTAAATTGATCATCATACGATTTACCTTGTAACTGACGAAGAATCATCGCGATGACATCATAATTACCAGCTTCGTAACGCCACTTTGGCGTTTGCTTGATCTTGATATGTTGCATGTCAAAATTCAAATACGCCTGTTCATTCAAATCTTCCTTAGAAACTCTCGTCAAATGGTAATTAGACGTCATCGTCAATAACTGACGCATGGTAATTTTTTTAGCGTTTGGTAGCGATGGCAAAAAGTGGCTAACCGTTGTGCCTAATGTCAGATGATGATCTGCAAGTGCCCGCATCAACATGATGGCTGTTAAATTTTTCTGAATTGAGGCCATTTCGTATTCCGATTGGACATTCAACGCTTGATTAGGCGTCGTCAGGGTGTGCCCATACGCCTGATACAAAACTGGCTTATTATCACGAACAACTAATAGACTACCTGAAAGCTTGTTTTTAGCAACTGTGCGCTTTGCTAAATCGGTCATCGCTGGATCGTGACTAAATGGGGTTTTGGCCCAACTAACGTGGTGCTTCGCCGCCACAACAGGTCGCGCTACGCCACCAACCATTGTCATGACACTAGTTGCTAAGACAACTACACTAATCATTAATTTTCGCTGATTCATTTCCTTACTCCTACTAAAAAAGTGGTGACGCATCGCCACCACTCTTGGTTTAATTCACTGATGTCGCCGTCATCCAGTCATGACCATAATACTTATCCCGCATGTGATAAGTAGGCGTTGATTGTGGTGTTGTTAAGAAGTGGTTAACCCGCTTATCGAACGCTAGCCAACCGCGCCACCCCATGTGGATGGTATCTTGCATGAAATATTGCTTACCCCCTGATTGGGAAAAATCAGCAATATTCATAAAACCTTGTGTCGTTAACTGTGACTTAATCTTCGCAACTGTCTGGTCATACATCTTCATATCAAGTCCCGTGTATGCCGCCCATTTTTCATTAACTGGTTGGATAACAAAGAGCACATTGGTATGTGTCGCTGCAAACTGTTGTAAGGCCAACTGCAAATCGCCATATTCAGGTGACTGCAAATAATTAAACTGACGCTGTGACCCACGTAGCTTCCCCAATTGCTTGGCAACACGTTGTTGATAAAACTTATCATCAATACCAAACTGGTTTGACTTCGTGTGCTCTGCGGCATACTGATCAGCTAAAGCGTTCAATTTTGTTTCATTGTACGTTTTTGGCAAGTTATCTGTCTTAGGCAACACACGCTTCGTATAATTATTACCCAACTGCATATCAGCAAATAATGAATCCTCATGGTTCAAGAAACGTAGCTTCATACTAATCCAGCCTTGATCATTTGCTGTCAGTTTTTTACCGTCAGCAATACGTCGTAGATAACCGGTCAGTGATGAAGAGACATTCATTGCCAACAAACGCTTCGCCGCATAACGATCAGCTGTGGTCCCCTTAGCATGTTGTAACCACGTTAATGCTTGTGCTTGGTTAAAGTAATATTTAAACGCATTTGGATCTTCACCCTGCTTCACAAACCACTGTGGTGAAATCACGTACACCGCCTGCTTATTGGTCAATTGCTTTGTGATTTGTTGCATGCCAAAGTACTGCGTCAATGACTGTGCCCCACGTTGTCCCAATAAGAAAGGCCGGTATGATCGGTGATACCCTTCCGCCAAAACGGATGGGTGGAACGTATCCATACGGCTCCACTCACTAGAACCGAAGAACGGTACGAAGCGGTGTCGCTTATCGCTTAAGGCCCGTTGCTTAAGGGTTTGGTTCTTAAACACAATTGGTGTTAAGGCATTGGCAGATCGCTGCTCAGATTGATAAGCGTGCTTATTATTGTCCTCCGGCATCAACATAATACCGGCCACAACCGCAACGACCGCAACGATGACTGGACCAAAAATCAGGCCCAAACGCTTAAGCATTTTGCAACTCCTTGATACCTTCAATAATCTTGTTTACTGTGTTCCAGTCATCACGACCCATTTCAGAAACTGGTACCTTAATGTTAAACTTAGATTCGATTTCAAGCACTAGTTCAACCGTTCCCATTGAGTCTAAGACACCAGCATCAAACAAATCTTCATCCATCATGTCTGATACGTCTTCCAAGAACAAATCGTTAATCATTCCCAATACTTCAGTCTTTACATCCATTTTTATATACCTCATTCATTACTAGTGATTATGGAACCAAAGTTGGTCCAAGAATCCAGAGAACAGCAAGAAGCTAATCATAACAATGTTAAACGTTAGGAAAATTGCAAACCCTTCCGTGAACTTATTGTGCGGAATATGCTTCTTATGGCGACGCTTATAACGCAGCCACCAATCATTAATCACCAAGGCTAGCCCGTGGAAAATACCATAACTGATGTAATACCAAGTTACACCATGCCAAAATCCCATGATCGTCATGTTAATCACATAAACCACACCAGACGTGACATTACGGTTCTTAAACACCTTGTGGCGCATGAACACCATCACTAGGCGCATAAAGATAAAATCACGGAACCAAAAACTTAGTGACATGTGCCACCGATTCCAAAAGTCCTTTAAGTTTTTTGCCATAAATGGCTTATCAAAGTTCATTGGCGTCTCAACACTCATTAAGTACGAAATTGCCACTGCGAACAATGAGTACCCGGCAAAGTCGAAGAACAAGTCGAAACCGTACGCATACATGACACCAATCGTTGGCCAATTAATTAGTCCTCCAGCAACCAGTGCCTCATGCTTTAAGCCCGGCAAAAGCAGTGTCCCAAAAATGTAAGCCAAGATGAACTTGTAAAAGAAGCCTAAGAACAAATAGTGGACCGCTTTTTCAATCATCCCCAGGTACTTATCCCGGTCAGGTACCGTTTCATAATCTTCCGCAAAGCGCCGGAACCGATCAATTGGTCCTGAAGACAAGGTTGGCATGAAGAGCATAAAGCGTAAGAATTGGCCAAAGGTGAATTCCTTCAACACACCATCACGCATCTCCATCAACATGCCGACCGAACGGAACATCAAGTAGGAAATCCCTAGAAAGCCAAGCAATGAATTTTGCCCCATCGCAACAGCTGGTGTGATCTTCACGATCGCTAATGGCAATACATCTAAGAATACGGCACCATAGAATACCCACTTATTATCCGCCTTTTGTCGATATTTAGCATAGCCAAAGACCATCACAGCCTGCCAGATAATATACCCGATTAAGGCAATAAATTGTTGCCAGTGCGAGCCGGCGAACATCAAGACAATAAACGCTAATGATACTAAGCCTTCGTACCAATTAATGCGCTTACCAAAGAGTAATGCCACCACAACTGGAATTAGCGCAACAAGCAAATAGATGAAATATTGAGGATCGCCGTATGGCTGCCAATTCGGTAGCTCTTGCAACCAGTTCATCATCGGTTATTAACCTCAGCAATCAACGCCTTAATATTAATCTTACCATTTGGCGTAATTGGCAAGTCTTCGCGGTACATGAAGCGTGAAGGCATCATGTATGGCATCATATCATTTTGCAAATCTTCCTTAATTGCCTTAGTCAATTGCAAATCCTTTTCGAATTGCTCACGAACGCCAGGCTTGACCACGACATAGGCCAATAAGTTTTGCACCTTGTGTTGGTCGTTATAACGTGGCACAGCAACCGCTGATTCAACATATTGTGACAATTTCAAGATGTGTGACACTTCTTCCAACTCGATACGGTAACCATTGAACTTGATTTGGAAGTCTAAACGACCACCATAGTGCAACAAACCCTCTTCATCAAAGTAACCTAAGTCACCCGTGTGGTAAGCTGGTTGCCCATCTAACTCAAAGAAGGCTGCAGCAGTCTTTTCAGGATTGTTCAAGTACCCCTTTGAAACTGCTGGGCCAGACACAATGATTTCGCCTTGTTCACCAGCTGGCAACTTGTTACCATCTTCGTCCATGACAAAAGTTGGTGAATCTGGCTTAGGGAAGCCAATTGGCAAACGCTCAGCCTTTTCAATCATTGCTGGTGTGATCGCAACTGCAGACAAAGCAACCGTCGCTTCAGTTGGACCATAGGCATTCACAATGCGAGCTTCTGGGAAGCGCTCGTGCAACTTTGCTGCTGTACTTACAGTCAATTCTTCACCATCAAAGTAGAAGTACTTAATAGTTGGCATCTTTTCAGCGTTAAAGTATTCTGACAACATGGCCATATCAGCGAATGATGGCGTCGATGTCCAAACTTGAATTGGCAATTCAGGCAAAGCTGCAAACAATTCCTTGAAGTTTTCAGTGACGTGCTTTGGCAAAGCGTATAACGTACCACCCATTACCAACGTTGGGGCCCAGTACATGACTGACAAATCGAATGAGTATGGTGGTTGTGCCAACATTTGTGGTTGTGTTGGGACATCAAAATCATCCGTATTCAACATCCAGTTTGTGTATGACAACAAGTTGTTGTGTGAAATTTGCACACCCTTAGGCAAACCGGTCGTTCCTGACGTAAAGATAATGTAGTAGTTATCGTCACCAGATACAGCGTGCGTCATCTCATAATCAGCCTTTGAAGCAAAGGCTTCGTGCACTTGGTCCAATGTCACAACGGGTACCGATGTAATGTCGATTGGCAATGGATCGATAGCGATCACCAACTTTGGTTCACCAATTGTCAAAATATTCGTTAAACGCTCGTTAGCTGAGTTCACGTCAACTGGCGCATAGGCGTGACCTGACTTACTCAACCCAACAAAGGTCGCAAGCATCTCATATTCTTGACCACCAAACACCATCACCAATGACTTATCAGGCAAGCCCAATGAATCAACATAGGCAGCCAAGCCATCTGAATCGCGCTTCAAATCAGCGTATGTGTGCGTGTCACCAAGGACGTTGTAGACAGCCATATCTGGTTGCGTCTTAGCATAGTCATCAATCGTTGCAAGCATGTTTGTAATTTGCATGATAATCTCAAAATCTTCTTTCTATAAATAAAACAATCTCAAATTAGAATTCGTTATAAATAAAGTGGCCCTGTCCCAAGCCTGAATAACCATAAAGGTAAATCAAAGCCAGGATAACCAATGCATAAAATACGGTCTGTCCAATAAACTTCATCACAGGCTTTGTCTTGCGAAAATCCTGTTCTTCCTTCATGTCTATCTCCTTGTGTAACTTTTTTTAAATTTACTTATCGTCAATATGACAAATATTTCGTACCTTAAAATACCCCCGCAACCTTAAACACATATTAAAATTACATATTATCGGTTAACCAATTTTTTATGTGGACGAAAATAATAAAAAAATTCTATTTGACAGCAAAATTCAATAACAATAAGAGAAACCAAGTTACTGTTCTCAGTGTAATGTTATTTTAAAGTGATACTATGCAAAAAATACCATATAACGAAAAAGCCATCGACAACTTTTTAAAGTCATCAATGGTTTTTCATTATTTATATGATTAGGCAAAGAAGCCCATATCTGATGCAATAGATGGGTATGAGTACAAGTTGTGCTTAATCGCCCACTTGTCTTGCTTTTGGTTGATAGCCACTGTGAAGTAGTTCAACAACTCATCCGCCTCAGCACTCAAAACAGTTGCACCGATAATAACGCCCTTTTCGTCTAAGACAACCTTTGCTTTCGCAATCGGTTCCTTATGACGCCAATATGCTAGCCAAGGTGTCATGTCAATTGAGTTAACACGCATGCCTTTTGCTTCAGCCTCAACAGCTGACATACCAACTTGCCCCAGCTTTGGTGATCCGTAGACCATCGTTGGAATAGCCGGGTATGAAATTTTTTCTGGCTCGGTACCAGTCAACAAGCCAGCCACATAACGTGCCTCATAGGCACCAGTTGGCGTCAACTTTGGTACAGGCGATTCAGCAACGTCACCTACCGCAAAAATGTTAGGGTTCGTCGTACGCAAATCAGCCATAACCTTGATACCGTTACCCGCCACTTCAACGCCGGCTGCATCCAAGCTCAAGTCTTCTGTATTACCTGCACGACCAGCTGCAATAAATGGCATACCGCTTGTTACACGACGACCATCTGCCGCAACGATATCAAAGCGACCGTCTGCCGTTTCTTCTACGGCAGCGGTATCGAAGTTCCAGTGGAACGTAATTCCCTTGCTCTCCATTTGCGCAATCAAATCTTGCGTCAAATCTTGGTCAAACTCACGTAGAATAACATCGTGCTTAGCAACAACGTGTACCTTAGCACCCGCCGCCGCTGCAATACCGGCAAATTCGATGGCAATGAAGCCAGCACCGATGAAGGCCACTTCTTCTGGCATCTTAGGCAAGTTCAAAAAGTCCTCATTGTCGTGCAACAATTCATCACCAGGCACTGACAAACGCGCGGGACGCGCACCCGTTGCGATAATCCACTTATCAGCCGTGAACGTTTCCGTTCCCGTTGAGACAGTGTGCTCATCAACAAAGTATGCATGTCCGTACTTGTGTGTAATACCCGCATCATCCAAGCCCGCAATTTTACGAGCAGGTACAGGATCCGTGTATGCCATCTTGTGTTCCATCAAGGCTGGCCAGTCAATCTCATTGTGACCGATCAAGCCTGTGTGTTGCATCCATTCTGCTTGTTCCTTAGCTTCAACAGCCGCCAACAAGACCTTCTTAGGATCGCAACCATAATTAGGGCAGGTACCACCCCAGAGATACTCTTCGACAATCACAACTGATTGGCCAGCTGCTTGCAATGGAAAGGCCGCTGACAAACCAGCAGGGCCTGAACCAATAATACCCACATTAAAGTGTTCCATGAGCACCACTCCTCCTTTTATTTATTGCTATTATTTTAACAGCTATTTGCAACTATTCTGAAAAATAAGGGGTTAAACTAAGCCTAAACTAATAACCAGCGCTTGATCTAGCTTTGCCACCAGATGACCTGGGACAAGACCAATTTTATCTTGCAATCGGCGCTTATCAATCGTTCGAATCTGTTCCAACAAAATTACCGAATTGCGAGCGATCCCAGTATCCTCTAATTCAGCCGGTAACCCCACATGGGTTGGCATCTTAGGCTTTGCAATTTGCGCAGTAATCGGTGCAACAATCACAGTTGGCGCGTGTTGATTACCCACATCATTTTGAATAATCACTACTGGCCGTTGCCCGCCTTGTTCCGATCCCACAACAGGTGACAAATCCGCAAAAAAAATGTCACCGCGTTTGATATCATGTCGACTTGCCATACGCTCTCTCTACTTCACTAAATGACGTGGTAATCTTGGTGACAATCCGGTGGCGATTTCATAGGGAATCGTATCCATCTTATTTGCCAAATCAACTAACGTAATTTCTTCATCGCCGACCCGGCCAATCAGCGTGACAACCGTTCCAACCGGCATCTCTTCTGGTAGTCGAATCATAAATTGATCCATTGCAATTCGGCCAACTAATTCTGCTCGACGGCCATCTGGTAGCAACACATCCATGCCTTGGAGAGCACGTGGATAGCCATCCGCGTATCCGACTGGCACTGTCCCAATCCATTCTGGTTCCGTCGTTGTATAAGTTGCCCCGTACGAAATTGACGTACCAGCTGGCACCTGCTTAACGTGAACCAACTCAGCCTTCAATGACAAAACTGGTTGTAAATCACGATTTGGCAAGGCTCCCTGTGAGGCATCGAATCCATACATGGCCGCCCCAACGCGAACTGCATCCGTGCTTGGTTGATCATGCCACAATGACGTACCCGAGTTGGCCAAATGGCGCCAAATATCGGCTGGCAAATCCAATTCATCTGTCAACTCGTGCCACTTGGCTAATTGCCTTTCAAAATAGACCGTATCATTCCCATCAGCTGTTGCAAAGTGCATACCAATACCTTGGAACACAACGTTATCAGTCGCATTCAACTTTGCAACCACCCGCTCAAGTTCCTCGCGATTACGAATACCGATTCGGCCCATGCCAGTATCCACCGCAACCGATACTGTTAAGGTTGCCTCAGACTTAAGTTGACTTAGGGCTTCTTCCAGCCATGCCTCGCTGGCTACAGCGGGAATTAAAGCATACTTTGCTAAGTCGGCCACATACGACACTGACGTCACACCCAAAATCAAAATAGGTAACTTCACACCAAATTGGCGCAACCAAACCCCTTCATCAATTGTCGCCACTGCAAATCCATCCACACTAGCACGTTTAGCCGCCGTCACAATTTGTGGCAGTCCATGCCCATATGCGTTCGCTTTAACAACCGCAAAGAACCGGTTGGTTTCGGTCAGTTCGCGCACGTAGGCCACGTTATTTGCCAAAGACTCGGCTGAAATTTCCAACCAAGAGGGGCGACGTTCACTGACCGGTTGGTGTAAAGACGCCAACGATTCCAAAATTACTGAACTATGTACGGTACCACCTGTGTGTGAAATTGAAATATGTGCCACCGCCTCGTCTTGCTTGGGGTGCTTGACCATGACTGGTTGTCCAGCTTCATTTGGTAATACTTCCATGTCGTGCCAGTGGGCCTCAGACCCAATGCCCGTACCAATGGCTTTACTGTACGCTTCTTTAATAGAAAAACGGCCAGCTAAAAATTCCATTTGGTGCTTACCCTTGCGTACGTCAAACACCTCACGCTCTGCTGGTGTCAACACGACATCAATAAACTCAGGGCGACGTTCTGCCAAACGCGCAACATCGCTAATTACTTGTGCATCGATGCCTTGTCCGATAATCATTATAATCGACCTCCCAGTCCGTAAATTATTGTCTCATTATACCCCGATTACCGTGCATAAAAAAGAGAACTTGTGCTGAGAAATCTGGTTTGCTATTCAAAATTTTTGCGCAAAAAAAGGCCGGTCATGCAACCAGCCTTCTTTATTAATCGTTATTCTTAATGACAAAGTCACGTGATTGACGACGTGGTGCACCTGAGCGACCACGTTGTGAACGATCACCTGAACCGGTGCGGGCACCGCGGTCGAACGAACGACGTTCGCGTTGTCCGCGTTCGCCATCGCGACCACCATCACGACGACCACGGTAACCACCGCCACGACGATCGCCATCACGACGACCACGGTAGCCACCACCATTGCGTGAACCACCACCGAAGCCTGAACGCTTACGTGGCAATGGACGCTCACGTGACAACGTGAATTCAGCATCCATCTCTGAAACGTTTGCAACAGCTCCCAACAATGCTGTAGCCAAAGTCTTTGCATCGTACTTTTCAACCAAAGTATCGATAACTTCTGAATCAACTGATCCTGAAGTTGCTGCAATAACTGCTTCAACTGAATCAGCTGCAACTGACATACGACCAGCCAATGCCTCTTCACGAGTAGGTGGCTTCAATGGCAACATACGCTTCTTAGTCAACTTTTCAATGTCCTTCAAGTAGTCCATTTCAGCATTTGAGATGAACGTTACAGAAGTTCCGTGCGCACCAGCACGACCAGTACGGCCGATACGGTGAACGTATGATTCTGAATCTTGTGGAATGTCAAAGTTGTAAACGTAGTCAACACCTGAAACGTCCAATCCACGCGCAGCAACGTCAGTGGCAACCAAAATCTTGATTTCACCATTCTTAAATTGCTTCAAAACTTGTGAACGCTTTTGTTGCGTCAAGTCACCGTGGATACCAGCAGCGTTAAAGCCACGCAATTCCAAACCACGTGTCAATTCATCAACACGGCGCTTTGTACGACCAAACAAAATGGCCAACTTAGGTTGTTGAACATCCAAGATGTGCGTCAACGTGTCAAACTTTTCAAAGTCACGCACGCGAACGTAGTATTGCTCAACCAAATCAGTTGTCAATTCCTTGGCAGCGATTTGAATGTGCTCTGGTTCCGTCATAAATTGCACACCAATACGCTTGATAGCAGGTGGCATCGTTGCTGAGAACAACAACGTTTGACGTTGATCAGGAACAGCCTTCAAGATAGACTCGATGTCTTCCAAGAATCCCATGTTCAACATTTCGTCAGCTTCGTCCAAGACCAAAGTCTTAACGTTTGATAAGTTGATCGTGCCACGGTTGATGTGGTCGATCAAACGACCAGGTGTTCCAACAACGATGTGAGCACCATGGCTCAAACCGTTGATTTGGCGGCGAATATCAGCACCACCAAAGACAGCTTGTACCTTAACACGCTTATCGCGTCCCAACTTGAATAGCTCATCTTGTGTTTGAATAGCCAATTCACGTGTTGGTGAGACAACAAGTGCTTGTACTTGGTTGCTATCAGTGTCAATCATGTTCAAGATTGGCAATCCGAAAGCGGCCGTCTTACCGGTTCCCGTTTGGGCTTGACCGATAACGTCCTTACCAGCTAAAGTCAAAGGAATCGTCTGTTCCTGGATTGGCGTGGCCTCTACATAGCCATGCTTCTCAATGGCCGTCAATAGGTCTTGTGATAGACCCAACTCTGAAAACTTCAAAATATTTCCTCCAGTTGCGATTGCGGAGTCAATCGCGCTCTATATATCGCGAACTACGAACAAAATTCAAACTAGACACAATCCGGCATCCATACTGCGTTTGATTTTGGCAACAGTCCTTTTTGTAACTTATCTATCATATCTTGTTAACAAGTAATTAGCAAGTAACACGGTAGCAGAAAATTAATAGAATCATAACAAAACCGCCCTCACGACGCGTCATTCCGGTCGTAAAGACGGTTTAATTTTTAAAATTTAAAGCTGTGATTAACGTAAATTAATCTTCCACAATTTGAATGTCAGCATTCAACATCGTTAACTTGTGGATGATGTGATCGTAACCACGCAAAACGTGCTCAGCATTGGTTACTTCTGTAATGCCATCTGCCATTAGGCCAGCAGTGACCAATGAAGCACCCGCACGAATTTCAGCAGCAGCCACACTAGCGCCATGGAAGTTATTACTCTTAGTAACCGTGATTTGACCATATTCAGGGTTTTCAATTGCCACACCTAACTTTTGCAGTTCTGGAATGTGGCGTGTGCGCTCTGGATAAACCGTGTCCGTAATCACGCTTTCACCATCAGCTAATGTTAGCAATGCCGTAATCGGTTGTTGCAAGTCAGTGGCAAAACCAGGGAATGGCGCTGTCTTAATGTGAATTGGTGTCAGGTTTTCTGACTTCGGTACGTAAATACTATCTTCACGTACATCCAATTGCACACCCATCTCAATCATTTTAGCCGTAAACGATTCTAAGTGTTCTGGAATAACATTCTTAACCAAAACCCCATCACCTTGCGCCGCAGCCAACGCCAAATAAGTTCCCGCTTCAATACGATCAGGAATAATCGTGTGCGTATTCTTTGACTCTAGCTTAGGCACACCAGTAATTCGAATGACATCCGTACCAGCTCCACGAATTTGTGCACCCATGTTGTTCAAGAACGTTGCCAAATCGATAATTTCAGGCTCACGGGCTGCATTTTCCAGAATCGTTGTTCCTTCAGCGTGTACAGCAGCCAAGATGATGTTCATGGTTGCACCTACTGATACCATATCCAAGAAAATACGAGCACCCTTTAGTCCATCGTCGGCTGTGATGTAGACCGTATCATTTTCTTCGCGAACCTTCGCACCAAGCGCTTCAAACCCTTTAATGTGTTGGTCAATTGGTCGTGGCCCAATGTTATCCCCACCAGGGAACGTTACCGTTGCGCGACCAAAACGGCCAAGCAAAGAACCCATAAAGTAATATGAGGCACGCAAAGACTTAATCGCCGTCGAAGGCAATTTTGCTTCGACAATTTCAGTTGGGTCAATCATCAATTCGCCACCCTTAAATGTTGACGTGACGTTCATTGATTCCAAAATCACTTGCAAGTTGTATACATCTAAAATATCAGGCACACTATCAAACTTCACTGGCGTTTCTGCTAGAATCGCCGCCGGAATCAATGCCACTGTTGAATTCTTTGCGCCACCGATAGTCACTTCGCCACTCAGGCGTCGACCACCATGGATAACCAATTTCTTCATTATTTTCACCCTTTTTATTAACAGGGGTTGCCCCCCCTACGCCCGTTCAGGCCCATTCATTTCATTAATTATTGTCTGTTACCACAGTTACCAATCGACTATCGCCGATTAGGATGTTTTCTCATCACCTGGATAACATTCTTTGTCAATTTTACAGTACAGATACACCAATAACAAGGAAACTTGCCATTCCGGCGCAAGGCGTAAACATTACTTTAAAATTATCAGTTTGGCTAGTTTTATGACGAAATATTGAGAAATTCAGTCTTCATAAAAAAAGAACCCGTCTCCTATCGTTGGAAACGAGCTCTCGCATTAACTAAATTAAGCTTTCTTCTTATCCAAAGCAGCCTTAACAAAGGCACCGTACAAAGGTTCTGGACGGTACGGACGTGACAAGAATTCTGGGTGGTATTGGGCCGCCACGAAGAAGTCATTTTCTGGCAATTCAATAATTTCCATCAAACGATCATCAGGTGACGTTCCAGCAAAGACCATACCAGCATCTTCGAATTCCTTACGGTAATCGACGTTGAATTCGTAACGGTGACGGTGACGCTCTTGGATCTCATCTCGACCCTCGTAGATTGCCTTCGTCAACGTACCATCCTTCAAGTCGGCTGGGTACAAACCAAGACGCAAAGTACCACCACGATCCGTAACTTCCTTTTGCTCGTTCATCAATGCGATAACTGGCGCATCTGTGTCTGGGTTCAACTCAATTGAGTTGGCGTCCGTGTAACCAAGGACGTGACGAGCAAATTCAACTGAAGCCAATTGCATGCCCAAGCATACGCCCAAGAATGGCACATTGTTCTCACGGGCAAATTGGATGGCTGAAATCTTACCTTCAGTACCACGAGCTCCGAATCCACCAGGCACGATCACACCATCAGCGTCAGCCAATAATTCTGAAACGTTCTCATCGTTAACATTTTCTGAGTTGATGGCGTTGATTTCTACATCAGCGTCAACAGCGTAACCACCAGCACGCAATGCTTCATTAACTGAAATGTAGGCGTCTTGCAAGTCAGCATACTTTCCAACCAATGTAATCTTCAACTTCTTCTTCAAGTTGCGGATCTTTTCAATCATGGCTGTCCATTCAGTCATGTCAGCTGGTTCAGCCGTCAAGCCCAAACGCTTCAAGATAACATCATCCATGCCTTGCTTTTGCATGTTCAAAGCAATCTCGTACAAGATGTCAACATCCAAAGACTCAATAACCGCTTCAGGCGCAACGTCCGTGAACAATGCCAACTTTTCACGCATCTCTTGCGTGATTGGTTGCTCAGTACGAACAACCAACATGTCAGGTTGAATTCCCAATGAACGCAACTCAGCAACTGAGTGTTGCGTTGGCTTCGTCTTCATTTCTCCTGCAGCTCGCAAGTATGGGATCAATGACGTGTGGATGTATGCGACGTTTTCAGCACCAACTTCGCGCTTCATTTGACGCAACGCTTCGATGAATGGCAATGATTCAATATCACCAACCGTTCCACCAACTTCAGTAATCACGATGTCAGCGTCCGTTGTTTCAGCGGCGCGCATCATCTTTTCCTTCAATGCATTCGTGATGTGAGGAATAACTTGTACAGTTGCACCATCGTAATCACCACGACGTTCCTTGGCCAAAACTTCAGAGTACACACGACCTGACGTCACGTTTGAATACTTGTTCAAGTTAATATCGATGAAACGCTCATAGTGTCCCAAGTCCAAGTCAGTTTCCAAACCATCATCAGTGACAAAAGTTTCACCGTGTTGATATGGTGACATCGTTCCTGGGTCGACGTTAATGTATGGATCAAACTTTTGTACGGCAATCTTGAAACCGCGGTTCTTCAACAAGCGGCCCAATGATGCTGCGACGATACCTTTACCCAATGATGAAACCACACCACCGGTAACAAATACGTACTTAGCTGTCATAAAAATAATCCTCCGAGTTCTTTGTGCAGGAGCAATAAAAAATAAAAAAGCCCCCAATGCTAATTATAGCGTTGGGAGCGTTAATCAACTTTGATTACGTCTTGTATTAAACAAATACAAGAGCCCGGAACTTAATAATACACACCTTTTCAAAGTAAGTCAATATAAATGCCAACATTATTGATTTTAGTCCTTATCTGCAACACGCAAACTCTTCTTAAACCATGGTGAAGCAAAGAAGGCGATGACGTCGTTTCCCATGTACAACATGTACGTAAAGAACAAGACCAATGAGGCATCCCCTTGTGCGGCGGTCATCCCCCACAAGACGACTTGTGCGATTCCCTGTAGGAACCACATGTAGTAAGCCTCCGAAAAGCGGAGCGTCGTCAACACTGCCCCAGTGATTCCGATAGCAGCTGCACCCGCGTCAATCAACGGACGTGGTGAGTGGGTGATGTAAATTTCGAAAAAGTACAGGGCC
Organism: Weissella cibaria; assembly: GCF_004521965.1. GTDB lineage: Bacteria > Bacillota > Bacilli > Lactobacillales > Lactobacillaceae > Weissella > Weissella cibaria_A. Next base: position 12,454 of record NZ_SDGK01000080.1, on the reverse strand, counting down.
ACAAATGACAAGACAAAGACCAAAGCGAAGAACGTTCGTGTCTTAGCAAAGGTCATCTTTTCGCCACGATCTTTCACTTCACTAAGCTTACGTACATTCATGGCCACATCCTTGGACCATGACGGCATTAAAATAACTGGCAAATCCAACAAAATAATATAAACGAATTGCAAAATTGCATCTGCTGGATTGTGCGCTTCAATTGCCAAACCAATGTATACAAGGGCTGAAACTAATCCTAAGATACCATTCACAGGTCGGGCATTCGTAATTGCCAAAGTTGTCGTAAACCCTAGCAAAGCGGCAATCAACGTCCAAACAGCTATCCCCGTAACTGGGTTAGCAATCGTTTGACTAATCAGAAAACCAAAACCGAACATCAACAACATATATGAAGCTGTTGCCCAGCCCTTCATTTGTTCGACGTACCATGATGGCTTAAAGATTTTAGCGACGTGTTCCCAAGAAAACTTTGGGGACGTTTGTGGTGCATTCATAATGAATACCTCTCTTCCGGTTCTTAATTAACGTGCGGTTTACCGCGCACGCTTTACTTTATTACGCGAGGGCTTTCTCGCGGTCACCTCTAAAAAAGCAACTTTACCAGTTTACGGGAATTCTTAAGAAAATGCAAAAACGTTTTAACAATCACAAAAAAACACATAGCCATCACAGCCATGCGTTTTTAGCGTTAATTAAAAATTAACGCTCGATGTCACCTGAGCCGTAGTCGTCGTCGACCGGGGCGATGCCACCGATTTCTTCGCCGATGCCACCAGCAACTTCGTCATTACCGAAGTTGTCATCTGAATCGTCTTCATCGTCGTCATCTGAATCGTCATCATCATCTGATGCAGTTGCCGTCTCGTCTTCTTCTTCAATGTCACCGAAATCATCGTCTTCAGGATCATCATCGTTGTAGTCGATAACATCGTCATCATCCGCAACGTCTGCCAAGAATGCATTGATCTTCTTACGCTTCTTCTTCTTTGGTTGACCTTCTTCTTCTTCAAGATCCAAGTGAACAGCTTCATCGATTGAGTCGATTGGGTACCATGAACGAAGCCCCCAAACGTTATCACCCAAAGAAATGAATGAACCGTCAATATTCAAATCAGTGTAAAATTGTGCCAAGCGCGCACGAATCTCTTCGTCCGTCTTACCAGTGAATGATTGTACTTCATTCAACAAATCACTAAACGCCATGGTGTCATGACGGTCAGACAAAATCGCACGAGCAACTTCAATCATTGAAAGCTCAGCCTTATTTTGGCCGTCAAATTGTGTTAATGCCAAATCACTGCACGTCCTTTCGCGGTCTTACTCAATGTTTTATCTTACAATATTTCAGGCATTTTGGCAAATATTATTCTCGGTTAATCCGCTAATTCCGGCACATCTCGACCAAGAACCCATTTTTCGACTGCCACACCAACGCCATCTTCATTTTGTGTCGTGGTTTCAACGTCTGCAATCGCCTTCACCTCAGGTACCGCATTTCCCATGGCAACACCCAAACCAGCCGCCTCAATCATTGTCAGATCGTTTTGTTGGTCGCCCAATGCCATGGTCTCTGATCGGTCGATGCCCAGCAATTCTGCTAGTGCCAACAACCCGCTCCCCTTCGTAGCATCCTTGTGCATAAACTCCAAATGCTGGGGCGTTGACTTGACGATATAGTACTTATCACGAATGGATTGTGGCAGTGCTTCACGCCAGCGATCCACGTCTGCTTCGTCACCGATAAACATGAACTTAACATAATGGTCATTTGGATCCATCTCAGCCATATCCGTCACATGCAAAGGCATCTTAATCAAGAAGTTTTCACGACTTGCCCAATAGTTGATTGTGTCATCCGTCGTATACGCAGCATCCAATGTTTCAACTTGCAGATACGCTCCCAAGTCATTGGCCACTTCACGCAACGTCAGATAATCGTCGTACGACAACTCTTGACCGCCCAGCGCCTTACCTGAAGTAGTTTGCACAACGCCACCGTTATACGTCACTGCATACTGGTCATCACGATTGTTCAATCCCAATTCATCCAAGTATTCTTGAACGCCCGGCAAAGGACGCCCTGTCGTCAGCACAACTTTAACGCCTTGCGCTGTTGCTTCGTTCAAAGCTGCCTTCACGCGTGGCGTGACTTGCTTGGCTGTATTCACCAATGTGTCATCAATATCAATTGTAATTAGCTTAATTGTCATATTTATCCCCCATAAACGGTTTAGTCCGGCAGCGCTTAGCCTACCTTATTTAGTTACTGGTGCAATCAGTGTTTCGTTATGCACATATCGCTGGAATTCATTGTAAAGTGGCGCCATGACATCGTCAACAGCATGTTCACTCATCATCTCACGTGGGAAGAAGAAGCGGGCATTACCAAAGATACGGCCTGTCATCGCTTCAACCAGCGCACTTTGCGTTGACAATTCAACCAATTCACCAGCTGGTTGAATTAATTCAATTTGAGTTCGTGGCTTTTTATCACGCGGATTATAGGCATCATACGGCAAGTCATAACTATCATTTTCTGCGGTGTAATAGCGCTCATCAAACCCAGCCGATGAAATCAATTTCGTAATCGCTGGTAACAAATTACGTGCGTCATCTTCAATCAAAATCGACTTCAGTGGTTTACGATCCAAGAAACGCGTTGCCAAATCAGCTAAAATCGCATCGTCCGCCAAGCGCCATTCGCTAATATTAGCCAGCATGACTGAGTCATCTAACATCAAGTATTGTTGTAGCGTCATTTCGCCGGCGAAGAGCGGTTGTAAGGCTGGCGAAATGAAATCCGCTGAAATACGTGGATCTGCCTTACTCTCATCATACAAGCACTTCGCACGTTCTAGTATGTGTTGTAGTAACACCTCAAACGAACGTGACACTGGGTGGAAATACACCTGCACGTACATTTGGTAGCGTGAGACCACATAGTCTTCAATGGCATACATCCCTTTTTGATCGAAGGCGATCCCGCCCTCATAAGGACGCATCACGTGAATAATGCGTGACAAATCAAATTCACCGTACGTTGCACCAGAATAATAAGCATCCCGTAACAGATAATCCATCCGGTCGGCATCGATTTGACTTGAAATCAACTGCACCACTTGCGGGTTCGGATAGGTCTTGGCAATCACACTCGCTACCTTGGCCGGAAAATCAGGTGCCACTCTAGCCAACACTTGGTGAATTTCTGTTTCTGGTGACAAAATAATTTGTTGCGTATAAGCTTCATGATCAGTATTAAAAATATGTTCGAACGTGTGGGAGTATGGACCGTGACCTAAATCATGCAGCAGCGCCGCACTCAACAACACCAAGCGTTCATTTGCATCCCACAAGCCATCCCCGGGTTCCTTAGAAGAAAAAAACTTCTCAAGGTGGTCGGCAAATTGCCGTGCAATTTCATAGACCCCTAATGAATGTGAAAATCGTGAGTGTTCCGCACCGTGGAAGACGGCACTGGCAACGCCCAACTGCTTGATACGTCGCAACCGTTGAAACTCGGTGGTGCCGATCAAGTCAAGAATAACCTGATCTTGTACACGAATAAAGTTATGCACCGGGTCACGGAAAACCTTCTCTTTTACTGTTGTCATCATGATTGCCACAACGCCTTTCTGATTTGTCAGATTACTTGTTTCTTACATTATAACGTACAAAAGCCTGTATAATAGGTGCAATAGGATTTTATAAGGAGATTTTATATGTCTACCACTAACAACGAACGACCCGTATCAGTAAAATTACAAACAACTATCCAACAAGATGGTGATAAAGAGACCTTTACTTTTACAGAAACAGGCACCCTTATCGAAATGAATGGCACAGCCTACTTACGCTATACCGAACACCAAGCAGGGTTTGAGACCCCCGTCACGTTCAAAGTGCGTCCTGATGGTGAAGTGTCGCTAAAGCGTTCTGGCGAAAATGCCACTCATTTGCGATTTATGGCCGAGCAAACCATCCCCACTCGTTACACCACAGCCCAAGGTTCAATGCTCCTTGATGTTCAAACAACAACTTTATCAGCAAACGTGGCTGATTCTTTCGATAATGGCATTGTTGAAATCGCTTATTCTTTGTTAACTGGTGAAACGGTTCTTGGTGACTATACGTTACGGTTGGAATTTAGTGTTAATTAACGCTAACGAAAAAGGTTCGACAGCTTATGCTATCGAACCTTATTTTTTGTACAAAAAAAGACCATCGTGCAAGAGGGGGAACGCAACGATGGTCCGTCGCCGGCTACTATCGCAACCAGCGAGGGGGGGTGTCACGCAGCTTGGGGAACTGCGTGACGCTTCATGTACTTTGGGGAGTAATGAAATCCACTAGGAACAGCGGATGAATATATCATATCCAATTCGTATGAAATTTATGTAAACAGAATGTTTCAATTGATTAACAAAACTAACTTTCGACAAGAAATTAGTTGCAAAAACAGGACCCATCGCAAAATGTGCCCTGTTTTTCACGTTTTTTTAGTTTTGATTTGCTTCTGACTTCGTTGATAATGAGCTCGTTGTCTTCGTCAATTTCACGTCAGTCGTCTTTTGCTTACCATCGCGGTAGTAAGTTACTTTAATCGTGTCACCAACCTTGTGCTTATACAAAGCATCTCGCAAGTCACCCGAACCAGTAACCTCAGTATCGTCAATCTTCGTAATCACATCGTACTTCTTCAAGCCCGCAGTCGCAGCTGCTGATCCATCCTCAGTACTAATAACCACAACACCACCTGAAACACTGGTTGGCAACTTCAAGATTGTTGATTGATCCGTCGTTGAAACATTACTCAAATCAACCATTGAAACACCCAAAGCTGGTCGTTCAACCTTTCCATTCTTCTCCAACTCATTAATGATGTTAACCACCGTGTTAGCCGGAATCGCAAACCCCATTCCTTCAACCGACGTACCATCAGTTGATGACGCCAACTTCATTGAGTTGATACCAACTACTTGACCGGCCAAGTTCACCAATGGGCCACCTGAGTTTCCGGGATTGATTGCTGCGTCCGTTTGGATAACCGTGGCCTTACCGAGCGAATCACCATTCTCATTCGTGGCATCGACTTCGCGCTTCGTTGCTGAAATTATTCCTTCCGTCACCGACGTCGCATACTCCGATCCCAATGGTGAACCGATGGCCAAAACTGATTGTCCCGGTTCAATCTTACTTGAGTTAGCAAAGTCAGCTACTTCTGATACCTTACTTGCATTAATCTTCAACACAGCCAAATCAGTTTGTTCATCAGTTCCGACCAACGTCGCCGTCAACTTAGTGCCATCGCTCAACAAGACTTGCAACGCATTTGAACCCGAAACCACGTGATTATTCGTGACGATATAGGCCGTGTTCCCATCCTTCTTGTAAATCACTCCCGATCCCTCAGAAGCCGTCTGTAAGTCTGACGAATCCGTCGACTTGCTATCACTTGATGATGAATCACTACCCCCGAACAACCCGCCGAATAATGAGTCGCTGTCTGAAAGCGATTGTTGCTTTTGCAAGTTAATCACTGACACAACTGCACCCGACACCTCGTTAAAGGCCTTTGTGGCATCAGATTCACCCTTCACGTTTGAGTTACTTACCTTCACCGGTGTCGTCTTACCAGTTGTAGCTGTTGAAAAAGTGCCGGCGTTATTCAGGTAAGTTACACCACCAACAGCGGCACCACCGCCAACAAGACCGGCAACAAGACCGATAATTGCTATTTTTGTGGTTGATGTCTTTTTCATACTTTTCTCTCGCTTATCTCCGTTGTCCATGGTTATTCCCCTCCATGTCTATTTTCCGATTATTATACCGTAATTATAGAAATAAACCCTTTAAGACGTCTTAAGGTCGCTAATTTAGACCTCAAATAATTTCGTCGCTACCGCTGGATCCGTGTCAAATAAATTAAAATCATGGTTAACACCAAAATCATGTTTTTCCAATACTTGTTGGACCGTCAAATGTGCCAATGGCTTTTGATTGTTTTCTTGACTCAGGTGCCCCAAATAGACGTTTTTTGTTCGATCGCCCAAAATTTCTGTCAACGCTAAGGCACCATCTTCATTTGATAAGTGTCCTTGATCACTCAAAATACGTTGCTTCAGTGACCAAGTGTAACCACCCATCCGCAACATTTCGTAATCGTGATTTGCTTCCATCAAAATGGCATCGGCATTACGGATTGTGCCAGCGATGCGATCATTCACATAACCTGTATCAGTTAACATAGCGAACGCTTTATTATTGTGATAAAACGCATAGAACTGCGGATCAGCCGCGTCGTGCGACACTCTGAAACTCTCGACGTCTAAATCACCAAACAGCTTCGTATCCCCTGCTTCAAACAGGTTCATTTGTTCTGGCCTTACCTTACCAATCTTGCCAGCCATCGCATCCCAAGTTTTGGCATTCGCATAAACATCAAACCCATATTTACGCGCTAAAACACCAACCCCCGCAATGTGATCGCTATGTTCGTGTGTCACAAACAAGGCATCAACATCCTGTAACGATCGTCCAATTTGGGACATTAAGCCATCAATCTTTTTACCTGACAACCCTGCATCCACTAACACTTTATGTGTGGGGGTTTCAATATAGGTCACATTTCCTTGGCTACCCGAAGCCAACATCGACACACTAAATTCACTTGCCACTTTGTGCATCCCCTATCTTAATCATATTTATCACCTGTAAAAAAACGCCCCACGACAAAAATGTCATGTGGCGTTTCGTCATTAACTATTCTAACACGTGATTATTTCATCAATGAGCCATTTAGCGCATTGACCCGTAAAATTGTCGTTTCATCAGAAGGATCTGTCACTGAAAAAATCCAAGCCGGTACAAAAATGATATCACCATGCACCGTCATCAATGGCGAATACCCCAACTCACTCCAGTTAACCGTACCATTATTAGGAATCTCATTATACTGATATACCCCAATCAACGCTTTCTCTTCTGAAATCAAACTCGTTGAGTCACGCAGCACCTGTGGATTTTCAACATAACTTTGCGTATAGCTCTTTAATTCATGATTTGCGGTGAGCACAAATCTAATTTGCGCCCGCTGCGACATGAACGACCGTGAACCGGAAATCTTCTGGGCATAAACCACAATGTCCGACTCTGTCGAAGTTTTGTTAGCATACTCCGTTAATTTCTCATCATAGCGATACTGCGACCCGGCAACAACCTTGCATGGATCGTTAACAATCTTATCAATTGCTTTGCGCACATCCGCACGTGACTTCCCTAGATTAATCGTGCGACTAGGCGTAACGGTTAACTGATCGTCCGTCAACTTCGCATCCCACGCCTTGCTTAGCGTCGATAACCGATTTCGCAAAAACGTCTTGCCACTCTTACCTGCAAGATAGACCCCCGTATTTTCCGCTTGACTGAGTTTACCAACCTTAATCCCATCATTTCGCATTTCAGTGAGAATACTTTCTGATGACGTTGGATTTGAAGCAGGCTGATGTAATTGAAACCATTGCACAGCTAAAAAAATATCAATCACCACAAACACAGCCAGAAAAGTCGCTAATATCTTTTTAAAATCCATTAGTCGTCACCCTCCTGTCGCGCATCAGCAATCGCATCCTTTACCGCTTGCCATTTGTCGTCGACCTCAAAGTACCACTCGGGCTGCAAAGTCACGACATTTTCAGTCGTATCAGATACCCAACGATAACCATATGCTAAATCAACAACTTGTTTCTTACTAATACCAATATCCGCCAATTGTTTGTAAACTGCAGCAGAGTCAGAAAGCGTGGTCCGTGAATCGTTGTCCGCCGGTAGTGGCACCTGAAGCGAATACTGTGAAAAGTCAATCTCTTCGTGTCGCTCATCATGCTGTTTAATTTGAACCGTTCCATACGTCGTTTGGTTATAAATCGGTAACCCGTTCACATATAATCGGTACGTTAAATCACGCCCCATATCGTGGCTCTCAAAGAAATAAATGTTATCCGGAATCTGATGAATCCGGACTAGCCAATCGTAGCCCTTCCGCATGCGTTCATTAAAGTCATTGCCGACATTATCAACGTCATAGGCATCAAAATGTACCACACCGCTGTTCGTATGCAATGTCATTTGTCGTGATGACCCATCATTATACGTTAGGATATCTCCCTTACGCGTTGCACTTGGTGTGGTCGTGCCAGCAAATAACGAAGACAAATAATTATTTGTCCCATTTGTCTCCATTAGATAACTATACGACCGTAGTGACACATCGGATAACGTATCTGTCAAAAGATGCTTGCCGTTTAAACGGTACGCCACTGGCACAGTTTCAGAGCTCATTTTAAAGGAAGCCATCGTCTTAGCAGCCGACGTCACTTTGTAGCGATAAACGATGCGTTTTTTATCGTCAAAAAACGCTACCGTATTCGCATCACCCATCGGTACACAAATACGACTAATCTCAGCATTCGTTGGCAAATCTAAATCACCACTCAGCATGTCATCCACAATGTTACCCGCAACTGCATCCGGAAACGCCATAACCATTGTGTTTGTTTGTGCCAAAGCTTTCAGATAACCTTTATGCGATAAGCGTTCCTTCTTATCAAACGTCATCTGCCAATCCGCTAAGCGTTTAATCATCTTAGTTGTTGTTGGTTTGTAATCCACGACCATGTATTGTCCATCTTTTTGGTTATAGACCAGTTGATTTAAATCATACAATCCGGTCACCGACTTGGCTGCCACAACCTGCTTAGTAGCGTCCGCATCCGACGCGTTTTTCAAATCACGCCCCGGACTCCGCCACAACCCAACCGATAAAATTAAGCTCACTAAAATCGCAAGTATCAACGCCGTGACAAGGCCGAAACGGCGCATCAACACCTTCAAACGAAAATGCAGACGATTAATCATCCCATTCTCCGTCGTCCCACTCATCATCAGTGGGATCGTATGGTTCATATGGCAATGAAATCGAGAACGTCGAGCCCTGTCCCTCAGCCGATTCTACCCAAATTCGGCCGCCAAAACGTTCAATGATTTCCTTTGAAATCGCCAATCCCAGTCCCGTACCACCTTGGGCACGCGAACGCGCTTTATCCACACGGAAGAAACGATCAAAAATATGGCCCAAATCTTTTTTGGGAATTCCCAAACCTTGGTCTGTGATACTCAATACAACTTCCTTCTGATTATCAATCATCCGGGCCGTTACCACACCACCATCCGGTGAGTACTTAATGGCATTGTTCATAATGTTATCAATTACCTGGGTGAACTTAGACGTATCTAGCTCAACCCAAATTTGTACCTTTGGAATTTCACGTTTAATTGTGTAGTACTTTTCAGGTTTATCAGCGTTCGCAATAATCATGTCGAAACGATTCAAAACATAATTAAACAACTCACCGACGTTAACATATTCCGTTTCAAGCTTCATTGTGCCTGAATCCATCCGTGATAACTCAAGCAAATCATTAATCATACGAATCATACGGGTCGTTTCATCTTGTGCAACCGCTAAGAAATTGCGCGCCACTTCAGGATCATCAATCGCACCTTCCTGCAACGCATCAACGTATGACTTCACAGACGTCAACGGCGTCCGTAACTCGTGTGACACGTTTGAAACGAATTGCCGACGCTCCAATTCAATTCGCTGCTGTTCCGTAACGTCATGCAACACAATGACTAGCCCTGAAATAAAACCTGACGCGCGTTGTATCAAACTAAAGTACGCTCGAATAATCAATTGACGCTCATCCGTACTGAAATCAAGCAATAATTCTTCTTGATTATCAAGCAATTCACGCAAATTGTAACGGTCTGATATTTGTAGGACTTCCAGAATTGATTGCCCCATCGCAACCGTACTGTCATCAATCCCCGTCATCTGCAACGCCGCTGTATTAATGATATTGATGCTACCACGACGATCAGTTGCAACGACCCCATCCGTCATGTGTTCCAACACCGAATCCAATCGACGACGTTCAAACTCTGTCGAATTCGTTGTCTCTTCAATTCGAATAGCCAAGGCGTTAACATTTTCAGCCAGTTGACCAATCTCGTCATTTGAACGAACTAAAATACCACCTGAATAATCACCTTGTGCAATACGGGTTGTTCGGTCATTAATTTCCGCAATCGGCTTCGTTAAGCTGCGCGAAATAATAACCGCCATCACGACACCTAACATTACGGCCAGCAACGACGCAGAGAAGTAAATCAGCGAAATATGATTCAGATTGTCATAAACCGTCTCTAAACTAGCTCGAACCTCGACAACCCCAACGATGTTACTTTCACCAGCTGACAAACTCACCAGCGGCTTCACCATCACTTGATACCGTGTGCCTGAGCGCTGCTCAACTGGATTTTTGGTATATTTACCACCAGCCAACGCGGCTTTCACATTGGCATCCGTTGTTTTTTGACCCACTTCGTCTTGATTATTAATATCACTTGTACCACGTACAATCCCTGAGGAATCAACAACTGTAATCTCAGAAATTGACGCATTATTCACCGATGTCAAAATCGTGTGAATATCCGCATTCACTTTTGTCTGGTCACTACTTGTTAATTGTTGCGTTAATGAATCATTAACATACGCTGGTAAAGCAATTTGGTTTCGGAAACTCGCCAGGTTCTGTTGTTCCAAACGCTTTACGAAAAAGGCACCAACTAATTCAAGTGTCACCAACAGCGTGAGTGTAAATACTAATGCAATCTTAAAATGAATCGACGAGAAAAAACGTCGCCACTTCTTCGGCCCTTGCATATCTTCAGCCATCAAAATCTCCCACTTTGACTAAAAAAGGCTAATGCCATGCCAACTGGCAGGGCATTAGCCTGTTACGTACGTTATTTATAGTAGCTAATAGCCACGTCATCAAATGTTTGGTTATTATTCTTCAGAAACCTTCAAATAGTAACCAACACCACGCCGGGTCATCAAAATTTGTGGGTGACTTGGTGTTTCTTCAATCTTTTCACGGATTCGACGAACCGTAACGTCAACCGTGCGCACGTCCCCAAAGTAATCGTAGCCCCAAACCGTTTGCAACAAATCATCACGCGTCATCACTTGACCAATGTGCTTGGCCAAGTGGTGTAACAATTCAAATTCTCGGTGCGTTAATTCGATATCTTGACCATTCTTAGACACCATGTATGCATCTGGGTGAATCGTCAAAGCACCAATCTTAATATCACCACTGTCATCCATCACATTTTGACCAACAACTGACGTCTGGCGACGTAGGTTTGCTTTAATGCGCGCCAATAACTCACGATTTGAGAATGGCTTCGTCACGTAATCGTCCGCCCCCATCTCCAATCCAAGCACTTTGTCGATTTCTGAGTCCTTAGCAGTTACCATAATAACTGGTGTCTGTGACTTCGTACGAATTTGACGCAACACTTCGGTCCCTTCAAGTTCAGGCAACATCTGATCCAGCAACACTAAATCAGGATCTTCACTTTCAAATAGATCTAACGCTTCACGACCATCCATGGCCACGGCAACGTCATATCCTTCTTTTGTCAAATTAAACTTAATAATATCTGAAATTGGTTTTTCGTCATCAACGACTAGAATTTTACTCATTAATTTTCATCCTCCCAGTGGCGGGTTTCTGACTACAATTATATCATGTTACATCGTTTCCGTAACTTTTCAGACGATTTTCGTAACTTTCTAGTCACATAATTCATTCTTTGCACAAAAAGGGGTTGCAAAACATTCATAGTCTTGGTATGATAGTTTTGTTGTTGAGGCAACGGCATAGAAATATGGGCAGATAGCTCAGTTGGTAGAGCAACGGACTCTTAATCCGTGGGTCCAGGGTTCGAGCCCCTGTCTGCCCATTCCGCAAACCACCAGGTCATTTGATCTGGTGGTTTTCTTTTTGCATCAAAGTTACTCACATAACTGACACACCCCTCATACAGCCGACTTCTTTCAATAACTTTCACACCCCAAGACGCCACACCAAACATCCCTACCATTCACGGCCACTTTTAGCCATCACACACAATTGATTAATTTAAACAAAACACTTGCACAGCCCGTATTATTCTGGTAATATATATCTTGTTGTTGAGGCAGCGACATAGAATATGGGCAGATAGCTCAGTTGGTAGAGCAACGGACTCTTAATCCGTGGGTCCAGGGTTCGAGCCCCTGTCTGCCCATCCTATAAACCACCAGGTCATTCGATTTGGTGGTTTTTTTGTTCGCAATTCCCCCACCGTTAGATAAACAAACAACACATACGCCATCACTCTCATCAATCGCCTCCGAGCCAATCAAAAAACATTTTAACAAAGCACTTGCACAATCCGTATTATTCTGGTAACATATATTCTGTTGTTGAGGTAACGACATAGAAAATATGGGCAGATAGCTCAGTTGGTAGAGCAACGGACTCTTAATCCGTGGGTCCAG
>NZ_SDGK01000079.1 GCF_004521965.1 Weissella cibaria | reverse complement strand
CTTGCGGGAACTGGATTTTGAGTCCAGCGCGTCTGCCTATTCCGCCACAACGGCATATCTAATATTAATCTGATGATATGAAAGTTATAACTTTCAAGGGCGGTAGATGGGAATCGAACCCACGCATGTCGGTACCACAAACCGATGTGTTAACCACTTCACCACTACCGCCATTATCGTCAAGCAGGGGTAGAGGGAATCGAACCCCCACCAACGGTTTTGGAGACCGTCGTTCTACCGTTAAACTATACCCCTATTTTGGATGCAAATGTTATTCACTTCCAATGGCGCGGGACGGAATCGAACCGCCGACACTACGAGCTTCAATCGTATGCTCTA
>NZ_SDGK01000078.1 GCF_004521965.1 Weissella cibaria | reverse complement strand
AATTTTAAGCACGCCTATTTAACTGATAAAGGAGTTATCGACCGCCTACTGGCGCTCTCTGATGAACTGCGTGACGCATGCGCTTTCTACCAAAGGATTCTTTACGCCATCGAAACTCGTGATGAAGCTGAACTCAAATCTGTTCTATATCCCACAAAAAATGATGCCCAATACAGCTCATTGCCAAAGGCAATGAAGAAGGCTCGTCGCACTATCCGCAAGCACTTCGACGAACTAATAAACAGCTTTATCTACGGATTCTCAAATAGGCCAATTGAAGGTTCAAACAATAAAATCAAAGCCACTAAACGCACGGCATACGGGTTCCGTAGTTTCAAAAACTTTCGTCTACGTATTCTTATCTC
>NZ_SDGK01000077.1 GCF_004521965.1 Weissella cibaria | reverse complement strand
GGTAGAGCAACGGTATCGTAAACCGTAGGTCGAGGGTTCGAATCCCCCAGTCGGCACTCGTTAGTAAAACATCTTCGCCGAAGGTGTTTTTTATTTTCGAGAGTCCCTGACATTAGGGATACAGGAAGTATTGACATTTATGTTAGTCTTCCGTAAAATAATGTCTTGTAAGTTAGAAATAACGCGTGTCGTGATGATGGCATTGAGGTCACACCTGTTCCCATACCGAACACAGAAGTTAAGCTCAATAGCGCCAAAAGTAGTTGGAGGATCGCTTCCTGCGAGGATAGGACGTCGCGATGCATATATTATTCCGAATTAGCTCAGTTGGTAGAGCACACGACTGTTAATCGTGTTGTCG
>NZ_SDGK01000076.1 GCF_004521965.1 Weissella cibaria | reverse complement strand
AGATAAATCTCGATGTCATCTGTATATCCATACTTAGTGACATGCTCTAAGAAACCGCAGTCAGGGCAACGCATAATGTCACTCTCAAGAGTGGCATGTGTAATCAATGCTTTTTGGTTATCTTTACCACGATACTCATAACGGTTATATTCGTTGACAGAGTTCACGATAAATTTAAAATTTGGGTCTGTTAATCCGACGTAACGTAAGATAGTATTGTTCATATGCATCAGTTCCTTTAGATTTGGTTTGACGACTTTAATCTACATCAGGTAACTGGTGTTTTTCTTTTTGTAATTAAGAATTAAGCACCAACACCAGAAAGTATAGAGCCTCTAAAATTTGATAATCTTATGCTTAGCGAGTAGTTCTGAAAACAGGACTGCTCGCTTTTTGTTCATAATTCGTCCACAGTTTAAGTGCGCTTACTTGGCACACTAAAGTAAGTGCATTTTAGGTAGGGAGAGACTGATGATCGAAAAACTAAAAGACTGGTTAAAAAGTCACACGTTATGGCGCTGGGCGATTCGCCCACCATTGCGCGTGCAACTGAAACAATTAAATACAGCTAAGCCAACGGTGTTTTATCTCGGGTTACCGGAACACGTTAACTTAGGGGAACAGGCGATTGCTAAAGCTACTGAATTTTATCTACAAGAACAATTACCACAACATCAAGTCGTGTGGTAGTGAAGCGTTTAAAAAAATGGCCGATTATTTAGCTGCCACAATCGGTATTCTTTATTGATAAGCAAGAACATACGTTATTAAAGAAGTACTATGATGACGCAGACCGCTTGGTACTAGTCGCTCGTGAGGAACAAGCCTACAGCGCGATGCAACAAGCCTTCACGCGCCTGTCGATGCTTGTACCAGACATGGTGTTTGCGTTGAAAGGCCGGTTAAAAGAGTTGCCGATTCAACGTGAAGGGGTGATATTTCTATTCTGTCACGATGTGGAAAAGCTGTATAACGGCAATATCCGCGATGGCGTGATTGAGCAACTCGGTGATTTGTTTGACCGGGTGACGGTGACGGACACCGTGTTGCCAACCGGCGTGCCATTGGATCAACGCGATGACGTCTTGATTCGCTTCTGGCGTCAGATGGCGAAGCACGAATTGGTCGTGACGGGCCGCTTGTACGGCATGATTTTTCACGCCAGTTCCGGTCACTTAATTTCTACTTGGCAAACTTTCGCAAGGGAGAGTAGCAATAGCTGAACGTGCGCGCGAGTTAATACGTAACACAGGGCTTTTTGCAACCGGGTCATTATCGACAAAACTCCTGAGTTTGTTGATGGTGCCATAATCAGTATTGGCTTGAGCGTGGTCACCGTGCCGTTCTTGGGGATTATCGGCGCAAGTTTGGCTAGTTGTGTTGACTTTGCAGCGGTGCTAGGGATTCGCTTATATGAAAACCGGCGCTTCGTCGGCATTCGCGTGACTTGGTCGGTGATGTTGAAATGTTGCCTGGTAATCGATCTACAAATTGGACTAATGTGTCTGCTACCAGTTGGCTGGTTGCAGGGCGCCTGATTAAGTTTACCGATGGTGGGCTTAATTTGGTCCGATTAGCTGTATATTATCAACGCATATTCGGCACCCTAACTAACAAAAGATAGGGGTGGTTTGTTATACTTGAGTTAACGCGTTAATTTGAAGGAGAAGCAGTATGATTGTCTTATTTGTTTTGGGAATTGTGTTATTAGCTTACGCTGCCATTAAAGGGATCACGCGCCATGAAGTGCGTTGGCCAGCTTTGGTAGTGGGGTTAATTTTGACTGTTTTGATGGGGCTTGGTTTACAACGCGCCCAAGAACGACACTTTTTAATGGCCAAGGTGCCGGTTGAAAAGACACAAAAGATTGCCCCAGCGTTGACAATTAACGGCATTAAGTTGATTACAACGCAAAAGGCGAGTGATGGTGAGATTCGTTATACCTACACGTTGGGTAAGAAGAGCTACCAAACGGTCACTCAAAACGCGAAGACAATCGTTAAGACGGCGGACAAGAAAGCGACGTTGAAGACGGAAGTGATGACGTACCAAGCGACATCTGGTTGGCGTCGCTTCATGTTGCTAGGTCAAGAAACCTTTGAAAAGGGTGCTGCAACGTATACGTTGTCAGTACCAAAGGATTGGTACTTTGTGACGACGAGCCAAGCCAAGACTTTGCAAAACATGGTCAAGGATTCAAAGGCGGGCATTGCTAAGGAAGTGGCAGCTGAAGTCAAGCAACAATTTGCGGATAAGGCCAAGGCTGACAAAAACTTTGTTAAGAACAAGGATGCCCAAGCCAAGTTGCAAGCTCAAATTGTAACGGATGTGACGAACAAAGCGAAGCAAACCCTTGATCAAGCCATGTTAGAGAAAATTCAAAGCTGGCACAATTAAGACATAAAATACTAGAAGTTCCTAAATGTCCCGCGACAGTTTGGGAACTTTTTTGCGACACTTTATAGTGAATAGAGCCATAGGGGGGACGCAAACTATGGCGAAATGGCGCAATATGGTGTTGATTTGTACAATCGCAATGCCATTGGTAATGGGGAGTGGCACAGCACACGCGGCTGAGCATAATAGTGATGTGGCTGAAACGGATGTCACGTTGCATAAATACATCACAACAAACACAGTTTTATCGGGGCAACGGAACGATTGGGTTGAATAACCCGTTTACAGCTGAAAATTCAGAGTGGTCAAATGCTGGTAAGGGGTATGAATTTACCGCCTACAAGTTAGCGAATGGCGTAATCAAATTGGCAACCAATGGGACCATGACGATTTCAATTGAGCGGGTACCTGAATTGGACTTGGCATAGTCAGACTTACTGACGGTGCGCTCTTGTGAAACAGCCGCTTATAAGGAAGCGACGAATCCATCGAATGATGTGAGTGACAATATTGTTAAATTGAAGAGTGGGGTCACGGAGCAACAAGTGGCCGACTTGCAACAATACTTGGCTAAGACGTCAAGTGATCGCCAAACGGACGCGACGAATAACGATGGTGACGCCACGTTTGATGACTTAGACAATGGTCAGTGGATTGTGTTTGAAACAGATGCACCAGATGCGGCCTCAACGTTAGCGCAACCCATGATTTTGAACTTAACAATGAAGAATGCGTGCCGATACGGCGCAAGGCACGTGGCTCGATGGCAGTGGCGATTACAATTGTTAACTTGTATCCTAAGGATTTCATGCTAAGTACGGAAGAGCCAACCATTAATAAGATGATTAACACGATGCAAAATGTTGGTGTGGATGAGTTGACGGCCAAGTGGGATGACCCCAAGGGCCACCCAGTTTATGGCAGTAATGTGGTGTCTGATGACGGCGCAGCGGTGAAGAGCGCGGTGACGTTCCTAGAAAATGACAACATATATGGGGTGCCGCGTGGTAAGTCATACAACTACACCTTGGATATGCAACTGCCGAAATCGATCGACAGTTTTCATCATATGGGTTTGTCGACACGATTCCATATGAAGTAACGGTTAACTCATGGACCATGTATGCCCAAATTGATGGACAATTGACGGCATTGCTACAGGCCGTTGACCCTAATGGAAACGACAGCAAGAGTTCAAGTGACGGTTTGTCGCAACCAACGGCTGAATTCCAGGATTTGAAGGATGCCAAGGGTGTGATATTGGGTACGGACACACAGATTACCGGTTTGGTGGAGAACTTAGATGGGTACTATGTGCACATTAAGAGCTACGCCAAGGGTATGTGGCCAGTTAGTGGTGGCATCGGGGCAGTGGTTGCCTTTGCTCTCGGTGGAGTGTTGATGACCAGTGCTTACCCCAAGCGTCGTTTTGACCGACGAAACGATTAGCCAAATGGCACGGTGATTTTCTTGTATAATAGGGACAAGGAGGTGACGTGTATGACACAAAAGGATAAAGCGAAGAGCATCATTCACAGCGCTTCAGCCGCTGCGGGTAGTGTGGCATTATCACCAATTCCCTTTACGGATGCGGCCTTGTTAGTACCGATTCAGGTGGGGATGATTA
This sequence comes from Weissella cibaria, assembly GCF_004521965.1. Taxonomy (GTDB): domain Bacteria; phylum Bacillota; class Bacilli; order Lactobacillales; family Lactobacillaceae; genus Weissella; species Weissella cibaria_A. Next base: position 6,137 of record NZ_SDGK01000076.1, on the reverse strand, counting down.
CGTCGTTATTTAAGGCGTATGATCAAAAAGTGATGCAGGGGGCCATTCGTGGTGCCGTGTGGGCAGTCGCCGCAACCTCGTTTGGTCGTGGCGTTGTCGGAAATGCCTTTAAGTTCGTCCCTGGTTTAGGGACGGTAGCTGGGGCAACAATTTCGGCCACCACGGCGGTTGGCTTAACCGAAGTAATCGGCTGGGCAATTATGGATGAACTAGAGACAGGTAACAAAGTCCAACCGGGTGATATTTTCGGCATCATTATGAATGCGGTAAAAAAGCGTTAATAGAATAGACCAAAAATGACGGCGGAAACGCCGTTTTTTTTTACGAAAATTTCAGGGTGAGGACCACGTGGGGAGTTGTGGTCGGGGAAATAAATAAGGACCAAACAAAATGAAAAACACACAATCATTGCTTTTGATTAGTACCTTAGTTGCACCGATGATACTCGGCACGTCAGGTGTGGCTGCCAAGTCAGCAGAAGCAAATCCACCCAAGGAGACGCTGGTTCGCATCCATGCGGTGACGGACATGAACGCTAGGCCGGTTGACTGTCGTAATCAACACGATTACTCGGGTAATGGTGGCATTCAGGACTTGAATAAGATTGTTGAAGACAACTCAAGATGGGAGCCAACGGTTGGGGCGATGTATGAAGCCTTTGCCTTACCGACTGGAACGGTGACGTATGAAGGCGAAGATATGAAGCTGGTCATCAACGATACGTTCCATTTGACAGTGGATGGCAAGGTGTGGCGCTGGACGGATATTCTGAAGCCGGTCCGGGCTGATACGCTGGGACCTGTTACGACGAACCTGATTAAAGAGGACGGTAATATTTCATCTTGGACTATCGAAATTGCGGGTGGCATGGACGTGCGTAAGGTCGTCTACAACCTAACGGATTTGGATCCACGTACGCTACATCCGAAAGGTTTTAAGAATACTGACGCGCAAGGCCTTGACTTGGGCCCAAGTTTTGGTAACGGATAACAGCAATGAAGCACAACTGAAGAAGGCGCTCCTTTTGTGGTTTATAAGGGATGATTAACAGGGTTAGCGAAGAAGGGGTTACGGGGATGACGGAATATGTCACGAAGGAAGCGTTTGAAAAGTTCAAGGCAGAGGATTTTGCGCAAGTACGGCAGGACTTAGCCGTTCTGACAGTAAAAGTTGATCACTTAGATGATAAGTTGAATACGTTGTCAGAAGAAGTGGCGGTTTTACCAATGACTAGTGACGTGAAGGTGCTGATTCATGAAGCGTTCAAAGAAGCCCGGGGGATCGCTATTAGTCTCGGGGTGATGATTGCGGTCATCACGGGGACGATTATTGCTATCCTATCGTTTGTATTTTCGGTTTACGTTGGCCATTAAAACTCACCATGTTCGGGCTTATTTCGAACAAAAGTGATAAAATAATGAGAAATAAATAGAACGAGGTACAACGCATGGCAACACGAATGCAAGATGATTTTTATGATGCGCTTAATGAAGCGTGGGAAGCAGATGCGGTCATTCCAGCTGATAAATCACGAACTGGTGGTTTCAGCGACTTGGCGGATGATATCGAAGAATTGATGTTGGACACGACGGATGCCTGGCAAGCAGGCCAAAACGTACCAATTGATGATATTTTGGCTAATTTTGTGAAGTACCACAAGTTGGCAGCCGATTTTGCGGCCCGTGATGTATTGGGTACTGACCCAGTGAAGCCATTGATTGCGCGCTACCAAGCGTTTAAGTCATTTGCTGACTATGCGACACACATCATTGAATTGGAAAAGGCTGGCTTACCAAATGCTTTGCCAATTGGGGTAGCGCCAGACTTCAAGGATGCACGCACGAATGTGTTGTGGGCAGATGCACTAGGTATTATTTTGCCAGATAGAACCTACTATGCACCTGATCATGAACAAGGTAAGGAGTTGTTGGCGAAGTGGCGGGCAGCGCAAGAAGATTTGTTGCCTAAGTTTGGCTTCAGCGCTGATGAAATCAAGGACTTGTTGGATAAGTACTTGGCTTTCGATGCCCGCATAGCTAAGGTTGTGTTGAGTCAAGAAGAATCAGCTGAATACGCCAAGTTGTACCACCCCTACAAGTGGGATGACTTCACAGCTTTGACACCAGCCTTGCCATTGGATGAGATTTTGACAGCCATGACGGGCACGACGCCAGAGATGGTTGTTGTACCGGAAGAACGTTTCTGGGCAGCATCTGATCAATTCTTCTCTGAAGAAGCCTGGCCTTTGTTGCAAGCAACGTTGATTGTGGGCATTGCAAACGCCTTTACGGATTACTTGTCAGATGAGGTCCGAGTGCTAGGTGGGGCTTATGGCCGGGCCTTGTCAGGAACGCCGGAAGCGATGAACCAACGTAAGGCCGCTTATTACTTGGCAGCTGGTCCATACTCACAAGCGCTTGGTTTGTGGTATGCAGGTGAAAAGTTCCCTGAAGTCGCCAAGACTGACGTGGAACAAAAGGTTGCCACGATGATTGATGTGTACAAGGAGCGCTTGCAAACCGCTGATTGGTTGCAACCAGCTACGCGTGAAAAGGCGATTGTTAAGTTGGATGCCATTGTGCCACACATCGGCTACCCAGAAAAGTTGCCTGATCGCTATAAGGACAAGATTGTTGATGATGGGGCGACGTTGTTTGAGACGGCGGAAAAGTTCCGTGCGCAAGGCGTGGCTTACCAATGGTCAAAGTGGAATCAACCGGTTGACCGTGACGAGTGGCACATGCCAGCACACATGGTGAATGCTTACTACGATCCACAACAAAACCAAATTGTGTTCCCAGCGGCAATTTTGCAAGCACCATTCTATAGCTTGGATCAATCATCATCTGCGAATTACGGTGGTATTGGGGCAGTTATTGCTCACGAGATTTCACACGCCTTTGATACGAATGGAGCATCTTTTGATGAAAATGGTAGTTTGAACGATTGGTGGACAGAAGAGGACTACGCCGCTTTTAAGTCACGTACCCAAAAGGTGATTGATGAGTTCGATGGTTTGGATTCATACGGGGCTAAGGTGAATGGTAAATTGACGGTATCGGAAAACGTTGCTGATCTTGGTGGTGTTGCTGCGGCTTTGGCAGCAGCGAAGCGCGATGCTGATTTCTCAGCAACGGACTTCTTTAAGAGCTGGGCAACCATCTGGCGTCAAAAGGCACGCCCTGAGATTATGCAATTGTTGGCCGCTTCAGATGTACACGGACCAGCAAAGTTCCGTGTGAATGTGACGGTATCGAATTTTGATGATTTTTACACGACGTTCGATGTGCAACCATCTGATAAGATGTACCGCGCACCTGAAGATCGCGTGATGATTTGGTAATCAATGGCTAATAAAATAAGATCTGTATTGGAATTTTCCGACGCAGACCTTATTTTTTATAAATTTTTCTTTTTTCGAAGCGGTCGATGGGAGACGACGGCGATGTAGGCGCCGACCAATGAAAAAAGGCCAAAAGAAAAACCACGTACACTCTCCAAAGTAATCGTGGTCAAACTTTAATAGCTAATTAAAGTGCGACTTCTCGGTATTCCGCCACAAATTTAGTATATAACAGACCGAATGTGTTTGCCGCCAGGCAGACCGTATTCGGTTTTTCTTTACACATTACAGTGTAGTTTCTTAGAAAGTAGTTAGTTAAACAATTCACATAACCGGATTTCCCTTACTTAAAAACATGAAAACGCATTCAAAAACAAGGTTAAATGAACATTTTTTCACTAATTTACATAAAAGGGTTGCACTTAATTTGTGCCATGTGATATTATTCACGTGTAGAAAAAATCAGTTCTAAAGCTTGGCATTAAAGCATGCTTGATAAGGATAATGAATTTTGGCAAATGGTATTGACAACCATTTGTGAAATGATATACTAATTATGTTAACAAATGAGCAAACAAAAATTTGAAAGATTATTTAGAGGTAAAAATCATGGCTGATGCACCTAAGAAGAAAGTTTTAACGGCAGAAGAAAAGGCAGCACGTTTCGAAGCTGCTAAGAAGATGACGTCAGAGTTGGTCGACAAATCTGAAATCGCTTTGAAGGAATTCTCAACGTACACACAAGCACAGGTTGATAAGATCGTGGCTGCAATGGCTTTGGCTGGTTCAGAAAACTCATTGTTGTTGGCCCACGAAGCGCACAATGAAACTGGTCGTGGTGTTGTCGAAGACAAGGACACGAAGAACCGCTTCGCCTCAGAATCTGTTTACAACGCCATCAAGAACGACAAGACGGTTGGTGTGATTTCAGAAGACCGCGTAACTGGCAAGGTTGAATTGGCAGCGCCACTGGGTATCTTGGCTGGTATCGTCCCAACGACGAACCCCACGTCAACGGCGATTTTCAAGTCGATGTTGGCCGCAAAGACGCGTAACACGATTGTATTTGCCTTCCACCCACAAGCTCAAAAGTCATCAGCGCACGCTGCTAAGATCGTTTACGATGCAGCTGTCGCTGCCGGGGCACCTAAGAACTTCATCCAATGGATCGACACGCCATCACTAGATGGGACAACGACGTTGATTCAAAACCCAAAGATTGCCTCAATCTTGGCAACGGGTGGTCCTTCAATGGTTAACGCCGCTTTGAAGTCAGGAAACCCATCAATGGGTGTTGGTGCTGGTAACGGTGCTGTGTTCGTGGACGGAACGGCTAACGTTGACCGTGCGGTTGAAGACTTGCTATTGTCAAAGCGTTTTGACAACGGTATGATCTGTGCCACTGAAAACTCATTGGTTATCGAAGCCCCTGTTTATGACGAAGTCATGCGCAAGTTGCAAGAACAAGGTGCTTACTTGACGCCAAAGAAGGACTACGAGAAGGTTGCTAACTTTGTCTTCAGGCCAAACGCAGAAGGTTACGGGGTTAACGGACCAGTTGCTGGTATGTCAGGTAAGTGGATTGCCGAGCAATCAGGTTTGAAGTTGCCAGAAGATAAGGATGTTTTGTTGTTCGAATTGGACAAGAAGAACATCGGTGAAGCTTTGTCATCAGAAAAGTTGAGTCCTTTGTTGTCAGTCTACAAGGCTGCTGACCGTGAAGACGCCATTGAAATCGTCCGCGCTTTGTTGAACTACCAAGGTGCTGGCCACAACGCTGCTATCCAAATTGGTGCCCAAGACGATCCATTCGTTAAGGAATACGCTGACAAGATTGAAGCATCACGTATCTTGGTTAACCAACCAGATTCAATCGGTGGTGTGGGAGATATCTACACGGATGCACTGCGCCCATCGTTGACGCTAGGAACTGGATCATGGGGGAAGAATTCATTGTCACACAATTTGTCTACTTACGATTTGCTTAACATCAAGACGGTTGCCCGTCGTCGTAACCGGCCACAATGGGTCCGTTTGCCAAAGGACATCTACTACGAGTCAAACGCTATTACGTACCTACAAGAATTGCCAAACATCGACCGCGCCTTTATCGTGGCCGACCCAGGTATGGTCAAGTTCGGCTTCGTCGACAAGATTTTGGATCAATTCGCACTCCGTGCGGACCAAGTAAAGACCTCAATCTACGGTTCTGTTCAACCAGACCCAACAATTGGTCAAGCTATCGATATTGCCCGTCAAATGGCCGAATTCCAACCAGACACGGTTGTCTTGATTGGTGGTGGTTCAGCGCTTGACGCTGGTAAGATTGCCCGTTTCTTGTACGAGTACTCAGCCGAAGAGGGTCACGAAGGTATCTTAAACGACGATGCTGCCTTGAAGGAATTGTTCGGCGAGTTGGCACAAAAGTTCATGGATATCCGCAAGCGTATCGTGAAGTTTGATCACCAACACTTGACGCAAATGGTTGCAATCCCAACGACGTCAGGAACTGGTTCTGAAGTAACGCCATTCGCAGTTATCACAGATGATGAGACGCACGTGAAGTACCCACTGGCTGACTACGAGTTGACACCACAAGTAGCTATCGTGGACCCAGAGTTCGTGATGACGGTGCCAAAGCGCACAGTTGCCTTCTCAGGTTTGGATGCTTTGTCACACGCTTTGGAGTCATACGTTTCAGTAATGGCTTCAGAATTCACCCGTCCATGGGCGTTGCAAGCCATCAAGTTGATCTTCGATAACTTGGAGACGTCATACAAGTACGACCCAGCCC
>NZ_SDGK01000011.1 GCF_004521965.1 Weissella cibaria | reverse complement strand
CCGGGCGCAAAAGCCGGCAATCTCCCGATTTAGAATCGGAGGATTGCCGGCTTTTAAACGTGTTCCGAAAGGCCGAACCCTTAATATAACGCCTTTCGTCTCACTCTCATTCTCATATAATCAGCTATTAAAATGACGCTTTCATTTTGGCAGCAGTGGCAACTGAATAAATCGCAATCAGTACGCCAACCATCAACATGATAGCAGCACCGATATTGCCAACAAAGTGTGATGCTGACACCATCACCCCAGCGACAATATTACCCAGTGGTCGCGTCGCAGCAAATGCACCTGAATAAGCCCCGAGTTTCTCAGGATTCATCATATCTGCGCGTAACGTCTGACTTGATGGCACATTAATCATTTCACCGACCGTGAAGACAACTGCCGTAAAGGCCAGTGGCCAAAAGTCGCGGAGCAAGAAGGCCATGGCAAAGCCGAGGCCTTGCAAGAATGTCCCAATCATATAACCGCGGATTAGCGGCCAGCAATTTGTCATATGATTAAAGGCTGACATCGTTAAGACGATTAAGACCGTATTAATCACCAGCATAAATGACAGCATTCGTTGGCCATAAAAATGAATGCCAAACAGCGTGTAATCGCGGAACGATTCTGCCAAGTGCGCTGCCAAATAGAAATCTGGTTGTGAATAAACAACGACCGAGAAAATCGTTCCGAACATGAATAGCAAGTACCGCTTGTCCGTCAGCACATGCCCGTATGACTTAATAGCACTCCAGACTGACGAATTTGTCTTAACGGTTGTCATATCCAGCGTTTCCGACATCCCCCACTTGATAATCGCCGCATTAATAATGCCGACAATCATTGATCCCATTAACAATTCAAAGAGGTAATCGCGGAAGAACCAACCACCAACGGCCGCCCCAATCATCACGCCAATGTTAATAATCCAATAAATCAATGCAAAGACAAATTTACGATTTTTCAATGTTGATGAGTCAATCATCATCGCTTGCTCGGCCGGGTCAGCGAACGACGCCCCAACCGAAGCGGTGAGGAACCCAACAAAGGTGATGTACGGATTGGTATACCATGGTGAATTCATTAGCATAGCCAGCGCATAGCCGCCAATAATCATGGCCGAACCAATCAAGATGGTCTTTTTTCGCCCCAAAACGTCAGCTAAGTGACCGCCATACAACCCGGCAATAAAACCAGCTACCGAAACAGCAATTAGCAAAAACCCGGTAATGAAGGCCCCAAAATATTCAACGTAATAAACCGTTACGTTCGGACCAATTGAGCTCCCCAGTAAGACTGTTAGAAAAACAGTTAATGATCGCAGTTTCAAATTACGATCCAACTGCATGAAATCTTGCAACTTTCCACCCTCCTTTTTCTGTCATAATCTAATTAGCATAACACAAAGAAACCGCTGTTCATAAACAAAACAGCGGTTATATTAAAATTAAATTAGATTTAATTACTTCACGTATGTATGTGATATCAATTGGCTATCAATCTCATCAGTTGGTATTGTCATCGCTACCGTACCAACGTACATCGGTGCAATTTCACCGCGCTGGAAGACCAACACTAGTTCACCCTTGTTATTGATATAGAACGTCTGCTTAGGCCCAATTGCTGCAATCGGTGTGTCATACTGCTTTGATGCTGCGATTTGTTCATTGACATAATTTTTCAAAATCGTCCGATAGGCGTTCGTCTTAAATAGCATCGGCAGTGTCACTACCAGCCCGTTTTGCTTATCAATCGTTGTGTAACGCATCTTCGTAGCGGTATCGGCCGACGATATATCCTGACGTCGTTCCAGCACAAGTAGTTGCTCGTTGTTCACCTTTTCAGCATAGGTTTGTGTCATCGACTTAGGCGTGCCGTTGATCTTATTCATGAAGGACTCATGCAACGCGCGCCCTTCTTCTGCATAGGCCGTATTTAACTTATCAGATAATTGGCGGTCACGTAGGTTCGTCAACAAAGGCACCTTAATATCAGCGTACGACGTCTTGTCGACATGCTTGTACTCGCGAAACAACAAAACTTTCACCGCGTCACGCACAACTGGCACCCGTTCTGATGCGTTCGCGAATGAATAGGATGTGTTAAGTGCCAGCGTAAAGGCTGCTGCCACAGCACCGACACCTATTACTGATGATTGCCACCAATTCAAGCGCTTACGCTTTGGTTCAGTTGCGACAATCGCTTGGTTGATAACAGCCGTCAACTTATCAGTTGGAATATCCTGTTGTGTATACTGAATCTTCAAATCTGCTAAAGTCATGTTAAATTCCCCCCGCCCATCAAGGCTTCCAATTTATTCAGACTACGATAATATGTTGTTTTGACCGTATTTTCTGACAACTGCAATGTCAGCGCAATTTCCCCAAAGGTTTGATCTTCAAAAAAATGCAACCGAATAATCGCCTGTTCTTTATCAGACAAATCACTCACCGCTTGTTCAAGTGCCAAACGGGTTTCTGGTGCAACTCCCGTCAAAGCTGGCATAAACGTTAAGACATCGTCACCGATTTCATGACGACGGACTTGTTTACGTTGCGCATCGATAGCTGTATTAATCAAAATGCGAAACAGCCAGGTCTTGAGATATTGTTTCTCTTTCACCTGTCCAACCTGACGTAACGCTTTTTCAGCACTGATTTGCACGATATCCAGCGCCTCTGCTTCCGTGTGAACGTAGCCTAACGCAACGCGGTACAACGCCGTTTGATTTTCTTTCAGCGTGGCAATTAATTCTTCACGCATGTTACGTTCCCCCTAACTTTCAACACTTATTAGACGCTTTGATGAACGGAATAGTTTCAAAATTAAAAAACACGCCGTTAAGCGTGTTTTTTTATTACTCGGCGTCGCTGTTAGCTTCTGCTTCCGCAACAGCTGCTTCGTATGCCAAGACGCGTGCTGACACGTCCATGACGATATTATCTTCATCACGGATTGAGACAATCAATCCCTTGCCCAACCATGAATGGTCACCAGAGTAAGGCATTTCCATTTCTTGTTGGAAATCACCATCGTGTTGAACGAACATTACACCCACGATACTATCTGTGTAGTCATCCGCAAACCAAATGTCAACTTCAGGGAACATGATGGCCTTGTAGTTCATCATCGTATCAAACATTCCCCAAACTGCAGTCTGCGCTTCCTCAGGTAGTCGCTTAGCAAGTTCTTCAGTAACAACGCGTGACTTAGTAGATTCAAACATTATATATAGTTCCTCACTCTAGATGTGGTAAAATTAATTCATATAAAGTATACCACGGAAGGATAATCTGCCAAATGAACGAATATCTATCATGGCGCAAAGGCCTAAAGGAAGTCGAATTCCCACATTGGGAGGACTTGCCAACGTTTGACTTGTACATGGATCAAGTCGTTGAATATGTAAATGAAGTCTTGGCACCTTTAAACATGCCGGTCGTCACGTCAACGATGATTAACAATTACGTTAAGCAAAAGGTCATCTTGGCACCTGTTAAAAAGAAGTACCAAACGATGCAAATCGCGGATATCTTAATTATTTCACTGATGAAGCCCGTCTTCTCACTGGAAGAAATCCGTTCAGCCATCGATCAAGTGACGATTGGTGATTACCCTAAGAAGGCGTACAACGCGTTCGTTGATGCGTTGATGGCGCGTTTACAAGGTCCTGTGCCAGTTGAATTTGATCCTGACAACATTGATCTCCAGCTAATGCGTGACGCTGCCAACGTCGTCTTCCATAAAATGGAAGCTGAGAAGTTATTGGCCATCATGCGTGAACGCAACCCAATCAAGGAAGTACCTACTAAGAAGTAGTTTTTTTGTGGAATCGTCGCGTTGCGACGAGGCATGGGGGTGGAAAAGTGGCTTCGACGAAGATTACATGCCCGTTCCTATTTCCCCTCTCAACACTTTGATAGTCAAAGCCAACAGAACACAACTTAACTGCTATAACACACATTAACCACATTTAAAAGGCACAACACCTGCATTAGGCGTTGTGCTTTTTCGTATTTATTCAAATAGGCTCATAATGATGCGCTTCGCATCACGGTACCATTGTACAACTCGTGATGCTTGGGCGACATCGCGGGTCATAATCAAATCTACCTTAGGCGGACTTGCTAAATAGTCATTCGCTGCGTTACGTTCGGCTGTTGTGCCTCCATCAACGAAAACTGTTTCTTGGTGATCAACAACGTGCCCCTTCGCAATTGGCGCAATCATATCATTATTTGACCGAATCGTCATGTTAAGTTTGCCACCACGCAATGCAGTTGGCACGAACATTGAGACCGCCGTTTTCGTCGCGATTGGGAAACGATCTTCCCCGGCGCGAGCTTCCTCAACTTGCACACGTTGGATAACTGTTCCCTTAGCCAAAGTCTTAACTCTCATCGCCGTCTTAACCGCATTCAACATAGCCACCGTTTGTGAGAACGTGTGGTCACTACCGAGCACCACCGTCACCACTTGGCGACCTTCCAAGGTTGTTAACCCAATAAACGTGCTGTGGACCGACAAGGCATACCCTGTTTTAAGACCGGTAAACTTATATCCTTGGCCATCAGCCAATAATTTATCTGAGTTTTCAATCATTTCAGTTCCGGTAGCCCCACTTGGAACCTCAGCTGTTTGCATACTCGTAATTTGTTGGATTTCAGGGTAGTCCGTCACCAAATGACGACCAACAATCGCCAATTCACGGGCCGATAGTTCGTTCTCAACATCTGCTCCCAGCATAGGATTCGTTAACGCACCCATATCACCATTCGTCAAACCGGCACCAGATACAATAGTCGTATCCTTGATACCCCAGCTGGTTAGCAAATCTTGAATTTGTTGGTTGACACCCGTATCCGTACCAGACACGGCATAGCCCAATGCTAACGCCGCTGCATTTGCTGACTTAATCAACGCCATTTCCATCAACTCTTGAATCGTATAGGTACGTTCCGTGCTAAGTGGCACATTAGCCAAAGCCGGCTCATTACTAATGGCGACAATCGAGGCTGGCACTTTCATCTGTGACTGCATCGACAGACGCCCCTCTTTAATGGCTTGTTCAACCAAATAAACCGTCAATAATTTTGAAATTGAGGCAATCGGTATCCGCTCGTTACCATTTTTATCTGCTAACACTTGGCCAGTTTGTACATCGGCCACCACTGCACTTTGCGCGTCCACTTTGGGCGTCACGGTTGCAGCTGATGCCGACACAGCAATCCCTGTCACTAACAGAATTCCCGCCAGCAAGCCTGCCCACACACGCTTTGTCATATCTCTTAGGCCTCATTTCCTAGTTCTGGTTGTAAAGGCAACTGGACAATAAAGCTCGTCAAATCATCATCTGACTCGACTCGCACCGTCCCTCCATGCGCCTCGACAACACCATTCACGATTGCTAAACCAAGGCCGGTCCCACCTGTCTTAGTATTCCGTGAACTTTCCACCCGATAGAAGCGATCAAACAACCGCTTGATTGAATCGGCAGGAATTTTTTCACCGTTATTTTGTACGCGAACTTCTACATAATTTTCGCTTTTGTTAGTCTTGGCTGTCAACCGCACAAATGTTGCACCGTCGCCATACTTCAAAGCGTTATTAATCAAATTCATAAAGACACGTGCCAAACGGTCAGGATCACCAACCATTTCAATCGTATCCGGATTGGTAACCGCCGAGACAACAACGTGCTTATTCTTAGCTTCTAACTCGTAGTTAACTGCCAATTGTTGCAACATGGCTGCTAAATCCAACGGCGCCCAACGCAACTTGAAATCGACCTGGTGGACCTGTGTGTAATCAAACAAATCTTCAACCAACGACTTCATTTGGCCTGCCTTCGAAAAGGCTGTGTTAGCATATTTCACCAAGTCCTTGCGTGCTAACTTTTCATCTTCATCATTAATAATCAGGCCCAAGTAACCCAAAATTGATGTTAATGGTGTCCGCAAATCGTGCGACACATTCGTAATCATTTCGTCCTTTGAACGCTCAATTTCACGTTCTTCAGCCATTGCAGCTTGTGCGGCATCAAAAACGCCGTTCACATTCGTTACGAGGGGCCGCAACCGACGTCCCCAACGCTTTTCCGGCAATCCTTCACTTTCTGTATCACGAACACGTGGTGCCAAATCACTCACCGCTTCGATTAAGCGGTTCAGCAATACTGCTTCGTAGAAATGGCGAATCAGCAACAGCCACAACACAACGACCACTAAGCCAACTATAATAACAAGTGGTTGTTGCTGTGCCCAAGCCGCTTGCAATTCAAGCAACCAGTTGGCACTTGTCCAGGCTGAGCGGGTGACTAAGATGCCCCCAATGCCCATAAATACAAAAAGCAGGGCCGAAACGACTGCCTTGACCACCCACAGGAGCCAATCCAGTACACTAAGTTTCATCCCTACTTCTCACTTTCTATTGCATAGATGCAAATCTATACCTTACAAAACTTCAATCTTGTAACCAACACCCCAAACGGTTTGGACCACTTGGTTACCGCCAGTTGCTGCTTCCAACTTATCGCGCAAGTGTGAAACGTGCACCATAACCGTCTTAGCAGACACAACTGATTCTTGTTGCCAAACGCGTTCGAAAATGTCGTCAGCGCTGAACACACGATTTGGGTGTGAGGCCAACAAATACAAGATACCGAACTCCAACGCCGTCAAGTTAACCTCAACACCGTCAGCCGTCTTAACTTCGTGGCTATCCTTGTTAATCGTCAAAGGTCCAATATCCAAAACTTCTGGCGTTGCTTGCGCCATACCGTTTTGGGCACGACGCAACAATGCACGGACGCGGGCCATCACTTCAAGCGGATTGAATGGCTTCGTTACGTAGTCATCTGCTCCCGTAATCAATCCTTGAATCTTGTCCATCGCACCCGACTTAGCTGACAACATCAAGATAGGCACTGGGTTGTCCTTACGAACTTCCTTCAACACTTCCGTACCGTTCATATCAGGCATCATAATATCCAAAATAATCAAACCAATATCAGGGTTCGTGCGAATCTTTGTCATCGCTTCCCTACCATCACTGGCAATCACTGGCTCGTAACCTTCGTTCTTCACATAGATTTCAAGCAATTCAGCAATTTCGTGATCATCGTCAACAATCAAAATCTTCATGTCTAGTCCCTCACTGATTTCTGTGCTTACTTTGTATCTTGACGTGGACGTGTTGCACTACCCAAGAATCCACCTTGAATACCCGTCTTAACGCGCCAGAAGCGGAAGCCGATAAAGGCCAATACCGCAAGGATCAAGTATATCCAACCTGGCAACAATGGGTTGATGATTGGTGGCAAGTAGGCGAAGCCCATGTATGCCAAGAACCAAAGGACAAACGCACCAACAGAAACCACAATTTTCTTCCAAAGTGGAGTCTGTACGCCATCCTTGCTTGGTGCAAGGGTCATCGTGACGGCAGCGAAGAAGACACCACCCAACAATGACGTCAAAACAAGTGATGTGATACCTGCTGCACCAGCGCTACCGGCTTGGTTAGACTTGCTAAACATCAACGTCAAGCCAAACATAAAGCTAAACATCATAAAGAAGGCAATGGCATTATCAACCATCAATGGCCAGAAGCCGTACGTGGCATAACCACGGGCTGGCGCTTCGGCCGCTTGCTTCGCCTTGAAGCCCAATGCTTCAGATGGCGTGTTAAACAATTGCTTAGCTGTGGCACCCGTCTTTTGACCGTCCAACAACTTTACCCCAACTTCGGTAATCAAACCGGCCTTTGATGCGTCCCCATCAACGAGTTGCACCATTTGCCAAATAAATTCTTGATTACGCTTCGTCAAACCAGATGTTGCCAAATCGGCCCGCGTTGGCAACGCTGGTTGAGCCTGCGTTTCTTGTGATTCTGTCATGTAGTCCCCCAATTAAACGTTGAACAAGAATTCGATGATATCACCGTCTTGTACAACGTATTCCTTACCTTCTGAACGGCGACGGCCGGCTTCCTTAACAGCCTTCATTGAACCGTATTCGTCCAAATCAGCAAAAGCGACCGTTTCAGCACGGATAAAGCCACGCTCGAAGTCAGAGTGAATAACTCCAGCAACTTGTGGTGCCTTCATGCCGGCACGGAACGTCCAAGCACGAGTCTCCTTACCACCAGCGGTAAAGAACGTACGCAAGTCCAACAAGTGGTAGGCAGAACGAATCAAACGGTTCAAACCTGGTTCCGTAATACCTTGCAATTCCATCAATTCAGCCTTGTCTTCATCATCCATACCGGCCAACTCTTCTTCAGCACGGGCTGAAATACCGATGACATCAGCGTTTTCAGCAGCCGCGAATTCCTTAATTTGTTGGAAGTACTTTGATGATTCTGGATCAGCCATATCATCTTCCGCCACGTTTGCCACGTACAAGACGGGCTTTGACGTCAACAAGAACAAGCCACGTACAATCTTTTGCTCGTCTTCGTTCCAGTCGATGGAACGGGCTGGCTTACCCTCTTCCAAAACAGGCTTCAACTTAGCCAAGACCTCAAATTCTGCCGCAGCGTCCTTATCCTTAGCTTGCTTGGCCTTCTTTTCAACCGTCGCATAACGTTTATCAACAGATTCCAAATCGGCCAAGATCAATTCCAAGTTAATGGTGTTGATATCGTCGGTTGGGTCAACCTTACCGCTAACGTGAGTAATGTCATCATCATCGAACGCACGAACTACGTGAACAATGGCGTTCACTTGACGGATGTTCTCCAAGAACTTGTTACCCAAACCTTCACCCTTTGAGGCACCCTTAACGATTCCGGCAATGTCAGTAAATTCAAAGGTCGTTGGTACGATTTTGTCGGCTGGTACCAATTCTTGGATACGAGCCAAACGATCATCAGGCACTTCGACCATCCCCACGTTTGGTTCAATCGTGGCGAATGGGTAATTAGCCATTTCGGCACCCGCCTTGGTGATTGCGTTAAACAAAGTCGACTTACCAACGTTTGGCAAACCAACGATTCCTGCTGTAAGAGCCATTTTTATATACCTATCTCTCTAAATTAATCTTGTTGTTCTGACGCCTTGCGCAAAATACGCTTCAAGCGCTTATCAAAGTCGTGGCGTGTCATCATGACTTGGTGACCGCAACCTTGGCACGTCAACTTAATGTCCGCACCAACGCGCATAATTTCCCACTCATTTGCGCCACACGCATGTGGCTTCTTCATTTCAACGATATCATGCAAGTTGTACATTTATCCAACCCCCGCTTAGTCCTCATCGAATGAAATGCCCAATACATCAAAGATGCGGTTCAAATCATCATCTGACAAGTATGCAATTTCAATTTTACCAGCGCCCTTGCGATTACGCGTCACATTGACCTTGGTACCAAACTTATCTTCCAGGGCGGCGGTCGTCGCCTTCAAGTATGCTGATGGTTCATCAGCGCCTTTGCTAGTTGGATCTGACTGCTCATTTAACTTATTAACCAGTTGCTCCAATTGGCGCACGGTCATACCCTCAGCGATAGCGCGCTTGGCCACTGGCACAATGCGCCGCTTGTTACGCAAGCCAAGTAGTGTCCGTGCTTGCCCCATTGAAAGTTCGCCTGCATTCAGGAGGTCCTTCACTTCATCGGGCAAGTTTAACAAGCGCAAGAAATTAGCCACGGCTGACCGGGCCTTTCCCAAACGCTTGGCCACTTGTTCTTGCGTTAACTCCAACGCATCCATCATATCGCGGTACGCTTGAGCCTCTTCAAGGGGCGTCAAGTCTTCACGTTGCAAGTTTTCTAAAATGGCCGCTTGCAACATTTGATCGTCATCTAACTTGCGCACAATCGCTGGTACTTTAGTCATACCGGCTAATTGTGACGCACGCCAACGACGCTCACCTGCCAACAATTCATATTGCGCATTGTCTTTTGGACTGTGGCGGACAATTACCGGTTGCAACACCCCGTTTTCCTTGATTGAAGCCGCTAAATCTTGCAAAGCGTCTTGTTCAAAAACATGTCGCGGTTGGAACGGATTTGCCACAATCTTATCGATAGCTAGGTCACGAACAGAATCGTTCGTGGCGATGGTTGTATCAAGACCTTGTGAATCAAACAGGGCGCCTAGACCGCCACCGTGACCACCAAGGCCTCCCAAACCTGACTTCTTAGCGTTCGCCATGAGCAGCCAAGACCTCCTTTGCCAAGTCCATATATACTTCAGAACCCTTTGACTTAGGGTCATAATCAATAATAGCCAACCCGCGTGATGGCGCCTCTGACAGGCGGACATTACGTGGAATCACGGTAGCGTATACATCACTGCCAAAATAATCACGCACATTCGCAATAACGTCGGCCGACAAGTTCGTTCGTGGGTCAACCATGGTCATCAGCACTCCTTCAACTTCCAAATCTGGGTTGAAGTGCTGCTTGACCAACTTCATGTTGTTCATCAATTGGCCAAGTCCTTCGAGCGCATAGTACTCAGCTTGCACAGGAATCAAAATTGAATCCGCCGCTGAGAATGTGTTGATTGTTACCAATCCAAGTGAAGGTGGATTATCAATCAGCACGTAGTCATACTTTTCACGAACGCCTGACAGTGCGTTTTTCAAACGTAATTCACGAGCCATCACCGGAGCCAATTCTAGTTCGGCACCAGCCAAACGAATCGTTGCTGGCACAATGTCCATGCCTTCGTGCGAAGTTGACAAAATAACATCAGCCAATGGCACATCGTGAACCAAGACATCGTAGACATCTTGCTCAATGCTTGACTTTTGGACGCCTGATCCAGACGTTGCGTTTCCTTGGGCATCCGTGTCGATAACCAACACAGACTTACCCAAAGTTGCCAAGGCCGCTCCCAAATTGACCGTGGTCGTCGTTTTGCCAACACCACCTTTTTGGTTAGCTAATGCAATAACGTGTCCCATTGATTTCCCCTTCCTACAACGGCTTACGCACCGGATCACCCGGCTTGCGTGGATACTTCTTTGGTGTATTTTTCACCTTTTCAATCACAATAACTGAACGTGGGTCGCCGTTTGGCAAGCTCACATCGATTTGTTCACCAATTTTGGCACCCAAAGTCGTGATGGCCTTCTTAGCCTCTTGTAACTCTTCGTCGGCGGCACTGCCCTTCATAGCCAGCAGAACACCACCAACCTTAACGAATGGCAATGTCAATTCGCCCAAAATATTTAGGCGCGCCAACGCACGGGCCGTTGCCACATCATATTGCTCACGAGCTGGTGCGCTCTTGTTACCAAACTCCTCAGCACGGGCATGTTCTACCGCCACACCTTCCAAGCCCAATTCCTTAACCAAATCACGCAAGAAATTAATACGCTTATTCAACGCATCAATAATCGTGATTTGCAATTGTGGAAACGCAATCTTCAATGGCAATGATGGGAAGCCCGCACCAGCACCAACGTCAATCATGTGCAATGCCTCAGTTTGCAAAGCTGGGTATGCCCATGCCAGTGTTAATGAGTCATAAAAGTGCTTCATGTAGACTTCATCGCGTTCTGTGATGGCCGTCAAGTTCATGTGCTCATTCACCGCAACTAAACGCTCGTAGTATTGCTGATATTGCGCTAGTTGGTGTGCATTCAGTTCAACATTGTGCTCGCGTAATGCCGCCGCAAATTCTTCGGGATTCATTATCATTCTCCAAACTGATTCCAATAATAAAAGAATACCGCAAAATGCCCGTCTATTCAATAGTTGCACAGGTTTTAACGGTGTAATTGTTTCACGTGAAACAGGATGTTAAAAAGGCCACCGCACGGTTAGCGATGACCTTTTGGATTACTTCATAAACGTTGCGACCTCTGACATAAACCAGGTGTTAAAGGCTGGTACATCAATATCCGTCGCCACCGCCACATTGGTTGTGCCATGGTGTGACCCCAACATATCGGCAACCGTTGCCCCCAAGGCCTGACCCTCAGTAATGACATCAACCCAATAGTCCGTTAGTTTGAAGGCTTCTGGGTGAGATAGATAGAACAACGTGTTCACGTCGTGCATTGGCTTACCTGTATCTTCGTTGTCGCCATAATGTTGCAACAGTGCCTGCAGCATCGCCCCGGATTCATTCACGTCTGATAGCTTGGCAATGTTCTCATATGACAGCAATGCTTTCATCGTCACATCAAGGCCAATCATTACAATTGGCAGGTCAGCCTCAAAGACAATTTTTGCAGCGTGCGGATCTGTATAAATATTAAATTCTGCCACGCTGGACACATTACCACCAGTGAGCGAACCACCCATCACAACTAAGCGATCGATCTTCGCTTTAACCTCTGGGTACATGCGGAATAACAGAGCAACGTTCGTGAAGGCCCCCGTGATAACCAACGTCAACTGGTCTGCGCTTTTCATCAAGGTTTCGCGCATCGCCTCAACGGCATGTTGCGCTACCGGCTTGGTAGTCACCGCTGGAAAATCCCAACCAGGCATGCCCGATTCACCGTGCACATATGATGCGTCTTCGTATGGCTTCAGTAGTGGCATTTTCGCACCAGCAGCAACTGGCACTTGCTCTTGCACCCCGAAAAATTCAACAAGTTTCAACGCATTTAATGCTGTCTTCTCTACACCAACATTGCCGGCCACTGTCGACAACAATTGAACATCAAACTGCGGATCAGTCAAGGCGATGGCAATCGCAGCTGCATCATCAATTCCTGGATCCATATCAAGCATAATTTTTTGTGCCATGGTTACTTCCTTTCAAACGTCAGGTTATTCCTCACGCGCCCCGTCTAAATTGTATAACCATATTACCACACTTTGGTTGTGTATATTTTTGCAATATTTACTTATATTTTTGCCCAAATTTTCTCTTGGATTTTAGGCTGTGGATCGGCGTCTAAGACTACCTTGGGGCGCCAAGTCCCTCGCGTCAACTCCTGTTCAGTTACTTCTGCCGTCAGCACAATGACCGTCCATTTTTGGTGGGTATACACGTGCGTTACTGGTCGACCAGCCAACTTTGCGAGCGTCGCTTTAACGCCGTAATCTGTCAACAAACGTTGCTCAGTAGCCGCAATCATTTCTTCGATAGCCCAGTTAGCATCTGGATCGTTAACAAAATCGGTTAACGCATAGAGTGGCATCGTCCAGAAATTCGCCAGTAACCCATCGGCTGGCCGTTGTTCCCACAAATAGCCAGCTGGCGACTTAACTGCCAGCGCAAAATACGTAATTGGCTTAGGCCTGGGTGCCTTTGTTTTGACCGGATAAAACTCTTCCGTCCCATCAGCATATGCGGCGTTAAATTGCTTGACAGGCGAATGTTCCGAATCAAAATTTTTCGCACTCATGTATGATGATCCCAAATCCATAATTGCTTGATTAAAATCACCCGGCCGTCCCGGATCAATCAGTTGCAAGCCTAGTTCAAAGAACAATTTACGCGTCTTAGGTTGGGCGATGTCCGCATCAATTTTAAATAAGCGTGCAAACACGCGGAACGCATTCCCGTCAATAGCCGGTACCGGTTCATTAAACGCGATACTAGCAATCGCCGCCGCTGTGTACGGCCCAATCCCTGTCAATTTTTCTAAAGCCGCCATATTGTCTGGCCACACACCTTGGTAATCATCACACACTTGGATAGCGGCTTTTTGCATGTTGCGTACGCGTGAGTAATACCCTAGCCCTTCCCAAGCCTTTAGCAGCGCCTGTTCCGGGGCACTAGCTAAGTCGTTAAGCGTTGGGAACATTGACATAAAACGATTGAAATATGGAATAACCGTCTGCACTTGCGTTTGTTGTAGCATAATTTCTGACACCCACACCCGGTAAGGGTCATGGTTTTCACGCCATGGCAAATCTGCCCGTCCCGCTTCATCGTACCAATTTAAGAGTGTCATTCTAAAATCATGAATTTTATCTTCGTCCCACATGTCAATCATGATGTATCCCACTTTCTTTTTTCATCGTCATTCCAGTTTACCAGATTGCACTTACGATTTTTCAACGAGAACTCATTTGCCTTATACCGCCTAAATAAGCGATAATAGGAGTAATAATTTTAATGAAATGGAAGTTGGCCCCATGAAAGACACAAACAAACTTAAGAAAATGGCTGGTTACCGGGCGGCAGAATTTGTCGAGGATGGCATGGTCGTCGGCATTGGATCTGGTTCAACCATTGCATACGTCATTGAGGCACTTGGGAAGCGCGTTTCAGAAGAAGGTTTGAACATCATTGGTGTCCCAACTTCTGACAAGACACGTCGTACTGCCGCAAAGCTTGGTATCTCGATGCACAACATTGACGACGTTGACCACATTGATTTAACAATCGACGGGGCTGACGAAATCGATCCTGATTTTGCTGCCATTAAGGGTGGCGGAGCGGCCCTGCTGTGGGAAAAAATTGTCGCCGTTAATTCAACGCGCAACATTTGGGTCGTCGACGAAGGTAAGTTAGCCCCCAAGCTAACCCACTACCTTCCCGTCGAAGTCATCCCATACGGATCAGACCAACTATTCAAGCGTTTGGATGCCAAGGGTTACAAGCCTTCATGGCGTTTGGATCAAAATGGCAACCCTGTCCGGACCGACTCAGCCAACTACTTAATTGATTTACACCCCGCTGATATCACGGATCCCTTCACATTAGGGCGCGAATTAACAAGCATGGTTGGTGTCGTGGAACACGGTTTGTTCCTAAACATTGTTGACACCGTCGTCGTTGGTCGCCAAGATGACGTCGAAATTTTCGACGCCCACCCACAACCACTTATCTAAAATTATTAAAGCACCGTTAAATCGGTGCTTTTTTATATGAATTGTTTTATTTTTATGACAAAATGAGCCTACAAAGTTTGAGGAGGTATTTTGAGATGGTGACAATGTGGCAAGCATTTAAAAATTTCTGGCGTGGGTACGTTAACTTTACGGGGCAATCAACCCGAGCTGAATACTGGTGGATGGCGCTCTGGCAATTCATCATTTGGACGGTTTGGGTAATATTGTTGGTCGCTTCCCTAGTGGCCGATGCATCTTTGCATGACATTGATGACAAAGTGATCAATCATGCCAATTTTGGTGACGCAGTGCACTTCATGTTCACCAGCACATCCATTTTGCCAGCCGTTCTAATTCTTGGCGCTATCTTGTATTTGGCCATGATTTTGCCAAATATCGCACTATTAATTCGCCGTTACCGTGACGCGGGTACGGCCACTTGGTTGGCCTGGGTCATTTGGATTTTGAGCGCTGTGGGCGGTGTTGTGTCCAACGTCAACTCTGATCAACATTTAGCAATCGCCTTTAGTTTCACTGGCCTATTCGGAATCATCAGCTTCATCTTGACCGTTTTGCCCACTGATTCACTAGCTGGCATCACTGGGATTGGGCGTCCACAAACTGAGGCGCCATCATCATTCAACGATGATGACAATGAACTTTAATAAATAAAAACGGTTGGATAGAAACATATCTATCTCAACCGCTTTTATTTATTAATATTCATCTGCAATTAAATTGTATTGCATCGCAATGCCTAAATTACCATTCGTTGTCCGCAAAGCATCAATAAACACTTTTTCATCAACACCTGATTTCATACGTAATAAGTATTGCAACTCAAACAACGAACCCAATTCAGTGGTCTTAACGCGCTTGAGTACAACCTTTTGTACATAATGTTTTCGCACCGCTTCTACCATTTACTTATCATACATATCTTCCGGCACCGTCAACTTTAATAATTGATCGGTTATCTCGTGGCCACCAAAGTTCAAGACATTCATCAGCAACATCGCAACTAGCAAGCCAATTGCCGAAAAGACCGCATAAGCTAGGTAACCCAGCCCAGAAGCCAGTCCAATGGCCATCGTCATCAAAACATACGTAATTTCAGCTGGATCACCCGGTGCTGAACGAAACCGGATCATTGAGAACACACCGGCCAAAGAAAAGGCGCGGGCCACATTATTACCCACTAACATGATAATGACCGCGATGACAACCGGTAACAAGACCAGTGTAAATGAAAACTTCTGCGGTGACACACGTGAGTTATAAGTTTTTAGATAGACAAGTGCCGTCACTAAACCAAGCAACATCGCTGTCACCATCTCAAGAATAAACGTGGGCAACGTGACGCCCGTTCCAGAACTTGTTGTTGTAAAAATTGAATTAAGCATGTGTAAAATCCTTTTCCATTAGCATTTAATATGCAGTCGCATGCCGTTGAAACCCATCCTTTAGACCACGTTCGAATTTTGAAAAACGGGTTGGACGAAGCTTGTATTGGCCCAAAATTTGGCGCAAAAAACTCGGCATCCCCCACTCGGTTTTAATCTCCATCAATACCATCCTTGGTTTTAATAGTTGATAACCTACCGTCTCAGTTGCGATATCCAGTTCAGTCATGTCGTATCGCACATTCCGGTCAAATGAAATCCGCAAATCACTAGTTGCCTGGGTCGCGTGCAATGCCTGCTGCGAGACGACATCCGTAATTGACGCAAAGTATAACGATTGAATCGGGTACCAATCACCGGCCTAATTATACTTATCAAGTCGCATCTTACTGGAGTCAAGTAGCTGCTGAATAATTCTGTCGACCTGATCAGCCGTGATTAAATACTTCACTTCATATCGATTAAATACTTGCATCGCTCTTTTCCCCCGTTATTGTGGCATGCCGCCCATTGGGCCACCAGCCATACCTTCTGTCAAACCAGACCCGGCCGTAACAGTGGTCGTTGTCCCCGCGACACTCACTTGGTACGAATTACCAGATGTTATACCAGTTGCAGCAACTGCTACGATATCACCGTCAGCGTTGGCCGTAAACGTCGTAATAACCTTGCCGGATTCATCGCTTACCTTAACCGTATCGCCAGTTTTACCACCGTTCGGTAGCTTCACATAAGCGCCATCGAAAGTTGCGCCTGTACCAGTTCCACCATACAGCAACGTCCCACCGGTAAATGTCATGGTACCGTCAAGATCAACCGCTTCATTATCAGGCGATGAATTGATCATCGCATTGATTGTACCGCCTGAAATTTTCACATCCCCGTTCGCATCTAAGCCATCACCGCCAGCTAAGAACGCCAATTTACCAGCCGTAATATTTAAGATTGGCGTCGTATAGCTCCCAGATGCATTAACCGCATCATCCGTACTTGAAATCGTTGTCTCACCACCATTCAAGTCAATCTCATTTGCCTGCAGTCCTTCATATGAACTAGTTACCTTGACCTTACCGCCAGAAATAACTAACTTACACTCGGCTGAAATACCATGGTTACCAAATTCAGTACCGGTCGCTACCGTAACATCGCCGCCCTTAATTTCAACTAACCCTTTGGTTTCCTCATTGTCTTGATTTGATTTGATGGCATCATCCCTAGCCGTTACATTGACCGTTCCATCTACGATATGCACGGAATCACTACCGACTAAGCCATCACTAGCTGCCCAGGGCAAATAAAGTACCTGATTTAATTTTCAAACCATCCTTGGTATATACTGCGTCCTTAGCATCGCCATTCACTGCTAGTGTTCCGTCACCCTTAAACGTCAAATCGTGGGTCGCGTAGATAGTAGCCCCTTTAACCTCTTCAGTATCGGCAATTGTCCCACCGTCAATTAGGTTAACGGAATTAGCGGCCGTTTCGATAATCGTCTTATCGGCGTTCTTTTCATAAATAGCGGCTCCTTGACTAGCAGTCAAATCAACCCCATTCATAATAATTGTGACCGCATCATTATCGCCGGCATCAACAATGATTTGAACGTCCGTTGCCGTCCCCGTAAATTAGTACGTCCCATCTTTTGAAATTGTAACCGTCTTCCCTGACACCTTGACGCCTTCACCCGAAGTTGTCATCTTATCCAAATTAACAGTCCCTTTGGCAGACACCTTACCAGAAGCATCCCCAGTTTTAGCACTTGTTGGATAGCTTGTCGCTACGGCAAGATTAGTCTTTTTAGTTGATAATGAACTTGCTGTTTGCGTTGCTTGATTATCACCTTGTGATTGCTGCGTTACCGCATACCCGGCACCACCGATTACTAATACGCCTGCCAACGCCAGCGTTGCAATTGTTTTCTTCGTTGTCATAATAATTACCTCGTGATTAAGTATCTTTACTATGCGGGAGAAAGATTAAACAACGACTTAACTGGGCTGATATGAACCTTAAATTTTTTGAACAAAAAATGACGTTATATTAACGAGTTCAGCCTTGCGCACCTTTAATTACCTTTAGATCGCTGTTTCAACCCGCCACTGACGCCAATAATCCAGAACAAGGCGGCAGAAACACCATAACCATATAGATATTGAGAGCCCGTTCCCGGAATCGTCAATATACCTTGCAGGACTAACCAGATTGTTATTGACCAAATCGCGAAATTCGACCATTGCCAAAAATGTTGGCGGCGAATCGCTGGGTAACCTCGTTTTCCGTTATAATCAGTACCCCATGACTTAACACTGCTACTAATGGCATTAACCATGCCCAATTCAGGCTCGCTGATTGCACACCGTGACCAAAATGATTATACACAAGATGGAAGACAAAAATAAAAATTGAAACGCCTACCCATTTTAGGACCGTTTTATATCGTTGCATCTTTTGCTCCTTTAATTTGCGTAACCAAAATACAGCATATCTGACACCGCGCGTTCGGATGACTGACCAGAACCGCCAACTGGATTATTAATCACTTTACCGTTCAAAACCATCGTTGATGACCCGCCACCATCCAAATTATAAGTATAGGTCGCACCGTGATCGGCCATCACATTAGCTAACTGATAAAGCGATAAACCTGTCGATTCTGACGTACGACTATCCGAAACCACAACAATATAGCGATTCTTTCCTACCTGATCAATGGCCGTACCAGAGTGTTGCAGTATAAACATATCTACCAACGTGAAACTCGTATAGCGCGTTAAAATGGTTGCGGTTATTAAATTTAATTTACGACTCATGAATTTGCTCCTGACGTTGCTTAAACACTAGTTGCTTTTGAATCAGGTAACTAACAATAAAGATAATGACATCAACCATGATTTTCACAGGAATTGGATGTGGAATAACCGTATCGACAAGTTGTAATAGCACCGCCGGCAAAATCATCTGAGCATTAAATAGGATGAGATATCGTCAACGATCACCTGCAACATTCTGACTTCGGAACACTCAACGCTGATTCAAGCTGAAGTTAACCACACCAGAAACCAGACGCGATAGTACAGAGGCTAGCAACAACGTTCCTGTTGACGCATTATGAAACACGGTCATTAACAACAGTGCAAATAACAGTATGTCAACGCTGTCTGAAGTTAACGAAGACAAGCCAAATTTCAAGAAACGTCGATAGACTAGGAGTGAATCGCGCACTGGATGAAAGTAAGTCCCTTCATTTTGACCTTCGTAAATAGTTTGAATTGGAATCATCGTCAGGTTGATTTGCAACACCTTTAATTCAAGTGGCATGTTCATCTCGTATTCAAAACGTTCTCCTTGCACGTTAGCCATTGCAGGTAAGATTGCCATTGGTAACCCGCGTAAACCCGTTTGTGTATCTGGAATTGTCAGACCCGTTGCCAACTTCGCCATCTTACTCGTAATGGTATTTCCCCAATATGACTTTGCCGGCACCTGTCCTTTTTCAAAATTTCTAACGCCCAGCACAAGACCTTGTTCGCCAGCCTCTAGCACCTCCGCCATATGAACCATATCGTCAATCGCATGTTGACCATCTGAATCAGCCGTCACCATCCCAACACTGTTTGGAAAATGTTGTTGGACATAACTAATCGCCGTTTTCAAAGCGGCACCCTTCCCTTGGTTCGTCTCATGAGTTAAAACAACAGCGCCCAACTCTGCCACTTGACCAAATATCGTTTGGAAGTGAATGTCCGATCCATCATCAACAACCACCACCGGGCGACGTGACACTTCGCGGATTGCCATCATAACAGTAATAAAAATTCTCAGTTGGTTCAAAGGCCGGGATAACAATCACGGCTTCGGTCCCTGTTTGTTCAATCTTCATAAGCAGTTCCTCGCTTTCTGTTCGTGGAACATCTTATGATTTGTAACCGAAGCGAAACTTCAATCAGCCACAAACAAATTTTAAACACAAAAAACGCTCGAATTATCCAACCGTCAATCGGAAAATTCGGCTCTATACTTTCTGGTGTTGGTGGAAGAAATGCCATCAACACCTTTTTGTGTTTAATTCTTAATTGCAAAAAGAAAAACACCAGTTTCCTGATATAGACTAAAGTCGCCAAACAAAATCTAAAGGAACTGATGCATATGAATAATACTATCTTACGTTACGTCGGATTAACAGACCCAAATTTTAAATTTATCGTGAACTCTGACAATGAATATAACCGTTATGAGTATCGTGGCAAGGATAACCACAAAGCATTGATTACACGTGCCACTCTTGAGAGTGACATTATGCGTTGCCCTGACTGTGGTTTCTTAGAGCATGTCACTAAGTATGGATATACAGATGACATCGAGATTTATCT
>NZ_SDGK01000075.1 GCF_004521965.1 Weissella cibaria | reverse complement strand
ACTAAGTCTTACCAAGCAACAGTTAAGGTATACGACAAGGCAAGTGGTGAGCTTGTGGCTACAAAGGACGTTACGATTAACTTGCATGGTACAGGTTCAACAACTGGTAAGGGAAATGGATCAAAGGATTCCAACCATGGAAATACTGGTAACTCGACTACTGGTGCAAATGGAATGACTGGTACAAATGGAATGACTGGTACAAATGGAATGACTGGTACAAATGGAATGACTGGTATAAATGGAATGACTGGTATAAATAATGGATCTTCTACTTTGCCTGTGGGTACAGGTACAAAGACATTTGCTACAATACCAACGCAAACTAGTTTGAGTAACTCGCAAGCTGAGAATGATGCAATGGGTACTCAGCAGAATAAGCAAGCTTCATTACCAGATACTGGTGAGAATCCTAGCCTATGGTTAACCATCTCTGGTGTAATCTTAGCTGTTTTGGGAGCATTTGGAGCAGCATTTAAGTTTATTCGTCGCTAATATCTTCTAATTACTTTGCTTATTTCTATAATGATTGATGATTTAAATAAAGGGAACTAAGCGATAGTCTTAGCTCTCTGTGTTTGGTTCAAAGTCAAAGGGTACTGATGACCGGTAAAATTTAATATTTTGAACCTTGCT
>NZ_SDGK01000074.1 GCF_004521965.1 Weissella cibaria | reverse complement strand
AAAACTTTCTTCTTAGGTGCATCAGCCATGATTTTTACCTCTAAATAATCTTTCAATTTTTTGTTTGCTCATTTGTTAACATAATTAGTATATCATTTCACAAAGGGTTGTCAATACCATTTGCCAAAATTCATTATCCTTATCAAGCATGCTTTAATACCAACCTTTAGAACTGATTTTTTCTACACGTGAATAATATCACATAGGACAAATTAAGTGCAACCCTTTTATGTAAATTAGTGAAAAAATGTTCATTTAGCCTTGTTTTTGAATGCGTTTTCATTGTTTTAAGTAAGGGGAATCTGGTTATGTGAATTAATAAACAATCACCCCACATCCTAACAGGTAAAATGGTATAAAGTTTGAGCAACAAAAACGGTCAGGACATTGTTGTCCCAACCGCTTAAAAGTTACTTTATTTGAATCTAGCTAAACCAGACGCCAATTTCATGTTCTGCATTGGCGACACTATCTGAACTATGCACAATATTACGAACTGCACCGTCTTCCCATTCACGACCATAGTCACCACGAATCGTTCCCGGCGCCGCTTCACTTGGATTCGTCACACCAGCCATAACTCGGAAATTTTTAACAATGTTAGTGCCGGTAACAATCATTGCCACCAATGGGCCACTCGTCATATAGTCAACAATTTCTGGAAAATATGGTGCATCAACCTTATCTGCGTAGTGTTCACGCAATTGCGCTTCAGTGGCTGTCACCATTCGCATATCCGTGATTCGGTAGCCTTTTCGCTCTAACCGAGAAAACACTTCCCCCATCAAACCACGTGCCACGCCGTCCGGCTTGATCAATACTAATGTACGCTCTTCAGACATAATTTAGTTCCCCTCATCGTGTTTATGTCGTCATTGTAACGCGCTTACCACCGTATTGCAAGCGGTTTCAATTATAAGATTGGTGCCAACAGGCGTGAGAACATTTGCTTGAAACGTAACCATAGCGATTGTTCACTAAAGTATTGCCGAGTTAATTTCGTTGCGTGTTTCAAATCTTGGGCGAAGATATCATTCATTTGCCGAGCCACATCACGACTATACATAAAAGCATTCACTTCAAAATTCAACGAGAAAGATCGGATGTCCATGTTCGCGCTACCGACTGAAACCACCTTATCATCAATCACGAGGGTCTTTGCGTGTAAGAAGCCGTTGTCATACGTATACACTTCGGCCCCTACCTTCACCATCTGGTGTGCATAATACTGTGTCGCCCGGTAAACAAACGCATGATCGGGCATCCCTGGAATCATGATTCGCACTTTAACGCCAGACCGAGCTGCAACCGAAATCACATCCATAATCGCCTGATTCGGAATAAAGTACGGTGACTGAATGGTGATGCTTTCCTGTGCAATCGCCAGCATATGGAGGTAGCCCTGATAAATTTGCTTGGCATCTGATTCAGGTCCCGATGAGACAATTTGCATCGCAACACCACCTGCTACTGTGGTATCAGGAAAGTAATCTTCTGAAAATTGTAATTTTTCAGTCACCGTTGTCGCGTTCCAATCCATAAAGAAACGACTCTGCATGGCTAACACTGCATCCCCTTCAACACGCAAATGAGTATCACGCCAATGGCCAAATTTTGGCTTTCGTCCCAAGTATTGGTCCCCGACATTAAATCCACCAATATAGCCAATATTACCATCAATGATAACTAACTTACGGTGATCATGGTTATTCACTCGAAGTGAAAACATTTGCCATCGTGCCATCAGGAAGGCCTCAACTTGTCCACCCGCATCGCGTAACCGTTGGTACATCTTGTTATGACGGCCGCCGGATCCCCATGCGTCGAAGATAACTCGAACGCGAACCCCTTCTAGTGCCTTTTTAGTCAGCAAATCAACTAGCTCATTGCCAATTTGATCATCATAAATTGTGTAATATTCAATATTAATGTGATGCGTCGCGTTTTCAATATCCGTAAATAAACGCGCGAATTTTTTATGCCCATCAGTAAAGATTTCGACATCGTTTTCGTTTGTAAAAATTGCTTGTTCGTTATTTAAAAATAGCCGAACGAAAGTCTGCTCTTCACGGTACTCGTTATCTTCAAGCCGCTTCATTTCCTGTTTCTGCTTTTTCGCTATCCGGTCAATCCCCATG
The DNA here is from genome assembly GCF_004521965.1 of Weissella cibaria. Taxonomy (GTDB): domain Bacteria; phylum Bacillota; class Bacilli; order Lactobacillales; family Lactobacillaceae; genus Weissella; species Weissella cibaria_A. The sequence continues at coordinate 17,699 of NZ_SDGK01000074.1, read as the reverse complement.
ACTCGTTGCGTCCGAATATCAAAGATGCGTTTATCTGATAGCTTCCGCCCGAAGAAGAAATAAAACGCAAATCCAAACACCGGAAATAGTAGCAAAACCAGCATCCAAGCCCATACTGTGGTGATATCCCGTGTTTTATCGCGGAACACCGTTACAATCGCTCCCAGCGTATTTAACACAAGTAAGATAACGACCGCAATATTTAACCAATGCTCAATTATCATGCCCATACTCCTGTCTTGAACTTAAGTAATCCTATTGTATCAAATGTTGCCCCGTCAGTTTGCCCAATAACCTTCCACTTAGGAAATAATTACGTTACAAAAAAACGCCCTACAATCACAAGTTTCTTGGATTGTGAAGAGCGCTTGTCTGTTTTATTTCTGAATAAATTCCCAAAAGAGTTTTGCCGCTTCTGTTTGGCGGACATTCGCCTTACGAATAAATGACATTTCGCTCGCATCACTAATATCAATATGGCGCTTAACGATTGTGCTATTCGGTGGCAAATCAATACTTTTTTCCATCATGAGTGAGACGCCCATCCCACTGGCTACCATATTCATAATAATATCAATACGTTGCCCTTCATAAGCAACATGCGGTACAAAGCCGGCTTTTTTAGCCAATCTCATCACATGGTCATAAATTAATGTTTCACGTCCCAGTAACAAAAAGTCCTCGTCCTGCAAATCACTTAGATTAACAACCTCGTTCTTAGCGAGTGGATGATCTGCTGGCAAGATGCACACAAACGAATCCTTCTCGGTTACAACAGTTTCATAATCATCGCCAAAATCACCAAAGTCACGACCAAATACAATATCGCTCTGCCCATTGCCCAGTGACATAATGATATGGTCACCATGAACTTCAGACAAATGAAGCTCCACTTCAGGGTGATCTTTATGAAATGACGTTATCATTTCAAAGCCACGATAATTTGACACCGACGGAATGGCGTGAATATTTAGAACAAAATCAGCCGCATCAGCGTGTTGCAGTAGCGTCTGTCGCATCGCCTCATACTCAGACATAATCTTATTGGCATAGATGACTGCGATATCTCCGGCTTCCGTCAACTTAATCATACGATGACTACGCTCAAATAACTTAACATCCAATTCTTTCTCAAAAGACAAAATCTGTTTTGAAATGTTTCCTTGTGTCGTAAACAATCGTTCTGCTGTTTCTGTGTAGCTTAATGTTTTTGCTAAATCCAGAAACACTTCAAATTTACGGATATCCATAATAGATCCTCTTAATTATTACTCTTTGGAATAATATACCACATTTTAAGCTATTCGGCGACCGCCCCACATAAAAAGGTTCTACAATTTTTGGTACTGATAGACATTTCATTTTGAAACGTCATACCGGTACCTTTTTTAATTATTCTGGTACAAAATAAAAGGCAGTTCAGCTTGAGCCCTGAACTGCCAAAGATATTCCCCCCTAGAAAGGAAAAGAATATCCATGGATAAGAGTATCAAAAAACTGCTTGGAATAACATACTTAAATATCGAATTCGACGATACACAGCCAGAACAATTTCACGAAGAGGTTATTAAAGGACAGACCGTTACCGTTTGGCGCTTTAAACTCACCTATCATCGTCGTTGTGATCAATGCGGGTTCACATTGAATAACAACGGCACAAAACTGGTTCGGCACGTTGGCCCTCGCAGTGGCTTCCACTTCAATTACTTCGAAATCCGAAAGCAGAAGTATATCTGTGCGAACTGTGGGCACACAGCCATCGCAGAGTTTAACGACGTTGAACCCGGCGACCATATTATGCGTAAAGTGAAGCAGACTGCAGCGATGGAACTCAGTGAAAACGTCAGTCAAAAACATATCGCAATGGATAATAACATCTCAACTCACACCGTTATGCGCCAAGCTGATGGTTTATTTAGCTATAACAAAACTAATTTCCACTACCTGCCAAAGCATATTGCATTCGACGATTTCAAATCAGGTTAATTCTCAGAAAGTGGTATGAGTATGATTCTCATCGACTCGGCCATGCATCGAGTACTAGATGTCATGCGGAATCGTGGTGACGGTGCATTAGCTGCGTACTTCGAACAATACAGTGTGGCAGCTCGCTGTGGTGTACAAACCATCACGATTGACCTGTTCACGCCATATCGAAAGATGATTAAGGCATTATTCCCTAACGCAAAAATTATCGCAGACCGGTTCCACGTAGTCACCCAAGCTTATCGTGCCTTGAATCAAATTAGAATTCAAACCATGAAAAAATACGGCAGTGACAGTCGAGAATATCGACAACTAAAGCGTTTCTGGAAATTACTAATGAAGAAGGAAACAGGCCTCGATTTCACTGCACGTAAGAAGCGAATTAACTTCCAATACAGCTACCTAACCGATCAAGAACAGCTTCTACTCGATGAACTACAAAGCAAAAACCGCCTAACTCGAAAGTTCAGCGGCGTAGCTAGGCTCAAATATTCAATTTATACGTTCATCAGTACCATTTGACTTTGAACCCATAAAAAGAGGTTTAAACGTCACCTGTACGTTTAAACCTCTAAATAACTATCTTAGTGACTAAAAAATTAGTCCTTTTCTGAAATAGCTGCGATACCTGGCAAAGTCTTACCTTCCAAGTACTCCAATGAAGCACCACCACCAGTTGAAATGTGGCTCAATTGGTCAGCAACACCAAGTTGTTGAACAGCAGCAGTTGAATCACCACCACCGACGATAGTCGTTGCACCGTTCTCCTTAGTAACCTTAACCAATTCTTCACCGATAGCTAAAGTTCCCTTGGCAAAGTTAGGCATTTCGAACACACCCATAGGTCCGTTCCAAACAACAGTCTTAGCATCTGCCAAAACTGACTTGAACAATTCGATTGACTTAGGACCAGCATCAAGACCCATGTAGCCATCCTTGATACCATCTTCAGCAATGTAAGTGTCTGCGTCGTTAGCAAACCTATCAGCAGCTACGGCGTCAACTGGCAAAACCAACTTGTCGCCAGCTTCTTCGATTAATTGCTTAGCCAACGCAACCTTGTCCTCTTCAAACAATGAGTTACCAATAGCCTTACCATTAGCAGCATCGAATGTAAAGGCCATTCCACCACCAACGATAACCTTGTCAGCCTTCTTCAACAAGTTTTCGATAATCGTAATCTTGTCTGAAACCTTAGCACCACCGATGATAGCAACGAATGGGCGCTCTGGGTTTTCAACGGCACCACCCAAGAACTTGATTTCCTTTTCCATCAAAAAGCCAGCCGCAGTTTGCGCAATATTAGCGGCGATACCTGCGTTTGAAGCGTGGGCACGGTGTGCAGTACCAAACGCATCGTTAACAAAGACATCACCCAATGAAGCCCAGTACTTACCAAGCTCAGGATCGTTCTTTGACTCACGCTTAACTTCTTCACCGTTAACAACGTCTTCGAAACGTGTGTTCTCAAAGATCAAAACTTGACCATCTTCCAATGCAGCAACGGCATCTTCCAATTCCTTACCTTCAGTAGCAGGAACGAAAGTTACAGGTTGACCCAACAAGTCAGCCAAACGTTGTGCAACGGGCTTCATTGACAGGCCCTTCTTGTCATCTTCACTCTTGATACGACCCAAGTGTGAGAACAAGATTGCACGTCCACCTTGCTCCAAAACGTACTTAATAGTTGGCAATGCAGCTACGATACGGTTGTCGTTTGAGACAACAACTTCACCGTTCTCTTCCTTCAAAGGAACGTTAAAGTCTACACGCATCAAAACCTTCTTACCCTTCAACTCCAAGTCTTCAACAGTCAACTTAGCCATGGGAAAAGTCCTTCTTTCTGTGTATATAATTAAATTACTTCAGTAGGTCCATTATAACAAAAAACAGGTGGTTTAGTATGCCTAAACCACCTGTTTTTCTCTATCTGCTAAAAACTAGCAATTAGAGAGTTGCCAAATACAACAAAGTACGGATCATGTTTGAAGTGAAACCGTATTCGTTGTCGTACCAAGCAGCAGTTTGAACCAATTGCTTATCACCAACAGTGATAACCTTAGTCAAAGTTGGGTCAAACACAGCACCGTGTGTGTCACCAATGATATCTGATGACACGATCTCGTCTTCGTTAACACCGAATGAGTCGTTCGTGTACTTCTTAACAGCTTCGTTAACTTCTTCAGCCGTAACAGTCTTTGACAAAACAGTCGTCAACTCAGTAACAGAACCGTCAACGACAGCAACACGTTGTGCGTGACCATCCAACTTGCCAGCAACAGAAGGAACAACCAAACCAATAGCCTTAGCGGCACCAGTTGAGTGAGGAATCGTGTTTGCTGAAGCAGTACGGTTTGAACGGAACTTTGATCCCTTAGGACCGTCTAAGATCATTTGCGTTGAAGTGAAGGCGTGAACCGTCGTCATCAAACCGATCTCGATACCAAACTCCTTGTCCAAGGCGTTTGCCAATGGAGCCAATGATTGCGTCGTGCATGAACCAGCAGATACGATGTTATCGTCTGCAGTCAACGTGTCTTGGTTAACACCGTAGACAACCGTTGGGATGTTTCCAGCTGGAGCTGAAATCAAAACCTTCTTAGCACCTGCATCCAAGTGAGCTTGTGACTTTTCTGCTGAAGTGTAGAATCCAGTAGCCTCCAAAACGATTTCAACACCATCGTTTGCAACCCACTTCAAGTCAGCCGCGTTACGCTCAGCGTAAACACGGATCTTCTTACCATCAACGATGATGCCGTCTTCGTCAGCTGAAACATCAACTGGCAAAGTACCGTGCGTTGAGTCATACTTCAACAAGTATGCCAACATAGCAGGGTTAGTCAAATCGTTAATTGCAACAACTTCGATGTCGTCCGCAGTATCCTTCAACTCAAGGATGCGACGGAAGGCCAAACGACCAATACGGCCGAAACCGTTGATACCAATCTTAACAGTCATTATTAAGATTCCTCCCAGAAATTCTTTGTAAACGTTTTTACGTTGTTTATTATACGACTTTACATAAAGTTTCGCAAACAACTGTAACAACGCGCTTTCAACACCGCAACAAACGTTTCCGTTCATTACGAACCGACCCAAATAACCACCTGATGTCACCATCAAATATCTTATTTAATCGATACATCTATTATACGCCTTAAACCTAAAAAAGCTCAACTTTACATTGTCTCAAATACAAAACAACTAAACCTTCGTTTATTCGTTTTTGTCTTATTTGATTTTACCTAGTAACCGACACTTTGTTCGCCGAAATACGTTTAACATCACGCTCGTATGCAACTCAATTAACGTCAACACAACTAATACCGTCACTGTACCAATAACTGCAAACCACGTTCCCGTCATATCAATCAATGATCGTTCTTCAACTTATCAGCCCAGCCATCCTTGTCATCATTAAAAATTGTTAACAGCCGCACCTCATGAATCAAAAAAATGTAGTCAGCGACATATTAATAAGCCGACTGTTCTGCGGACAGCAGTCCGTTCTCAGTTTGCGTGAGGTGATCACTCAATTGATGATCCGCTTTCTTTAAGCAGTCAACCACATCAAGCTCTGCTTTAAAGTGATCACGCATCAAATCAATTTCTTCAACGGCATCAACATATGCCGCAATAATTGTATTTTTATCTGATATCTTGCTATTTTGTGCAATTGGTAATGTCATCGAGTCATCCCCATAACCAGTTACCATACCAAATGACAGCGTCAACGAGAAACTCGCCGCAATCAATAAAACCAAGCGTTTCATCATGGTCTCAACCTTCCCTTTTCTCTTCTTTAATAGGATAGCAAGGGAATTCAGGTTATTTGGGACAATTTGTGATGAAACACTTCTAAAGTGTGAACAAAAAAGCAATCAGTCTCTCTGCACTGATTGCCTATATTGATACCTTATTTTTGTAGAACTAATCGGTGCGCTTCCTGCTGATTAGCACCGCCTAGACGGGCAAATCCATACCGTACAATCCGGCCCAAACCACGGAAGATAGCCGCCCAACGGCGTGACATCAAGTATTCTACCAGTGACGCCACTGACATCATCCCAATCCAAATGATTACTAAAATTGCAAATACAATAGCTCCTGCAAATACATTAATGGTCATATTCATCCTCCCGCTTGGTTAACTTAAACCTAATCCTATTCGTTAATAAAAGTCCTAATCAACATAATCCCTGCTAACTAGGACATTATTCATTATAGGTTAAGTAAAAGTTAATATCAAGTGTTTTATTAGGTTTTTCCTAACGGTAACTAATGCGATCCATGGGATGTGCTGCATTAAAAGCATTAATCAATTCAAGCATGTCCCGCCGAGTAGCTCCCTTTTGGACATACTTCACTGCTTTTTGCTTATCTTTTGCAACTCCCGACACCATTGATTGAAAATGCATGCCATTACGCTGATTTGATGGTAATGCCATCGTTCTACTACCTTCTTTTCTTAAAAAATAATCTATCGTGTTTAACTGGGAATTAAACCACGGCGTCGATAGTACGCAACCGTTTCTTCGGCAAAATCAGCTGGGTAACCTAAATGGTCAGTCAGCATCCACGCAGCAAACGGCTCGTCTTCGTGCAGGTGAGCTACCCGCACTAAGTCTTCTGGTGATGTCATGTACGCAATCACCTCTTCACGGGCGATCACCTCATTATTATGTGCACGGACAGCGTCATAATCCAAATGATCACCAAGGTCTGAAATCGCATGATGATATTCCTCAACTAAGGTCCGCGCCTTATCAAAGGTTGCCAAGGTTTTATCAATAAAAATGTACGCCTTAGTTCCCCTTAGATATGCCACACCATCAAGACCTGAATTTTCTTTCAACGGCATCGTATCTAAGACAACCGCTTCTAGCCCATGGGCCACCAAATCTTGCTCGACGCGCATCAATAAATCATCGTAATCGTTACTTCGCATTCCGATCCTCGTAGTCCGCAATTAATCCTTCGATATAAGCTTTTGCCCGGTCAATCACACGATGACGATCTTCATCAGGCAAGCCCGAAATATCCAATCCCCAGTGTGCCGCCATCAAGACCGGCTCGTCAGTTGCTACCGCTGTCGATACTTTATCTGGATCCTCAACTAGGTCTGACTTCGATACCCCAAAGTAATCCGCCATTGCTTCAATTTTATCGATGCGAGGATACGTCTTGCCGTTCGACCAATCAGAAATTGTCGCCGTTGATACACCAACGATTTCAGCTAATCGGGCCGCTGTAATCTCTCGTTGCTTTATGAAACGCTTAATGTTGCGTCCCATTATTGCCTTACCTTCTGATGATGCCATCTTGTTCACCTTTTTCTATGTATTATCATTCGTTATGTTTAAATTTCAAAAACGCTTGTGACTATGTCGCACAAGTATTCTTTTATATACTTATAATAAAGGTAAACTTAATACATTTCAAGGTTTAACCTAACAAATTTATAGCAAAGCGGCTGTCTTCATGACGTTATACATAATTGTGCTACAAGGAAAAAATAAAAGCTCTGAAACGCCTTTATATCAAGGTTTTCAGAGCTTTATTTTCGTTATATCAATGAATCTGGGGGGAATCGAACCCTCATCTCCGGAACCGGAATCCGACGTGATATCCATTACACTACAGATCCAACAATACAACTAGTATAGCGACTTTTTGTGCCTTACGCAAGTTACTTTGCAAGCTTTCCATAGCCAGTCGCATAGTTAATAACAACACCAGGCTCAACGTTTGGTACAAACACGTTGTATTCCAATGAACCATCTGAAGACTTTGCCTCCATGTGTGAACCTGAAGGTACGAGGTTGTTTCCCTCGTAGATTGGTGTCACCCGGTAACGCACTGTCTTACGGTTATCCAACGCCTTTCGTACTAGCGTTTCATAGTAGTTCTGACCAGTATTCTCGTCATTACCATTTGATGACTGGTTCGCCCAGGTAGTTTGTGCGGTAATGTTCTGTGGATTAGCTTCTGACGCATCAAACCCCTTCACACTACCAGCTAAAGCGTACCCAATTGAGTGACCACGATTGTACAACACATGGAAATTACCACCGATCGTCAACTGGTGCCAACCTACTGGATTAATTTGCCGTGAGTTACCCGTTTCACCACGAGAACGATAAATACGGCTTGACTTATTCAACAGCGCGTTAGCTACACCTGCACGATCAAGTGGATCTCGCTTAGCTAACTGTACGTAGGGGGCTGAGGAAACCTTCGCATCGAGCGACGTCTTATTATTATTCAAAACGAATGCACCTGAACCGTTAAATCGAATACTATTAGTAGCCAGTTGTTTCTTGACCGCATCGGTTAAAACTGATGAGGCCAAAGATTCTGCCGGATGTTGATCTTCTGGCGAACCGTAATCAACCGACTGATTCACTTTCACACTTGAATTTGCATAATTCGTCTTGCCTTGTTGTGAACCATGATTGTCCTTTAAAACAGTTTGTTGCAACGCGAAAATTCCCAATGCAACAACTACACCTGCGACTGAGGCTTTTCGTTTACGTCCCATATCAACATTCTCCCTACTTAATTGTTAACAAATAGTATAACATGATGCCACATGAACCGCAGAATTTAGCGTTTCCTGGGTGCAACAGTATTCAATGAAATGGCACATTTTCCTAATCGTTTTTCACGACTATTCTGGTATGATTAATGTATTAAATACATCAAACGAGGATAATACTACGACTAACAAGTACTTAGTTGCCAAGAATGATTTGCAACACGCCGCTGACTGACAACCCGAAGCGGCTCACTCGGAAGTACGCACTGAAGTAGAAGATTCAATTGCCAAGCGCTTGACTGAAATCAGGACGACAGTCGCTGATTTTGGTTACAAATCTGCCACTGTTAATTTACACGACTTACAAGACAACTACGTGAAGATGTCATTGGTCACTACCAATTCTTGTTCCGCAAGAACCCACAATTGCGTGACCAACTCGTTCTAACAAACGAAATGCCACTTTTAGTATTTAACACAATGGCGCCAATTTTAGAAGATTCTGACTACGACTATTCATTCCCCACAGATGGTGAAGCCCAAATCTTTTGGCACTAATCATTCAACACTAATAAAGTCCCATAGCAATCGTTAATCGAGATCACTACGGGACTTTTTTTAAATCGTTTGATTATTGTACATCGAAATGCTGAGTCCTTCAACCGACAATTGCATTTTCGCAATCGAGCCATTTGCTGGACGTTCATGAACTTGAATCTTGCCTTGCCCATACCTGTCGGCTAAGGAAATAAGCGTATTGCCATGGCTTATCAGCAAAACTTCATCCCCATCCTGCAAGGCCGGATTATCTAAAATCAGCTTGAACCCCGCTTCGACCCGTCGCCAATATTCAGCCGCATTTTCTGCGTCATGCCATGGATCAGCCGCTTTCAACAAATCCTTCGTTTTATCAACACCGTAAGCATCGACAATCGTGGCGTAAGTACTTAAGCCAACCGCCGCACCGGCATTTGTCCAAGCTACATCCATATTGCTGCCTTCATAGCTACCATAGAATTCTTCGCGAAAATTCCAAGCCGTTTGCAAACTGATATCTGCCGCCGATTGATTGGCTGCCAGAATAATGTTTGCTGTATCCATTGCTCGGGTTGTGTCTGAACTATACGCCGCTTTAAATGGTACGTCAGCAAGCCGTTCACCAGCATGGTGTGCATCGGCAATTCCTTCATCGGTTAGTGGCGAATTACCCCAACCCTGTAATTTATTATAGCGGTTAAAGTATGTCTTACCATGCCGAACCACCGTTAAATTTAATGTTTTCATTCGATGCCTCCTGACATCATTGTAGCGCGTTTATTTGTTGCGTTCCAACACACCTTTACGGCGACAAATTTGATCTGCCTTAAGATGTTCGCGGAAAATCGTCAGCGCTTGCTTAGCTTTGCCGCCAACAAACTCAAAGGTTTGACCTTGTGTCGTCTTGATAAAAAAACCACGGAAGTAATACTTCAAGAAGATTTCCATGCTTACCGTTTCAATGTTAGACCAAGGAATTTGAATGTACCCGCCGCCGGCATTAGCCCGAAATTCAATACCTTGATCACCGTAGAAAATACGTCCTTGCTTGATGTTTACCGGTGACATCATTGCATTCGCACTTCCTTCCAAAAATAGCTTTGTATTCAACGCTTGTACCATAATTCTTTCCCCATTCAATTAATATGTATCTAGCTAGCATGAGCTAACCAGTTAAAAATAAAAATGGCAAGTAACGTCTAACCGCCACTCACCATTTTACCAAACATTATGTCATTCGGTATTAACCCATGATACCTAGCCAGTATGCCAAGATACCAACGGCGAACAAACCGAAGATAATTGTAATAGCTGATACGCGCTTACGTAGCAACCACAATACCAAGAACAACAAAAGCAATGGTGCCAAACCTGGAATCAATTGGTTCAACGTGTCTTGCAACGTTGTAATCTTGTAGGCACCCAAAGTTTGGCCACCTTGAATTTGGTTCACGATTTCAATCAACTTTGATACTGTTACGTGTCCGTCGTTGATTTGTGAAGCCAAGCTGCTCATGTCAACGCCGGCTCCTTCTTGAACCTTAACCTTTGACACAACCAGTGGGAAGTTCATCGTCGTCCAACGAGGAACCAGCACACCCATGATAAACATACCAAGGATTGATGCACCCATCGTAATCTTTTGCATGGCCCCGCCGGCCAAGTTTTGTGTGATATTTGTACCTTGCTTATAACCAAGATCCTGTGTGTACCACAAGAATCCCATACGCAAAACGTTCCAAACTACGAAGAAGATAATTGGTCCTAAGATTGATCCACCTTGGGCCATACCTGCTGCGAAAGCACCCAAAACTGGTCGAACAGTTCCCCAAAAGATTGGGTCACCAACACCGGCCAAAGGTCCCATCATACCAACCTTAACACCTTGAATTGTTTCATCGTCGATGTCAGCACCGTTAGCACGTTGCTCTTCTAAGGCCAACTCAACACCCAAAATTGGTGATGCCACGTATGGGTGTGTATTGAAAAATTCCAAGTGACGCTTCAAAGCAGCGGCACGATCTTCTTTTGATGGGTACAACTTCTTGATTGCTGGAATCATGGCGAATGCCCAACCAACGTTTTGCATACGCTCATAGTTCCATGAACCTTGCAAGAAGAATGAACGCCACCAAGTTGCACGAAGTTCTTTTTGAGTCAAGTGAACTTCATTCTTTACTACTTCATCCATGATGTTATTCCCCCTGCTCCTAGTAGTTGTTCAAAATGGCATCAACTGGGTCGCCACCACTTCCACCAGCTGAACCACCACCGTTTGATCCGCCACCGTTACCACCGTTAAACTTTGGTGACAATTGTAGGTAAATCAAGGCAAGTACCAAACCAATGATACCCATAGCGATCAAGTTCAACTCTGTAACGGCTGAAAGGGCAAATCCCAAGAAGAAGAATGGCCACAATTCACCAGTTGCCATCATGTTAATAACCATGGCATAACCAACAACCACGATAAATCCTCCGGCAACGGCCAATCCCTTAGTAATAACTTCAGGAATAGCATTCAAAGCGGCGTTAACAGGGCCAGCACCAACGGCCATAACAATTGCCGTTGGGATAGCGATACGCAATCCTTGGAAGACCAAAGCCAACCAGTGAACACGTTCAACTCCTGCAACATTACCCTTTTCAGCTTCACGGTCAGCGACGTGTGCCAAGGCAACCGTGATTGTACGAACACCAATCGTCAAGATTTGTCCAGCGACGGCCAAAGGAATTGCAATGGCCATACCAGTCTTAACATCAACTTGTGCAGGTCCAGTTACCAAGTAAGCTGAAACAACTGATGCCAAAGCGGCATCTGGTGCGATAGCGGCTCCGATGTTCATCCATCCCAAAGCCAACATTTGCAACGTTCCACCGAGGATTACACCTTCCATAAGGTGGCCAGTTGCCAATCCAATCAACGTTGCTGCGACCAGTGGTTGGTGGAATTGGAACTCATCCAAAATACCTTCAACACCGGCCAAGAATGCGATTAGAATTACGAAAAACGCTGAAATCATGCGTTCATCCTCCCAAATAATTTCTTAGCAATAAAGTAACATGAAATATAATTATGACTTCTTCATCAAGTCGAAGATGTCCTTGCTTTGGTCGCTTGGCACCTTTCGAACATCGAAAGAAATGCCTTGATCGCGCAAGTATTCAAGTGTCTTCACGTCCGCATCATCAACCGCAACCGCGTTTGTGACCATGCGCTTTCCCTCTGAGTGAGACATTGACCCGATGTTAACCTTGTCCAACTTAACGCCACCTTCCACTGCTTTCGCAACATCTTGTGGTGTTTCAAACAAAAGGATGGCCTTGACTGCCGCAAAACGTGGGTCATCCCACACGTCAATCAACTTTTGAATTGGGACAACACTAACTTTGACACCAACTGGTGCTGCTTGCACCAACAATGTCTTACGCAATTCATCTTTTGCCACACCGTCTGATACAACAATAATGCGGTTTGGTTGAACTGACTTTGTCCACGCCGTTGCCACTTGACCGTGCAACAAACGTGAATCGATACGTGCCAAGCGAACATCGATTGTGCGCTCACCACTGTGCTTAACCTCGTTAATGTCACCAACTGGTGCTGCGACTGGCGTGTCTTCAGCTGCTACTTGTGTATCAGCTGCCACCATTTCCGCTGCTTCAGGCAATGACTTAACCCCGTCGCGGGCAACTGGAATCAAGTAATGTGCAATTTCAGCTGCAGTTTCCATTGTGAATCGAGCCCCATAAGCTTCAATCAACATTGGCAAGTTCAAACCTGTAATAATGGCCATTTGATCTTCATGCAACGCTTGAATACGTGATGCTGCGTTGAATGGTGATCCACCCCACAAATCAACCAAGAACAACACTTGACCGTTTGGTTCAAATGCTGCTAATGCATCCTCAAACTTCTTCATCAAGTCTTCTGGACCTTCGTTGGGCATGAACGTAACGACTTGTACGTTCTCTTGCTCCCCGAAGATCATTTGACCCGACTGACGAATGCCGGCTGCAAACTCTCCGTGACTAGCAATAATGAAATTTACCATAATTGCCACGCTCCTTAACTTATTAATCCCTTAGGTACAAAACAAATTGTACAATACATTCCGGAATATGTAAACGCTTTCAGTAAAATATGTTTGCATTTTATGATTATTCCGATAAAACTGAATGTTTTCATCTTATCGTCAGTATTTGTGTAATCTATGAATTTTTTGCTTTATTACACTAACAATGTGATTATACCGCCTTCTTAGCCTTCTTTTCGTCGGGGGTTAAATATTCATAGTCCCTTGAATGTTACAATACTATGACTTCTTTAAGGGGGATTAACCTGCCATGCCAACGTTAAAACGCTACTGGAAAAATATATATCTTCTGTATAGCATACTATTTTTATTGATCACAGCCGCTATTTTCGTGCCCTATTTTGCAATGGGCACCTCATTAATCTGGCAAAGTGACGGCATTGCCCAGCATTTTCCCGCCTTGGTTGATTGGCGTGTCACTTTACACCAACTTCTGTTTAACCATATTTGGGCGGCCCAGTAGCAGTGGCGACTTGGCCTCGGCGCTGATTATTTACAAACTTTTTCTTATTACACTTTGGGCGATATTTTTACGTATGGTGTAGCTTTCGTCAGTCAAGATCATGTCTTGGCTTACTACAATTTTAGCGTTATCGTTCGTCTTTTTCTTGCTGGCCTCAGCTTTTTATTTGTCGCCCGTTAATTTATACCGCGAGCTCCTCATTGGACCGTAATCCCCGCAACGTTTTCATATATCTTTTTTGGTTACACGGCATTTGCCGCATTTGAACACCCATTCTTTTTGAACCCGTTGATTATCTTTCCACTCCTTATTTGGTCACTCAACCTGTTATTAGTAACCCATAAAACCTTTTTGTTCACTATCATCGTGGCTTGGCCACTGTGGAATAACTTTTATTTTGCCTTCATGATGGCACTGGGCGCACTTGTATTCTGGAGTGGCTACCTGTATGCAACCAGGAACTGGTTTAATTGGACGCAACATTTGCGTTTATTGCTAGCAACAGGCATTGGAACTTTAACCCCAATGGTGCTTTTACTTTCCGAGCCTCATTAGTGTATCGGATTCAGCTCGTAGTGGTAAAACACTAGCCAACGGGCTCATGCTGTACCCGGCTTATTATTATTTTGGGCTCCCCGGCAACTTAATCGCTAACTTTGCGACACCCGATTTTTGGGTAACAGGCGGTTTCAGCGCCTTAGCCGTTTTTACAGTCATCTATGCGTTGCGTCATTGGCATGAATTTAAGACGTTTAACTGGGTATTCATTTTAGCCGGCGCTGGATTGCTCTTCCCTCCCTTTGCTGGCATATTAAATGGCTTTTCATCGCCATCTAATCGGTGGTTATTCATGATTTCGTTACCTGTTAACTTAATGATGGTTCATTTTTTGCGGCACTTGCGTCATTTGACACTGCGCGACTATTCCTGGTTCGCCATCATTGGTGTTATCGCCAGTTTATCGCTATTTATCAGGAGTGATTTTAGTCCCAACTCGCGCTTTAGCCCGATGATTGCGTTGTACGCAATTAGCCTGCTGTTAATCTGGTCTTTGCAACATCATCCTACCCAGCCTAGCTTAAAGGCACTGCTGATCGCTGTCGTGCTGGTAAACGTCACGTTTATTGCAAATCGTAATCATACCAATAATACGAATCCGGCGGCCTCTGATATGCTTAGTGATCAGAGCATTAACAAACTGCTACATGGTCAGCGTGACTACTTGCCCAACAATGTTGCTAACCCCTCTTTTAGTCGGGTTTACATCGACAATCAATTAGGCAACACAACTGGGATTGCCCCAACCACGAACTTGCTTATTCTCAGTCAGACTAATAACATTGAAAGTTACTGGTCTGTCCAAAATAAGGCGGTCAATACCATGATGCAACGTTTGCAAATCGCTGGTAGTAGCCCTAACGACATCACTAGTAATTTGGATAATCGCAACATTCTCATGAATGTTTTGGGCGTCAAAACACGCTATCAAAACAGCTCGACTATGACCCCAAATTCGTACGAACAAAATGCCAATGCGAGCGTTAATCATCAGACTGCAGTCGCTTCGTCAGACAGTTATCCACTTGTCTATTTACCGAAGTATACTGTGGCTGCCAAAGACTATGGCCCAATGACTGCCACTGAAAAGGAGGGCACTCTCGCAGATAGCGTGGTTGTGCCAGGCATGCGAGCTGGTCAATCTTCCGCCTTTGCCAAACAAATCGTCTCTGGTGTAATCCGAACTGATCAAACCAAATCTGGGCAAACGAGTTTGCATTACCACTATAAGACGCACGCGTCTCTGTTACCTGATGGCATAAACAGTTACGCGGTACCGAGCTCCATCTGGAGATTAGTAACCTACGTTATACCCCCGCTACGTTTGGTCAGCGCCAGCAAAATGCTCTGGCTGCGTATCAGTATTCAGCAACCCAAAACGCCCTCAACATGCAGAGTAGCCCTAATATTCGCTATAATCCCAAAGCATTTACGTGGAACTGGACACAGCATCATTTGGATACAATCGGTACGGAATATGCTGGCTACAAACTAACAGCCAATTATAATGATCATGACGTCTCATTCAGTCAGACCGGCCAAACGAATTTATCATTCTACAATCCTCAGACCGCAGTAACATTGAATTTGGGGCAAGCAACTGATTATAAGAACGAACAATTTATACCGTTAACTTTTAGTCGTGGCGGTGACTACTCATTTGATGTACGGATTGTTGGGGTACCAACTTATAAACGCTTTAGTCGGGTTGCACGTGAAATCCAAAGAACAGCCCCTAAATTGCGTTTTAAGCGCAATAAAGTGCTCACCACAATTCGTGTGCAGACACCTCGTATGTTAGCGACAACAATGCCATATTCAACTGGTTGGTCGGCGAATGGCCGCCACCTTGTGAAGATCAATGATGGTTTCATTGGTATACCACTGAAAGCCGGACAAAATCGCCTTGTACTCACCTATCAAACACCTGGGCTAACCATAGGACTTTGGCTGAGTTTGTTGGGAAGTGTGCTCAGCAGTATTAACCTTGTTTTAAGACTAGTCAAACCTAAATAGCGCATCGTCAATTCTAAAAAAGACGCCAGCATAGATGATTTTTAGTATCCTGCTGGCGTCTTTTTATGACATATTTATTTAGACTTCATTAAGCAAATTTACCTGACTCATCTGCCAAGATCAGTTCGCGTTCAATTTTATCTTTAGCACCTAACGCATCAAACCATGCTTCTGGGAATTCATCGTAGGCAAAACTGGCAATCACACCGACTAATGCGGCAATTGTATCAGTATCGTCGCCCAATCCCGCCGCCATCATAACGGCTTCTTGATAACTTGTCGTGTGTAATAACGTCCACAATACGGCTTTTAACGTATCCACGACATAACCAGTACTTGGTACTTCAGTACGCGACCACCGCTTAATAGTTGCTATCGCATCCTGTACAGATTGGCTATCGGTTACAGCTAACCAGCCCAAATCTTCAGTTTCTAAAGTTGCCGTTTCCATTGCGGTGCGATTTGAACGGCGAATAGCCATCTCTAACGCCCGTTCAATGTTTTTCACTCTTGGCATCATCCGCAAAAGATACACAAAAAAACGAGACGCCAATCGTGCACGCCTATGTCCATGTGTCAAACCAGTAAGCTGATCGATAACATCCTCTAACGTCAAGTCAGCTGTAAAATCAAAAAAGGCAACTGGCCAAATCCGCATTAATGCGCCGTTACCATTGTTCATTTCGTCATCAGCCTTAAAAGGGACCACTTCATGTGTCACCTTGTATGTTAAGATAGCCTCGCGTGTGCCAATGCCAACATCAAACACATCTTGATACGGTGTGAATGCAGCATCATCCAGATAGGACACAAAGTTATCCATAACGTTAGCTAATTCATATGGTTCAAACAGTGCATTAATAGTTGCCAGTGTTAAACTTGTATCGTCACTCCAGGTACCCGCCGGTTTAAAATGGGTTTGATACCCAACCATCTCTGACTGAACCTCGTACGTACCACGAGTCTTAAATTCATACGGCACACCAAACGCGTCACCCATCACGAAACCATAGAATGCTCGCCGTAACATAATTGCTGCCATGCTGCCCTCCTAGATACCTTCCAACGCAAACCAGTCCGCAATCGATAGCCATTCTTGGGTTGATTTAGCTAAGATTGTATAACCGGTTATGTCATACAAGGTCTTACGATCCCCCTTAA
Source organism: Weissella cibaria (assembly GCF_004521965.1). Lineage (GTDB taxonomy): Bacteria > Bacillota > Bacilli > Lactobacillales > Lactobacillaceae > Weissella > Weissella cibaria_A. The sequence continues at coordinate 343 of NZ_SDGK01000074.1, read as the reverse complement.
GCGGTGACCAATAAGTATCATCAGCGCGGCGAATGACATCCCAGTACGCATAGGTCTCTTCTTGACCATCTTCGTCCTTTACTTGAAACCCGTCGGCCAAGTTAAAACTCTTTTCACCAACTTGAGGTCCACCAACACCTAAATCAACGAGTAATTGCTGATAGGATTCATTTGTAATTGGTTCATTTGCCATGTCACAATACCTCTTTTTCAAAAGTCTAATAGCATTATTCTAACATTTGTTTGCTAAAAAAAACCCAGGAACAAATATTCCTGAGTCTTTTTACAATCGGGACGACAGGATTCGAACCTGCGACCCCCTGGTCCCAAACCAGGTGCTCTA
>NZ_SDGK01000073.1 GCF_004521965.1 Weissella cibaria | reverse complement strand
AACTTTCGTCTACGTATTCTTATCTCATTCAAGAATAGTTTCTACTCAATGAACTACAAGCAAAAGGCAGCTGATCTCAACAATGTGAAAACTACTAAGCTTAGAGGCGTACATGAAACTCGACGGAGTTCATGTACGCCTCTATTACTTTATAGTGGTAGTGAAGCAAAAGCCGTAGCTCTTTTTGGCCCATTGAGGCCGCATGTGAAATTGGCTGCTTCACTGGTTTTGGCAAATTCGCTCAAAGTAGTTTGGTTCTAGAAACCGTGTTTTGAAAACTTGGATACTAAAATCAATGTGAAGAGCTTCAAGAAAGGTAGCGTATCATGTGTACAATTATTGGTTTGGATGTTTTAAAGGCATCCGCAAAGTTATCTGTGGCAGTAGATGGAAAAGCAACTTACGACGGTGATATCACTCTCGATGCCATTGGGTTTCCAAGTTTAAAGTCAATTATCCAATCTTATGGTGGTGCGGAGGTCGTCTTCGAGGCAACCGGCGTCTACTCACGTCGACTAGAGAAATATCTTATCGATAACAAGTATTCTGTATCACATACTTAATCCCCTAGTAGCTAAGAAGCCTCTAGATGATGGATCCCGAATGCGCAAGAACGACGTTCGCGACGCACGATGTCTTGCCATAACAGAATTCACAAAGGAACCCGTGCCTTACGTGCCCCGTTTCTCAGATCCCTTGTATCGTGAGCTGTCAAACATGAGTCGATATTACGACCAACAAACTGAAGATATAAAGCGCGAGAAAAACCGCGTTCATAAATTGATTCAGTTGTCATTTCCCAATTTCACGGATGAAATTGAGGTGGATAAAACCTCAAGTCTAGAAGTTCTTCGTTTGTTTCCACACCCAGGTATGATTGTGGGACATACAATAACAGAAATCATGGATAGCATTCTTGGATTAGGAATACGTGGTATTGGCCAAGGACGTGCACAAACACTAGCAGAAAGACTGTGGCGAGCCCACGGAACTTCTTATCCGGCGATTGAATCAACATCTTTCGTAGTTAAACAGCTCCAACATCAAGTCACAAACATCATTAAAATGACTGTGAAACGAGAAGTTGTCATTGCCAACACGGTTGACGTAGTGAAGGCCTTACCCGAATTCAAGATTCTCTTAAGCATTTCTGGAATGACTGACAATACCGCGGTTCGCTTAATCGGTGATATTCGACGGTTTGAAAAGCGTTCT
>NZ_SDGK01000010.1 GCF_004521965.1 Weissella cibaria | reverse complement strand
TAGAGGTTGAAATGAATTCTTCCTGCAATTCAATTACCTGCCTTTCCTTTGGTACACGATTATAATAACACCCACTGTAAACGCTTGCAAGAAATAGCCCTCGTTAATTGTTGGTCATTACTGATCCGTACTCTGCCTGGACATCTTGCAAGTTATGCGTACGCAACCAGTCGTTCACATGAATTTTAAACGGGTGATCACTATCACCATTTTCACCGGTATACGAACCTGTCATCACTCCTACACCACCATCACCAGACAACGTATACGTCGCCCTAATACCATTCACACCAATGCCAACAACCGCCCGGCCCTTACCTGAGCCAACGACGTCGACCAAACCAGTTGTAATACTGTGGACATCCTCTGGCGTATAACCGGCTTCGGTTGTAACAACTGGGGCCAAAATTGATGTCCGATCATTCTGATTTAGTTCTGTTAAACCCGATTCGGACCATCCCATTTTTAATTATTGGATTTACTTATTCACCTTCAAAGGTCGATTGCCACGCAAATTATTCTGGAAACAAATGTTGATTAATGGCATATTGATTTTCATTACGCATTTAGTTACCATTCTTCAGTGCCCTAGCTCGTCGAGTACGCGATAGCACTAGAAGTGGCTGGTTTACTTTCGTATTTTTAATTCCTTACGTTGGATTGTTTATTTTTTATTTGCTGCTACTACCAACAAATAAAAAATATAACTTATCGTAATAAACAAAAAGACAGCATCACGAACTTAATCGTAATGCTGCCTTTTTACAGTTTATTCAACCGTTATCACGTAAAATGATTACTTAGCAATGATTTGCTTGTATTCTTCGCGTGAAACAACTGATACTTGGCGACGGTCACGGCCCAAACGACCGAACTTTACGACACCATCAGTCAAAGCGTACAACGTGTCATCGTTTCCACGACCAACGTTTACACCTGGGTAGATGTGCGTACCGCGTTGACGGTAAATGATTGATCCAGCCTTGATGTCTTGACCATCAGCGCGCTTCGTACCTAGACGACGACCTGCTGAGTCACGACCGTTGGCAGAAGATCCGCCTCCCTTGTGGTGGGCAAGCATCGTCAAGTTGTTCAAATTCAATTGCATGATTTAAATCCTCTTCTTTCCGATGTCTTAGGCAATAGAGTCAATGACAACCTTAGTGTATGGTTGACGGTGACCTTGCTTCTTGTGTGAGTGCTTCTTTGGCTTGTACTTGAAAGTAACAACCTTCTTTTCCTTACCTTGCTTCTCAACAGTACCTGATACAGTAACACCATCAACGTATGGTGCACCGATCTTGCCGTCAGCGAAGACAACCTTGTCAAAGACAACCTTGTCACCCTCTGCGGCGTCCATCTTCTCGACGTAGATTACGTCACCGGCAGAAACCTTGTATTGCTTTCCACCGTTCTCAATGATTGCATATGCTGCCATGAGTCTGTAGACCTCCATATATGTTATTTCTAAAAAAACTTAGACTCACCGAGTCCGCGTGTTCCGAGGAACAACTTAATACAGACCACGAGTGGTTGCAGTTTGTGGGATCCACAAACACAACGTAAATTATTATAAACCAATGGGAAAACAAAAACAATAAAATCCCCCACAATTGGTGAGGGATTTTAACAAAAACATAAGTGCAGCTGGTGGGACTCGAACCCACAACCGCTCGGGTAGAAACCGAGTGCACTATCCAGTTGTGCTACAGCTGCATATAAAATAGAGGAGGCAACATTTCACTATCGCCTCATCTATTGTACGGTTAAAACGCTGGTGAATCAAGGTTAGAAGCATCCAAAACCTGAGAAATTGCCATTGCGAGCTCTCCCTCAGTTAAATGCAATTCAATTAATCCCAATTTTATAAATGACCGCCAAGCATGGGCGAAATCACTTTGGCGCTTCTGATGGTAACTGTTTAGCAACATCGTCTTAATCCCTATAAATTGATGGGCCAGCCGCATTTGTGGGAAACGGGCAAACTTTTCAATATCAGAGTCTTCCAACACCATCAAATGTGTCCACTGTTGCTTTAAACTAATCAACAAAAATTGACTCAAAGCCGTAGCATACAAATCAACAATCATCGCCTCACCCGTCACAACAGCATCATGGGGCACATCTCCATTCACCGCATCAACCCGGCGCATCAGCGTACCTAACGTAATATCCAAATTTAAATAATCATTTAATAGGACATCTTTGGGGCTAATTGGATTTTCCCAATCATACGTCACAACCCGATAAGCGTCACGCGCTTGCCGTAAATATAATGCAATATCCAGTGCCATTATGCTTCCGGCCCCTCATCAGTCGTGTTTGGTTGCAACACTTCCACTTGTAGTGCTTCAGACTTAACTCGTGCAGATGCCCCGTAATTCTTCAACGCATGATTGCCTTGCAAACCGAAAACTAATTCATCGCTCTCGACAGCCAAGTAATGACGCTCCTTCAAGTACCAAGCACCAATGAAGTCGTAATCCAACAAAATATCAAGCCATGAAACAGCATCGTGACCATCGATCACTTGGAAGTGCCAACGTTGTGCCCCAATAGCCGTGGCATCATTTGCGTAGAAAATACGGACTTCAACACCCTGTTCAAGTACCAGGCCAGCCCCATTTGGAATGTTTTGCAAGAAGTAGTTTGAATCTGCTGACAACACAAACAAACGATCCAACATACCAGCTGGCATTTCGGTTTGAACCAGTGGATAAAAGAAATCATCCTTGGTCTCCAAGATGTTGTAATCGACCTTGTAGCCAAATTCGCGTTCCATGTAACGGCCGAATTCAGTCAACAATGTCGTCACTGTGCGAATGCGTGGTGCGGTCGTCTTCTTACGATAGTTTTCAATCAACAAGTTCGTAATGGCATCGGCGTTAAATAAAATTTGCTTACGCTCTAATGACCAGTAGAACAAACGTTCATTCGTCCCAAGCTCAATGAAAAAGGCACCACCATTTGGATCGTCGTTCACAACGAACTCAAATGTTGCTGGCACTTCCAATTCAGTTGGTACCAGCGTTAGTTCTTCACGTTCAGCTGGCGTCAAAATATCGTACGCCGGGATACCGGCGAAACTCATAAACCGATCCATCGCCAACATGTACCAATCCGCTGGGCTATATTGACGTGGCACAAGAACCCAGTCCGTATCAAGATGCGCTGCCGTTAAACGCTCGGCAAGCTTGTGCACACGCGCTGGTTCTTGTGATTCGGCCAATTCACGCACTTGCGCCAACAATTGTTGAATTTGACCAATGTCATCGGTCAACAATTCAGCATATGCGACTACGCGTTCACGAAGGTGTTCTGTCATAATTACTTACCTCCTTGTGTATCAGCCAAATACGTCACATACGTTTCGTATAGTGACGCAACTGCTTCTTGGAAGTTTGCAAATGAACCAAATGTATCTGAGATGGCACGTTGTTCGTAAATCAAAATCGTGTCCTCCTTTGACAGATTCAAAATTTGGGCATTGTTTGCTGCAATTAACTCAGGCACTTCTTTCGCCTTGTCATCCGCAGCATCTAATTTGGCCAAACGTTCCTTCAATACTTCACGTTGTTCATTTTGTGAACGGTTACCAAAAATACCGCCACGGTCTTCACTCGATGCCAGTTGGGCCATCAATTGGGCACGTTCAGCATCACGTTGATTTTGATCAGCCACAATTTGTTGCAACGCCTCATTAGCTCGTGTGGTATCTTCAATTACTTGCGCGTTATAACGTTGGCCGCCCTCTGATAATTCAACGGCACGTGCCAACTTTTCATACTCCTGATCATTGAAGATAAAATTCACAGCGAGTGGATCAAGAATACCGAAATGACGTCGATCCCACCAATTTCCAAAGAACAATTGGAACACACCCAATTGCGTCTCTTCGTAATAAAAGAATGGGAACTTTTCTGACAAATACTGAATCAATTGCTGTCCCAAATGGTGACTTAATTCATCCTGCATATCATCCACCAAGACTGACAAGGCACGATTTGAGGCCGCGTTTTGCGTCTGTCGAATCTTCGTGTTGTACTTTTGGCTATCTAATAATTCATATACCCGGCGATCATCATTCGTCGCAACAGCGTTCTGAATATCCCCAATATAGTCTAATTTTGCTTGTAGTTTTCCATTTAATACGGATTGATTTGACGGCAAGTCCGTCTTCAAGTATGGCGTGTTCTCCATCTCAACCCCTCCTCGTGTGTGGTTGTACTAAAACTCATGTCATAACACTAACATCTTAATAGTTCTATCATACAACCTAACCTTAAAGAAAAACGCCAACCTTTCCCCGGTCGGCGTTGTTTTTTAGAACATTTAACGAAAATTTTAGTATTGCTCGAGATATGTGTCCAATTCCCATTGCGATACTTCTTGTCGGTAAGCTTGATACTCAAGACGCTTTGCATCCACAAATGTACGTGACATGTGTGAGCCCAATGCTGCCTTGATTGTTTCATCCTCATCCAAGTCGTTCACAGCTGCTAGCAAGGTATCTGGTAAATCAGTAATACCTGCACGCTTGCGTTCTCCTTCATCCATCAAGTAGATGTTACGGTCAACAGCGTGTGTTGGCTCCAATTCACGTTCAATACCATCCAAGCCAGCTGCCAAAATGGCAGCAAAGGCCAAGTATGGGTTAGCGGTTGGATCAACGGAACGCAATTCCAAACGCGTTGAGTTACCACGTGAAGCTGGGACACGAACCATCGGTGAACGGTTTGATCCTGACCAAGCCACGTAAACTGGTGCTTCGAAGCCCGGCGTCAAACGCTTGAATGAGTTAACCGTGGGATTTGTAATGGCCGTAAAGTTAGCTGCGTGATCCAAAATACCACCCAAAAAGTTATAGGCCGTCTTAGACAATTGCAACTCACCAGCTTCATCAAAGAAGGCATTACCTTCCTCGGTGAACAAAGACATGTTCGTGTGCATACCATTACCATTAATACCTGAAACTGGCTTAGGCATAAAGGTTGCGTACATACCGTGCTTACGCGCAATCGTCTTCACAATCAACTTAAACGTTTGAATATTGTCAGCCGCATCAAGTGCATCCGCATATTTAAAGTCGACTTCGTGTTGACCTGGCGCAACTTCGTGGTGGGCCGCTTCAACTTCAAAGCCCATCTTCTCCATCTCCAACACGATTTCACGACGTGTGTTTTCTCCAAGATCAAGTGGCGCTAGGTCAAAGTAACCACCCTTGTCATTCAAATTCATCGTTGGGTTACCATGCTCATCCAGCTTGAACAAGAAGAACTCTGGTTCCGTTCCGATATTAAATGACTTAAAGCCATCTTCCGTCATCTGCTGCAAGACACGCTTCAAATTGCTACGTGGATCACCTGCAAATGGTTCGCGATCTGCCGTGTAAATATCAGCAATCAAGCGCGCAACCTTACCACCATGCAAATCAGTCGCCCATGGGAAAATCATGAACGTTGACAAGTCTGGGTATAAGTACATATCTGACTCTTCAATGCGGACAAACCCTTCAATTGAAGAACCGTCAAACATCAAATTATTGTCGAGTACCTTCTCAAGTTGTGAAACTGGTACTTCAACATTCTTGATTGTACCGAACACGTCCGAGAATTGTAGTCGCAAGAATTCTACGTTTTCTTCTGCAATCATGCGCCGAATATCATCCTTGGTATATGCTTTGCGAACCATCTAAATCTCCTTTTGATAACTTAGCAATTAAAACAAAATGTTAAAACTTACGCTGACCATTAAAACGTCCAATTTTCAGCAGCTCATCCGCCAACATGTGTCGTAGATTTTCTTCATTTGGTTCAGGCTTTTCAGCTGACTTACGTTGCTTCTTGGCATCAACCTCATGAATTTCAGACACTGAATACCCTGCATCCAAATAATCTGCGATTTCAATTAACCGGTCTACATCATTTAATGAAAAGCGACGTTGTTTACCAGCCCCCCGTTGCGGCGTAATTAAACCCTGCTGATCATAATAACGAATTTGTCGATCAGATAAGTCAGTCAGTTCACGTACGACGCTCATCGGCAATACCGCCAAATCGCGACGAAGTTCTCGTCCACCCATACGTTCTGACCCCCTATGCTTAGCATGTTACCACCGATTATATGTGAAGTTTTTAATCATGTCAGCTATTCTGACATGAACCGTTTTACCGCTTCTTTTATGTTAGTTATTTCAGACGGTTGCTGAACTAAGTCAAACCAATGAATGTCCATAAACTGATTATTGAACCACGTCATCTGCCGTTTTGCGTACCGGCGTGATGCCTGTTTCAACGTTTCCGTTGCTTGTTCTAATGATTCATCACCAGCTAAATAGCCAAACAGTTCCTTGTAACCAATCGCCTTTCGAGCTGTGCTATCTGCTGGTAAAGCCCTCGCAATTTCTGCTTCTGGCAAAATTCCTTGCGTCATCATAGCGTCGACACGTTGATTAATGCGTTCATATAACACTTGCCGATCAGTTGTTAGACCGATAATAAAGGCATCATACTGCCGCTTTGGCTCTGGCTTTTGCTCAGAGAAAGGCTTGCCGGTATGATCACTCACTAGTAAAGCACGCACTAATCGGCGAATTTGACCAGGTAAAATCCTAGCCTCGCTCACCGCGTCCATCTTGCGCAAAGCATCACGCAATACCGCTTCCCCTTCGTCGTGGGCAATTCGTGTCCACTTCGCCGTAAACGCGTCATCTTGAATATCATCTACCGCTGCTAGTGGCTTATCGCCCAACAACGCTTGCACATAAAAACCGGTGCCCCCAACCAAGATTGGCACCTTACCACGGGCCGTAATCTCAGCAATCGCTTGCTGGGCTTCCTGAACAAAACGGGCCGCCGAATACGTTTCGGTTGGTTCAGCGATATCAATCATATGATGCGGTGCTTGTGCCTGTTCCGCTGGTGTTGCCTTCGCCGTCCCGATGTTTAGACGTCGATAAATTTGCATCGAGTCACCCGATACAATTTCACCATCAACAGCTCGAGCCAATGCCAAAGATAACGCTGTTTTACCAACCGCGGTCGGCCCAACAATGACAATTAATTTATCCATTTTTACTCATTCACCTACAAAATTTTTGTTGCAATATCCGTAATGATACCGCGTACGCCTAACATCCGGAGTAAGGTTGTCCACCTGCGCGTATTCGGGGTCCACCAATAAGTCTTAGCGCCGAATGGTCTTAACCAAGCAAGGTACCAATAACGATAATCCAGGTTAACTTGCTGAATAATACCATCCTGCCACAACCGCCAGCTCACCATATTCGACATATGCCGCAAATAACCAATTGGTACGTTTGCATCTAAGCGACGCCACTTCCGCAAGGGCAGCTCTTGAAACGACTGCAACATCACGGCATTTGATAATTGTTTCGCCTGCATCTCGCGATACAATTGCTCCGCTCCTACCCGTCCCTTTAATTCAATTAGTAATAACCCTTGATACTGCGTTGTTGCAATCAACGTCAAAAAATTGCCAAATGTCGCAACATCCGCCGGTACCACGCCATCCTGATCATGCTTCAAAATTAATCGATTACCATATAATTGGACATCAACTTCAAGGCCGTCAACGCCTGCAGCAATCGCCCGTTGGAAGGCAATTAGCGTATTTTCGTCACCTCGGTCGTGATGTATGCCGCGGTGTGCAATAATTAATGTTTCGTTTACAGACATTTCACGAACCTCAGTAGTTTAATTCTTGTTAAATATGTTAAACTTATCTTAACAAATAAATGGAGGAACCGCATCATGAAGAAGTTTGGTTTGGGGATTTTGACTGGTATTGCCGGCACGTTAGCTACTGCTGCAGCCGCTGCTTTAACTTTCCACAAGGTTGCTGTAAAGCCTTTGGAAGAAGAGGAAGCTAAGTTTGAAGAGACAGAACGCAAGGCTGCTCGTAAGGCTGCTCACTCACACGGCGCTCGCTTTTAATCAAGCACATAAAGAAAAGGTTTGGGATGTACATCCCAAACCTTTTTTCATTAGTTAGACTTTGTCTTACCGTTATATTCGGCAAACCCATTCTTGAGGACGAAAATTTCGTTGTAACCGTCCTTCTTCAACTTGCGTGCCAAACGGGCTGCAAATTGCATGTTCTCGTCGTACAAGAACACAGGCTTGTCCTTACGCAAAGCAGTGTGGTTTTCATTCAACAAGGCATATTGAATGTTACGTGCACCTAGGACGTGCTTTGCCTTAAACTTTGCCGATTCGCGGATATCGATCAATTGTTGACCGCGACTTTGCTTTTCAAATTCTTCTGACTTCAATACCGTTGCCGCGCGCTTCAACGTGGTACGTGTCCAGATGATTGTACCAACTGTCCAAGTAACCCAAATTAAAATCAAGACAAACAATGCTTGCAACATACTGCTCAAATCCCCGTTTCGTTAATCATGTTAATTACTATTTTAACAAAACCTAAAGAAAAAGTCTGCCAACCCTTGGCAGACTTTTTCTTTTCTTCAATTATTCAGCATGGCCGACAATCCAGCCGTTAACGTAGCCAAAGCCGACGCGCGTGAATAAACCATTCATTTCCCAATCATGGTGCCCATTTGGCACCCCAGTCATGTTTGTTTCGTTAAACCAAGCAGAAATAACGTCTTGTCCGGCACCAAACCCAGCCGCCACAACTTCATTGGCCACTGCCCCTGAATAGTGCGCCTGATCAACACCTGTTTGTGACATTGATGTGGCACGTGCCGTTGCTGATGCAGCTAGGCCATCATCCCAAACGAGTTGTGTCAATCCTGCTGAAGCACGCAATGCGTTCAATGCATTCAACGTTGCGTCCACAATGGCTGGTGAAACTGTCGCAACCGGCACAGTAGATGTAGCTGCACTCGTTGCGACTGGCGATTCTGAACTAGCTGATGATGCTTGTGAAGCAACTGAACTGGCTGGCGCAACAGATGACGCAGCTGGGGCCAATGACGCCGCAACACTTGTTGCTGATGCTTCTGACACCAAATCGAGCTTCTGGCCAACTTCAATCATGTTAGCATTTTTAATATCATTTTGCTTCGCAATATCGTCCACACTGCGATCCGTCGCTGCTGCAATCGTTGACAACGTGTCACCAGATTGTACAACATATACACGTCCAGCATCCTCAACAGTTGTCCGTACTTCGTCAACCGTCTTACTGCGCCACCCCTTAGCTGAATCGTCAGCTGACGCTGCGTTTGTGTGCATAAATGGCAAGGCAGCTGCTGCAACCGCAGCAGTCGTCAAAGCCATTCCCTTAATTGATTTATTTACTGATACTTTTTCCATAAGAATCGTTTTCTCCCTATAGCGCTTCTTATCTATTTTCTTCTCTTTTAATCTACTTATAAAAGTATAGTAAAGGATTATTGCTAGTTGTTTACATCCGCGCTTCAAAGCAATTAACAGAAGGCTCGAAAAATTGCAAAAACAAATCCTTCATTTCAAATTAAAAAAACCAAGTCCAAAAAATGGACTTGGTTTTACGTCATTATTATTAGTGAACAAATTGGATGCCAGCAGCCGAAATCGTACGAACGTGGTATGCCAATCCAGCGTAGTTACCCTCTGAAATTGTAATCGTACCATCTGAGTTAACAAAATCAACAACCGCAACGTGACCCAATTCACCTGCACCGTCAATACCAGGTGCAAAGACAGCGACCGCACCGGCAGCTGGTGTTGCGTCAACTACACGACCTGCTGCCGCAGCTGAAGCGCCCCAACCAGAAGCGTTACCCCAGTTGTTACCAACCCACGACAAAGCGTTCTTAACGAACCACGTGCATTGTCCAGCTGGGTAAGTGTTACCAGTCGTATCATACGTTGGCGCAGCAACAGCAGGTTGTGACGCTGCATCGTAAGCAACCGCACCCGTGTTCGTGTATTGCATATTGTCAGCTGAAGACGTTGGTGCAACTTGCGCAGCTGCACCAGCAGCCTTGTCTGCTGAGACAGCCGCTTGCTTAAGGGCATCTGATGCAGAGTTATTATCTTGCTTATCTGCTGGCGCCAACTTCAACGTCTCACCAACCGTGATAAAGTGAACATCTGACAAGCCATTGGCCTTGGCAATGTCATCAACACTTTCTCCTGTCGCTTGGGCGATCGTTGACAATGTGTCACCTGTTTGCACCTTGTATTCAGTACCAGCTGACAAGACAACCGCCTTCACGTCGTCAACTGTCTTAGCACGCCATGAGGCCGCTTTGTTTGCATTTGCATCAGCCTTGTTTGCGGTTGAATCTTCAGCAGAAGCGGCCGTTGTGTGTGTCATCGGTAAAATTGCAGCGGCAGCCGTTGCAGCAGCAACAAACCATCCCTTAGTCATGTTTTGAGTTGTCATATTCTTTATTATCCCCTTGATGCGATTTAAGGCGCGTCGCTACGGCAACGTCTTTCCTCTATCCATAAAGCAGTCTATCAACCCGATTTAACGGCCTAGTTACGCTTGTATAACAGTTACTAAAAAAATGGAAGCAACTAAAAATGCCGTTATATCAAGTGGTTTCATTGTTTTAAACCGCTTTCGTGGTACACATGTCACGCCGAAAACGTGAAAACTGGCTACAATATTACGTTTTATTACAAAATGTAATAAAAAACCTGGACCAATAGGGTTCAGACAACTTTATTACAATTTACAAGTATGTGAAATTTGCGATTAGTGTACAAACATCATGCTATCCTTTGAAAGCGTACGTGAGTTATATGACAAACCAGCGTAGTTTCCTTCTTCAATCATACTTTGGTGACCATTTACGGCAACAACGACACCCACGTGATCGTATTCACCAGAACCACCACACCTGGTGCCATCACAGCAACTGATCCGACCGTAGGGTTCGTATCAACTAAGTGACCAGCGGAGGTTGCTGAGTTGACCCCAGTAGTTTCCTATCCAAGGCAAAGCATTCTTAACGAACCACGTGTATTGTCCGGCAGGATACGTGTTGGCTCCATTTACTGCCATATTCGTATTGTTTGATGGGGCAACCTCTGCAACCGGTGCTTCTTGTGCAGGTGCAGCCGTCTCAACTACTGGTGCTACTTCTTCAGTAACAACAGGGGCACCCTCTTCAGCTACCACCGGTGCCTCAACTGGGCAGCTTCCGTATCTGGTGTCCCAACTTGAGCTGGCTCTGTTACTACTTCAACTGGCGCACCTGTCAATTCGATTGTTGGACCAACCACAATGAAGTGACTGTCATCAACCTTGTTAGCAGCCGCAATTTCTTCAGCCGTCAAATCCGTTACTGATGCAATTGATGACAACGTGTCACCTTCTTGAACCAAGTACGTTTGCACCGTTATTTGAATAGCTCAGACAACCTGATCAACCATCTTAGCACGTCATGATGACGTCGTTTGCGCTGGTGCTACTTCTTCATTAGCATACGTTGCATCCATGTGGAACATTAGCATAACCAAAGCTGTGGCGGCCAATACCGTACCTGCTACTCAGTTCTTACCTGACCTGTACAACTTCTTACGTGATGTTACGTTTTGCATGATTAACTCCCGCTTTGTCGCTCGTGTAAAGCGCGTCTTACTGTTTTAAGTTTATGATTTTTGTTTCCGTCGTTACCTTAACAACATAACCTATCTCATCGAGGTCGCGTAACAGGCGTATAACAAGCGCCAGACAACCTGTGGCACACAAATTCTTCCTAAATCATACACGTGCAAATCAGCTCTACATCAACGTGTTGTTTCAGTCGTTCATACCATGTTCATAATTCGTGCATATTTTACCTTGTGAATTAACTTACTATTTCACCATAAACAGGTGCAATGTTACATTTTGTTACAAATATCCCGGCGATTTTCGGTAAATGCCGTCATATTTGCCCACAAAAAAACGAGTATCGTCATAACACTCGTTTTTAATGACTTCTATTTATAATTAGGCAATCGTACGATCTGAGTTACGGGCCAATGAAGCAGCACCGTATGCACCAGCATCGTTACCCAACTCTGCCAACTTAACTTCAGTTACGTCACGCGTAGCCTTGAAAGCAAATTGGCTAAAGTTCTTGGCAACACGGTCCAACAAGAACTTACCAGCGGCTGAAACACCACCACCGATAACAACTGAAGATGGGTTCAAGATGTTCGAGATGTTAGCTGAAGCCAAACCAAGGTAGTAAGCCACCTTGTCGACAACTTCATTTGCCAGGTAATCGCCATCCTTTGCCAAGTCAAAGACAATCTTTGACGTCACTTCTTCACCATTGTCAACCATAGCCTTCAATTGTGAGTTACCAGCGTAAGCTTCGGCAAAATCTTGTGCCAAGTGGACAACACCTGTTGCTGAAGCATATTGCTCCAAGCAGCCGTAATTACCACATGTGCACAAATATCCACCAGGTTCGACGATCATGTGACCAACCTCACCACCAGCACCGGCAACACCGTGGATCATCTTACCATCGTTAATCAATCCACCACCAACACCAGTTCCCAACGTAATAAAGGCAACGTCTGGTTGGTTGTTTCCAGCCCCACGCCATTGCTCACCCAAAGCGGCAGCGTTAGCGTCATTGTCCATCGTCAATGGCAAGCCAGTACCGGCTTCAATTTGTTCGCGGACGTTTTGCGTTTCCTTCCAGTTCAAGTTGAACGCTGCACGAACCGTTCCGTTCTCAGTGTCAACCGTTCCCGGCGTACCCATTCCGATACCGATGATGCGGCCCTTATCCAATTGGTACAAGTCCAAGTGGTGGTTGATAGAATCAATGATGTCGGGTACAATGTGTGAACCTTCGTCCAAGATATTTGTCTTGATTGACCACTTTTGTTGAATCTCACCTTCAGCAGTCAAAATGGCAAACTTGATGGTCGTGCCACCAAGGTCAACACCGATTAGCTTGTCTTTAGCCATCTGTTCTTTCCTCGTTATTTCTCAAAAAATATATTTGTAATCGCTTTCTTGATTTCAACATTATTTATTATAACGCATTTTCCAATTAAAACAAGCATTTTAGTGAAAACGGTTACAAGACTTGGCGTCGCTCTTCATCTTCGTGTTCATGTCGTAATACTAACTTGATTTGCGCATATTCTTTCGCTTCTAACAAGCCAACCTTATACATATTGTCAATTTCAATTGCCGCCAATTCAATATCCCATAAGCGGTTACCTACGTGAATATAAATATCGTATTTCTTCAATAAATTTAAAACATCCAAAAATGTCCGCATCTCATCACGCTCCTTAGATACGATTTATCGCAATGCTAAATATCACTGCTAATAATGCGAGATACACGATCACTGCTAATAAGCGGTGCCACACGCGTAACTTAAACAAGCCGGTGTAGTGAAAGCCCGAAATAAACGCTGGTACCAGAATAAATCCACCTAGCAAGCCACCAATGTGGGCACTTAAATCAATATCCGGCGTTGCAAACGACGACACAATTGATAACAAGATAAAAATTCCCATCAATTTTGCCTGACTACGCCAGTATGCACGGCGTTTGTCCAACAGCCCTAACATACCAATGGCACCGAATAGCCCAAAGATTCCGCCTGAAGCCCCAGCTGAAATAACATTAACCCCGCCAAAGGCCAGGCTCATTAAATTACCACTAATCACTGTCAGGAAAAATAGTGCCAGAAAACGCCATGGTCCCAGCTCGATCTCAAGTAACCGGCCGATAAAGTATAGCGTAATCATATTAAAAGCCAAGTGGGAAAACGTCACGTGCAAAAAGCCTGCCGTTATCAAACGCCACCACTGGTGTAACTGATAAACAGCCGGTGAAAATTGGGCGCCAGAATGAAATAACACTTGTGAGTTAATGGTAAAGCTATGCGCTTGTAAGACTTCCCATAAGTAGACAAGCACCATCACGGTCACTAAAACAGCGGTGGCTGGCGTCGCTTTAAACGCCCGCTTGAAATCATTAGTCATGAACATTATTCCTCATTTTTAAAAATTAAAACTTGATCAACTTGTTGGTCAGTTGTCTCAATTGGCCAACTAGGTTGGGGATAAACATTTTCTGCCAGCGCCAATGCGACTGTCCGAGCTGTGGTTTGGGGTAACCAGCGATCATAGTATCCCCCACCAAAGCCAATTCGGTCACCAGCTTCGCTAAAGGCCAATCCTGGAACGACCACAAAGTCAATCTCAGTTGGCGCCACAACTTCATCCCCGACTGGCTCTAACATGCCGAAGCGGTGCCGCTCATATGTTGTGGCTGGCGTCACAACAATAAAGGTCATCTGTCGACCAGGTTGGACACGAGGCAAAACCACACGTTTCCCCTGTAGCATCGCTGTTTGAATCAGTAACTGGGTTGGTATTTCATCATCTTGAGACAACGTTAGTGCGACCGTTTTCGATGATTGCCACGCTGGCAATGTCGTCACTTGTGTCACAACGGCTTGCGTCAACGCTCCCCGTTGCGCATCAGAGAGCGTACCTAAATTGGCTAACGCCTGTTGTCTAACTGCTGTTTTTTCCATCAAACCGTTTCCCCCTTACCAAAAAACTGGTACTTACAATCATAAGTACCAGTTTATCACAATAGTTCTTAGTCTAAGAACCGTTTATTATCAAGGAATTATCCCTTATTTGTTAGCTGACCCAGCGTCTTGGACATCCTTCCAAAAGGCAGCGTAGATTTGTGAACCAATTGCTTGGTTAACGTTTTCATCAGCTTCGTCTGTTCCTGGAATAACAACCGCCAACGCCACGTCTGAATCTGGCACGAATGAAATCAACGAACTCGTAACAGTCGTTGCCCCATTCGTCGTCGTTTCAGCAGTTCCTGTCTTGGCACTGACTTCAGGCTTAACATCCTTCAAGTGCGTTCCAGTGGCATAGCCTGATCTACTGTGCACAACTTCATTCATACCCTTCCAAATCAATTCACGCTCATCCTTCGTCCAACCAACAGTCCCAAGGACTTCGGTTGGAATCGTCGTGGTCGTCGTTACCTTATTGGCCGTGTCGTGGGATTGAATTGATTGCACAATGTGTGGACGGACACGGTAACCACCATTTGCAATAGTTGCAACGTATTGTGCAAGTTGCATCGTTGTGTACGTATCATACTGTCCGAATGATTCGTCCAAGGCGTTACCAATGTGTTCCCGACTTGTTGACCCCTTGATACCCGTGATTTCACCAGGCAAATCAATACCGGTCTTCACACCCAATCCGAAACGGGCGAATCCGTCACGCATCGTTTGGTAAACAGACGTTGGCAAGGCACCCAATGACATACCTGGGGAGTAGTTCAAACCGCCCAAGCGTAGCATAACTTGCATAACGTACGTGTTAGAAGACATCATCAAAGCAGTATCGGCCGTCAATGGCATGTTCCCACTCCCATTACGGTTCCACCATGATGACTTCGTTGGTGTTCCAGCAACCGAAATTGGTTGATCAGTAATTGTATTATTTTCTGGTGTAATCGCACCATTCATAAATCCGGTTGTGATCATTGCCGGCTTAACAACAGATCCAACAACGTTAGCTTGGTTAACCGTCGACAAGGCATCGGCCGTTAGCTTTCCCGTTTCGTAATCACGGTTGACGCCAGCTGTTGCGTAAATACCACCTGTCTTTGGATTAATCACGACCGCATATGCACCCGTTGTATTACCACCAGGAATATTCTTCTCCAAAATGTCTTGCACATCATTCTGGAACTTTGCGTTAATCGTTAAAGTTAAGTTGTCACCTGCTTGACCCTTATATTGGGTAGTTTCCTTCGTGTTGCCATTTTTATCAGTTGTGACTTCAACCCGGGCTTTCGTACCTTTTAACGTCGACTCATACTGCTTTTCCAAGTATGACGTTCCCACGACATCATCACGTGAGTAGCCTTGGGTTAGTAAAGAATTGACACTGTCTTCAGGCAGCCCTGACTTTGAAGTAGACGTGCCACCAACTAGTGACTTAATCGCATTACCTTGTGGGTAATCACGTGTGTAGTAGATACCAACCTTAACGCCTGGCATGTTTGATTGACGCTCACCGATATTTGCAATTTCTTGTTGCGTCACATCAGTTTCTTTCAAGTAAACCGTTGACAAGGCATATGAATTTGCCATCTTCTGGTAAATCATCGCCTTATTCTTTTGCAAATCCGTTAATGGGAAACGCTTTTTATGTTTTTCAACGTAGCTACGTAGCGCATTCACGTATGCATCCGTACCAGGAACAGACTTTGTGCCACTCGCTTCAACCACGCGCTTAGCACGCTTAGGGTCTTGAATATAATACGTTGCATAGTTAGGCGTTGATAACTGCTTCGTATCGACAGTTAAGTACTTACCAACATTATTCGCAATGGCATACATTTCTGCTTCAGTAATGCTTTTTGGCTTAGTATAAGTAATCGCCTGCGATCCCTTATTCGCAACCAAAGCTTGGCCGGTACTATCATAAATCATGCCTCGTTGGACATTAACTTGTTCGACGCTGGATTCGGCACTCGTTACGGCAGTCTTATATTTTGCACTATCCGTAATCTGTAGCGTTGCCAATCGCCAGCCCAATGCACCGAGCATCAGTACAACAATACCCATCAAAACATTAAGCCGGACAGGAATACGTGACAACGAACCGTTAGTTGACACACGTCGCTTGCCACGGCGCTTAGGTGATTGCATAACTCGACCCTTTCTTTCTATTCAATCTAATTGTTTAATTGTAGCATATTTTATGCCCCTAATACCTTAACCTCTTACAACGAATTCACTGAATTTTCAGGCCTATTATATGGTTTAATAGTACTAATTGAAATTATTGGAGAAAACATTATGTTCGCACATTTAAATCCTTTAAAATGGCGCACATCTACTAAAGCCCTATGGATTAGTTTTTTACTACCCGTTATCATCATGACGGTCTATTTTGGGTTCCGTGGGATGGCACCATTTGGGTCAAGTTCCATTCTAACTGTTGATTTGGGACAACAATACATTGATTTTTTCGAAAGTTATCGCCATACCCTCTTTTCCGATCCGCTCAGTATTTTTTATAGTTTTGCGAAAGGGTTAGGTGGTGAGACATATGGCGACTGGGCTTACTACTTGCTGAGTCCAACGAACCTATTATTATTACCATTTTCCAACGTCTATCTACCCATCGGCATTCTGTTTCTTACTATATTAAAGTACGGTTTAGCCGGTTGGAGTTTCGCGTACGCGCTAAAAAGTATGCGCTGGCAAAACGGCTGGCGACTTCCCCTCTTTAGTGTGACTTACGCGATGATGGGATGGTTTGTCGCGAATGACCTCAACTTACTTTGGCTAGATGCGGCAATCTTACTGCCTTTAATCATCGCCGGCTTAGAACGGTATATCGAAGGTCGGTCTGCTTGGCGATTCATCGCGCCATTATTTGCGATCTTCGTGATTAACTACTATATGGCCTACATGATTGGGCTATTCCTCGTGTTATACATCGTTTGGCGTTTATTCTGGCAACCATACCGTTTGTTGGAGCGATGGCATATTTTACGGAAGTTTATTTTCGGTAGCATTGTCAGCATTGGCTTGTCGACCGTCATTTGGTTACCAACTGCCTACACGTTATTAAATAGCAAAGGGCAGCATATGCTGGATAACTTGAGTTGGAAGTTTGAATACCAAGCTCCTGACTTACTAGGTAAGTTATTCTTAGGGACTTTCAATTTCGACCAAATGCCAAGTGGCCTACCAAACATTTTTGTTGGTAGTCTACCAATTATCATGCTCTGGTTCTTCTTTACCTACCGCTTGATTCGCTGGCAAACTCGTTTGGTTGCTTTCTTCATTACGGCATTCTTAGTCGTCTCAATGATGTACGCTCCGCTGAACTTGATGTGGCATGGCTTCCAGTTTCCAGTTTGGTACCCTTATCGGTTCTCATACGTCTTTAGTTTTTGGGTCATCTGGCTGGCAGCGTCCGTGTGGTCACCGACACTTCGGTTCTCCTGGACCCAACTTGGCAGCCTCTTCATTTTGGCTGTCGCCGCAGTGGTGTATCTCTACTACCGCCTGGATAACCTCAACTTTTTGACTCAAAAACAACTCATCATCGGTGGGGGTTTCTTCCTGTTGCTTCTTGGTTTCCATGCTTTGCCAGTCCGCAATGGATGGTGGTTACCCATGGTGACGTTATTAGTTGTCGGTGAAATGACAACCAGTACCATTTGGTCTCTCAATAATTTCAGTTACCTGACAAACACAGAGTACACAACCTACATTAAGAATCTCAATCAGATTACGGCGGATTTGCCCAAGTCAGACAAAGATTTCTACCGGGTGGCGCAATCATTCCAGCGAACCAAGGGTGATCCGCTCCAAGCGCACTACAATGGTGCGTCGACATTTAGTTCCGCCCTCGAGCATCAGCAGAGTGACTTCATGGCGGCCATTGGTCAACCCGAGGGAGATAATTACGTCACCTACAACGGCGGTACTTTAGTTTCCGATGCTTTGCTGGGGATGCGCTACTTAATCCAGCCAAGCGGTCAGGAACCACACACATCTGGTACGCCAACGAATTTGCGCACTTACTCGCGGAGTGATACCAACGGTTATTATCAAATGACCAAGCACACCCAAATGGCGGTGCTGTCCAAGAATCCTTATGCGTTGCCACTCGCATTTGCATCGAACACAAATGCCCTCAACGTTAAGTTCAAAGATAACGACCCGTTGCGTAATCAAAGCGACCTTTGGAATGCCCTACTTGGTTATGACAATACCCCGATTTTCGAAAGTGCCAATTTTGATAGCTCAGCGGCGACAAACATGACGGCACCAACAACTATCACAGGGACCTTTCTAAAGAAAGAAAACGCTAATGCAGTTGGTTCACTAACTGTGACCTATACGCCTAGCACGGATGATCCGTACTATTTGACGATTGGGGACGCATTGAATAATGACAATGTTGAAATCCAGTTAAATGGTAAGGCACTACCAACCATGCCAAGCCACCGTCACACGATTATCGTGCCACTACCGTCATACCAGAAGGGACAAACGCAAACCATTACGTTTATCCTGAAAAAGAATGATTTGTGGCTGCAAAACGTTTCATTGTACCGGGCCAATACAGATTCCATCCGTGCACAAGCCCAGACGCTACAACACAATGCCTTTAAACCAAATCATGTTAGCCAAACGCGTATCAGTGGTAAAATCACGATTCCGACTGGTAATGGTCTTATGATGACTACAATCCCAGCCGCCGATGGTTGGACTGCCTATGTTGACGGCAAGGCAACCGGTACTGTCACCGTTGGTAAATTCTTTATTGGTTTGGCCTTAAAGTCCGGCGAGCACAGTGTCACCTTTAAATTCACGCCACCTTACTTAAGGATTAGCGCGATTGTTTCAATTGGCTTTACCCTCTTTATGGCTGGGTTGGGCTGGTCAGAAAGCGAAAAGCGACGTCATTCATTACACCAATTTTAAAAGATGCCGTTGTGAACCTTTACACACGCCAGCCCCCGTGGTATCGTATTTTTTGAACCTACGGGATTACAATTATTTTTTCAATTAAAAACTGTTAGAAATAGGAGGCCACACACATGGCTGAAGAAAAGACATTCCCAATGACGGTCGAAGGTAAGGCCAAGATTGAGGAAGAATTGAACACATTGATTACGGAGACCCGTGCTGAAATCACTGGTCGTATCCAAATCGCACGTAGCTTTGGTGACTTGTCAGAAAACTCTGAATACCAATCAGCTAAGGATGAGCAAGCTTTCGTTGAAGGTCGCATCAACACGTTGCAAAATATGTTGGACAACGCCGTTATCATCGACTCATCAGAAATCGCTGACGATGAAGTATCAGTTGGTAAGAAGGTAACCTTTAAGGAGTTACCAGACGAAGAGCCTGAAACTTACGCAATCGTCGGTGCCGTTGAAGCAAACCCACTTGAGGGTAAGATTTCAAACGAATCCCCCATCGCCGTTGCCTTGATGGGTAAGAAGGTCGGCGACCAAGTTGAAGTACCATTGCCAAATGGCGCTTCAATGGACGTTGAAATTATTGCCGTTGATATGGCTTAATTAAATCAATAAATACAAAGAGGCTAGGACAAAATTGTCCTAGCCTCTTTGTATTTATTCAGTTTCAGTTGCTTTAGCAATTACGGCCAACACTTCCTTACCGTAACGTTCAGCCTTAGCATCCCCAATTCCTGGTACAGCCATCAGCTCTGCATTATTGCGCGGTTGCTGCTTGGCTAGCTCGACCAAAGTACGATCATTGAAAATGATAAATGGCGGAATTTCCGTCACCCGGGCTAACTCCAAACGCCAAGTTCGCAACGCTTCAAAGACCGTGCGTTGCGCTTCATCCAAATCATCACGCGTACTTGGCGAGCCCGCTTTTACGCGATCATCAATCGACCGAACATCTTGACGACGCTGAACCTGACGTTCCCCTTTCAACACCGACACGCCCTCTGGTGAGACACTTAAACCAGCATATTGCCCTGTCACGCGCAGGTAACCTTCCGCAATTAGGTAGTCAATCAAGCTCATAATATGCACACGAGCAGTACCTTGTAGCAGACCAAATGTTGGCAATTGATCTAAGTTTGTCCATTGGAACTTGGCTGGTAATTTACCACGTAATGTTTCAGTCGTCAGCGTCTTACCGAACCCGTTCTCGCCACCACGTGACTTTGCCATGCGAACCACGTGGCTCAACACCTTTTGGGCGTCCGTCGTGATATCAACCGCATCACGGTTATCCAGGCAATTCGTGCAACGACCACAATCCGGCGTATCTTCACCAAAGTAACGGGTGATATAGCGCTGCAAACATATTTGTGTCGCCCCATAGTTAGCCATTTCCTGTAACTTTATCTTCTGCAGGTTTTGGTACTCTGGCGTCTGATTATCACTGTTATCAATAAAGAACCGCTGCGTCTGTAAATCAGCCGCCGCGTACAGCAAGATGGCCTCAGATGGCAACCCATCACGACCCGCACGACCAATTTCTTGATAATAGGCTTCTACTGAACCTGGGATCCCATAGTGAATCACAAAGCGAACATTCGACTTGTTAATTCCCATACCAAAAGCGTTTGTCGCAACAACCACGTCACGCCGATCATAAATAAAATTATCTTGTGCTTGCGATCGCGCTTGATCGGGCATACCAGCATGGTAGCCAACTGCATTAACCCCTGCTGCCGTTAGCGTTTCCGTCAACGCTTCAACAATCTTACGGGTTGGCGCATAAATAATGCCTGATTCACCACGATGCTCACCGATATATTTAGTAATAAAATCTTCCTTACTCCGCTTATTCAACCCTTTTTCAATGCGGATCGTCAAATTATCACGGACAACACTCGTCCGAACCGTATGTTGAATGTGCAACATTGCTTCCAAGTCGGCTTGTACCCGTTCCGTAGCTGTTGCAGTCAATGCCATCACTCGTGGTGCAGACTCCAGATTATTTATTAACCCAACCGCGTTCAAATAACTTGGTCTGAAATCATGCCCCCATTGCGAAAGTACGTGAACCTCATCAATCACGACCAGCGAAATTGGCAAGCGGTTTAGCAAGGCGTACGTGCCCTCACTACCTAACCGTTCAGGTGCCAAATACAGCAGTTTCGCCTCTTCGTTTAGCAGGCTGTTCATTGCTGATCGATATTCCTCATCATTTTGGGTTGAATTCAACGTCGCGGCAGGCACACCTGCCTCACGCAATTCATCAACCTGATTTTTCATTAAAGATAGCAATGGCGAAATGACCACCGTGATGCCATCCAACATCAGCGCTGGAATTTGGTACGTTAATGACTTACCACCACCAGTTGGCATAATCCCCAACGTACGCTGACCGGCCATAACGGCATCAATAATTTCAGCTTGTCCCTCACGAAACGAGCTATAACCAAATGTTTTTTGTAGCGTCTCTAATGCTGTCGCCATGCTTTCCTCCTACGTGTGTAAAATACTCTACGCTCCATTATGGACTGCTACCGAAAGTGTGTAAAGCCAAACGAAAAAGCGACCCGAAAGCCGCTTTTCGCATGTGTTTTTAGTTTGATGATGTTGCAGATGAAGTCGTTGTTTTTGATGACTTCTTAGCTGCATTTGATGAATCAGCTGCATTACCAACTGATTCGTTAGTTGATTCCAAGTCACCTGACTTACCCAAGTGTTCATCATAGTCTTTTGAGTAGAACACCTTACCAGTCTTCAAATTAGCGACGAAATAAAGGTAACCCTTATCGCGATCCTTAGGATTCAAAACAGCTTGAATTGATTGCAATGATGGGTTATTAAATGGTCCTGGCCCGTAACCTGGGAACTTATACAAGTTATAGGGGTTATCTGACTTAACATCATCATTGCTTAAGTTCGTCTTATCCGTATCAAGTGCGTACTTTGTAGCAATATCTGACTGCAATGGCATCTTAACGTCCAAACGGTTTTCGAAAACACCAGCAATTGTGCGACGACTATCTTTATCGATTCCTTCACGTTCAACCAACGATGCAAGTGTCAAAACTTGGTGAACCGTCTTGCCTGACTGCTTAATTGCATCAAATTGGCCCTTCAATTGGGTATAGTCTTGGTAAACCATTTGGTTAATCAATTCATTAACGTTCTTGGCATCCTTCCAATTATAAGTTGCTGGGTAAAGATACCCCTCCAACTTGTAGCGGATTTGATCCTTTTGATTACTTGTTGTCTCTGAATCAAGCAAACCTGGATAGGAAGCTTGTAAACGCTTGAAGAACGCCTCATCGTTAACAGCCTTCAAGAATTCATCACGCGTGAAGTTCGTCTTAGCTGCCACTTCATTCGCGATATTTGAAATGGTCTCGCCTTCGCGAACCGTAATCGTTTCCTTGTTGTTCAACGGATAAGCTGACCCACCTTGTCGCAATGACTTAACCATTTCTTGCACCGTATCTGATGGGCTAAACAAATAGTAACCAGCCTTCATGTCTGACACATTATTCGTCAACACATAATTCATAAAAGCACGCTCAGAGCGCAAAACCTTCGCCTTGTCCAAATCCTTTGCAATCGTAGCTGAATCAGAACCAGCTTTAATTTGTACCTGCACATTCTTCTTACTCTTAGCATTCAACGCCGAGTAATCTGTCTTATCTTTTTGAATTGTGTAATATTGGTAACCACCGTAACCGGCACCACCCAGTAGCAAAACGGCTACCACACCCAAAGTAATCCAAAGACCTTTGCGTGACTTTTTACCGTTCAATCGACTCAAATCGTCCATTATGCAACTCCTAGTTCTAATTGGGCTTATAAAAAAACCGTTGTTACTGTCTAGTATACCAGCAACAACGTCTTTTTGATTACAGTCTTTTTAAGATTAACGGATTTCAGCGTTAAATTTTTCTGCAAGCGCAGCCGTAATACGTGCCACAGCTGCATTGATATCTTCATCAACCAACGTCTTTTCAACATCAACGAATGTCAAGGCGTAGGCCAATGATTTCTTATCATCAGCCACATTTTCACCCGTGTAAACGTCAAACAATTCAACGTCGTGCAACAAAGCACCACCAGCGGCTACGATTGCGGCACGCAAATCAGCTGCGGGTACATCACGGTCAACCAAAATGGCCAAATCGCGGGCAACAGCTGGGAAGCGTGATATCACTTCATAGCCATCCTTTACCTTAGGCAAATCGAAAATGGCGTCAACGTTCAACTCAAAGGCGTAAGTCTCGTTAACCTTGTAAGTCTTAGCAGTCACTGGATGTACTTGACCAATGAAACCAATCAACGTCTCACCAACATAAATGTCCGCCGTTCGTCCTGGGTGCATTTCAGTACGTTCAGTCGTTGGCACAAAACGAATGTCATCAGCAAACGCATAGTTAGCCAACAAGCGTTCAACAATGCCCTTCAAGGCAAAGAAATCAGCCTTTTGTGCACCCGCAGCCCAAGTACGAGGTAATACGTTACCAGTAATCACACCAGCCACGTGCTCAATTTCTGTTGGCAATACAGTAGCATCCCCATTTGAAACAAAGACACGGCCTTGCTCATACAAAGCCACATCAGCTTGCTTACGAGCAACGTTATACGCAACATCATCCAGCAAGCCAGTCAACAAGCTACTACGCGTTTGTTGGCGATCTTGTGACATTGGGTAATTCAATTGAATTGGTTGACCATCATGCAACTTGAAGTTATTTGCCTTCTCTGGCGTCGTCAATACGTATGAAATAGCTTGGCTCAAGCCCAAGCCTTCAAGATCATGACGTGTCGCACGAATCGACGCTTGCTTTGGCGTCAATTTACCGGGTGTCGTTTCACCAGTTGGCAACGTTGCTGGCAAGTTATCGTAACCGTATAGACCGGCGATTTCTTCGACCAAATCAGCGGCAATCGTAATATCCCAACGACGAGCTGGGACAGTCACGGTGAATTCACCGTCGTTCAACCTATAATCAAAGAACAGGCGGTCAAAGATAGCTGAGATTTCAGCCTCTGTGATCTCAGTTCCCAACACATGGTTCACATGGGCTGTCGTCACCTTCACAACTGGTGCTTCGTAGTCAAAGTCTTGTGCAACCACACGACCTTCAGTCACCTCACCACCAGCAATTTCAGCAATCAAAGCAGCCGCGTGGTCCAAAGCCGTAAACGTGTCTTCTACATTCACACCACGTTCGAAACGTGTTGAAGATTCTGAGTGCAAGTTTTGATCACGAGCAGCGTGACGTATGGCCTTAGGCTCAAAGATAGCCCCTTCCAAGACGATGTTCTTCGTCTTAGCCGTCACTTCAGTTGACTCGCCACCCATGACACCAGCAAACATCAAAGCTTCATCACCAGCTGCGATAACAATATCTTCAGCTGATGCTTCACGTTCAACGCCATCCAACGTCTTAATCTTTTCAGCTGGCTTAGCCGTACGAACCGTGATGTCCTTGCTTGGCAAGGTATCCAAGTCAAAGGCGTGCAAAGGTTGACCGTACGTCAACAACATCAAGTTCGTCACGTCGACCACGTTAGAAATTGGACGAATACCCATGGTCCACAAACGGCGTTGTATCCACAATGGTGAGTCCTTCACCTCAACATTCTTAACAACCCGCAAACCATACTTAGGTGCTAATTCAGCTGGTGCTGTGGCTGAAATCAAATCCGCTGTTTCCTCTGACGTTTCCGTCAACTCAAACGTTGGCAATGTTGGTTTTTCTGACAAAATAGCTGCCACTTCCCAAGCTGTCCCGTTCATTGAGAACAAGTCAGCACGGTTAGGCGTAATGCCTGTTTCAAGCACATCATCATCCAAGCCCAAAACGTGCAAAGCATTCTCACCTGGCTTCAAATCTGTAGCGTCAACATCGTTAAACACCCAGATTCCGTCTTCAAAGTCCTTAGGTGACACCTTGTCATCAAAGCCAAGTTCTTGCAAGGCAGCTAGCATACCGTTTGAAACAACGCCACGCAACTTACCCTTCTTAATCTTCTGACCACCACCAACGATTGAATTGTGCTTAGCCAAGATAACCGTTTGTCCTTCAGATACGTTTGGTGCACCAGTCACAATTTGGATTGGCTCATCTTCACCCGCATCCACTTGGGTAATCACCATGTGGTCTGAATCCGGGTGTTCTTCAACTGACAATACCTTGGCAATCACAATATTCTTCATGTTTGCTTGTGGTTGGTATTGTCCTTCAATTTCAACTGTCGTACGTGAAATCTTCTCTGCCAACTCATTTGCTGGCAATTCAATTGGCAAATAATCACGCAACCAATTTACAGAAACCTTCATTTTGTTTGCTTATCCTTTCTGGTCAAATTGCGTCAAGAAACGCACGTCGTTCAAGTAGAAGTTACGAATATCTTCAATCCCATACTTCAACATGGCAAAACGGTCAGGTCCTAAGCCGAAGGCAAAACCACCGTAAACTTCCGGATCAACCCCAGCCATCCGCAACACGTTAGGGTGCACCATACCAGCACCTAGCACTTCAATCCATTCGATGTCCTCAGGATTCATATCAGGCGTTACCACGTTCCATGACACGTCGACTTCAACAGAAGGTTCCGTGAATGGGAAGTATGATGGACGCAAACGAATATCATGATCTTCACCAAACAAGTTGCGCGCAACTGCCAAAAGCGTACCCTTCAAATCTCCCATCGTGATGTGCTTATCGATCACAAGTCCTTCCATTTGGTGGAATTGGTGTGAGTGTGTTGCGTCATCAGTATCGCGACGGTAAACACGACCAGGTGATACCATCTTCAAAGGTCCGGCATTAAAGTCGTGTGACTCCAACGTACGGGCTTGGACAGGTGACGTTTGCGTACGCATCAAAATTTCTGGCGTGATATAGAATGTGTCTTGCATATCACGGGCTGGGTGATCCTTAGGCAAGTTCATCATCTCAAAGTTGTACTTGTCTTGCTCCACTTCAGGCCCTTCAATGACTTGGTAACCCATGCCAAGGAATTGATCCTCAAGTGACTCGATGATTTGTTGCAACACGTGTGGTTGACCTTGTGCCGTTTCGCGACCTGGTAACGTCACATCCAATGTTTCAGCTTCCAACTTTTCATTCAAAGCTGCGGCTTCCAAATTCGTTTGACGGGTTACAATGGCCTCAGTTAGTGCATCACGCACTTCGTTAGCAAGCGCCCCAACAACAGGTCGCTCTTCAGGCATCAAATCCTTCATACCGCGTAGCACTTCTGTTAGCGGTCCCTTCTTACCAAGCCAATTAACACGTACTTGGTTCAAAGCCTTCAAGTCCGCAGTTGCCGCTATTTCGCCCAATGCTTGATCGCGCAATTGTGTGAGCTCGTCTTGTAAACTCATGATCTGTCTCCTTAAAATTTAAAATCAAAATAAAAAGTCCCTGCGACAAATAAACATTGTCGCAGGGACGCTAATAAACGTGGTACCACCCTACTTTTAGCAGTCAATGCGACTACCCTCGGACATTCGCTAACGGAAATGAACCGCAACGGCCTTGCAACCGCTGAACTCCTGACTGAAATTCAGTTAGCATGCTGATGGGTTCTCACCGACTCCCACTCTCTAACACAGCCCCCTAACTTACTAGGTCATTCAAAGTTTCTTATGTTATTGTACAACATTCTAGGTCCTGTGCAAGGGGAAGTCGTTCTGTATATAGTTGCGACGAACAACGGGGGTGGTTGCCAAGAGTTACTTTAATTGTTTAATTATCATCTACCAAAAACAACAAAGTAATCTGTTCTCTAGTTTATGACCATCTCATCTAAATGAGAACATCTTAGTTGCTAGCTTGGGTGTGGCGGATTGGCATAGCGATGACAGTGAGGAACTCACAAGTTCGGCCGACCGCCGATTAGATAAGGCAATAGGATCCAGACCCTTAGCACAATTATTTGGGTTCTAGCCGGTGCTCGTGCCGACGGAGTTTCCCGCTGTCATGTCGGATCCAATCCGTCACACCCAAGCCCCGTGCGACATCACGACACCCACATCCAAACAGGCAACTAAAAAAGGTCAACAAACCCATCGCTGTGTCTGCTGACTTCATTTGCTATGCAATTAGGCGTTCCAGTTGTCTGACCACTCGTGGATAGCAGCCATCATTGGACGCATTGATTCACCGCGCTCCGTCAAAGCGTATTCAATCAATGATGAATCTTCGTATGTACGACGCTCTACAATTCCAGCTGCTTCCAATTCCTTCAAACGCTCAACCAAAACACGATCTGAGCACTTTGTTACAGCTTGCGCAAAGTCCTTGAAACGACGTGGACCATTATTCAACAAAACTTCAATGATCAATCCATTCCACTTACGTCCCAAAATATCGAAAGTGGCGATGAACTTGTCGCACAATGTGTTAGTTAATTCGTGTGATGCTACTGCCATAATTATTTTCTCCTAAATTTGAACAATGTTTTTAAAATTTACGTTTATATTTACATTTAATAAGTAATTTAATCGTACACCTCTTCACAATATTTTGCACGTCTAAACTCTTGAAAAATGTAAGCAGAATGCGTTGCTCCCCAACAACTCATTCCTCACTTTTGATACTTACATTATACAACTGAATATGTGTCCATTATAAGACCAAACCTCGGACCAAATGAACACAAACTATGGCGTGTTTCTTGCAATAGTGAAGAATTTTTGGTTATTTTCTGTCAATGAAATGAAGGTCGGTTAATACTAAAAATACCCTTTGTGATACATTTCGTTCACAAAGGGTATTTAGATTATCTTGTATTAGTTTGCATGGAACAGTCGTTTTACACGTGCTGATGCCGGTGAAAAGAATTCAGCGATAGCCATATAGTCATCCACTAAATCCAATAAAAGACTTTCACGATAATGTGGTAATGCCGCTGTGGCCCCCCACATATGTTTGAGAATAATGTCCTTTTCCATTGGCGATAGTTGTGTAATTTTCTCTGCATTTCGTAATGAAACGCGCGGATGAATGAACGCATGTGTTCCCAATTCAAATTTGGTTGTTCGCCAATCATAAAAGAACAAGTCATGCAGTATACCAGCACGCGCCAAAGCCGTTGCGTTGAGTCCTAACCGCAACCCCAATTGATAACTGACGTATGACACCACAATTGAGTGCGTCAAACGATCAGAGTGGTGGTGTTGTGTGTAATTAGCCAACTCTTGAACCTGTGGGTGTGCCAATAAATCTTTAACAATATTTGAATACGCTTTATCACGTTGCCAATCCTGCATAAATGTCCCCCTTTTTACATGATTAACGAATAATCGTTTTAACTTTTAACTTAGCGCACCTTCAAGGCAAACATTGCAATTCCAGCTGCGACAGCGACGTTCAATGATTCTGCATCTCCTGTCAATGGAATGTACAAATTCTTAGTCGTCATCTTAGCCAAATCAGCGGCCATTCCTTGGCCTTCATTACCCATGATTAGCGCAAATTGTGACTGTGCAGGAATGGTAAACAAGTCAGCAGCTTCTGGATCCAATTGTGTCCCATACACATTGATATCATTTTGAGTAAAGGCTGCGGTCCAATCCTGCAAGTCGCCGGTTGTGAGTGTCATGTGGAATTGTGAACCTTGCATCGCACGTAATGCCTTTGGTGAATATGGATCAACAGAACCATTTCCAAAGACGACCCCGGCGAAACCTGCCGCATCAGCTGTACGAACCATCGTACCGATGTTACCAGGATCTTGAATCGCATCCAAGAACAACCATGCACCATCGTGAATAAAACGTGGCTCACGGGTTGCTGTTGGCAAAGATACTTCCGCAAAAACACCTTGTGGTGTTACCAAATCAGACAACTTCTTAGCGATGTCCGTCGTAATTTCAAAAACAGGCACGCCAAGTGGTAACGCCTCTTGGTGCTCTGCTAATTGTTCGGGCGTTGCCATAATTGCATGCAACTTACCCTCGTGTTGAATGGCCTCTTGGACCAAGTGCCAGCCGTCCAACAAGTATGTCTTACTTGCTTGGCGACCCTTCTTCGTTTGCAACTTTTGCCATGACTTAACACGGCTGTTTTGTACTGATGTAATAGTTTCCATAGTTCTATTATACGCTGAATTTAAGTAACTTGCCTATGTTATAATTTTTAAGGTATTTTGTAGCTTAGTTGCACTAAGCAAGCTACAATAATTAATTGACGAATTTAAAGCAAAGAGAAAGAAGGATATCATGCCAGTTTTGGATATGAGTGATGAAACTGCGATCGCACGTTACAACGATTTTGTCCGCAGTTCAAAGTTCGGTCAGGTGACACAAGACCTTGGTTGGGCCCAAGTCAAGAATAATTGGGAGCCTCGATACGCGTATGTAGAAAACGAGGCTGGCGATATTGTCGCTGCCCTTTCAATGTTGTTAACTAACACGCCAAGTGGTAAAAAGTTCGCTTACGCTTCTAAGGGGCCTGTCATGGATATGACTGACTTAGATTTGTTTGATCAACTAATTGTAGAAGCTAAGGCAGCTTTGGCAGACGACGATGCCTACCTATTGCGTATTGACCCTGAAATTGCCTTTTCAGAAAAATTGGACGCTGATTTGCACGCACGCGGGTATGAAACGCGTAACCGTAATGTAGCTGATGAAGGTATGCACGCAACTATCCAACCCCGGTTGAACATGGTCCTCGATTTGACGGCTAAGCCAGATGCGAGGGAAACCCTTGACTTATACCCTTCAAAGACGAAATCAAAACTAAAGCGCCCATTCCGCGATGGCGTGACAGTACGTTATGCTAACAATCAAGCCGCTCTCGACGCATTCTTTGAGACGTACAGCGATATGGCCGACCGTCACGGTATTTCTCACCGTCCTAAGGAATACTTTGAACGGATGCAGGCAGCGTTCTCTGGTGACGATATTATGCGTATCTACATTGCTGAGCGCGAAGGCGAATTGCTTTCAACTGGTATTGGATTCAAGTTCGGTGACAAGATCTGGTACATGTATGCTGGTTCAATGGATGGCAACATCTACTACGCCCCTTATGCGGTTCAGACCGAAATGATCCAATGGGCTATAGATAACAACGTCTCGTTATATGATATGGGGGGTATCGGTGAAGCTTCCCCTGAAGATGGTTTGTTCGTCTTCAAGCGCACCTTCGTTAAGGATGACCCCCGCGAATACATCGGTGAAATCGACGTTGTGCTTGATGACGCCACGTACGATGAACTCGTTCGCAAATAAATGATAGCTAATAAATAAGTGCTACTATCTTAATAGCACTTATTTATTTTGTCGTTAAAAGATGTTTATATAACTGACTATTGCAACGTGATATGCTTTCCTCCAAAGATTTTTTTGGGGGCATTGTCATGTTAATGGATTTATTAGGAATTACTTTGGAAATAATTATCAATTTTGTCGTTACCGCTATTACACCTGACAAAAAATAACGCAAAATAGGCAGCCGCTATGTAGGCTGCCTATTTTATATATTGCATTCTTACCTAATAATCAAAAAGCTATTTAGTTTGCAACATACGCTGAATGCATTTTTAGAATGGCCAATGCCATATTCAATCGTAATGCTTTGTTGCACCAGATGCATTAAGCTCATTTGTCCGAATGCCAGGCTGCAACAAAGTCGTACGATGTTCCCGTGCAGAGCCACCATCATCAAATAACGCGCCATAAATGCCGTTATAAATCGAGACCTATAACCCCGTCATCGTAAAGACCGACGACCAATCTTCTGGCGAGTTCCGACTTCCCGAGGCAAGCGTTTGCCATTGATAATAACTTGTTGTAATCTGCGTTGACTCTTAGTCAACAAACCTATCAGCCAACATGCTATCCGTATTGCTTAACCCATTGGCTTTGCACATTGCAGCTAACATATCATTAAAGCTTTTATGTTGTTGCACACCATAACCTTGTTGATCACGATTTGCAATATCGGATAAAGTCCCCCTTCAACACAAAATCAGATGTCTTCAAGTTATCTAAGCCTACAGTCTTGCGATAGCCATTTATCAATTGAACAGCATAATTCGTAAACTCTTGATTTTGCGCTGTCGCTAACCCTCTCGAGATATCAACGGATCGATCACCGTCAATCGGTTTGATGCGTAAGTAACCCAATAACTTAGTGTCACTTTGATCGCCTAAATTACCGCCGAAGTTTTGCCAAAGGCTGGAACAGACAAACTCGTTGGTAATTCTGCTGGATTGCGGACTGTGGCGGATGACGTTGCTGACAACACTTCAGAACAAATACTCATGTACTGTGAATTTAAATTCTTTGCAATATCAGCCGGCGTCAATAAGTTATACCCACTATACTTCGTTGCCATGTCACGATTGGTATATGAGTCTAATGTCGTATTCAAGGCTAATGACCCCATCACCATACCATTATTTTCTTGTGGTACAGCAGAATGTGTTGTATAGCTAAAATTAGCACGACTCGCTGACAAGTAACTTATCGCCAATGAGATGACCTTCAAGTTATTTCGAATAGCCGCGACCGCGCTATTCGTACTTCGTCCATCATCTCGCACTTCACTTGCGACGTAACTTACCATGGCTTTATTTGATTTTGCTGCACTTAATTGCTGATTAGCATTTGATACCGCCCTGTTTCCTACAGGTCGCATACGATTGCGTTTTCCGTAAGGCAATTGTCGCAGCAGTAGACTTAGCCGCCTTAACAGCGGATGTCGCGACAGACTTGTAAATCCCTTCTTTGTTCACAAATAACTTGAGTACTTTTTGGCGATTGGATATGTCAGCCACTTATTTAGTCCCCATAGCACTAGCTAACGTTGCAACTGTTGTGGCACTCGTAGCTTGACTGACAATCTGCGTCGTCTGGCCATTCGTCGCTGCTGACTACAAACTCATATATTTTGCAATTTTCGCTGCCGAGGTCGCAGTTGCAATCGCTTTTTTCGTTGCTGTCTGCCGCCTTGTTGCAACTGAAGCCGGTTGCGCGACAGTCACACCACTAAGCGCAACAGCAAACAATGTTGGCACAACCCATAACTTACTCGCTTTATACAGCTTCTTCCTAGTTCCGTCTCGTTGAATCGTTTTACCCACTCCTAATTTACTCAAAAGCTAGTTAGCCTTTAGGATGACAACAATCACCAATTATCACCTCAGCCAGCTTCATCATAAAACCTACATTAACTTCATTACTTATCGATAGTTTACTAAAAATTCAATGCTGTACTCATTTTGTCCTAAAACTGAGTTAATTAATCTTATTTTTACTTTTTGTGCATAAGCAAACCAAAAAGCGACTAGAACCGAAATTCTAGTCGCTTATTTTTATCAGTAATTCTTACTTGCTAATCTCAATGTCATTGTTCAAGAATGGCAACTTTGAACGCAAGAATGGTGTTACCCAGTGGTCCAAACCGATACGTGCTGAGTTATAACCACCCATCAAGATGAAGAATTCAATCAAGATAAACGTTGGGTTGGTTGAAACTGTACCAGCCAAAACGTATGAGAAGTTCATGATCAAACCGAAGAAGGCTGCTGCCAAAGTCAACGTTCCAAAAATC
Source organism: Weissella cibaria (assembly GCF_004521965.1). Classification (GTDB taxonomy): domain Bacteria; phylum Bacillota; class Bacilli; order Lactobacillales; family Lactobacillaceae; genus Weissella; species Weissella cibaria_A. Next base: position 52,993 of record NZ_SDGK01000010.1, on the reverse strand, counting down.
AGTCCCAAACCGACAAGCAACTCACCCCAAGCAACAACGAAGTCAAAGAAGTGCGTGTTCGTTCCGTTGTTCGTAACAGCCTTCAAGAAACTCGTGTACCATGCGTATGATTGATCACTTGAAGCATAGTGAATGTTTTCCAATGATACCTTTTGACCAATCAAAGCCATGTTCTTAACCGTTTCCTTAGCAAAGCCAGCTGAGGCGTGGGCATCAGCAACTGGGCTAACAATTGCCTTACGAATAAAACCGATTGCTGTGAAGCCTTCCGTCAACTTTGAGAAACCATCAAGCGCCCATTGGAATCCCAAGTAAATACGGATAACCGTCAAAATCCACATCGCAACCTTGTTGTTACGCAACCATGAAATCATAATAATATCTCCTAAATAATCCTAAATAAAATATGTGAATCAATTAACATATACAACTATAATGTACTTACATTAATTTAGCAATAGAGTATTCACACGTTCTTCACACCTGATGTTTCGTTCATGAAACAAAAAGCGACAAGCACCTTTATATAGGCCTTTGTCGCTACTTAAGAACTGTGAATTAATGTACAGAAATATATTATTTAACACTTTCTTACAAACATTCCGAAAAATTGTTCATTGTGAAAAAAGTATTTTGCTACTTTTAGTCAGGGTTTTGCTCAGCAAGCTTCCAACGTAGGTAAGCATTAATGAACGGATCTAGATCACCATCCATTACGCCTTGTGGATTACCAGACTCATAATTAGTTCGATGATCCTTTACCATCCGGTATGGTTGGAAGACATATGACCGAATTTGAGACCCCCAACCGTTTTCCAGTTGCTCGCCAGCAATTGATGCACGTTCCTTTTCCTTCTTATCCATCTCAAGTTGGTAAAGCTTTGCACGCAGCATGGCATAGGCCGTATCCTTGTTCTGGAATTGTGAACGTTGTTGCTGTGAGGCAACGACAATTCCAGTTGGGATGTGTGTCAAACGAACAGCTGATGACGTCTTGTTAATATGCTGTCCACCTGCTCCAGATGCACGATAAACGTCCATCTTAACGTCAGCTGGATTAATATCGACATCCACTGAGTCATCCAATTCTGGCATCACATCGATTGAAACAAAAGACGTGTGGCGGCGACCAGCTGAATCAAACGGTGAGATACGAACAAATCGGTGCACCCCACGTTCTGAGCGCAGGTAGCCGTACGCATTGTGCCCGGTAATCATCAAGGTCGCCGAATCAATTCCGGCCACATCGCCGGGGTGATAATCCATGATTTCAACCTTGAAACCATGGCGTTCTGCCCAACGGGTGTACATTCGTTGCAGGTTTGCACCCCAGTCAGCAGACTCCGTTCCACCTGAACCGGGGTGGATTTCAAGAATCGCATTGTTCTTGTCATAAGGTTCATTAAGCAGTTGAGCTAATCGGTAAGATTCCAAGTCAGCGGCTAACTTTTCAAGATCAGCTTCCATTTCGGCTTGCATATCTTCATCCGGCATCTCGGCTAACAGTTCAAGAGCTGTTTCAACATTTTCTACGCCTGCCGTCAGATTCAAATAATCATCTCGGCGCCCCTTCAAAATATTATTCGCGTCAATCACTTTTTGAGCGGCAACATTATCATTCCAAAAATCGGGTTGTGCCATGTCGTCTTCGTTTGCGGCGATTTCGTCATTCAAAGCATCCAAATCCAATGACTCACCAAATCGCGTAATTTCTTCGCCCATTTCAGCTAATGAACGGCGTGCTTCTGAAAGCTCCATTATCTTCTCCTCTTTGATATGAAAAAGGAAAGCCAGCTACCCGACTTTCCCCGTTAAATTTGTGTTCAGGCACGCAAGTTTTGACGAATTTCTGACTTCATGAACAAACGCGTGGCGTCATATTCAATCCCAGCAATCATCTCTTCAAACATGCGGAATCCTTCGTTTTGATATTCAATCAATGGGTTCAATTGACCGTAACCACGCAATTGAATGGCATCACGCAATTGGTTCATGGCATCCATGTGGTCCGTCCATTGGGCATCCACGACACGCAAGATAACAACACGTGTGAATTGCAATAATTGCTCATCGTCAACCAAAGCATCACGCTTTTGATCGTAGACTTCCTTCGCACGGTTGTACAAGTATGACTTAATGTCGTCTTGTGACTTGCCCTGCAAATCAGAGACGTCAATTGAGTCGTCAGGTACAATCACTGCCCCAGCAAAATCTACAATTGACTGCAAGTCCCATTCGTCTTCTTTACCCAAGGCGTGACGTTCAACAACACGGTTAATCGTTCGCTCAACCATTGGCAAGATAACATTGCGCAATGATTCTTCTTCATCGATAACTTGGTTACGGTTGTCATAGAACGTGTTACGTTGTTGTGACATAACATCATCATACTGCAAGACGTTCTTACGTGAGTCGTAGTTATTACCTTCAACTCGCTTTTGCGCTGATTCAACCGACCGTGTAATCAAACGGTTCTTAATCACCGCGTCTTCTTCAGCAAGGTTCATACGTTCCATCAGCGTCTTAATGCGCTCACCACCGAAACGAATCATCAAATCGTCTTCCAATGACAAGAAGAATTGTGAGTATCCCTTGTCTCCTTGACGACCGGCACGTCCACGTAATTGATTATCAATACGACGCGATTCGTGACGTTCAGTTCCGATGACGGCAAGTCCGCCCAAATCCGACACCCCAGGTCCAAGCTTGATGTCAGTTCCACGACCGGCCATGTTGGTGGCAATCGTCACGGCACCACGTTGACCAGCGTTGGCAACAATTTCAGCTTCTTTGGCGTGGTTCTTCGCATTCAAAACGTTGTGGGGGATGCCTTCACGGTCAAGCAATTGAGACAATAATTCTGACGTCTCAACCGCAACTGTACCAATCAAGATTGGTTGACCCTTCTCGTGCAATTCCTTAACCAAGCCAACAACCGCGATAAACTTAGAACGCAAGTTAGGGTACAACAAGTCTGGCTCGTCGATACGTTGCACAGGTCGGTTCGTTGGAATTTCAACAATTTCCATGTTGTAAATCTCACGGAACTCTTCTGCTTCAGTCTTGGCCGTACCCGTCATACCTGACAACTTCTTATAACGACGGAACAAGTTTTGATACGTAATTGATGCCATTGCACGGTTATCTTCTTGAATTTGCACTTGTTCCTTGGCTTCCAAAGCTTGGTGCAAACCATCAGAGAAACGACGTCCCTCTTGAATACGACCAGAGAACGCATCGACCAGGACAACTTCACCATCACGGACAACGTAGTCCTTGTTGTTGAACATCGTGTAGTTGGCACGCAATGATTGATCAATGTGGTGAGTCAAGGCCGTGTTACCAGAATCGTACAAGTTGTCCAAGTTAAAGTAACGCTCAGCCTTCTTAATACCTTCATCTTGTAGCAAAACCGTCTTTGATTCTTCGTCGACCGTAAAGTCTTCTTCCTTCGTCAAGGACTTAACAAAGCGATCTGATCGAATGTACAATTGCGTGCTCTCTTGGGCAGGTGCACCAGAGATAATCAACGGTGTACGCGCTTCGTCAATCAAGATTGAGTCAGTTTCATCGACCAACGCAAAGTTCAATGAACGTTGTACACGGTCTTCCTTGCGGGCAACCATGTTGTCACGCAAGTAATCAAACCCAATTTCTGAGTTAGTCGTATATGTAATATCAGCGTTGTAAGCGGCACGCTTCTCATCAGGTGACATTTCTGACCCATTGATACCAACCGTCAAACCAAGCCACTTGTACAATTCACCCATTTCCTCACCGTCACGAGCAGACAAGTACTCGTTAACCGTGACAACGTGAACACCTTCTTGTGGCAACGCATTCAAATAAACCGCCATCGTGGCCGTCAAAGTCTTACCTTCACCGGTACGCATTTCGGCAATGTTTCCACCGTGCAAAACGGCAGAACCCATGATTTGCACACGGAATGGGTACAAACCCAATACACGGCGTGCACCTTCGCGGACAACCGCAAAGGCTTCCGGCAAAATATCGTCCAAAGTCTTACCGTTTTGCAATAGCTCACGGAAGTACGGCGTCTTTGATTGTAGTTCTTCATCCGACAAGGCTGCCATTTCATCGGCAAACGTCTCAACTTGATCCGCAGTACGGTTCAAGCGACGCATTGTTCCCTTATCACTTTCAATTATTTTACGTAATGGATTAGCCATATTTACCTATTCCCTCTTGGTCTTCATCGGCTAATACAGCCAATGGTGCTAATAATTATTTTAACACACTCTAGGCGCTGATTGTGTGCGTTCTTTTTGAATCACATTGGTCGCCGTGTTGCGACGAAGCACGTGGGTGGGAGATTGGCTTCAGCAAAGATGACAGCTGGGAAACTCCGCCAGCGCGATCACCGGCTAGCACCCAAATAATTGTGCTAAGGGGCTGGTTCCTATCGCCTTATCTAACCGGCGGTTGGCCGAGCTTGTAAGTTCCCTACTGTCATCGCTACGCCAATCACTCACCTACGTGCCATCAGCCGAGAGTTACTCTAATCATTTGATTACCATCCATCAAAACAGAAATGGACGAACTGTTCACACATTTGGCCGATGATAATACGGCTAACTTACTCAATTCAGAATATCTCATTTGCCATACCAGCCTTGGGTTGAAATGCCGTCAACATACCGCATGGTCGGCGCTATCCAGATAATTTAATATAAGTATTTCGCGGATTGTTTAATTCTCATTCACCACCGTACAAAAGGTCGCACTGTTCACCCGTTTTTTCTGTATATGACTATCTAAACTAGAACATCGCGGCTGCTGGCATGGGACTGAGGGATTTCAGTGCGATCACCCACGGGACAAAGAAGCCCGACCCGACCGCTGCCCGTCTATGCGCCAAAACCCCAAGACATGCGACCGGCATGGGAGCCACGGATAGTGCTCGCGGTTGGGCGTGTCCCATGGGTCATCTTTGTCAGAGAAATTCCCCAGTCCCATGCCTCGACGCCACGCGTCGACCCTGAATACCGACAAAAAAGCCCAGCACCAAATTGGTACTGAGCTAATTAGTTGTTAATTTTTACAAGAATTCGCGGATGTTCGCGATTGTTTGCTCACGTCCTAGCAATTCTAGCAATTCACCAAGGTTTGGACCTTGTTCCTCACGCGTCGTCGCAATACGCAATGGGTTCCATAGGGCACGGGCCTTAACGTCCATTTCGTTTTGAATTTCGCGGATTGCAGTCAAAATAGCAGCTGCTGTGAACAATGGCATTGTTTCAATCTTTTCGATGAACAAGTTCAACATTGCTGGCACGTTTTCAGCGGCCATCCATTCCTTTGCTGAGTCCGTAATGGCATCAGCAGCTGGCATCTCAAAGAAGACCGGCTTTACCAATGGCACAATTTGTGACGTGTATGAAACACCATCCATGTACACATTCATCACTGAACGTAACCACTGCATCTTTTCAGCCGTTAATTCAGCTGGGTTAACCAATTCTGACTTAACAAGTTGTTGCATTAACTTGTCAAAGACCATGTTTTGGTCAGCCGTCTTAATCCATTGGTTGTTAACCCATTCAAGCTTCTTATTGTCAAACTTAGCTGGTGACTTTGACAAGCGGGCTTCATCAAACATCTTAACCAATTGGTTCTTGTTGAAGATTTCCTTTTCGCCCACTGGTGACCATCCCAACAAAACAATGAAGTTCAGCATTGCTTCTGGCAAGTAACCCAATTCACGATATTGCTCGATGAATTGCAAGATTGACTCGTCACGCTTTGACAACTTCTTACCAGTCTCAGCGTTAATAATCAACGTCATGTGACCAAAGATTGGTGCTTCCCAACCAAAGGCTTCGTAGATCATCAATTGCTTTGGCGTGTTTGAGACGTGGTCATCCCCGCGCAATACGTGAGAGATTTCCATCATGTGGTCGTCCACAACAACGGCAAAGTTGTACGTTGGCATACCATCAGCCTTTTGAATAACCCAGTCACCACCGATAGTGTTTGAGTTGATTTCAACATGACCTTTTACAATATCATCCCAAGCATATGGCTTGTCTTCTGGAACGCGGAAACGAACAACTGGTTGCAAGCCCTTTGCTTCAGCTTCAGCTTGTGCAGCTGCAATTTCGTCATCTGACATGCCAGCATATTCATAAAGGTAGTGTGGTGCTTGCTTTGCAGCAATTTGTGCCTCACGCTCAGCTCCCAATTCTTCAGACGTCTTGTATGACTTGTACGCCAAACCGCGGTCCAACAACTCTTGAATCAATGGCTTGTAAATATCCATACGCTCTGATTGACGGTATGGACCGTACTCACCTGGGTTGGCTGGAGATTCATCCCAGTCCAAGCCCAACCATGCCAAGTTGTCCAATTGTGACTTCTCACCATCAGCGATGTTACGCGCTTGGTCAGTGTCTTCAATACGGATCACAAATTCACCCTTGTAGTGACGCGCGAACAACCAGTTAAACAATGCCGTACGAGCGTTTCCAATGTGTAGGTGCCCAGTTGGAGATGGGGCGTAACGTACACGAATCTTCTTTTCAGTAGTCTCAGCCATGCTAGTCTACTCCTTTTTCTGTTTATAATACCGTTTACTAATATACCGCGGTTTTTAACGACTTTCAATGTTAAGTCCTTAATCGACAACCACACCAAAAATCATACGGCCAGCATCTGTTTGCAATGCCGACGTCACTTCAACTGTCACAGTCTCTTGCAGATGGTCACGCCCTTCTTCAGCCACGACCATCGTACCGTCATCTAGATAACCAACCGCTTGCTTGCGCTCAGTACCGTTCTTAACCAAGGTTACCTTGAAACGATCACCAACCGCGACCCGTGGACGCAAAGCGCCAGCTAATTCATTAATGTTCAGAACCTCAACGTTTTGGAACTTTGTCACCTTATTCAAGTTGTAATCATTCGTTACCAAAATGCCGTTAACGTCCTTGGCTAATTGAATTAGTTTTTCGTCCACTTCTTTAATTTCTTCATAGTCGCCCTCCCACATTTCAAGTGGGATAGCATCTGTTTCACGCAACTCATTCAAAATATCAAGACCGCGCCGACCGCGGACACGCTTGATTGACTCACCTGCATCCGCAATGTATTGCAACTCATACAATACAAAATTTGGCACCAAGAGTGTCCCTTCGATAAAGCCAGTCTTCACTAAATCTGCAATTCGACCATCAATCAAGATGTTCGTGTCTAAAATTTTATAGTGGTGATAATTTGTTTCTTCATCCGTCAGCACATCGCTTTGATTAGCCGAACGACGTGGCCGTACCCGCTTCGTAACGTTATTTAAATTGGGAATTAAATTTCGCCACTCATCAATCCGCGTTGTCCCCAAACGGAAGCCCAAATACCCCAACAGCACCATGACGATAACTGGAATAACTGCACTTAAAAAGAAATTATTCGCCCGCTGCAACGGTACGGTAACAACCACCGCAATCACCAAGCCAATCAAAGTTGATAATGAACCAATCAACAACAAGAGCGGTGATTGCTGGTTCAAATACGTTTCAATTCGCTTAATCCCCTGATCGATTGGTCGCCATAAAGGTATGCTCAAGATATAAAACAATATGCCACCAATAATGAAGTTCACAATTGGGTTATTTAACCAAATCTGATTATGTTCACCCAAAATGCGCCAAATGATTGGCAATACTGTTATCGCGAGCGCACCTCCAGCAACCAAGAAAGCTACCTGAATTATTCGCCTACGCATAGTTTCCCCTTTAAATTAATCTAATGCCAACCGTAAAGCATCTGCTAAAGTGGCCACACCGATAATTTGGATCCCTGGTATATCCTTCATTGTATCAATTGAGTGCTGTGGCACAAATACTCGTTTGAAACCAAGTTTTTTCGCTTCAATAATGCGATCAACCACATTTGGCACCCGCCGGATTTCACCAGTCAAACCAATTTCGCCAACGAATGCGTCAGTTGCTCGTGTCCCCTTATCCCGGTAACTCGAAGCAATTGCAACCGCAACAGCCAAATCGATAGCTGGTTCGTCCAACTTCACACCACCCGCTGCACGCACATAAGCATCCTGGTTCTGTAACAACAAGTTTGCGCGCTTTTCTAGGACGGCCATCAACAATGAAATACGATTGCGATCGATACCGGCTGCAGTGCGTTGGGCATTACCAAAGACGGTTGGCGTCACCAATGCCTGGACTTCAACCAAAATTGGTCGAGAGCCTTCCATCGCAATGACCACTGCCGAACCACTTGCGTCCGAGAGACGGTCTTCCAAGAATAGACCAGATGGGTTCGTCACTTCTGCCAAACCACCCTCGTTCATTTCAAAGACTCCTAACTCATTTGTGGAACCAAATCGATTCTTAACAGCTCGCAACAACCGGAAACTTCGCTGGTTATCACCCTCAAAATAGAGTACCGTATCCACCATGTGTTCCAAAATCTTTGGTCCGGCGATGGTACCATCTTTGGTCACGTGACCAACGATAAAAATGGTAATGCCATTTGTCTTCGCGATTTGGAGCAATTCAGCAGTTGTTTCACGAATTTGTGCAACTGATCCAACGGCCGATGAAACATCTGGTTGTTGCATGGTTTGAATTGAGTCGATAATGACGTAATCTGGCTTTGTTTCATCGATAGCCTTGCGAATTTGGCTCATATCCGTTTCTGGATACAAGAAGAAATCCGCATCACCGCGAACTCCCAAACGTTCTGCTCGTAGCTTAATCTGTGAAGCACTTTCTTCTCCAGCGACGTACAAAATCGTTCCGCCTGAATTGGCCAGCTGACTTGATACTTGCAGTAGCAACGTTGACTTTCCAATCCCTGGGTCACCACCAATCAAAACCATTGACCCAGGTACGATTCCGCCACCGAGCACCCGGTTAAATTCATCAATTTGTGTATCAACACGTGGCGTTTCCTCAATGCTAACTTGGCCTAGTCGCTCAACCTTCGCATTTTGTCCAGCCAGGTTAACCCGTGACTTTCGATCCGCCTTTTCTGGTTGAATAACTTCTTCAACGAACGTTCCCCAGGCACCACAGTTAGAGCAACGTCCCATGTAACGTTGTGAAACATACCCACAGTTAGAACATACAAACTGGGTTTTTGTTCTTGCCATTTCTCTTACCTCTCTTAATGTACGCCGGAACTACCAAAGCCCCCCGTACGGTCATTCTTCTCTTGTGTTGCATCATCATCCGTTACCAAAAACGGCATGAAAATTCCTTGACCGATGCGTTCACCCTTTTTTAGATGCATATCTCGGATGCCCCAATTAACCATCTGAATAAATATTTCACCCTCATTCTTATCGTTATCCACATAGTCCGCATCAATAATGCCGACCCCATTTGGCAAGATCATCCCACGCTTCAACGGATTGGATGACCGATTGGCAATCATTAAATACTCACTTTCACCCATGTATGCCTTAATACCAGTCGGTACTAAGAGGGGCTTCAATGTTGATGTCGCTTCTTCATAATCATGATCTGTCAATTGTCGCTTCATATATAGCGACGCCAAAATCTTAATAAATGGGAGCTTCCAAATTGATGGAAGCGTAAAGTCCTCAGCGACCTCAAAATCGTAACCAGCCGCCATTTTCGTTGCTCGTTGGGGAAGATTAAGCCCCGCCGTTGCGTATTTTGAAACAACTGCAAATCCACGTTTCATAATTATCCCCCAAAGTTAGTTATGTTTTAAGTATATCGAAAAAAGCCGTAAATTAAAAAGCACACCGGTTATTTTCGGAATGCTTCAACTAACTCTTAACTTTTGGCCTGCAAAGCCTGATATTCGGGATTCTTAAAAAACGCCATTCTAGCATATGAACAAACCGGTCGTAGTGTGACGTGGTCAACTTGGGCTCGTCGAACAACTTCAGCTAACAACTGCCCTGCGATACCTTTGCCCCGCAACGCCGGGTCCACAAAGGTGTAGTCAATCGACCACGTTTGACCATCGTTAATGGCTGGAAATAGGATTTCTGCGTCAACTTGTCCGTCGGTTTCATGATATAGACGTCCTGGTTCAAATGTAAACTCCATATTGTCACCCCCTCTTAAACAATTATACTTGACCGTACCGAAAATTAACGCAGAGAACCAATAACATCAGGGAGCCACGACTGCGTTACCGCTTTGATTTGCACCACGTCATTTAGTATATCAACCGTGATATATTTCCCGCCACCTAAGTAAACACCGGCCGCCGTGGGTACTGCTAAACTTCCCCAAACTAAGATATCCCCTGGCATCGTTTCAGCTAAAGTCACTTGCTGAACCAAAGTGAACTGCTTAGCAATGTTTTGCGGAAAACTAACGCCAAATACGTGATTGTAGACATATTGAATCAATCCGCCGGCATCAAACCCTTCTTCAGGTGTATTGCCTTGCGATTGATATGGCCGGCCAAGTACACCGCGTAATGTTTGCCCGATAGTTTCACGCAGACTTGCCATGATCATTTGCATCATCACTCGTTGCACACGGGCCCCCGCCATTTTATTGTTAAACTCGGCAAAGGTAATGGCAAAAGGGGCCTCACCTTTTGGAACATCGAATCGCATTTCTGCGTCAATCTGGCCAACATCATCAGTATGAATTATCCGGCCAGGTGTTAGTTCAAACGGCATCACTTTTCTCCTCGTTATACAAAAAAGAGCCCACGCTTGCGAGCTCTCATTAAATCTCTCTTATTGGTGAATAAACAACAAACCTGATGTTGGAATTGTACGCTCGTGATACAACATGCCTGCATAGTTTGCTTCTGAAATCGTCACTGTACCATCAGCGTTAACTGACTCAACGACCGCAACGTGTCCGTATGATGATGCGCCTTGAACACCAGCTGCAAAGTAGGCAATTGAACCAACAGTTGGTACTGAGTTAACAGTGTGACCAGCTGCAACAGCCGTTGAAGCCCAGTCTACTGCGTTACCCCAGTAATTTCCAACCCAGTTCAAATCACCCTTAACGTACCACGTGCATTGTCCGTATGGGTACGTGTTCGTTGATGACACCGTATTGTTTGAGTTTGTGTAGCCGTTATCAACAGTGCCCCAGTTATTGTTAGTATTTGCTGAAGATTGGCTATTGTCTGTAGCTGGTGCTGACGGTGTAACAGTCGCTGCGCCGGCACCCGAAATCTTCAATGAATCACCTGGGAAGATGTATGAGCTTGCTTGCAAACCATTCAATGACAACAATTCTGACAAAGTCATACCGTTGCTGTTTGCAATACCCCACAAAGAATCACCGGCCTTAACCATGTACGTTGCGTTTGAAGCCCCAGCAGACGTCGTTGTGTTTGCTGCAGTGTTGTTAGTTGATGTACCAGGCAATTGCAGTTGTTGCCCAACAAAAATCATGTTGATGTTTGACAATCCGTTTGCTGAAGCCAAGGCATTCACCGTCGTATTGTGCGCTGTTGCAATCGCGTACAACGTGTCGCCGGCTTTAACAGTTACAGAATCCGCTGACGCAACAACAGATGATCCAGTCAACGCAGCAACAGTTCCCGCAGCTGCCAATAACGTATTTTTAACAGATACATTCATGTTTATGATATTCCCCTATCCAATATAGATTTATTAAACGCAAGAACCAACCAATTCTTAATCTTTTCTTTATTATCTTTATTGATTGTACGTTGTTTATTTTACGCGAAATAATTTGCACTTCAAGTCACAATTCATTAGTTTACAATGACAAAGTTTGCATTACTATTACAAAGTCATGTTCTGCGTAAATATTACCATATTTTTCGCGCGAATTTCACGGTCGCTAAATCTTTTTCACAAGTGTTTTCAAAATTCAAATGGTGTTACATCCTCCCACGAGTACGACGTCAAGCCAGTCTGGACATAACAATCAGGTGTGACACGTTGTCGAATTATCATTTTTTTTGCTCGCCAAATCAAAAAAGCGACCAAAGTCACAAAGAAGCGGTCGCTTTTCAAATTTTATTTAAAATTCAATCGCGAGTTTGCCATTAACTTTGCCAGCAGCCACTTTTTCTTGCGCGGCCAGAATCGTTTCAGCTGTCATGCCAGTCATCGTCTCCGTCAAAGTTGTCCGTAAAACACCCTGATCTGCTAACGTCGCTGCCAAAGCTAAGGCACGACCCTGCGTCGCCATGTTGACCCCATAATTAGCCTTGACAAACATAAATTCCCAATCAAGGGATGCTGCCTTATTTTTGATTAACCCAACTGGCAAAGGTTCCACCGACTCAACAATGGCTCCAATGTGACCAAACGGTCCAACCAAAGCTGCCGCTTGTTCAAAGTGAGCTTCCGGGGCATGCAAAATTGCAATGTACGGTACTAAATCGAAGCCCAAGCTGTGCATATCCGCCACATAATCACGTCGGTGGTTAACCACATGATCAGCGCCTAGCTTGGTTACCCAGTCGCTTGTTTCTTGCCGTGAAGCCGTCGCAATGACTGTCATCCCCATCCACTTAGCTAACTGAATCATGATTGAACCAACACCACCAGCACCGTTAATAATGAGAATTGTTTGACCTTTTGCACTATTTTCAGCAACCGTCAGGCCAAACTTATCTACTAGTAACTCATATGCTGTTAAAAAAGTCAGGGGTAGTGCGGCCGCTTCAGCGTGTGATAACGTTGTCGGCGCCTTAGCTACCAATGCCGCATTGACCGCTTGTAACTCTGCATTTGCACCTAAACGTCCCAACTGACCAGCGTAGAACACATTATCACCTAACTTGAAATCCGTCACCTTGGCGCCGACTGCAACAACCTCACCAGTCGCATCGAAACCTAAAACATGGGATGACTTATTTGCAACCGCCGCTTGACGTTGCTTACCGTCAACTGGATTAACCGCCACAGCTTTCACACGAACAAGCACATCGTCATCTGAAACAACTGGCACAGGAATCGTCATTACCTCGAGTGGTTGTGCCTCATTTGAAGTGGTCACAACTGCTTGCATAAATTCGCTCATCTTTCTTTACCTCTACTTTTCTTACTCAGTTATTGTACCGCCTTTAACAAAAAAATGGCAGACAATTGTGTCTGCCATCATTTTCTTAATCGTTTGTGTTCCCTTCAGCTGCAGTAACTCCTTCACGAATACCATTCATATCGAGATGGTGTTCTCGGAAAGCAGTATTTTCAATTGGCAAATGCAATTGATAGTCAGAGAACGCCACCATCGAACCCGTTAACTCAGGTGCTTGGAACTCTAAGACGTGGCCCGCAAATTGACGATCATCACTAATAAAGTGAACGTGCCAACCGGCCACTACCACACCATGGTATAGCTCAGGTGAGTAATAACCAACAAGCGTACCCGAAACATTTTCACGTTCAAAAACTGGTTGTTGCTTAGCAATCTCAAGCAATGAGGGAAACGGTTCAGATGCCTTTGGCGCAATACGCACCTTGATGTGTGAAAACTCCCCACGCAAGCCGATTCCTGAAAAATTGTTGTACAAGTTGTATTCATTAATGACGTCAACATTGCTCAACGTAACATCTTTCAAGGTAATCGCTTTTGACTCAGGCCCGTGCGCCTGGTGTACCGTCGCAAAAGGCACCAAAGTCGACATGTCCGTAATATGATTAACTTTCCCTGAAGACTCAGCTTGATAAACTTCACCATTCAAAATGATGACTTCCCCGTCGACACCGTGCAACGTACCTATACCCGTATCGCCATGTTCCTTCAGTTCGCCGACAGTGATTGTACCCCCCAACAATCCTGCCATTAATGCAGCTAACGTACTGTGCTGATAAACCGTTGCCATTATTCGATTCCTCCTATTTTTTACAAAAAAGGGGCGTCCATGACCGGACACCCCCTCATCATTAGATTTCTGATTCGATCAATTGTGACATCAATTCGAAGTTGTGTGAGTAGTCTACCGGTACTTCAACAACAACTGGACCTTCAGTCGCAAATGCTTCGTCCAAGATGGCATCCAATTGGTCTGGAGTATCAACGCGCAATCCCTTGGCACCAGCTGCTTCAGCAAACTTCACGATATCAATATCAGCGATCTTAACACCAGCTGACTTACCATCGTACTTCATTTCTTCTTGGAACTTAACCATGTCATAGTGGTGGTTATCTTGCCAAACAATGTGTACAGTATTCAACTTCATTTGAACAGCCGTTGCCAATTCAACACCTGAGAAGAAGAAGCCACCGTCACCTGATACTGAAACTGCCTTGGCGTTTGGACGCACCATCGCTGCAACCATAGCCCATGGCAACCCAACACCCAACGTTTGCATACCATTTGAAATCAAAAAGTGGCGTGGTACGTATGACTTAAAGTGACGACCCAACCACAAGTAGTGTGAACCGATATCTGACGTCAATGTCATGTCATCTGTCATGTGGTTTTGCAACGACTTGATAACGTTCAATGGGTGGTTCAAACCAGCATCAGCTGGCGTGTACTTAGGCTCATCAGCTGCACGCAAAGCGGCCTTCAACTCTGCCAACTTGTTTTGTGAAGCGACCGGCAACTCGTAACCATCAACCTTTTCCTTCAAGAAGGCCAACGTGTCAGCCAACGTACCAATCAATTGACGCTCTGGCGTGAAGTTGTTGTCAATTTGAACAGCAGCCGTATCCAAAGCAACAATACGCAAATCAGCTTTCTTGTTCCAGTTACGTGGCTCATATTCAATTGCATCGTAACCGACCGTGATTACAAAATCAGATTGCGCCAACAATTGGTCACCCACTTGATTACGGAAGAAACCGATACGTCCGAAGAAGGTCTTTTCTTCCAAATCACGTGAGATAACCCCAGCACCTTGGTACGTTTCAACTACTGGTAACGTCGTTTGCGTCAACAATTGGTGCAATGCTTCCGTAGTTGCGTCGTCTGATCCACGTGCACCGACCAAGATAACCGGCATTTCAGCTTGCTTAACTTGTTCAGCCAACCAAGTAATGTCAGTCAATGAGGCTGAACCCATACGAGCTGGCTCAACACGTGGCAATGCATTAGCTTCAACAAATGCATCGTCAACATCTTGTGGCAAAGAAACAAAAGCAGCGCCAGGCTTAGGCCCATTGGCTTGTGCAATCGCGTTTGACAATATTTCTGAAATGTTGTTTGGATCTTGGATTTCAACTGAGTAATTCGTGATTGGCTCAAACAAAGCAGCTGATGGCGTGCTTTGGTGTGTCAAACGGTACAAGTCCTTACGAGGTACTTGTCCGCCAATGGCCAATACTGGATCGTTTTCAGCGCTTGCCGTCATCAAACCTGAAGCCAAGTTACCAACACCAGGTCCTGACGTTGCAATCACAACTCCCGTCTTTCCTGTAATGCGAGCAAATCCTTGTGCCATAAAGGCAGCGTTTTGTTCGTGACGCGTAACAACCAACTTAGGTGATACAGCACCTTCTGCTGGGTGTTCCAACGTTTCAAACAAACGGTCAATTTTAGCACCGGGAATCCCGAATACCAAATCAACGCCATGATTGTTCAAGCTGTCAACAACTAGGTCGGCACCATACTTTTTCATCTCAGCCATGAGTTTAATACCTCTTTAAATAATTGCGTAATAATATTAATAAATTTCATTGTACGCTTTCTTTGTAAAAATGAGTAGCCGCAAACCTTCTTGTGAAAAACAGCATTATGAACTAACCCTACCGCTTTAGAGATGTGGGTTTTAAAATTGGACAGTTTGTGAATTTTCGACAAAAGACGCGACTACTCATATTGAATAGTCGCGTCTTTCTTAAGTGTTAATATTTACTTAGGCGTCCAAACGGGCGAACCCACCTTCAGCAACTTCCTTCAAAGTCTTAGCTGAGGCAGCCATCTTAGCAGCCTCTTCTTCAGACAACGTTGCTTCAATAACAGCTTCGACCCCATTAGCACCGATAACAGCAGGTGTTCCGATGTATATATCGTTCAAACCGTATTGGCCTTCCATCCAGGCACCGACTGGTAAGACCATCTTTTCATCACGGAAGATTGCTCGTGTAATACGGGCCAATGACGTTCCGATACCGTAGAACGTTGCGCCCTTACGGTTGATGATTTCGTATGCCTTGTGCGCTGTATCGTACAAGATTTGATCCAAATCAGTGTCCGAGATGCCAGCTTCAGCAGCCCACAACTTCAATGGACGGCCACCAA
This sequence comes from Weissella cibaria, assembly GCF_004521965.1. Taxonomy (GTDB): domain Bacteria; phylum Bacillota; class Bacilli; order Lactobacillales; family Lactobacillaceae; genus Weissella; species Weissella cibaria_A. The sequence goes on along the minus strand of NZ_SDGK01000010.1, from coordinate 36,838 downwards.
TCAAAGCTTCATCAAAGTTGGCGAACTCTGAATCACCGTGCTCACCCAAAATGTACGCATCAACTGCCTCAGGTGAGACATTGAACTTCTTTGCCAAAGCCATGCGCAAGCGGGCCGTGTCCAATGACGTACCCGATCCAAAGACGCGGTTCTTTGGGAAGCCTGAGAACTTTTGTACAGCCATTGTCAAAATATCAACTGGGTTAGCAGCAACCAAAAAGATACCGTTAAATCCTGATTCAACGATTGGTGACACAATTGCCTTGATAATCTTCAAGTTCTTGTCAACCAAGTCCAAACGCGTCTCACCTGGCTTTTGTGGGGCTCCGGCCGTGATAACAACCAAGTCGGCGTCCTTGGCATCGTCATATGAACCTGAGTAGACGTTCTTGTTAAACGTCCAAGGAGCTGCGTCCTCCAAGTCCAAAGCGTCACCTTCCGTGCGCTCCTTCATAATATCAACGATTACCAATTCTTCGGCGATACCTTGTTGCATCAATGCGAATGCGTATGATGAACCAACCGCACCGTCTCCGACAAGAACAACCTTTTGGTGGTGTTGTGCCATGATTATATTCCTCCACAATTACTCAATATAAGTTTCAAATCTTTTATAGTTTAGCATAATTCACTTACAATGTGAATATCTGTACAACGTTTGAACGGCGACATTTCGCAACGTGTGTGGTACAAATTAGCCGACTCTTCCATTTGTGAAACATTTATTCACAAATGAGTGCAAAATAAAAAGGCGCTCCCGAAAAATCAGAAACGTCTTTCCGTTATCACTGGGCATACTGGGTCTCAACCAAATAGTCTAAAAACGCCTGTGTAATAGGCTTTTGAGTAACGGGAAATCTCATGAGTACACCGGCAAGTACACCGGCACATCAAAAAAACTAAAAATTGAACGCTCAACTCTTCATGTCTGACCACTTAGCTAATTGTTAGGTGGTCAGTTTTTTTGTACCTAATTGGGGATGAACTTGCTGACAGTGCCGTACCGTTCAATCCAAAAAATAATAATAACTACAGCGCGTTGAAGAGACGGCACTATTTGATATTCGGTTACTTCCTAAGCGACACGGGCGGGAGTATAACCGATTTTCAGATTTAGCATGCAGAATTTATCGCGGCAAAAAAACGTCGTCACGGACTTCTCACAGCCTTACACAAATCATACATAATTCATCCCCCAAAAATGTTAAAAACCTCGGCTCACTCATAGTTCCGTTTTATGGATAGTAAACCAGTCGCAACCGCCGGCATATCAACGTTAATAGCGGCTTTATCACCCTGCCAAATATCCCTAAATCTTGTTGTAATCTTGTGGTGATTTTCTATGTAGCAGAAAGCAGTAATTACAGGCCGGCTTCTTTTAGTTTTCGCTTCACTCTGTACTTCTGTTTGTTTATTGCTGTTGGCGTTCTATCAAACATGGTCTGTAACTCATCAAACGTCATTCTATCGCCATACTTAGCTTTAAGTACATTCTGATAGAAGGGTTTGAGCGTATCATGCACCACATCATCAATAGTCGACCTCACCCGCCTCATATCCTCATATTCGGCCCTATGCTCTTCTAAAAACCAATCTGATACTTCATAGCTCGCTACATGCTTATCTAGCGTGCCGTTGAAATAGTCAGTCAGTAACTTATCGTACTTATCAGCCATTATTCAGCCCTCCGGTGTCACGATAAAGTCATACGTCTCACGAAAAGATATGGCAAACTCTATCAACCCCTCTTGCATTATTTCCTGTGATCGCCTAGATGAAAGATGAGTATCACAGCTAATTGCTCCGTGTGTTTCTTTTAAAATGTATTTCCGCCATATCAACACACGCTTTAGCTTGTCTAAACTCATAAGGGCTTCTATTAAGCTGTTTGCATATCCAACCACATCATCAGTTGATGATCTCCCCGTCATTGGAACTTTATTAAGTATTTCGGGGTCTGCGTGATAAACATCAAACTGGGAAATAAACAAAATTCTAATTGCTTCCGACTTTAAAAAGTTTCTAACCTCTTTTGCAGTTGCTGCGTTATCTACCGTTTCAACCAGCTTTGCCATATACTCACCTCATTTTTTCACGTCTGCAAACTATATCTATATTATTGTACAACGTGTTCAATAACTCCAAATTGTCCACTCGTGGGGAAAACTGACCAACACCCTGCGTGGTATTTACGCGCGCTACTTCTAAAAAAGTGTATAAAGTGTAGAAAAATACCGGTAGCCCTTGGTATGACTGGTAAAAACCCTCTACACAGGGTGTAGGTAAGAGTGTAGAAGTCTACAAAATCTCTACAAAAAAAGCGGCTAACCTAAGTCAACCGCCCTAAAATAATCAATTTGACAGCTCCCACTGCTTATAAATATCATCTGGCTTTGTCATCACCTGCTGGTCATTAGTCTTGATACCTTTGCCCTTGATTCGGTTACGTGACGGCTTGGCATAATCATCAACTAGTTCAGCGTCTGCCTTATTAGCCGGTGCTGCTGTCTTGGTATATGTAATATTATGACTAACTAGCGACTTGCGAAACTCTGATACACCAATAACCTTGTTGGCTGGTATACCTTCACTCATCAAAAACGCTTTAAACATGTCGTGAGCGTATTTAACCGTAACACCATTAGTACCTTGGGTGTCCACAAAATACTCCTTCATGAACTGGCTTAGTAGATCATCACTAGTTAACCAGTCTGCCGTTCGTTGCTTAGCTGCGTCTGTAATGGTCAGCTTACGGCGCTCAATGGCTTGCTTAGCCTGTGTAATGGCGTAATAGATGAACTTGGGTAACTCTGCTACTAACTTATCTTCATGATACTTAGACATGTACGCTTCACGTTCTGCGTCATCCATATCAGTAATAGGCTTAGCACCAGCACTCAACAACACCAATCGGCGACTGTATTCTTTCTGGTCTGGAAATGTCGGTAAATTGAAATTAGCTGAAATCAAAAACTTGGCATGTACCTTAAAACTATACGTATCTCGTCCTTTGGGGTTTGCTGTCAGTGGGTCTCCTGACGCAATTTTTTTAAGAATGTCCAAGCCTCTACTTGAAATAGTAGCGTCTGATTCAGTCAGGATATTGGCGTACATACCAGCCAACTGCTCCATGTACCGTGAACTATCATTCTTATCAGCAAGCTGTGAGAAACTGATAGATCCACCAAATCGCTCAATACCGAATGCGCTTAGCAATACCTTTAATAGCGTACTTTTACCGTTACCACCTTGTCCTTGGATAAAGACAATATTCTGCAAGCTGTCATCATTCAAAAAGAACATGTACCCAAACCACTCAATAAGTGTCTGGGCGTCATCCCCAAGCAAATAACGCGCGTATTCAGCAACCAGCCCACCGTCATTACTTTCAATAATCTTAGCCGGTAACAATGATGTCAGATAATCTTCTTCACGGTACTCATGTAATTGCATTGTTTTTAAGTCCAGCGTACCGTTCTTAAAACTCACTAGATCTTCGCTGTTAAACACTTGATAACTCGGCTCTGGTATCAACGTTTGCGCCAATTCAATCATGTCACTGCGCTTCTGCCTAGAAACTTTATCAAACACACGGTACTTATTCAGCAACTTAATCGAATCGCCTTTAATGACCTTTAATAGCGGTTGTTGCTTGGTGAACTTATCCCAGTATTTACCGTTCCAATATAGCCCGTCTGGGTGTGTGTCATTCACAACGATAATATGGCGGCGCTCTTTGATGTCATCCACAAACAAGTTAATGTCCGGTACCCAAACAGATAACTTACCTGACTTATCAATATCATGCACTAACCAATGGGGTGACCTCTCATTAAGCCGTAACTTCACATCTGCCGTCATCTCTTCCCACGTATAAGAACGTTCAGGGTCAAATGGCATACCGTTATAAGTGGCGGTGTCGTCATCAATACGTTTACCCTTCGTCTGCCACCAACGGCGCAATGTCATGTAATCAGCAAGGCGTTCCGCTTCCGTTTGCTTGCTAGTATCATGTTTAGCCACTTGGTCAGCTAGTTTAGTGGTTTCTTCGTCATCTAACAATGTTTCCATTCTTTCATCTCCAATCTACTCAATACGTCCAACGATTCACCCAACTTTTGAACTTTGCTTTTAGCTCATCTGGGTCAATCGGGTCACTCCCCAATGCGTTTACAGTTGCGACAATATCACCAGTCAGTTTGATGTCACCGTGTGTCTGCCGGTACACCCAACCACCTACGTCTGTCAGCATGTTATCCCAACCACCAAATGCTTGGTACCTGTTCTCTGGGTCAAACATGGCTAGTAACATCTTTCTAGCAACAAGTGCATACTTTGGGGTGTTACTAATATCAACAGGTGTCTGACTATGTGCTTGTTTATCCAGTGGCTGGTACTTGTTAGGGTTATTGTTAAACAACTCAATCAGCGCGTCTGTGTTCAGCCCAACCCCGTCAGTCTCAATAATTGGCGTGTTAGCAGCGTTCTGGTCAGTCGGTACATAAATACCCTGTAACTGTGAAAAATTACTTTCAGCGCCACGCCTGTCAGCCTTAATGTGTGTCTGTCCAATAACCACTAACCAAGCCTTGATATAGTCGTCTTGATTCAGTGGTTTATCTAACTGAATACCAGCACGCAACCTTGTCCCGTCCTTGATACCGTTGCTAATAGTCGGATAGATGACATGATTAGCGCTCATAGCGTTCAAGAAACTAGCCAAGTGGTTAGCTACATCTTCATAGGTACCACTATCATCAACATCAATAAACATCACGCTACGTTCTAGCACTTCATTTTTAGCGCGCTCCATATTGTCATTAGCAAGTGTCCCGTAAAGAACATAAGGGGCGTTCACCTGTTTAAAACTAGCCAACTGTTGCTCTGTGTGTCGGTATGCCGTTGTCTTAGGGCTTGCTACGTTCCCAGCCAAGTGAGAAAAATCATCTTCATCCCCAAACACCGGCGTGTATTCTTTCTTATTCAGCCCTTTTTGCTCGTAGATCATAGTGACTACTCCTTAGTTGGCAACGTCATCATAGCCGCTTCTGATACACGCTCCTGTAAGTCATCTGCTGCTCTCATAAACATCAGCGCTACCTTGCTAATACGGTCATACGATTTGATAATCTCGTTAGCTTGTTCAATCTGTGACTTCGTTGGGTGTTCACCAAGATAATGCACTTCGTCTTGTGTCTCATTTACGATTAAAGTAGCGACACTAGCAATCGCTGCGGAACGTATTTCTGCGTCATTTAACAATTCATATAAAGTCATTAGTACATCTCCTTTAAAACATCCAACATCAAACGCAACACGTACAGCTTGGCTTGCTTGCTAAGTTCACTGTGGCTCACTGTTTGACTAGCCACCTTGATACCAGCTAAGAAACCAGCTTCTAATTGCTTGCTACTGTTATCTAAATCACTCATACTTAAATAGTCCTTTCTATTTGGGGATGTCGCACCGGTCTTGGGTCGCCAAACTTTCAACCAGTGGACTTAGTAAGTCGGTTACATGCTATGTAGCCGGCTTTTTACTTTGTCATACCAACCTAAGCAATCAATCGCTGTCAGTCGTTGGTCATACCTGTTAGCTGACATCTGTAAGTCACTCGGTGTCCTGATTAAAAAGAACCGATAACCAACACCCACGGCATAGCCAACTGGTACACCAAGGTCAATAAGGTCATTTACCGCTGTAATCACAGCCTTACGTTGCTCTGTCTCACTTTCTGCCAACATCAAACCGGCATATGTACCAAGTGATACCCAACCAACTGGGTTACTGACCGTCCCGCGTTCAAGCGCTGCAATCATGCTGACCACTGTGTCATCATCTAGTGTCATTAAAGTTGTTTGCTCCATAAATTACAGTCCTTTCACTGCTAGATCTAACTCATCTCGGTTGTATCGTTCAAACGCAATACCGTACTTAGCCCCACTGTGTGCCTTAAACACACCTTGGTCAGCTAGTTTCTTAAACGTCTTGTAATTCATGTGAACATAGGCGCTCGCTTCTTTTTGCGTCATCCATGGACTAGGCTGAAATGTATCAAGCGATTCAATCACCGCCTGCTTTAAAACGGTAATCAGCTTGTCATCTGCTACAATAGGGTTATCCATTAAAAAAAACACTTCCTTTCTTTTGAATCGTAGTGTCTGGGGGCTTCGTTAGTTACTGTCCAAGGTAAAGGCTAACGGGGCTTTTTGTTTGCGCTGTGAGTTGGGCGCTCGTCTATCTAGCAATCAGTTAGCCGGCAAAACAAACTGACACTATGATTCAGGTATTAAATTAAGTAGTTTAGTGACTTACTTGGGTCATATGTATCACATGGGCTGGGTGGCGACGGGTTTAAACTTGTACCCCAGCCTGTGTGTCGGTCAGCACCACATACCAAGTCTGACCACGGTAATAACTAATAAAGTTGTCCTTTAATTAGTTTGTTGTGTATGTATGGGGTGGCTCAAAATTGCGCTACCCCTTGAAATCAATTCAACCCAGCTTCTAACGCTGTGATGTCAGTATTTTTGTTGATGTACAATAGTGCCGCCTTAACTGCTAATAGCTTGTCACTAGGCGTCACGTACTTATCCATGATGTTATCTAAGTAAGTATCATGGTTAGCATGGGTAACTTTGCCCTGCTGCATTAAGATGTCACCGTATTCCATACTGTCCAACAGTTCAGCAATCGGTAATGATTCAGCTAGTAAGCTAATCACTGACAAAATGGTTTGCTTACGCCAATTTTCACCTTCTCTAATCACGTTAGGCTCATAGCGCGCGTTATCCAATGCACTACGCACCGTATCAACCACTGTCTGCCACTGCTTGGGTGATTCAGTAACCGCTTCAATAAAATCAGCATTCTTTTGGGTCTCAAACTTGCCCGTGTACTTGTTACGCTTATCCATAATCAAAACTCCTTCCGCCAATCGTGGCGTACATCTGTTATCAGTGGCGGTTTAACGTCATGCCACCGTGACAGCTAACCACTACTCAAAGACAATCGCACCAAGTCGGATGTCATCAATCAGTTCGTAGATCTTGTAAGCAACTAGTACACCAGCAATCAAGCCAATCATCTCTAATAGATAAACTTCTGAATCAGTCATGTTATAATTCTCCTGTTAATTTAAAGACCCCAATGCGGGGCAACTGAATAACCATTAGTCCAACGGGTGCCACCGCTGGGCTTATTTTTTGCTGTCATTTGGCTAGTTCTGAAATCAGCCAATCGTTCACAGCGGTAAATGTCTTAGCACTAACCGTTAGCGGCGTTTCTGAATCTAGTACCGTTCTAACCGTCTCCCGTGATAAACCAAGCACATCAGATAACTCTGTACGATTCAAACGCTCTTGTCCTTGCTTTCGTAACAAGGCAATCTGTTGGTCTTTACTAATAGTCGCTTTCATAAAGCCACCGCCTTTCTGTCAAAATGAATGAAACTTGCATGTTTATATTCTGTCGTCTCGACAGAAAAATGTCAATAGTCTTTCTTGCAAAGTGACAGAAATGTGTGTTTTAATTTTCCTATAAGCAAAGAAAGGGTTAGTCATGAAAAACCGTATAAAACAAGTTCGAAAAGAACGAAAAGAAACACTTCAACAAGTTGCTGACGCTGTTGGTCTATCCAACGGTACTATTGCCAACTATGAAAACGGAAAGCGTGAACCAAAACTAGAAACATGGGTAAAATTAGCCAATCACTGGGGTGTCCCTACCGCCTATCTTCAAGGTATTACAAATGACGACCAAACGAACGCTTTTGAATCTTCAACTTCAGACAGCGATTGGTCTGCCGCTTTTGCACGTATTATTGATTCAGAAATTAAAAAAGGCGCTGATAGGTATGACGTACTTAGCGCGTTTCTGCTGAACAACGAGCAACAAGCAACAGTAGATGACTTAAATGACGTCGATAAAGATGACATCTATAACTACATTAAAAGTCTATTTAGGTATCTGACGTTTGAATCTATCCATGGTAATCATCAAACACTTAATGAACTAAAAGACATGGTAAAAGTACGGCGTCACTTGGACTACAAGGGTTACGACAGGCAAGAATGGTCAGAATGGGTAAACGGCACAAAAAAAGACGCCAACCAATCGGATGACGTCTGATACACACACTACTGCGTTTATTTAATTGTTACTTTTATTTTAACACGGCTAGATCTAACCACTGATTAGGGATGAACTCTGACCATGATGACATCTAACCAGTGTGACATCCCCTATTTATGTAGAAATATCTACACTTTTACTACACCCTATGTAGAAGAACAAAACCAGTGGTATCAAGGGTTTACAGTGTTTTTCTACATTTTCTACACTTTTTTAGAACATCTATAAAAAACTTTCAAGAACATATACACTCATTGGACAGCCGATACATAGAAGAGTTGGGCGCTCGTTAGGTAAAGGTATTAAACATGAGTATTAAGAAAGAATCTAATGGCACTTGGTTCGTCCGTGTGTCATACCGTGACAGCCTTGGCAAGCGTCATGAAAAGAAAGGACACTTCCCAACTAAGACACTGGCTAGTCAGTTTGAACGTCAGGTAAAGGTTGCTATTGATAATGGTCAGTTTGAAACGGTCAACGTCAACATGACAACCAACCAACTATTTAACCAGTGGTTTGATGACTACAAGCGGTCAGTAAAGCCGGTATCATATGCCAAGGTACAGAAACTGTTTGAACATCACATACTAACGTCAGCATGGTTTGACGGTGTGAAAATTAAAGACATCAAGAAACGTGACATTCAGCGCTGGGTTAATGCAATGGCCAAGAATAACACTACCTACAAGCGACAAGTAAACTACTTCAAGAAAATGCTGGCTATGGCGGTGTCTTTGGAACTAATGGACAGCAACCCGTTTGACACGGTGTTATATCCCAAGGCTAAGGCTAAGCCCGTTTACACTGACCGTGTGGACTTCTATGACCGCAAACAGTTAGCTGCGTTCTGGTCAGCTGTACAGGATAAATACGATAACCTTGAATCAATGCACAAACTGGCTTATCTGCGAACTCTGGCATGGACTGGTATGCGTAACGGTGAACTTAGGGCTATTACATGGTCAGATGTCCACTTAGACGGTGCCAACCCTTATATTGATGTCAATAAGACTATGAGTGAGGTTACTGGTCAGGGTGTGGTTATTGATAGACCCAAGACAGAGGCCGGCAAGCGCACTGTAAAGTTAGATCTTCGGACTGCTGGCTATCTCAAACAATGGCGTGCTATCCAAGGGCGTCACCTTATGAAACAAGGAAAGACGGCTGACGTGGTTTGGTCTAATCTGCGACTAACTGGTCGTATCAGCGCCAATCAGCCGCGGTCATGGCTGTTAGCTGCAATCAAGGGAACTGACGTGCCACCTATCAACATCCACGGTCTACGCCACACGTACATCACGTTAGCGGTTCAAGCTGGCATGGATATTAAGACGCTGCAAGCACAAGTGGGCCATGATGATATTCAGACCACACTTAACATCTATGCGTCCGTCACGGATGAAATGCGCGCCAACACGGCAGAAACATTCACATCATTGGTAAACTTCTAACAACAACACAAAACGCCCTTATACAGTCTGCTACGGCTTTGTACAAGGGCGTTTATTATTTTGAGTTCAGTACACCGCTCGGTACACCGGCAAGTACACCAGCGGTTAAAACTCTATGAAATCTAATACAATCTAATGGTGTACCAAGTGGTGTACTTTTAAGAAAAAACCTTGATATATCAAGCTCAAACGCCCATATATCAAGGTTCCTCAATCTCTCTAACTGGGCATACTGGATTCGAACCAGTGCATGACGGTACCAGAAACCGTTGCCTTACCGCTTGGCTAATGCCCAAAAATCAACTTCTATATGATACAACAACCAGCAAACGAATTCAAGCCTCAATAATAACCAAAAGTCCCGCATATCCGCGTAGCATTTAATTTCAGTGGTGAGAGGCTACTGTTTTTTTCTTAACGTAAATTAAGATAAAGAGAAAAGAGTTCTACGTGACCTAATAGAGAGAGAAACCACGGTTCATCTCTGAACACTTACTATCTGACTGCAATACTTAGTTAAACAACGAAAAGTACCAAAAATGATGTAAAATCATCCCTTTTTATAAAAAAGCCGGACAAATCCCCCTCTGATCTGTCCGGCATCTCATGCTATTACTCTAAGTTTCGCGCTTTTACTTTCGCCTTCGTCTTTGAAACGACCTTATCGTCAAACTGACGGATAAACGCCAACACTTTGTGTGCTTTATCTTCCCCAAAAGATTCCACCCAACCATCAAAGCGATTTTCGACGCGCTTCGTCACAATTTGTTCAACATCCGCGCCAGCTTCAGTCAAATGTAGCAGCATGCGGCGCCGATCCATTTCATCAGCCTCTTGATAAATGAATTCCTTCTTCAACAGCATCTTAATTTGACGTGATACGGCTGCCCGCGTAACATGTCGTCGTTCAACGACATCAGTTAGCGTTAGCCCATCCTGATCAGCGATGCTATGCATAATCAAATATTGTTCGAACGACAACCCATAATCAGCTGCCGGCTCCGAAACAACTTCGTCTAAATACTTCAGCGTTGATAAATACGCATCGATATACTGACTTAACAGTTCCATCATTACCCTCCACAAAATATCCCAAAGTTATATAACGCTAACCATTGTACAGTAAACCACAAGCCTTGTCAGCCGGAAAAGGAACCTAATTAAGACCGTCAAAATACCAAAAAAGCACCTTAACAATTCAGTTAAAGTGCTTTTATATACCTTTAAAATCAGCGAACAATCATGACTGTTACAGGGGCATTATTTGCCACATAACTAGATTGTGAGCCAAAGTACTTTTCCACGCCTCGTTGTGAGTGTGACCCAATCACGACCATATCCGGCTTGACTGGTGGAATGACATCTTTAACAATCACCTCACCTGGCTCGCCTTCAGCGAATACTGTGTCAACATGACTAACGCCCGCATCAACCGCCGTTTGTCGGTAACGATTAAGCGCCTCTTCGACGTCCTCACGTGCTGCAGCATTCTTTTCCTTTGAAAAGTAATCAAAGACGTTCATCTGTTCGGCCTCAAAGACAGAAACAATGATCAGTTCTGAATCATCTTCTTGTGCTTGGTGAATAGCGTTAACTAACGCTAGTTGACCCAACTTTGAATCGTCAACAGCTGCCAACACTCGTTTAAAATGCTTTGCCTCTACCATGAACTCGTCCCCTTTTTACTTAAACAATGGTGCCAATGTCGAAACAATCAATTGAATATTCAATCCCGTCAAGATAACTGCCACAGCATACCCTAAAACAGTCGCCCATCGTGGGTTAACAAACTCACCCATGAACTTCTTCGATGACGTAAAGTAAATCAATGGGAACATTGAGAATGGCAAAGCCACTGACAAGAACACTTGTGAGTAAACCAAAAGACGATCTAAGGCCCCTTCAGTTGCACCGAAGATAATGGCAAAAATCACAATTGGAATCAACGCAATACCACGTGTCAAAATTCGTTGTAGCCACATTGGCATCCGCCAGTGAGTATACCCCTCCATGATAATTTGACCAGTCAGGGTACCAGTAATTGTTGAGTTTTGACCTGACGCCAACAACGCAATAGCGAACAGCATGCTCAAGACAGGGCTAGCAATTGCACCAACAATTTCTTTATCGTTAAGGGCATTAAACAAATCACCAAAGGCTTCAAGCTCTGACCCGTGACCGAAGAACAATGCTGCACCAACAATCAATAATAGCGAGTTAACAACAAACGCACCCGTTAGTTGAATGTTTGAGTCCCAAGTTGTGAAACGAATTGCTTCGGCAATGTTCTTCTTCTCGCTCCGATCAACCTTTCGCGTCTGCGAAATCGATGAGTGTAGATACAAGTTGTGCGGCATAACCGTCGCACCCACAATCCCTAACGCCAACATCAATTGACCATGCTTCAAAATATCATGGTGTGGCACCAAGTTGACAGCCACCTGACCCATATCTGGCTTTGCTAGAAACGCCATATATAGGAACACAAGCAGAATCACGATAATCAACGTTAAGACAATACCTTCAATCTTACGGAACCCGAGCTTCATCAGGAGCAAGAGTAGCAAAACATCCAGCGCTGTGATAATTACACCCCACAAAAGTGGCAGGCCGAACAGCAAGTGGATGGCAATCGCCGCACCGATAACTTCGGCCATTTCCGTTGCCATAATCGCCAATTCCGTCATGAACCAAAGAATGTACCCAATCCATTTATTCGTGGAATCACGCGTCATTTGGGCCAGATCTTTCTGAGCCACAATCCCTAGTTTAGCCGCCATATATTGCAACAACATCGCAATTAAACTAGATACTAAGATCACAGAAATCAATAGATATCGATACTGTGCCCCACCGACAATTGACGTAATCCAGTTACCTGGGTCCATGTAACCAACAGCAACCAATGCCCCTGGTCCACTCCACGCCATCAACTTCCGCAAAAATCCGCCGCCTTGTGGAACTTCCACTGTGCTGTTGATTTCCGCCAAACTTGGACCATCAGTCGCTTGTGCGTCTGAAACTGACGGATCCTTTACTGAATCTTTTGCCATCAGTAAATATGCCTCCTTGTTTTTTGGTACGTTTAATTATCTTACTTTACATATATTTTGTAAACAACGAAAGCCCGTGATATCAACGTTCAATCGGCATACCCAAAACAGGAAAAAAGCGCCCATCACTTGACAACTATCAAAAAATAATGTAATTTAGAACAGTTGAAAAAATAATCGATTATTAAACACTGCCTTTCTTTTCTGACACGGCGGTGTAAGGGAGGATAAAAATATGGCAGTTCCTGCACGTAAGACTTCAAAGAACGCAAAGCGCTCACGTCGCGGTGGTCAAGGCGGACTTAAGACGCCTGCTATCCACATGAACGAAAACGGTGTTTACGTACGTAACCACCACGTGGCCGCTGATGGTTCATACAAGGGCAAGCAAGTTGTTGCACCTAAGTAATTAAGAAAGACTACTAGGATTCGTCCTAGTGGTTTTTTTTATGCCTTGCAGCCACTGCTTGATGCCGTTGCCAAGCCCCCATTGTGCTTGGTTGCGCATCAGACTCACGCGTCGCATCTTGTAAGACGTTCTCCACCATTTCATACACCTCATGGACACCAGGGCCAATCACAACTTGATATTGGCCAAGGAGCGCGTTAAAGGCCTCTCCAGCCACGCCATCAATTGCAACCAACTGTGGCGAATCAACCTTGCAGGGATCAACTAAATAAAAGCGCAATCGTGTCACACAATGGATTACCCGTTTAATATTTGTCGCGCTCCCAACAGTCTGGACAACTTGTTCAGCTTGCTTTTGTTCCAGACTAACCACCATCATCACCTCCCTTTACTCGTATATTACCGCCGACTACGCAAAAAAAGGGTTCTATTCTTTTTGGCGTTGGTGATTAATCACCAACGCTTTTTTTACATTTATCAATCATTCTCAAAACAACAATAAAAAACACCAATAGCTCGGTGTATCCTAAAGTCGTCTAAAACTAAAATACAAGGAGAGCTATTGATGTCTTTAAATGATTCTATCCTACGTAGCGTCGGATTAACAGACCCAAATTTCGAATTTTTAATGGATGATAACGGTGAATTTAACCATATCTCATATCGTGGAAAAGATAATCATAAAACTATCGTTTATGAAGCTGCACTACACGGTGATATGGATCGATGCACGTTGTGTGGCCAAGAGAGTATATTAACCAAAAATGGTTTCAGCAAACCCACCGAAGTAAAGCTACCCGCAACTAACGGTTTCGACAACCGCCTACGCCTGCGTAAGCAGCGCTATTACTGCCATGAGTGCAACGCTTCCGTAGTTGTGTCATCACCCGATTTAGAAGAAGCCCGAAACATCTCTAAACCCCTACGCCTTCAAGTTATTCGACTGGCTATGGAGGATATTTCAGAGAAAGTTATCGGTTTTATTTTGCGTCTTTCACACTCAACAGTTCACCGTGTTATCAACGACGAACTCCAGGATTATCGTTATGACTACAGTCATTTACCAGCAGTTCTAAGCTTCGATGAAATTCGAATTAGCAGATCATACGCTTTCGTGTATGCATCACCTGACAACTTTATGGAGATATTGCCAAGTCGTGATTTAAACACAATCCGAAGTTATTTCTATGGCTTCTCTTTGAAGCAACGCCAGGCAGTCACGCACGTCGTCATGGACATGAACGCTAGCTACGCTACCCTCGTGCCGGAACTATTTCCTAATGCCCAAATTGTCATTGATCGATTCCATATCGTTCAACTAATGACCCGTGCCATCAACACTATTCGCACAGGCATTCAGCATCTACTTGATAAGCACTCTCGTGAATACAAAATAATGAAAAACGGCTGGCGCCTTTTCCTCAAAAAATACAGCAACTTAGAAACTACCCATCGTAAATATATGCGAGGCTTGAACGAATATATCACGGAAGAAGAAGCTCTCACGCTAGTGTTCAAATCATTTCCGGTTCTCGAGGCGGCTTATTTAGTGTACCAAGAAGCTTTAGAAGCAATGGACAAGCGTAGCCCCGAGCTAATTCATGCATTGATCAGCACTTACAAACCGGTGGGTTCCGCCATGGACGTGACCATCGGTACTTTTAAGCGCAATTTAAAAGGCATCCTCGAAAGTCTTCGTTGCCCATGGTCAAACGGTAAAATCGAAGGCATCAACCGTCGCCTTAAGCAAATAGCTCGTACCGCATACGGTTATCAAAACCTCGGTAATTACATGCGACGCATCCGTATCCAAATGAAGTATGGAAAATTCTAAAAAAAGTGGTGACAACATTTCTGTCATCACCACTTTTTGCGACTCTTCAAATCGCGTTAATTTTCAAATTCATTGTCGACCAACGCTATTTGGCATAGAGCCTCATTTTACGGGAATGTGCCGGATTACACATGCACAAAAAAAGCAGGTTACCTTGCGCGTTTAGGTAACCTGCTTTCAGGTGTCATAAATGTCTCAAACAAACGTTTTACGTCATTTACTCCACAGCATTTTGAATACTTACATTATACCGTATCTGTCCTTAAATTACATGAATAATTTAAGAATACGGTCTATGCACCCGATATTACTTAAGTAAACGGCGGTACAAAACGATCGTCATGACAAAGTAAATCACGTACAAAACGACAATGGCAATCAGCGATGGCATAAAGCCAACGTATGGATTTGTCATCAATGTTTTGAACATTTGTAGTCCGAAAACGACATCTAACGTTCCGATGATCATTGGAATGAAGAACAAGACACCCAAGTCTTTCACAACCGTAGTCGTTACTTGTCGCTTGCTCGTTCCTATCATCGTCAAGATACGATACCGACGCTTGTCATCAGCAACCCCTGACAATACCTTAAACATCAAGGTTGATGCCAGCATCGCCAAGAAGGCAATTCCTAAGAAGATACCCATGAATTCCAAACCGCCGAAGACGTTCTTAAGTAACGTAAACGTACCTACTACACCGGCTTGGTGATTAATTGCCGTGCCAGTGAAACGAGCTTCATGCTTTGCGTTCGCCGTCAGTGTTGCTTCGTTGGCTGCAAAACTCTTAACCGTTACCAAGTGAACTGATTTCACATCCCCCTTAGCAGCCATTTCAGACTCGTTGTTTGTCACAACCGCTGTTGCACCATATTGCTTGTCCAAAATTTGGTCTGCAATATTCGTTAGCGTATATTCTGAACCCGGCGTCGCCAACATGTAATCACCGGTTAACCACTTAATCCGCGTTTTATTTTCCTTGCCAGTTTCAACGACTGTTGGCAACTTCTTGGCGTTAAACTCATCACCGTTAAAGTATACCTTGCCCTTATTCACACTGTAGTGATACGTGGCTTCCCAAGTGATGTCCTTCAAATTTGACGTGCTAATTTTATCTGACGTGTAGGCCGCCGTGAATGGTTGACGCGACTGTGCTTGCTGCGGCAAGGCACGATAATACCCTTGCCCCACTGACATGGCACCAAGTGCCAATCCGAACATAACTGAAATAACCGTTAGAATACGTTGGTACTCGGGCAAACGGAACAATAGTTGTCCGTTCAAGAATGACCGTAACCCACGATTGTTGAAACGTGATCCACGCAAAGCATACGTGACCATCTTCAACGTCCGGCTCACAAACCAGTATGTTCCCCAGACGTTAAGCACAAGGACACCAATGAACCCGTACAACCCAAGATGCACGATACCTGGCATCATCACATAGCTGAAAATCAACAAGCCCAAACCAACCAGGCCAAGAATTGGGTCAAGAATCTTGTGACGCTTTGGTTGCGAAACCTGTTTGTCCGCCGTCAACAGTGTCAACGTATCTTGCTTACTAAGTCGGCTACGATTGTAGAGCCCGTTAATGAAGAACAAAGCCACGAAGAATACCAACGTTGCTAATGCGGCATTAAACGAGAATACTGACCAGTTTGCCAACTTTGTGTCCAGCAAATTCATCAAGAAATTACCACTGGCAGCTGTTAACCCAATACCTGCAAAAATACCAATGACCGTTGAGATAACACCCAAGGCTAGTGTTTCTTGCATCAACAAATACCCAATTTGCGACTTCTTCGCCCCTAGCATTGCCATTAGGCCATATTCAGACTGACGCAAACGCAACAGAAAACTGTTGGCAAAATTCAAATACACAAACGTAATCACGCCTAGCAAAAATTCACCGACCATAAAGACTGGCACAATCAGACCAATTGATGAATTATTTAACAAAAAATCACGGTTCAACGCGATGGCGCTCAGCATGTAAAAGATAGCTGCTGAAATGACCAATCCTACGAAGAGCACAGTGTAGTCACGCCACTTGGCGCGGAGTGACTTTAAAGCAATTTGAAACATATTATCACCCCACTAGTTAAAGTTGCCAAGTTCTGACAAAACATAGTTATAGAAGTCTTCACGTGAACGATCATCACGCGTTAACGTCTTCGTAATTTGACCGTCTGTCAGGAACAAAATCCGTGAGGCAAATGATGCTGAGAATGGATCGTGCGTCACCATCACAATGGAAATATCACGTTCTTGGTTAATTGTCGTCAAGTAATTCATCATTTCGCGAGCATTTTCTGAATCTAAGGCTCCTGTTGGCTCATCACCGAAAATCAAAGCTGGTTCGTGAACCAACGCACGGGCAGCCCCAACACGTTGTTGCTGACCACCTGACAACTCTGATGGGTACTTATCCAAGTACTCGCTGATATGAAGCAATGCTGCCACCTTCGCTACGGCATCATTTATCACCCGTGTCTTTGCTTTTTGGAGTGTCAAAGGCAACGCGATATTCTCACGCACTGTCAGACTTTCAATCAAGTTGTAACTTTGGAATATAAAGCCCATGTCACGCCCGCGGAAGTTTGAGATTTCATCGTCAGTCATGTGGAGGATATCTTTATTGTTAATAGCCACTGCCCCTTCGGTTGGCTTCATCAACGTTGACAAGATATTGAGCAATGTTGACTTACCTGATCCTGAAGGCCCCATGATGGCCACAAACTCACCACGTGGGACAGTCAATGACAAGTCCTTCAAAACGTGTTGTTCCACCCCGGCTGCGCTGGTGTATGTCTTATTTAACTTATCCGCAATAAGTACTGGTTGTGTCATGTTCGTTTCCCCACTAATTAATATCTTTTCTTTTCTTGTCTTTTGTTTCATTTATATTACATCACATACTATACAACGAACAAAATACCATGTCAAAACAATAAGTTGGTTAATTTTTCGTGATGTTGGAAAAATCGTCTATTTTGGGTCGTCCGTTGTGCCGAGGCTTCGTGGGCGAGGCGTGACTTTGCCAAAGATTGTCAGAGAGGGCGCGGGCACCGGCAAACACCCAAATAATTGGGTTAAGGGTCTGGGTCCGTTCGCCTTATCTAACCTGCAGTCGGCCGAACTTGCGAGTTCACTTCTGACAATCACTACGTCACATCCCACCCACCATGCGGCAGCCAAAATAGCCTCTACTAGACTAGCTGGTCATCCTTCCGGCTCATGCGTTAACAATTTTCTTGCAAATAACTTTGGGACGCTCATATACCAGATAAAAACTTAGTCACGACACATCGTCAAAATACGAAAAAAAGCGCCGTATATCTACGGCGCGTCGTACAAATATTTGTACAGATAGTCATTAGCGTAACTACCACGGGGAATAACTATAGTATAGGGTGCTTCTAAAATTTTCGCTAATAATAACTCTCGAAACCACCTCTTCCCAATTAAATGTGCAAGATCAGCGCAAACAATGCGAGCGCTGCTGGTAATCCTTGCACCAAGATAATTTTCTTGGCAGCTGTCATACTACCGTAAATCGCAACCACGATAATGTAAGCCATAAAGAGCTTCAACATCGTCATTTCAGCTGCACCATTTAGGACAACCATTGTTAGCAAAATCAAAACACCCAACATTCCGTTGTAGATTCCTTGATTTCCTAACAATGACCGAACTTCTGGTACTTTCGTAAATTCTTCCTCTAAATCAAACGTTTCCGCTTGCTTCTTTGGTGACCCAAACATCTCTAAGACCATGATGTAAAGTGCTTCCAAAGCAACCAACACCGTCAAAATATTCCCAATCATAACCACTTATATCTCCTAATAAGTTATATCGCTATAATAACATGATAGATAATATAAAAGCCACATCGCGTATCCGCGATATGGCTCAGGTATGGTTGACGACCCACAAAATATTTTTTGATTATGAAAGCGTTGATGTTGATAAAGAGTCGTCTCATCACCCTCTTGCTGTTCGAATATTTCCTGGAGAGAAATTTCATCGATCGGTATTTCCTGAAGGAGAAGAGTTTTCAGCTAGTTTTTAAGATATTGAACGATTACTCGAACAGCAAGAGTGAAACATGACGACATTACTTATCAACACGGTCCCCGATTCCTTAAACGTTTTCAGTCTATATCATCAACATTGCGTTCCCCGTGTCTCTAACACAAATATTATTGTAAGCGCTTTCTATAAAAATGTAAACCCTTTCATTATAATTAGTTTCGATTATTAACAAGGAAATGCTACCGACCTTACTAATTGGTAGCAGTAGTAGCTATAATATTAAAATTTACTGATCAACAGTACCATTTCACTTTGAAGCTAGTCTTACAATTCTTTCCATATATTAAATTTTACCAATTATCAGTGCCATTTATTTTGAAACAACTAACGACTAGACATTCGTATAGTAGCGCGTACTACTTACTTTTTGGCGCTGATTATTTTAATTACATGTATCGGCCAGAAAAAAATAGTGACCTCACACTGTACGAATACCGGAATGAGGCCATTGTTTCTAGTTTTACAGCATAGATTCAATTTTTTATTATTTCATATGTCAACTTGACGGGCCCACTGTAATCAAGGGGGCGCACCTGTTTTTTATTTAAATTATTCAGCTAAGTTTTGTCCCAGCCTTTTTTTACGACAAAACATGTCCAATTATCAATAAACCCGACGACTTATCAACCTTAATGGTTAAACGTCCATCCAATAGCTCCCCGGCAGCACTTACGTGTGCTTTAACGAAAGCTTCTCCCTTACAAAACCACCGATAATGGCCTTACCCAAGCCACCACCTTCTACCATTGATAATTCATCTTCTGAAATTACATCAAAATTCTTAATTGAATCCATGTCTAATCTTCCCAAAAATTACAGATACAATAGTTGAATCCGTAACAGATTTCTCATATCCAATAAAATTGGTAACTACGAAATACACAACACCAAATACGACCATACATAAATCAAGTTGTAAAAACTGTCGCACCTTGTTATTCGTGCATCATTCCTCCTTGACTACAGCATTAATTGTAATTCTAAATCCACCATTCGTGTATTGCCTGTCCGTCAACTCCATCATTTGACCGAATTTTTTGTCAATCTCATACGTGCAGATAGTCATCATATCAATGTTTGCTACATAACTACTTTGTGGTAAGTAACCACTGTCACTCTCAACATTTTCAAATATTGACTATTATTCCACCTATTATCTTGCTTAGTTTATTTCAGACATTATTTCAAACGTTTCGATTCGCTTATTCATTAGACCTAAAAATTCTATCTACGGTTGATTAGCAATACATCTTAATCTTAACTTTGCTCCATTTTATATCTTATGCTCTAATAAAAGCATGATGGATTTATAAATGTAAATCATGTATACCAACAGGGGGTGATTATCCAACGAGATCGCTAAGTTACGGTTTTCAACACTTTATGCTGCGCACCCTCATCCAAAAAAAGCTACTACTCAATGAAATATAAACAAAAGGCAGCTGTATTCAACAATGTGAGACCAGCTGCCTAGGTAAGGTTTAAAATATTTGATTTTACCGGCCATCAATACACTTTGACTTTGAAACAGCATTTTCGCCATTATTGTCGTAGCAGCCAGTCATTACCCCATACTAGCGGGCTTAATACACCTTATCGCGTGGCAACAAACTGTCAGACAGGCTTTGTAGCTCGCTTACCAATTTATTAAAACAGGCGGTCTGTTTGCGAGTATAAGTCACAATCAATGGCAACAAATCAACGCCTTGCTTTGGGTTTAGTCCGGTAGTTGCACAGATTTTGTTTAGCCTATAAACAATTGTCTTGGGATGCACCAACATTAAACACGCGGTCTCTTTTGTTGATGACATGTGCTGGACATATTCCCAAAACGTCAACCAGGTTTCATCATCAATCCGTTCATAGTAGGCCGCAACATTTGGATAGACCAAATCAGATTTAACCAAGTCATACAAATAACCAACCTGATTAAAGATGACAACCCGCTCAAACTCATTGGTCAGCAACACGGCAAATAACGCCTCTTTAATACCTGTTGATATATCAAAGTGAGCACCCCCGACACCTGCGAAGATGTCCGGTGACAAGGCCTCCAAAAACGGTTGCACGCCTTCCTCGGACAAAACATAAATCCGGCGCTTTGCATCCAAATTAAGTGCCAAACGATGTTCAGGCATCCGACGTCGGTCCCCACTTAAAACAACCGCTACATAGCGTTGTTCCAAATCAACACCGTTTATTTTAGCTTTACTAACAAAAGCTTGGTCCAAGGCAGTATCGTAGTCTGAAATATACAGCCACTGTGTCATGAAATTTTGTAGCATTGTATTTCCCCCTTGAAATCGCAGCTCAAAAACTCTCCTCCTTAATTATAAGTGTTCTCATGCATTTAGCCTCTTAAATTTTTTACATTTACGAAAAAATAAGCGAGCATGACCGCTCGCTTAAATATAATTCGATTAATCTGGCACAATCACTGTCCCATCTCCATCAGCAAGATATGCTTGCACATTATCAAGCGATGTAATAACGGCAGGTCGCCCCGTATTCTGTACGAAGCTAATAGCTGCTTCAACTTTAGGCTTCATCGAACCGGCTGGAAATTGGCCGGCATCTACTAATTGTTGCATTTCTGTCACGCTAATCCGTTTGATCATCGTCTGCGACGGTTGATTAAAGTCCTTTGCCACATAGCGTACCGCTGTCAAAATCAACAGTTCATCGGCATCGACCAATTCAGCCAGCTTAGCAGCCGTGAAATCCTTATCAATAACCGCTTCGACGCCTGTCACATGACCTTCTTTTTCGATTACCGGTACACCGCCACCACCACCGGCAATTAATGTCACACCATCTTGTACCAAGGTCTGAATTTCGGCAGCCTCCATGATACTAACTGGCTTTGGTGACGGCACAACCCGGCGGAAACCACGACCAGCATCAGCAACAAATTGCCAATCCGGGTACTGTTGCTTAATAGCCGGCAGTTCATCAACCGTGTAAAACGGTCCGATGGGCTTTGTTGGTTGACGGAAAGCTGAATCAGCTTCATCAACAACCGTGCGCGTCAACACCGTGGCCACCCGTTGTGATAAACCACGAATGCTAATTTCATAATTTAAAGCATCTGCCAACCATAAGCCAATCTCACCTTGTGTCATGGCTCCAACCGTATCCAACGGCATTGCCGGGTTCTTCACCGAACTACCTTGTAATTGTTGGAGCACTAAATTACCGACTTGTGGTCCATTACCATGAGTCAAAACAAGTTGCACATCTCCAGCCGCTAAGAAATTAATCAATTGTTGTGCGGTTTGCTGGATGGCCTGTTGCTGTGCGGCTGCACTTGGATCATCCGTCAAAATGGCGTTTCCCCCAAGGGCCACCACGATTCGTTTCGTCATTCCCGTCACTCCTTTACTTAAATCTTTAAGTTCCCCGTTGCTAAGGCCATAATGGCAGCCAGTGCGAGGACGACCACGACACCCATCATCACTAATTCCGTCTTTGAAATCGCCTGTTGTACTTCTCGTCGTGCTCTGACGTACAACATGAACCCTAAGACATAAAGAATTGTGCAGAGCCATAAATACTGCATGCCTGAAAATACAATCGCGGTCACTTCAAAGATAACTGCAATCAGCCCTGGCAGAATAACCGATAGCTTTTTCAGCTGTAACCCCAGCTTTAATTGGTAGGCCCCAACTAGGACATAGCAAACCACGATAGCCGCCGTACACAATGAATAGGCAAAGTTATAGGCTTCGTCAGTAAACAAAAGCGTAATCAGGAAGATTTGAATCAATACCTGAGTTAACAACAATGAATGTTGCGGTGCCCGGTACTTATTCAAAACACCAAACCACTCAGGTAACAACCCCTGTTCTGCCATTAATGAAGTTGCTTCCACTGGTAACATCGTCCATGACAACCATGCCCCTAAGATCGAGATAATCAACCCGATACTGATAAACGCACCACCAATCGGGCCAGTCATACTTTCAAATAAGTACAACAAAGCTGGATGCTGTACCTGTTGTAACTCCTGCAATGAAAGATAGCCATATGGCAAGATTGAGACAACCATGTAGATAACCAGCAACGAAATCAACCCGATAATTGTCGCCTTACCTGCATCGGACTTTTTCTTGGCGCGAGCCGCCATCATCGTGGCGCCTTCAATACCAACGAACACCCACATCATTGCCATGACACAGTTCTTGATTTGCTCGGCAATCCCAGCAGTAGTTGCTGAACTAAACACGAGTTCACCACCCACATTGGTGCTCATATTTTGCCAAAAATGGGCCGTAAATACACCCGCCTTAATGCTCAAAATGGCTACCACTACAAAGGCAAAAATTGGGACCAACTTCGTAATCGTCACAATTGTGTTGATTGCCGCGGCTGATTCAATCCCACGCGTTACTAAGAGCGTTAACGCCCACGACACCAGTGACGCCAAAACAATTGCCGGCACACTATTGCCGGACTTCAACGCCGGGAAAAAGTAGCCTAGTGCTGACATTAACATCGTGGCAAACGCCACATTACCCAGCCATGCTGATAGCCAGTACCCCCAACCAGAAATGAACCCAGCAAAGTCACCGAAACCAGCCCGCGCGTAATCTGACACACCCGTTAATTCAGGTTTATTCAACACCAAATTATTTAGACTAAGTGCTAACATCAATATGCCAAACCCAGTAATAACCCAGGCTAAGATAGCAGCACCGGGTGTTGCCCCTTGCGCAAGCGTGGCCGGTAAATCAAAGATGCCGGCTCCAATTGCGGAACTAATAACAAGGGCAACTAAGGCTGGTAGCGCAATCCCGTGATCCTTAGTATCTGCCATAGCTACTTACCGTTTTCTTCAAGCGCTGGCACATCAGGAATAAACAAGTTACCCAACGTCGCCGCCATGATCGCCTTAATTGAGTGCTTGCGGTTTTCAGCCTCGTCCCATTGACGCGCAAACTTACTGCGGAAGACTTCATCCGTCACTTCCATTTCAGTGATGCCATATTGGGCTTGCACCTCTTGGCCGTACTTCGTATTCACGTCGTGGAAAGCTGGTAAGCAATGCATGAAGATTAACTCATCATCTGGCGTACCCGTCTTACGCAACATTGCCATGTTAACTTGATAAGGCGTCAACAACTTCACGCGGGTCTCCCAGTCTGTTTCACCCATTGATACCCAAACATCTGTGTAAACAACATTTGAACCCTTGACGCCCGCATCGATATCAGCCGTCACGAGTAACTCAGCGCCGGTTTCCTTTGCAAACGTATTGGCCAAATCTACCACTTCTTGAGTTGGGTGCAATTCTTCAGGCGCAACAATGTGGATATTTACGCCCAGCATTGCCCCCGTAACCAACAATGAATTCGCCATGTTGTTACGCCCATCGCCCACAAACGTGAGTGTCAAACCACGCAAATGACCGAAGTTTTCTTTCACCGTCATAAAGTCAGCGATCATTTGCGTTGGGTGCCATTGATCAGTCAAACCGTTCCAAACTGGCACACCAGAATGGTTGGCCAGTCCTTCCACATCCGCCTGACTGAATCCTCGGAACTCAATACCATCAAACATGCTACCTAGCACAATGGCGGTATCTTCAACAGATTCCTTCTTCCCTAATTGGATGTCATTAGCTCCCAAATATTCTGGGTGTGCCCCAAGCTCTACTGCTGCCGTGGTAAAGGCCGAACGCGTCCGTGTTGACGTCTTTTCAAAGAGCAAGGCGATATTCTTCCCCTCTAGGTAACGGTGTGGGATGTGATTCTTTTGCAACGTCTTCAAATGTAACCCAAAATCAACCAAGTATTGGATTTCAGCTGATGTGAAGTCCTTTTCAGCTAAGAATGAACGCCCTTGAAATACTGAATTAATTGCCATGGTTTTTACTCCTCATCTTTATCTGTTGGTTACAAATCTTCACGCCAGATTGGTTGCGACATGCAACGTGGACCACCACGGCCACGCGACAACTCACTTGAAATCACTTCGTGTACAATGATGCCGTGGCGACGCAACAATTCGTTGCTGACGTAATTTCGGTTGTAGGTCACCACTTCCCCAGGGGCAATCGTCAACGTATTTGACCCATCGTTCCATTGCTCACGTGGTGCCACAATTTCATCACCACTACCGGTTTCAATCAAATCCAATTCTGACAAATCCAATACTTCTTGCAAGGTTTTGCCCAAATCGGTGCGGTGGGCCAACTTCACTGTGCCATCAGGTCCTGGCGTCATAATGAAAATGTTCATTTGGCCACCAGCATCCATAATGCCTGGGAAAACCGTAAATTGATCGCGGTTAACCATCGTGAAGACCGTATCGAGGTGCATCATGGCGTGGTTGTGCGGAATTTCGACAGCGACCACCGTATCAAAGTGGCTATTTGGATTAGCAAACAACTCCTTGGCCAAGGCTTCAATTGACTTTGACGATGTGCGTTGCGATACCCCAATAGCAATCACGTGGTCGTTCAAAATCAATTCATCCCCACCTTCAATCCGCGTGTTGTGGTTACGGTCACGCCAGATATCCACGTGTCCAGCAAAGCGTGGGTGATACTGCATGATGAACTCTGTAAACAGTGACTCTGGCTGACGGGCCTTATACGTCATGTGATTAATGGTGATACCGTTTCCCATTGACGCCTGCGGATCACGTGTGAAATACGCATTAGGTAATGGGTCCAACAAGAATGGGTTCGCCGCATCACGTCCTGCCAAATCATGCAAGGAATCATTTTCAAAATCAAACTCGTTACGTCGAATACCGGCATACAACTTCGTCACCATGTCACGGGTATCAAACGTTTCCAAGTAGTTAAACAGGGCATCATGTGTCGTACCAATACCGTAGCCAGCTTCATCCAAGTACTGCTGGACAAACCGATGCCGAATCACGTCATCGCTATCTAACGTTTCAACCGCCAAATCATCGACATATAACGTTTCAACGCCATTATCGCGTAACGTATCAGCGAAGAAATCGTGTTCTTCTTGGGCAATTTTCAAAAATGGAATGTCATCAAATAACAACCGTTCCATTGTGTCTGGTGTGATATTCTCAACCTCGGCCCCAGGTCGCTTCAAAAGCACTGACTTGAGTGTTCCGATTTCAGAATTAACATTAATCGCAGGATTGTTCATGATTTTCCCCCTTATGAACTTTTAACAAAGCACTTTTGTAAGCGCTTCCTTTGCTACGTGATTATTATTGCACCAAGCCTCATTACCTTAATATGGCACTTTGTCTAGAATTTTTTAGCCAAATCGCTAAAGACAAAAACGCGCAAAAAAGCCACCAACCGAAACCGGCTGGTGGCTCTTTCATCTTACTTTGCGTATTCAACTGAACGTGATTCGCGAATAACCGTCACCTTAATGTGGCCTGGATAATCCAAATCGTGTTCAATTTGATTCTTGATATCGCGGGCCAAAACAGTTGCTTCCAAATCGGTAACAGCTGCCGGCTCAACAATAACGCGAACCTCACGACCCGCTTGGATCGCAAATGACTTTTCAACTCCGTTGAAATCATTTGCGATGGCTTCAAGTTGTCGTAAGCGTTGGACGTAGTTTTCAAGTGATTCTGAACGTGCACCTGGTCGAGCAGCTGAAATTGAATCAGCAGCTGCAACCAAGACAGCGATGACAGAATCAGGTTCTACGTCACCGTGGTGGGAGGCAATAGCGTTAACCACAATTGGACGTTCCTTGTACTTCTTGGCAACTTCAACACCAAGTTCTACGTGGGAACCATCCACTTCATGATCAATCGCCTTACCAATGTCGTGTAATAATCCTGCGCGCTTGGCAAGCGTAACGTCTTCACCTAACTCAGCAGCCAACATGCCAGTTAGTTTAGCGACTTCAATTGAATGTACCAGTACGTTTTGACCGTAACTTGTACGATAGTTCATGCGACCGATTATTTTAATCAAGTCTGGGTGCATGCTATGAATGCCGAGATCGAAAATAGTTTGCTCACCGACTTCGCGGATGTGCTCGTCCATTTCCTTGCGGGCCTTCTCCACCATCTCTTCAATGCGAGCTGGGTGAATACGACCATCAGCAATCAACTTCTCCAAAGCATTCTTCGCAATTTCTCGACGGACTGGATCAAAGCCGCTTAATACCACAGCTTCTGGTGTGTCATCAATAATCAAATCAATACCAGTAACCGTTTCGATAGCCCGAATGTTTCGACCTTCACGACCGATAATTCGTCCCTTCATGTCATCATTAGGTAACGTCACAACAGATACCGTTGTTTCAGCAACCATATCTGCAGCAGAACGTTGGATAGCACTAACTACCAAGTTCTTAGCCCGCTTTTCAGCTTCGGCCGCAGCTTGCTCTTCGCTTTCCTTAATCATGACAGCGCGTTCAGAAACCAAAGCTTCCTTTGTTTCTGACAAGATTTGCTCACGAGCGTCTTCGCGACTCAAGTTTGCAATCTCCACCAACTTCGCTTCGCGTTCATCAATCAATGCTTCAGCACGCTTCTGCTTGTCGTTGACACTTTGTCGTTGTTGATCAAGTTTTGTCTCTTTTTCCGAAATAACTTCCTCACGCTTTTGCAATGAGGCGTCCTTTCGATCCAACACAGACTCACGACTTACCAAGCGATCTTCTTGTGACTTCACTTCTGAACGGCGTTCTTGAAGCTCACGTTCGATACGATCTTGGTAACGTTGGCTTTCATCTCGTGCCTCAACCAAAGCAGACTTCTTCATCTGCTCGGCATCAGTGGCAGCTTGACTCGTAATATCTGATGCGGTTTGGCGCGCAATTGTCAACGTGTGGTTAATTCGTGTCTTAGCCACCATATATCCAATTGCAACACCGATTACGATTGCGACAAGCGACAGCAGGATGATCATTGCAATGTTCATCTTGTATCTCCTGTCTATAGAGTTGACGTTTATGTCAAATCGATAGTGTTTTTTTGCGCTTTATTAACACAGGTTTCATTTTAGGCTTTTCCTCATAATAAGTCAATTAGAAGCAGAAACTGTGACGCTTACAAAAAGCCCGCCACATCAACCTTTTGGCGGTGTGGCGGGTGCCTTGTTTTACGCTTGTAACATTTGTTATGATTCGGGATCAACAACCGTTAAAAGGGTTAATGAAAGCGCTAATCTTAAGATTGTTGCAACAACTGGTGCCATAAAGAAATATGGTGAAATAAAGATACCTAAGCCAGCTGCGAGCAAGAGAAATAGAGCCATCACTACTGACGTCCAACGTAATACTTTGGTATCAGTACTAAAAAGTGCTGCAGTGGTATCCCAAAGCTTGCGCAAATCAGTCACTGTCGCAACGTGAATGTCCGCATTTACAGGTTGATCACCCACCGCAACCGTAATAGTTGGTTGCACATCAGCCGGCAATGGTTGATTCGTAATCAACATCGTATTATCTTGATTCAGCCAAGCCATCAATTGAGCTTGCTTGCCTGCCGGCGTCAAATCAGCGACGGTTTCCGTTAACGATCCCATCAGCTTTTTCACCTGCATGGTTGAACCAGTTGTATCGGCCGTCGCCAGGCGCACTTGTAATCCTTGCTCAGTTAAGAGACGGTCAACGGCTAGCAATGCATTATTAAGCGATGAGCCGAACGTAATGACCCCAATGACTTGTAGACCATCGACAATGTAACTCACAGAATTGCCTAATTCTTGATACGACTGCAGTGTCGCCGCATCGATAGCAAACTTCTGTTCAACCGCATACGCCGCGGACACAATCGAGAAACGTTCATTTAAGATGACACCTTTCACCCCAACCAGTGGCATAAGCTCTAGTTCTGAGGCGCTTGATGGATACACCCCACGTTCTTCGGCAAACGCCAAGACTGAGCGGGTTAATTCTGAATCAAATGGTTCCAACAACCCAGTTGTAATTCCCAAAATATCAAAATCACTGTACCGTTCATCAACCGATAAAACAGACCGCACAACAATCGTGTCGCTGGTCAGAATACCCGTTTTTTCCACCACAACATTTTTTACATTATGCACGTAATCAAGTACTTGTGGGTTTTGACAGGTTACTCCATCCGCTGCCAACGCCCGCAAAATTTTAAAGCGGCGCCAACCGGCCCAAAACGCTGGCCAGCGGGGATCAACGATTAGCAAAACTGAGGCTGCAACCGCCAAACCTGATTGCCAATTTAAGGTCATACCGAAAAATAGCAAGGCGTAAATGGCCAACACGACCGTAATCCAAGTTAGCCGGCGAGCATTTTGTTGCATGACCGCATCTAACGGTATCGCACGTTCGCGGCGTTGTAGCAAACCAAGCGATAGCAACAACAACGTTACTCCTGCCAATGCAAGTGGCAAGGTCATCGTCCGTAAAAAGTCCCCTGTCGCTGGCATTTCATGTAACCAAGCAACCGTTGCGAACCAAAGCGCTTGCCCTACAACTGGGACCCACAGCGTGGTTAATTGGGTCTCCTTTTGTTGCCGATACGCCTGCATTAACATTCGCACATTGACCAGCACAATGAATAAGGCCGTCACGATAAACGCGATTAGCTCAAAATGAGGAACCGGTGTGTGCAAGAGGGCCGCTTCCCCCTGTAAAAGTGGCATCGTCAGCGCCGTAATAATCGTTAAGACAGCAGACGCAATGGCATATCTCAAGTACCTCAATTGTAGTGTCAGCATCGTCTCACAACCTCCCAAAGTCATTTAAATAAGCAGATCAAGTCTCCCAGAATCTCAACCTAAAACTGCCATGATACAAAAATAACCGCGCCCATAAGGACACGGTTATTAAGTAAGGAGAATGTGGGATTCGAACCCACGCGCCGCTTTCACGACCTGACGGTTTTCAAGACCGTTCCCTTCAGCCAGACTTGGGTAATTCTCCATTAATTGCGGGAGCAGGATTTGAACCTACGACCTTCGGGTTATGGGCCCGACGAGCTACCAGACTGCTCCATCCCGCGATAATAAATATTTAAGTTGTAACGCCAACGACGTTAAAGGAGAATGTGGGATTCGAACCCACGCGCCGCTTTCACGACCTGACGGTTTTCAAGACCGTTCCCTTCAGCCAGACTTGGGTAATTCTCCATAACGTAATTACTTATCGCAACCACAAATAATATAATACAGACCTACCTATTAAATGTCAACACTTTTAATGAAATTGATTGAATGAAGTGAAAACGCAAACCCCACCGCAGTTAATAGGTGAGATTTACGTTTTCATGTTGTGTTATGAAACCCCGCTCTGTTCATGTTTGAGGAAACGTAACAACTCATTCGCATCAACGCTCACAGTTTGACCTATGAAGGCCGTTTCATCAAATGCCAGAGTCGGCTGCTGACTGATTGTCACCCCTGCCACGTTTGGTTGGGGCAACCGCTACCAATGTGCATCCGCCGCCCGCAACACATTCGGTCGGGCATATTGCGTGCGTGCCGTTTCATACTCTGGCAACGGCGTCAACCAAGTAACTGGCAGCTGAAGTAGCTCACCGTAATAAGTTGCCGCTAACTGACTAATTAGTCCCGTACCAACCAAACTAATTGTGTCATACCGGCCATCCTTTTGCGCATTGTGGATCAAGGTTGTGGTAAACTTGGGACTTGATTGATAGTAATCCACCGCTAATCCACAATGACATCTGGAAAGAATAAAACGGGGGCACATCCGGAAAAATATGTTTTTGTAAACTTTCCATCATGGGAATCACAAATTGTACCAGCTGACCATCCGGTTGAATGAACTCAACGTGCCATTCCCAGTACACATCACCACGTGGATTACCTTCTAGGTACACCTTTTTCTCACCAGCATCCAAAAAAATACCATTCATACCGGCCAAAACTGTTTCAAATTTTTCAACACTGATGTGTACCACGTCACTACCTGTTGCAAGGGGGGCAAAAACACCACTTAACGTCATTTGAAAACGTCCTCGGCGTTCAACAGAACCAGCGAATGTTTCCGCAATATCCAGCGTCTCCGTAACGCCCGAATGGATACTATGTTGCTCCATGAAAAAGTTATCAACAATTGTTTAAAATAAATCATGATTAGTCCCTGCACAAAGAAAGCCGCTTTTTGTTTCAAAAAGGCTGCAATCTCCAGTTCAACCGTCGTGCTGGCATAAATACTTGAGACTGGCGGCAGACGTTTCACAATCTCTAAAACGTCCGCACCAGCCAATATTCCATCTGTAAAGACTGCATAGTGATCGGATGGACAGGCTGGGAGCTCGCCTGTTGCCGTCGTCACCAAAACCGATTGCAATTTAGGATCCAATGCCCACTCATCAAACGGCCACGCTTTGTCGCCAACCTGAATCAAACGGAATTTGGCTTTCGGTGCTTTTTCGGTTTGTCCTACACTTCCACGACAACACGATGCGTTTTTTCCGATATTTTTTCAACCGGCACTTCGTCATTATAAACTGCAGCTTGATTAGACTACAGACGTGCAATTTCATCGCGATTTTTCTGAAGATTCCTCTACTAAAACGCCCACCAATCGTTGAATTGATTGGTGGGTATTTTGCTAATCATTTTCGGGGTTCAATTCTTTAAACCTTTTTTCGAATTTTTGCCGTTTAATCACCGACAAATGTGACCGTAATTGAGCAATTTGCTTAATGGTCGGGAGTTGTTGCCAATCAAAACGATTTCGGCTATCGACGTCCGCCAACAGGGCATCTGAAATGACTCAATCAACGTTATCTTAAAAACGATTCATAAAAACAATATTAAACTCTACCATCCCCACCAACATACGTTTCAAAATGACTTCAAGCGCCGGGCGGTACGTAATATCAATCTCAATTTTAATTGGCGCAAAAATTTCAGCCTGGTCAAGGTAGGCAGCAAACACGGTAAACAAATAACCAAACATCAAGCGTTCAGATTCTTCAGGTGTAAGGTCGCGCAACGGCGCTATGTCACGGCTCACATCGATCGCCATCTCAATCAACACCGGGTACATGCGGCAAGCCTCTTCCATGTCAAAATAGCGTCGGTGTTCCACACCAATCGTGTGCAGCTCAAACATCAGCACCGGTGGCAATAACTCACGCCTGATTTGAGTCGCACTGGCCGGTGTCATCGCTATACCAAAGTAACGCTGATGGCAGCAAGCCACAATCGTCATAATTTCTGTAATGCGTTGTTGCATCCTTGGCGTAATAATATGCTGCCAGTCAGTTGATCCGACAACATTTAATATATACAAATAATACAGGGTTTTGCGTGCATCAACTGCCGCCTGCTCCGCATTAATGGTGTCACACTGTAGTGAATCAGTCACCATTTCCGCCAATAAAGCTTGCGTTGTGGGTGCCATATCAGTTGTTGGCACAAAAATATCATCTAAGTTATGGACGTCAACGAAATGACCCCCGTGTACTCGAATCGCAACCAGCGCATAATAGAAGCACAAGGCAAGGCAATCCACTTCGAATCGCAAATAAATGCCTCTGCCGTAAATGAAGTAACTAAGCGGTCTATCCCCTCATCACCTTTTAAATTTATTTCTTTAACTGACGGGTTGCCCACATATTCGTTGCAATCGCACCAATCATCAGCAAGGCCCCTACCCAGAAGATATTGTGGAGACCAAACGTCATGATGTCACGTAATGGTGCAATGTGACTAGCCGGCAAATTCTTAGCCGTATTTGGATCAATCAGCTCATTTAGTTCATTGAACTTCAAATTGCTGTGACCACGTAAAGCAATCGCCATCGACACATTCAAGACAACGCCGTAAACCGTTGTCATCATTGTTTGGACCACGGCCCGGGCCAAGTTATTGAATGATGTTGCCATCCCAACTTGACTTGGCGCAACTGTTTGTTGGGCCATCACTGTCGTTCCAGTCATCGTTGAGCCCATCGTCAAACCAAAGATCACACCTGTCGCCAAGAACAACACAAATGGTGCATCCCCTGGCATAACAGCCAACATAATGGCATATAGCGTGCCGACAAATAAACTAAACTTGAATAGATATTGTGCACCATGCTCCGCCATTACACGACCAGCAATCATTGCACCAAACATCCAAACTACAGAACTTGGTGTTACTACGAATCCGGCAACAGACGGCTTCATACCACCCAAGGCTTGCATCCAAGTTGGCAAGTAAACGTTATAAGCGATAATGAAACCAGCCACCAAGCCGGCAATTGTATTGGCAGCGGTAAAGTCAACCGACTTAAACATCGCCAAATCAATTAATGGCTCTTCAGCCTTGCGTTCACGCTTAATAAACAACCACAAACCAATTACTGAGGCAATAAAGAAGACCAGCATCAAGACCCATTGAGATTCAGAAATCATTTGCAAACCTAACAACAACCCCACGATGAACATCGTCATCCAAAGCACACCAGGATAATCAATCGTGGCCTTCCGACGTTCGAAGCGATCCTTATAGAAGAATACCAAAATGCCAATCGCGATTAAGCCAACTGGTACGTTGATGAAGAACACCCAGTGCCATGACAGATTTTGCACCAAATAACCACCGACTAGCGGCCCCACCATTGAGGCGACACCCCAAGCCGTTGAGTTCAGTCCCATGACTGAAGCACGCTTCTTGATGGGATACAAATCAGCCAAAATTGTAAAGGCGACGGGCATAATACCACCCGCGCCGATTCCCTGAATCGCACGCCAGAAAATCAAAGCGCCCATACTGTCGGAAACACCACTCAACATCGATCCGAATAAGAAAATAATAAGTCCTGATAACATAGCTGGCTTACGCCCAATCAAATCGGCAAGCTTACCATAGATTGGCGTCGCAACTGCAGTCATCAACATATAAATACTGAACACCCAACTCATTAACTTGATACCATGCAAGGAACCAATGATGGTTGGCATGGCGGTTGAAATAACGGTTCCTTCAACCGCTGACATAAATGTTGAAAGCAAAATTGCGGCCGTGATAATACCGACAAACTTTGGCTTGTTCTCCATAACATCCACCTTCTTTCGCTTTTTTTAGACGCTTTATTCTAACATTGTGTCAGTACAATGGTGATTTAAAGGAGCGTTATGAAAAATTTGTTGCGTACTCTAATCATTCAAGGCGCAGATATGCACCCTAGAATCTAGCATATTCAGATACCAGTTAATCGGATATCCCCCTATCCCCTTAGTTTCATGCCGATTAACCACTCATTAAGCCACGTGCCCCCTCACGTGGTTTTTTTGCTGCGTTTACAACGCATTCCGAGAAACGGGATTTCACTTATTAAAAATACACAAAGCTTCCCGTTTTTGGCACTTTTGCAAAAAAATGTAACTAATGCACGCATACTAAATCAAGGCCGGATTATTCATGCACTAAATTTTTAACCACAACTAAATAATTAAAATACGATAAATCACCTTGAAACTGCCGGTGCCTTGGCACAGTTTCAGAGTGTTTTTTTCGATTGAGCGTTTTTTGAGAAAAACGGGCACACTAAAACCAGCCAGATTTTGCTATTTTTTTGAAAATCTACCTCGTTGTTTTATTGCAACAAAGCATTTAGTCGTTCCCAAGCTCGCCAGAACAGACCATCGAATTGTTCTTGGATGCGGCTATCTTAACTATTGTAGAGTTCTCATTAATTTGTGCTATTACTATTAACATAATATTTCCTTCTCATTCTTTTTCCAATACACATTAAGCGTTTTGTATTACATCTCTTAATAACTACAAATACATATCGCACTAAATACTAAAATTTTTTTCAAACAGAGACCTAATGTAAAAAACCTCAAATCCTCGATTGTAAAAATCGAGGATTTGAGGTTTAATTCTAAGCCTAAAACGTTGATATAACGTTTATTTCAGCTTTAACGTCATGGCATTAATGGCAACAACAATTGTGGATAAGGACATTAGGATGGCTCCAACCATTGGATCCAAACGAATACCAATCGGCATCAGTATACCGGCTGCTAATGGCAACGCAATTAGATTATAGCCAGCTCCCCACCACAGGTTTTGCGTCATCTTACGCTTGGCTTGGCGTGCTAATGACAACAATGTTAACACATCGCTTGGTTTTGAGTGGACCAAGACAACATCCGCTGCATTAATGGCGACATCCGTTCCAGCGCCAATCGCCACCCCTAGGTCAGCTTGGGCCAGAGCAGGCGAATCATTCACCCCATCACCAATCATCATCACACCACCTTGTTGTTGGTATTGTGTCACCAAAGCTACCTTATCTTGTGGCTTCAAATTAGCATGTACCTGTTCAATCCCTAATTGTTGGGCAATTACTTGGGCAGCCGCTTCATTATCACCAGTTAACATGACGGGCGTAATTTGTTGTGCTTTGAGATCTGCAATAAATTGACGGGCGTCATCCTTGATGGCATCCCCCAACCCGATAACACCGACAACTGTGTCATGTTTAACCAAAAAGCTAACCGTATATCCTTTGTCAGCTAGTGCCGCAAACATGGCGTGTTCATGGGCAATACCCCGTTCATGTAGTGCTGGCATATTTAACAAAGCAAAGTGATCATCCCCAATCATACCGGTCACACCAGCACCTGGAATGGTTTCCTGATGCATAACCGTTGGCAAGTCTCCAGTTACTGCCTGCAAAAGGCTCGTGGCAATTGGGTGCGTGCTGCCTTGTTCCAGAGCAGCTGCGGTCCGCAAAATTTCATCCGCCGTCATGGCATCCGTTGTTGTTAAGACTTGTTGCACTTTAAAGTTTCCGGCCGTCAACGTGCCCGTCTTATCCATCAACGCATAACGCAATTGATTAACCTGCTCTAAAGCGGGACGGTTTTGAATCAACAGCCCTTGTTGTGCTGCAATGCCTGTCAAGCGGGCCACAACCAACGGAATCGCTAAGCCCAACGCATGGGGACAAGCGATAATGAACACTGTCACGGCAATCGGCAAAGCAAAAGCAAAGCCATGAATAACCGTCCAAACCACCAAAGCCAAAATGCCAATAATCGTGGCCGCGTAGAACAACCAGCCAGCCACGCGGTCTGCTAACGTTTCAGACTTTGTTTTCGCCTGTTGTGCCCGGGTTACCAATTGTTGGACCTGAGCTAAGAAACCATCTTGAGCTTGCTTGGCAACGGTCATCGTAAATGGCGTGTTACTGTTCAACGAACCGCCAACAACATGGTCACCTTCATGTTTTATCACGCCAACCGACTCACCTGTTAAGAGTGATTCGTCCAAGGTTGGCATCCCTGTTAACACACGACCATCAACCGGCACGCGTTCGTTTTCTTTAACGAGCACGACATCGCCCAAATCCAACTCGTCAATGGGTGTGTCTTGATAATGTTCGTCATGTTGCCGGCGGTGGGCCGCTTTTGGCACTAAATTAGCCAAGGCGTCTACCGCTGAACCAGCCTTCATAATTGCATTCATTTCAATCAAGTGACCTAACAACATGATGTCAATCAGCGTGGCAAGTTCCCAAAAGAAGTCCATTATCATCGCGTGCGGGTGCAAAGCATTCATGATTGTGGCGTACAAACTATAAAAGTACGCGACCA
Source organism: Weissella cibaria (assembly GCF_004521965.1). Lineage (GTDB taxonomy): Bacteria > Bacillota > Bacilli > Lactobacillales > Lactobacillaceae > Weissella > Weissella cibaria_A. The sequence goes on along the minus strand of NZ_SDGK01000010.1, from coordinate 351 downwards.
CAATCCCCATCGTAATCAACGTCATCATCGCTGGTTGCTTGCTTTGCAATTCACCACGTGCACCGTTAAAGAAGGGTGTCCCACCATAGAAAAATAGAATTGAGCCAAGGACGAGCACTAACCAGTTCTGGCCAGGAACGCCAGTAATCGTAAATGGCAGAGCCATCCCCATCATTGGCGATAGCAAAATAATTGGAATTGTCAGAATAACCGAGACAATTAACTTTTGCTGCATGTTGCCCATATGCATCATGTGGCCACCGTGCATCATCATGTCGTGGTCACCGTGGTTCATGTGCATATCGTGCATATCGTGCATATCGTGCATATCGTGCATATCGTGCATATCGT
>NZ_SDGK01000072.1 GCF_004521965.1 Weissella cibaria | reverse complement strand
AATACGTAGACGAAAGTTTTTGAAACTACGGAACCCGTCCCGTATGCCGTGCGCTTTAGTGCGACGAGCCTTCTTCATTGCCTTTTGCAATGAGCGGTATTGGGCATCATTTTTTTGGGATATAGAATAGACTTGAGTTCAGCTTCATCACGAGTTTCAATGGCGTAAAGAATACCTTGGTAGAAAGCGTATGCGTCACGCAGTTCATCAGAAAGCGCCAGTAGGCGGTCGATAACTCCTTTATCAGTTAAATAGGCGTGCTTAAAATTGATTCGATTTTTGTGGGTCGTGTAATCGAGTGCGGTTCCGTGCTTCATTAAGTAGTTTCCAGAAGCGTTTTAGTTGGCGATACTCTTTGCTGTCTGACCCGAATTGTTTCATAACACTGATACG
>NZ_SDGK01000071.1 GCF_004521965.1 Weissella cibaria | reverse complement strand
CATGGCATCTCAACCAACTATTTCCAGATTTCTATCACATCTCACGAACGAAGACATTGATGAGCTACAAGCCTTAAATCGTCGTATTGTCTCTTTAATTGATGAAAGATCAGCCAACACTGAACTGGTACTAGATTTGGATTCAACCTACTTTAGGACCTTTGGTCATCAAGAAGAAATTGGTTTTAATTATCACTACTTGAACGTCGGTTACCATCCGCTTATCATGACTGATGCTTTAACTGGAACCGTGCGTCAGGTATCGTTGCGAAGTGGCAATACCTATACCGATAATAGTGCAACTGAATTTGTGCAAGGGTATCTGTCAACTAGTCTATCCGCTCAACATCAGACAATTATTTCGCGTGGTGACAGTGGCTTCGCCACACCAGACTTGATGGAAACGTTAGAAGGCAACAATATTTTTTATACCATCCGATTGCAGTCAAATCCCCGATTGAAGCGTATGGCACTTGATGGACGATATGTTAATCTCGACAATCTTTTGACGATTGAAGGTCAGTTGACAACCGATGAATTTGAGTATCAAGCCGCCTCATGGGACAAAACACGTCGTGTTATCGTTTTAAATGATGAACATGGCGGTACACAGTTCATCGTCACTAACCTAAGTCTTCCACAAAAAGACATCGTCCGTGTTTACCGCAAGCGTGCGGCGATTGAAGATATTATTCGCGAACTTAAAGGTGAATTTGCCTTCGGTAAAACCGATAGCAGTTCATTTTTCGCCAACAAAGCGCGCATGTG
>NZ_SDGK01000070.1 GCF_004521965.1 Weissella cibaria | reverse complement strand
AATTCGTCCTTACCCTTTTCCTTCAAGTTGTTTTCCAACTCTGGGTTTGAATCGAAGTGATCTTCGATAGAATGCTTTGACTTTCCATCAACGATAACGATATCTTCGATACCTGATGCCAAAGCTTCTTCGATGATAAATTGAATCGTTGGCTTATCAACGATTGGCAACATTTCCTTGGCCAAGGCCTTAGTTGCTGGCAAAAAACGAGTTCCCAAACCTGCTGCTGGGATAACTGCTTTACGTACTGGCTTCATTATTTAGACCTCCATCTTCGTTTGAGAAACAGCCGCATTATTTTGAATAAAGAAAATGCTAATAAACAATAGAGAAAAATTAACCCATGCTTCTCCGGCACCTTGCTCTACAAAGCCGTAAACTGCAAATGTGAGTATTGCAATTAATAGCTCATAACGTTTTGTAACTATTGCTTTATTCGTGAGTAAAATTATGTAACCCACAAACAGAGCAGTAGCTAGTAAACCATAATTAATGAGATACACTAAGTATTCATTATCTAAAAAAGCATATGCTACACCAGCACTGGCGCCTAAATGATAGACAACATTTTGCCCAAACAGAGTGACCCCATATTGTTGGTAAAATTGATTCCCCAAAGCAATTCGTGTAGTCAATAACATGTTTAACTTATATAACGGAGTACCAACTTGATTCACACTACTATTTAGAGTTAATAAGCTTATAAAAAAGGGCAGTACTGCCAATATACTAAAAAAAATACGCAATGGTATCTTTTTTAATTTCTTAGCAATACGTAGACTCGCAAAGATAGCAATTGCTACAACGGTCACAATTTCACTACCTCTCGATCCTGAAAGATATAACAAGACCATTAACAAACTAAAATAGATCATTGCAATCAATTTGAACGTAAATGCTTTTTTATAAAAATACCCTTTGGATGAAAGAATCAGTAAAATCACCGCTAATTGAAGCACAGTTACCCCCAATTGATTTGGTGTCCAAAATCCATACGAGTGCTTTGTAACCGGACCAGATGTAAAATTGTACAAAAGTCCAAAATGATACAAAGTTAAATTCACAAACAGCAACGCTGTCTGAACAATAAAAACATTTCGCATAATAGTGTCTGGAGTTATACGTCTCATTGAAATGATCATCAATGTCAGATACATCGGCTGAGCTACCCTTGTATGGATGTAAAGAACCACCTCATACATAATCAACATGACGAAAAAAATCAATTCATGGACGAACCAATCATCATAAACGACGGATATTGTGACCAGCAACAGCAGAACACCCATTGGGATGACGGAACCCATTTGACTTAAAAAGTTTGGCGTCACAAAGCGACCGGCGGAAAATAAAACCAAGAAGGAACCAACAATAAATATGACCGAGTGTATCGATTTTAAAAAATTTCTCATTCAGCTTTCCTTTCAAGTAGTGTATGAATCCCTTGAACAAAACGCGTGTCAAATTCATCATTTGAAAACATATCCAAACTACTTGCGATTTTTGCCTGATTATCAGCAGAATATTGTTTTACACGAAGAACGGCCTCGGCAAATGCTGTTACATCTTCAAATGGAACTATTTCCCCATTTAAACCAACTTGTATCAAATCTCTAACGCCGACAGGATAATCAGTGGCAACTACAGGTAGCCCTCTTGAAATTGCCTCAGCTACAACTAAACCAAACCCTTCATACTTCGATGGAAGAACAAGCATGTCCACTTTCTGAATGACATCAAACGGATTATCCACCCATCCATGCCAAATAATTTGATATTCACTACCCGCTAATTTCATGCTTTCGGCGGCGTATTTCTGTACCTCATCTTTTGATCCAGAACCAAATATTTCTAATTCTACAGAATAATTTCTAGCTAACTCAGCTAAGGTATCCAATAAATACCGCATATTTTTTTGACCATCCAGCATAATTCGACCTACATAAACAAGTCGCAAAATATCCTTACTTGAGTTGAGTTCTATTAAATTGTTCCCCTTATTAACAGGATTGTAGACTACTTGAAGCTTCGACTCCGGAATTCCCAAAGATACAAATTGTTGAACCATTTGACTACTAATTAGTAAATGACCATCATTTCTTCTTAGATATTTAGGATTCAAGTTATCACCCCCAAAAAGCGTAAAGTGAATCCATGATATCGTTTTCGTCTTGCTAGCAAGATTAACAACCGTCGACAAAAAAGCTGACTTTGGTCCCAATACCAGATTTGCATCAGCTTTGCTACGCAATAGGTATTTAATATATTGCAGTGTTCGCCACTTAGATGAAAAAATAACGACATTTACTTGGCTATTAATATCAGACAACCAGCTTTGGTCTTTGGGTTCATCTAAAAGAACTAATTCAAATTTAAAAAAGTTCTGTAACGTCTGGCTGTTTAAGACATGCAGCAAAACAGTTTCAGTCCCTCCTTTACCCATAAGCGCAGGAGCAATAATAGAAACTTTATTTTTCATAAAAAACCCCGTTATTAATTGTTGTAGATAGCGATTACTACTTCAGCAAATAAGACTCAAATACATGTAATAATTTAGTAGCATTTGTATCCATATCAAACTGAGCTTCCACAATTAGTTTTTGGGTCAAAGCTGAGTCATATCTGTTTCCAACAGACAAGTCATCAATCCATTCGTGCCACGCTTGAACATTTAAATCAAGATAACTAATTGCCGGTGTTATATCCAACTCTCTAACAAACACATTCGAAACTGCTAACATCGTGCCAACTGATTGTGCCTCAAGAGCGACCAAACCAAACGGTTCAAATCGAGATGGGAAGATAACTCCGTCAGCAGCAGAAAGCACCGCCGAGACATCTTTTATCGGTTTAAATAGCCCTATATTTGTTAACTGTCTATTCGCAATTTCCTGACTGATTTGATTGTACTCTGGTCCATCGCCAAACAATGCGAAATATGTGGAATTGTCATTCAAAAACGACTCGGCAATATCTAACGTAAATGGATAGTTTTTCTGCGGTGTTAGCGCCCCAAGTTGGACTATAAGCTTTTGATTTGGGGCTAATTTCAATGCATTTCTAACATTTTCACGATTAATATTTGAATACCCGAATTCATCTACGTTGATTCCATTTTTTACAACGTCGAAACTTCGTCCATCAAATAAAAATTCTCCAGCTGCTTGACTTGCGGCAAGAGCTATATCGAAATGATTTAAAAAATACTGTTTTAACAACGAATTTATAAATGGATGACTTGTCGTCACCCCATGTGCATGCATCGCAACCTTCAATTGATTCCGGAACGGATTGACTGCAAATGCTTCAATAGCCAGCGTTGCACTATTTCCTTGTACATACACTATGTCGTATTCTTCTTTTCTGATTAGTTCCCGTAACTTCCTTACATATTTCAAAGGCTGTCTATTTCTGTTACCGAAGTTATATACGTTTATCCCCAATTCAACAAGAAGATCATTGAAATCTTGTTCAATGAAACCATTCACCAATACATCTACACTTGTCCCGAATTTAACAAATGCTTTTGCATAGTTCATAACAAATGTAGACATGCCATTCCTGTCAAATCTGTTGGTGTTAATAATCAGAATTTTCATAAACTAAACCTTCATAACTTTTACTCGAAGCTTTTGGAAAAATCCTCCCGCAAGATGTGTGAAAATTCCAATAAACTTCCCCATAACTAATGAAAGAACTACTTGTCTATTTTTTAAAGGAGTTTGCAAAACTCGCAAGATTCCACTCTTACCTTTGGAATTAATAAATGACCACTTTGTTAAAGGGTCATTAAGCACAGTTGAAGCTTCTTCTTTTTTCTGCTGCCATGATAATGAATCAGCACCCGAAATTTCTTCAACAATCTGAAGCACTCGAGAAGAAAAATAATATCCTAAGCCATCTCGGCTGTTTTCCAACGTTGCGTCCCATGATTTAAACACTTCCAACGCATGTGTAAATTGAGCTTTACGTGCACTGAACAATCGATTATCAAAAACTGATGCTGTTTCTGAACCAGGTCTTTCTCGTAAATAAAAGTACTCAGCATTTGAAACTACACTAACATTTTCAACGTCCTTAATAACATCAAGGTTAAAATGCAAATCATCCCATTTCACTGACGGAAACTTAAGATCTTTTTCTAGGATAAATGACTTCAAATACAATTTATTCCAAGGAACCGCCAATTGAGTATTATTCAAATACTTAACAGCTGCGGCACGCCATTCATTCTGTGTGTAGTTGTTTTCTGGACTGGTTACCGTTGTCTTAATCACCTTATTTCCATCATCAAAAACATTGGTAAATCCAGCAATAACTAATTGGCTCTTATTTTTTTCAGCTGACGCAACCAACTCATATATATAATTCACACCCATAACGTCATCCGGATCCATAAAGTACAAATATTTTCCAGAAGCCAAATTCATACCATTATTTCTCGCACTAGCAGCTCCCGCATTTGCTTGAGCCACAAACTGAACGCGTTCATTTTCTTCAGCCAGCTTACGACCGATTTCAACAGATCCATCTGTTGAACCATCATCAATAATAATAATTTCAATATTGGTATACGTTTGCTTCAATAATGAGCTAACTCCATCATCCAAGTATTTTGCAACATTATAAACTGGCAAAATTGCTGAAACTTTGACGTTATCTGTATTCATAAATTCATCCTTATTCATAGTTAAAATGCGCCGGACTTAGACGGCGTGAACATCTGTAAAACAGTTTTCAATATTATTATTAAATCCAAAATAATATTCTTATCTTCGATATAGGCAATATCTAAACTTATCATCTCTTGATATGTTAGGTTACTACGACCTGATACTTGCCATAATCCTGTTAAGCCAGGCAACACTTGCAGCCTTGCGAGTTCGGCATCGGTGTATTCTTCAACTTCCTCTGGTAATGCAGGTCGAGGACCAACCATACTCATATCACCTTTTAAAACATTGATAAACTGCGGTATCTCATCCAATGAATGTGCACGAAGGAAGGCGCCTACTTTTGTCATTCGTGGGTCGTTTTGAATTTTAAAAATTGGACCACCGGTCTGGTTTAAATCCATTAATTGATTTCTTTTAGCGTGAGCATTAGGAATCATGGATCTAAATTTATACATCATAAATTCTTTCCCGTCTTTTCCTACCCTTTTTTGCTTAAAAATGATTTCTTGTCCATCATCAAGCTTTATCGCAATGATAATCGCCATGATTGTTGGAGAAAAAACAATCATGCCAATAAGACTACCTATTACATCTATAATTCTTTTGATAATTCGATACAAACTATCTTTCATTGATTTCAACCTCTCCTTTCCGTCGAATCAACTCACTCTTTAAATCGACTAATTATCCGTCCCGTAACCGTATCCGTATCCATAACCGTAACCATATCCATAACCTGCATCGTTTTTTCTACCACGAACACGTTGGACAATTCCCAAAATCTTTGTATCCGTTAAACGTAACGTTTCAACAGTACGTTGGAGATTAACTTTAAGTGTTTTACCAAATGTCGTAACCAAAATCGCACCATCAACAAGTGGCATTAAAACATGAGCATCCGTAACAGCCATTACTGGCGGGACATCAAGGACTACGACATCATAGTTATTACGCATCCACTCAACCAAAGAGGCCATACGTGCTGAACTTAATAGTTCTGCTGGATTAGGTGGCACCGGTCCAGAAGTCAAAACTTCTAAATTCTCCACAAACGTCTTTTGCACTGTATCTTTGGGTTGTGCGTTGCTAGCCAAAATCGTCGTTAATCCGCGTGTGTTTAACAAATCAAACGTTGAATGTGCCGTTGGACGACGCAAATCTGCATCAACATAAAGCACACTCTTCCCAGCTTGTGCCCACGTGACCGCTACGTTAGATGAAACCGTCGTCTTTCCATCTGACATTTCAGGTGACGTAAACATCACCACTTGCAACTTGTCCAAAGCTGCACCAGCAAATTCAATATTCGTGCGCAACGTACGGAATTGCTCTGAAATAACGTGCTTTGGTTCAACGAACGTCACCAAGCGCGCGCCATTATCTTGTGTCTCAGTATCGCCAGCGTGCTTTTTCTTCAAAAAATTAAAACTCATCTCTTATCTCCCATTAAATGCGTTTACCCAAACGTGACTTACGTGTTACATTGCTTGTATTCTTCTTTTCATTAGCTGCAACGACATCCTTCACATCGCGAATCTTACCGATATATCCGATAACACCTAAATTAGTCAGTTTTAATTCATCCGTTAGGAATTCCAAATGCTTAACAGTACGATCAGTTACTTCCTTAATGAAGCCCCATGCAAAGCCAGCAAATACACCAAGTACAAATCCAGCCAAAGTAATCAACTTAACATTTGGTGCAACGGGCTTTGAATTTGTCATTGCTTTTGAAACAATTGATACGTTTGAAACAGACATAATTGACGCAACTTTGTCCTTAAACACTTCCGCAATTGTATTCGCAATATCCTTAGACATCTTTGCGTCGCCTGACTTGACATTTACAGAGAAAACTTGTGAATTCGTTTGGTTAGAAATGCTAATCATCTTGGCAACTGACTCGGCCGTTAAATCAGTATTATCATACTTTGCTGCTACCAACTTATACTTGGCTGGTTGAGCTGGTGCAGTCTGGATCTTTTCACCATAAGCATCTGTATCGTACTGAGCTGGTATCGCTGCTTGAATTTGTTCCTTATGTGGCTTTGTCAATTCATTTACAACTGTGTTTAAAATGATTGGTCGCGTAATAATATCCTTATATGTATTGATAATTTGCACATCAGCTTGTTGATCCGCGTACTGCGCCCCTGCTTGAGAGTTGTCTTGTTTGCGGTTAACAAGCAATGCAGCCGAAGAACTATACTGTGGGTGAATCACAAACTTTGACACGCCAAAAGCAACACCGCCAGTAATCACCCCAAGCACCAGCATAAACGACCAGTTACGACGAACAATCAACCATAGTCGACCAAGATCGATTACGTTATCCATATAAATAAACCCACCTATTCTAAATTGGTAATAATACCTTCAAAAAATTTCCGTTTATCGCAAAATAATTGCATGTAAAACATATACGCTTCAGTATACCATTTTTTAAGGTAGGTTTATGTTATAGTAAAATTTCATAATGTTTCCTTATTACAGCTGTTTATCATATTTTTTAATGCTTTTCGTCCAGATATTCGGGCTTAGATCGTACTCTTTCCTATTTTTTCTCATGTTCTGGCAACAAATATCAGCAATATTAACTGGATGTTACAAATGATTATCAACAACGTTTTTTCAGTTCCGGGAATCTTGTAGTTTGTAACAAACTATTAATATTGAACACAAAAAACTCTCAGCGCGCACCGCGCGTAATCAAGCTTGAAAACGCCTATAATTGTGGTGAAGGTTATTGATAGTAACTCGCTGGTTTACTGGTCCCTTTGAGCCCGTGCAAAAGATGACTGTCTTCTGTTTAGAAGATTAGCCGAATGTCGCCTTGAGCACGAAATAAAGATTTTGTATTGATTCAACCGGGACAGGTTAGTTTTCGAAAACTACGTTTTTTAAGAATGGAGGTATCTACTCATGGACGTTGTTTGCACTCGCATTTGCGGGATAGATGTTCATCAGAAGTCTGTCTCGTTTCTCTACTAATCAGAGACTTCTCTACTAATCGTCCCAAGCGTACAAACCGTAAATATGACACCATACCACACTCAATGAAAGAGCTTGCATGTTGGTTAGATAACAACGACGTACAGGTCGCTACGATGAAAAGTACCGGTCTGTACTGGAGGCAACTTGGCAATTACTAATTCGCTATTCCCACGTAAACTTAAAACTAGGCAACCCTCAGAAATTTAAGCGTATGCCTGGACGTAAAACTGATAAAAAGACGCGGAATAGCTAGTTGACTTAACTCATGTCAGAATGATTGAACCTAGTTACATTCCGAATTTAGCACAATTGAATTAAGGGAATCTACTCGTTTACGGAAGAATCTAATTCAACAATTAACCGTAATCAAAAACGAAATCCACAATATACTTCAACTGTCAAACATCAAACTAACCTCTTACCTGTCTGACATATTCGGCGTAACCGGCATGAAACTGATGAATTTACTACTCAATGGCGAAGCCATTAACGTAGAGACAGTTTCCCCACTGATGCATGGCCGAATGAATACAACAGCAGATGAAATAGTTGAAGTACTCAACGGTAGATTAAGCAAAAACGACTGTTACCTGATCGATATTCAACTCAACCTGTATAACTCGCTAGTGCGCTCAATTTCTGAAATCGAGGCTCATATCTAAGAACAAACCAACTCCTTTGCAGAACTACGAATTTGATTGATGGCAATTCTTGGTGTATCTGATCACACAGCTGCAATTATCATGGCTGAAATCGGTACAAACGCGGTCGCATTTGAAAACGGCCAGACAATAGCTACATGGGCTAGTCTATGTCCTGGAAGCTATGAATCTGACGGAAAAAAGTGTAAAAAACAAACCGAGGCAATAAATACATCAAAGCTGCATTGGCTCAATCAGCAATGCCAGCGCGATTGAGACGAGAGTCAGACTTAGCAAACTTCTACTACCGATTAACCGGTCGAATAGGAATACCAAAAGCGGTTATCTCATTAGTCCATAAACTACTGAGAATAATATATGTGATGATTCGATACGGTGTTGAATATAACGAGTGCAACTTAAAAAGCCGACCATTCCCGTTGAAACAGCCGACCTCTTTTAAAGGCTCTAAAATATTTGGTACTGATGACCACTCACTAACGCGATTGGTTATTAGTATCTTTTTTTGATTTATTGGTGTAAAAATAAAAAAAGGACAGCCCGGTTACAACCGGTCTGCCAAAAATACCCTCGAAAGGATATTTCAACATGAATAACGATATTAGAATTTCACTCGGATTAACAGATTTAAATCTAACTTTTGATCCAAATACAGAACAACATTTCAGCGAAACGAACCACAATGGTACTGACACGGCCACTTGGAAACTTCTTCTAACGTACGCTACTACCTGTGACAAATGTGATAATCCAATGGTTAATAATGGTACCAAAACAGTCATTCATAAAGGGCCACGCAACGCCTTCAAGTTTCAAAACTTTAGAATCCGAAAGCAAAAATTTCTATGCAAGAAGTGCGGACACACGTCCATTACATAACTCAGCGACATTAAACCAAACAACCATATCATCCATAAGGTTAAACAAGTCGTAGCAATAGAGCTGAGTGAAAACGTTAGTCAAAAGCACATCGCTTTAGACAACAACGTATCAACGCAAACCGTCATGCGCACAACTGAAGGCTTATTCGTTTACAACAAAACAAATTGCCATTCCCTACCACAAAACATCGCGTTCGATGACTTCAAATCAGGCAAGTTCGCAACTAGTGGAATGAGCATGATTTTAATCGATTTAGTGAACCATTGCATTCTAGATGTCATGAAGGATCGTGGCGCTAGTCAGCTTCGAGCCTATTTCAACCAATACAGTCCAGCAGCTCGAGCTGCTGTTAAAACCATACCGGTAGACTTATTTACCCCTTACCGAGCCATGATTAAGGAACTGTTTCCAAACGCAAACATCGTGGCTGACAGATTTCACATTGTAACTCAAGCATACCATGAACTCAATAAGGTTCGAATCAGCGTTATGAAGCAATTCGGATCAGATAGCAAAGAGTATCGCCAACTAAAACGGTTCTGGAAACTACTTATGAAGCACGGAACCGCACTCGATTACACGACCCGAAAAAGTCGAGTCAATTTTAAGCATGCCCATTTAACTGATAAAGAAGTTATCGACCGCCTACTGGCGCTCTCTGATGAACTGCGTGACGCATACGCTTTCTATCAAGGGATTCTTTACGCCGTTGAAACCCGTGATGAAGCTAAATTCAAGTCTGTTCTATACCCTACAAAAAACGATGCCCAACACCGCTCATTGCCAAAGGCAATGAAGAAGGCTCGTCGCACTAGCCGTAAACACTTCGACAAAATAATAAACAGTTTTATCTACGGATTCTCAAATGGACCAATCGCAGGTTCAAACAATAAAATTAAAGCCATTAAGCGCACGGCATACGGGTCCCGTAGTTTCAAAAACTTCCGTCTACGTATTCTCATCTCATGCAAGAATAGTTTTTACTCAATGAACTACAAGCAAAAGTCAGCTGATCTCAACAATGTGAAAAAATCAGCTGCCTAAGCAAGGTTCAAAATATTAAATTTGACCGGTCATCAGTACTATTTGACTTTGAACCAAAAGTGCAAAACCTGTCTAATTTCACTCAAATTTAGGACATTACGAAAATTGCGCCCACAACTTAACTAGCGCTTGCGTCCCTTCATTCCCTAGTCCCTTTTGCTCAGCAAGCTTGGTATAGAGGGCTTCCGCTAGATCTGTCACTGGCAAAGATAGATTCATCTTAGCTGCTTCATCCAAAGCAATGCGCAAATCCTTTAACAAGTGCTTCGCGTAAAAACCAGGCTCAAAATCGCCTGCCAAAACGCGAGGACCATAGTTATCCAATGACCAGTTTTGGGCGCCACCGGCTGACAAAGTCGCCATTACCTTAGCCACATCTAGGTCAGCCGCCTTCGCATAAACCATCATTTCTGACATACCCAACATTGTCGCTGCAATCATAATCTGATTAGCCATCTTAGTGTGTTGACCGCGACCAGCCACACCAAATCGGTTAGCGGCCTTTGAAATCACATCAAAGATTGGTTGCAACCTGTCGTACGTTGCTTCATCACCACCAGCCATGATGGTCAACGTCCCATTCTTAGCACCAACATCACCACCAGAAACTGGTGCATCAAGTACCTTAACATCATACTTCTCACCATCAATTGCCAATTGTTCAGCTAAGGTTGGCGTTGATGTCGTCATATCAACAAAAATTTGACCGGCGTGTGAGCCAGCAAACAGCCCATTATCACCATAATATTGTTCTTCAACATCCTTGGGATAACCAACCATCGTAATCACTAAGTCTGCCACTTCAGCGATTTCCTTTGGTGAGTCTGCCCAAGTTGCACCATTATCCAAGACTGATTGGGCATGTGCTTTCGTGCGATTGAAAACAACCACTTCATAATTTGCTTGTAATAGGTTATTAATGATACCACGCCCCATGACACCAGTACCGATGAATCCAATCTTCATGTTCATTCACCTCGTTATTTTCAGTAACTTAATTGTACACCCACCATCTTTCCATACACGAAAAACTCGCTTTTCTGACCAAATAAAAAGCGAAACTAACACGATGTTGTGTTGTTTCGCTACTATTATTTATATTTATTATTATCTCGCCAAGTATTGAACTTCTTCATCTTAACGCGATTAATTTCTTGTAGGAGTTCCGTCATTTGCCCCGGGGTACCAATCCCCCGCCAAATGAGCGCCGTATGGGGTTCATCCTTAGGTTGCGGAGCGTCCGTTACCAAAATATCCGTATATTCTGATAGAACATGGTTAATCTGAATTTTATATCCTGGCAAACCATTCAGTGACATCGCCATCACTTCTTCGATACCGTGATGACCACCAAAGTCAATCGTAATATTCACTGCTGGAATTGCCCGATAAAAATTAGGATTCCCCATCACCGTCGCAATCAAATCTGGCAACATAAAGTTATCCAAGTCACGCGCCGGTACTCCCGTAAATTCACTAAAGTGTCGCATGACATCCTTAGAGAACTCATAAGCCAACGGGTATTCTGGTGCGATTTCAGCAACATTCGTCATGTACTCATAATCTTCTTCACCCACATAAGGGAAGACAAAGAACCGTAAAATTTCAGGTTCGAGCACGCGCGTGACGGCCCGAATATCAACTTGGTCAGCTCGGATCATGAAGAGACCGTAATAACTTTCTTTCAACGCCTGTTCAAAATGATGCCAATACTGAATAACTGAATCCGTCACATCGGTCATCATTTGTTTCGGCTGGAAAAGTCCCAACGTGTGCATGGTTAGAATGATAAAGCGTGCCTCACTAGCAGCCGTTCCAACCGGTAAGTCAGGCGTATCACTCATTCGTTCCATCAGTAAATGGATGAGGCGTCGGCTACGATCAGACAACTCAGCGGTCGGCTTCAAAAAGCGATTCGTAAAACCTGTCGAAACGAAGTGACGTTGTCTAAAACGTGACCACCAAATCGCATACAGATGGCGCAGACCCACCAATTGTGTTTCACGCAATGTACCATACTCAGGCACGATAATTTCATTCACCACTTTGCGTGCTTGTTCCTGCACATCAAGCGGAAACGGTGAATCGCGCCGACCATTGTAAGAAGTTAACATCTCGAACTTGAATAATCGAATGTGTTCTTCATTTCCGACTAATTTGTAATCTCGTGAAATTCGGATTCCTTCGCGTGCCAAATCTTCAGCAACTTGCGCACGTTCCTTGTACATCTTGGGGACCGACACATCGACGTCAAAGGCAAATTCTTCCCACGACGTCACTTGTTCATGAAATAATTCGTGCACCATTCGGCCACGAATCGATGTCATAAGGTAGTGTAGTCCTAACGATTCCCAATCTAATACCGTTGCCGGCACACTAAAACGAACATCTGATCCACCTTCAATCAAAATACCGTCCGTCGTACCTGTAATTACCTCCATATCAATCGCTAATTGTTGCGTTGTTGATAACACAATATAGCGTGACATATCCAGGTCTTTCATTACCTGGAGTACCGGGGCTTCCCCACGTGTTCGCATATATCGAAATAACTTTAATTTATTCCGATCCTGCTTATCATGCATCCATTTCATCTCTCACACCATCATCTAACCTGATACTACCACTTATACAACACATTATCACGAAATCAACCGATATGTCTTATCTAAAACTCATGTAACGAATAAAAAATATAAAAAACCTCTATTTGTGAAGTTCTTCATGTAGACTACAAGAGACATCTATTTCAATTGCGAACTTTGGGGGTTCTATGCTATTTATTGCACTTCTGGCAGTTATTCTGCCACTCATTCTGTTGGATATGTTCAACATGCCGGCACTGAAAGGGATGGCCATCAGCGCGCTAGTCGTCACTTTAGCCGGCTGGTTCATCTGGCAAATGCCAAACAACGTGATATTTGCCTCTATCCTACAAGGTATTCACAAAACATTTCCAATTCTTTGGATTTTATTTGGGGCCTTGATGATGCTACACGTTTTACGCCATACTGGCGCTATCACACGGATTAACGCGGGGTTTGAGTCATTAACCGCTGATATGCGAATTTTAGCAGTCTTAATTGCCTATTTATTCGGTGGTTTAATTGAAGGTGTATCTGGGTTTGGAACGCCCGCAATGGTCACGGCACCCTTGCTAATCGCTTTAGGGTTCACACCGCTTGCGGGCGTTACCTTAGCCTTAGTCGCTGATTCAACATCGGCTGCATACGGCGCAGTTGGGACGCCACTAACCGTTGGGTTGAGTAACGTTGCCCCAGCAAACATTGCTGACTTCAGGAACAATATTGCCGGTGCGATGACCACTATCGATTTGTTTGGTGGGACGTTCATGCCTTTAATGTTGGTGATGCTACTCGTCACGTTCTTCAATCAGGGCAAAAAGTCGATCAAATCGTGGCTAGAAATTACGCCCTGGGCATTATTGATTGGGGTGGTTTATAACGTTTTCGCCTGGCTTTACGCCCACACAATTGGTTATGAGTTCGTGTCAATTCTCACGCCATTAACTGTTTTGATCATTGCCGTATTAACACTTAAGTATCGCATCTTGTTACCAACAACGGTCTTCACCAATCCTTGGAAGGGTGCGAATTTTACCGGCGACGGCGTGCAAAATGATGAAGAAACGATGCAACACGCCTCAAGTCACATGTCGTTGCTGACAGCTTGGTCACCTTACTTGATTGTGGTTGTCCTACTCTTACTATCACGTACCATTGGTTGGCTAAAGGCTTTTATGACCAACGCCATCGATTTTGGGTGGGTTAATATCCTAGGCATTAAAGGGGTTAGTTCCGACTGGCCGGTGCTTTACTCGCCTGGGTTCATTTTGACATTAGCTGCGGCTATCGCCCTCTTGGTGCAAGCTCGGACGTTGAAGCCTTTTGCGCCAGCGGCCAAGTCAGTGCTAGCTTCAATGGTCGGTACTGGTATGACGTTGATGGTGACCTTGATCATGGTGCAAGTATTCTCAAATTCCGGCACCAACGGCATGAACTTACCGTCGATGCCAAACTATATCGCCAAGACCGTATCACAACATATGGCTGGTGTTTGGGTATTCGTGGCACCCTTCTTGGGTGAGCTCGGCGCCTTCATCACAGGAAGTACAACCATTTCAACCTTGACTTTCTCACCAATTCAAGCCGATGTCGCCGCCAATGCACATCTCGCCAAGCCGATTATTTTAGCCTTGCAAGTCATTGGTGCTGCAGCCGGGAATATGATTTGTGTACATAACATTGTTGCAGCCAGTGCCGTGGTCGGCCTGGCTGGCCAAGAAGGTGCAATCTTACGTAAAACTGCTATTCCAGCCCTGGTTTACGGTCTACTCGTCGGGATTGCCGGCGCCATTATGTTAATGTTCTAACAACAAAATCACCGCGTGATGCGGTGATTTTTTAATTTATAATCTGCTATTGGCAATACTCTGAGGATCCCAAATAACAGAGAATCTCTCGGTAGCTGCAACAAGTTCGGCTGGTATCCGGAGCGTTCAAAAATCGGCAACATGCCGCATAGCCGGCGCTATTCAGCAAATTTCACACAGCACTTGAGGATTTAGGGGGAATTACTTGCCCCGCTGAATGGCGTCCGCGCCATTCGGTTGCCGATTTTTGAGCAAAAGCGCAGGATGCCAGCCGAACCTATTGCTCGTGCGCTAGCACGACACATAAACGCAAATGAGCGTCACCGCAAAAGCAGTCACGCTCATTTTTTAACGCTGTTTATGGCAAATCATTGCCGGCTGCAAAGTAGATGTCGTACCATTCTTGGTTCGTCAACGTTACCTTGTCGCCGTCCATCATTTCATCCAAACGGTCCACATTCATTGAACCTAAAACAACTTGCATCTTAGCTGGGTGGTGCAAAATGAAAGCCACGGCAATCGTGTTCTTTGTTACACCATACTTACCAGCCAATTCTTGCAACTTTTGGTTCAAGACCGGGAACTTATCATTGTCGATAAATGGTCCTTCAAAGAAACCATACTGGAATGGTGACCATGCTTGAATCGTCATGTTCTTCAAACGTGAGTAGGCCAAAATGCCACCGTCGTGATCAAATGAACGCTCATCTGACATGTTCACATGCAATTCTGAGTCAACCATACCCGTGTGCATAATCCCGAATTGCAATTGGTTCGCAACCAACTTTTGGTTCAAAGAAGCTTGCACCAATTCGACTTGCCATGGGTTCATGTTTGACGTTCCGAAGTGCTTAACCTTACCAGCAGCTTGCAACTCATCAAAAGCTGCCGCAACTTGTTCAGGATCCATCAACGTGTCTGGCCGGTGCAACAAGAAGACATCCAAGTAGTCCGTTTGTAGACGCTTCAACTCTTCATCAACAGCTGAAATCAAGTGTGACTTTGAAAAGTCGTAACGAGGACCCCTCCAACCATCACCAGAGATTTGACCATCTTCCAAGATGATACCACCCTTTGATTGCAAGATGATGTCTTCACGTGCAATACCGGCGTCCTTCAAAGCTTGACCAAGGACAACTGAACTTTGGCCAGCTGCATAAATGTCAGCCGTATCAAAGAAGTTCACGCCCTTTTCCATTGCCTTTTCAACCAAAGCTTGCGCTTCACCTGCAGACTTGTCCGCGATACGCATTACACCAAGGGCTACGTCAGGAACCATAAGTCCCGAACCACCCAAATTAATTTGTGCCATGTTTTCACCTCCATAGTATAGTTTCAGTCTACTCTTATTTATCTTAAAACACTATGAACAACCAATGAAATTTATTATTCAAATATTGCCACTAATAGATATTCAACAACTGTTGATGCGTCTTCATGACCATTGCAAATGCGCTGTCATCAAGAATACCACCTGCGTATTCGACGTTACGAGAAACAACACTAAATGTATGAAATTGTAGCGGATTAACATATCCGTCAATACCAAAATTCGTTATCACAGGTACGAACATTTCCTTCAAACGATTATTTATCCCATGCGTTACCGGTGAGACAGCAACCAATCCCGTCATTCGAGTGTACCCCGAAGCACTTAGTACAACAGCCGGATGACGTCCACGTAACTCATTACCTTTTGACGGCTGAAAATCAATCCATACCAAATCTTGTTGTTCTGGAACATACTCAATGTTCTTCGTCACCTAACTCGACCTCCAACATGATATCTTCAATCGATCCTTCGTGTGCTGCAACATACTTTTCATCTAAAAAAGGATTGCTGGTTCTAGGTGTATACACAATCGCACCATTACGGCCATAAAACACATCGAATTCTGTATCTTTCGGCGTAATATCACTTGGTACAGTTAAGACGTTTGACGTACCAACTTTTCGTAATTTCACAGTACTCATCACGACAACCACCTTTCTTCTTTATATATATAGCATATATATAGCAGAAAAAAATAGCAACAATTTAGTCCGCAAAGACTACCTGACCATTTTCAAAGGCTGCGATGCGGGCCAAGGATTCAACGCGCACACCTTGTTCATCTAGTAGCGCGCGACCCTTTTGGAAAGTCTTTTCGATAACAATACCGGCCCCAACTACTGTGGCACCTGCGTCAGAAGCAATTTGGAGCATCCCCGCCACCGCCTGTCCATTCGCCAAGAAGTCATCAATCAACAACAATCGCTCGCCCGGTTGGATAAAATGCTTATCAACCAAAATATGATTCGTCTCTTGTTTTGTAAATGAGTAGACATCGGCTACGTAGTGGTCACCTGAAAGCGTCAACGACTGCTTCTTACGGGCAAACACCATTGGCACATTTAAGGCCAATGCTGCAAAAACAGCCGGCGCAATGCCAGATGATTCAACTGTCAGCACTTTATCGATTTTTTCTGTTGCAAATAACCGAGCAAATTCATTTCCCATAGCTTGCATAAGCGCTGGATCCACTTGATGATTTAAAAAATTATCAACTTTCAACACTTCAGCCCCCAATACGCGACCGTCTGTTTGAATACGTTCTTCTAATAACTTCATGATGCTGTGACTTCCCCTTTTTCACGACCTGGTAAAACAATATTTAAGAACACTGCCAACACGGATGTGACAACAACGGCGTTCTCAATCACTAAACGAATTAATTCTGGTAATTGTTGGAAAATTTGTGGATACACGGTGACACCAATTCCGAACCCAATTGAAATGGCTGCAATCATTAAATTGCGTTCCTTACCAAAATCAACTGTGCGCAAAATGGTCGTTCCCTGGACGCCAATCGTACCAAACAAGACAATCATGGCCCCACCCAACACAGATGTTGGAATAATCGTCGCCAGTGCACCAAACTTTGGTAACAAACCAATTAAAATCAAAATAACCGCGGCGTAGTAAATGGGTTGTTTCGTCTTAACGCCTGACAAGCGCACCACACCAACATTTTGTGAAAACGTTGAATATGGAAAGGTGTTAAACAAACCAGATAGCACCACGGCTAACCCTTCAGCGCGATATCCCTTTGCCATGTCTTGATCTGTCAGCTTGCGTCTCGTTAAATCAGCTAACGCGAAGTACACCCCGGTTGACTCAATCATTGAGGTCAACGCAATGATAATCATCGTAACAATCGCTGAAGAATTGAACGTTGGCACACCCAAGAAAAAGGGCATTGGTAAATGGAACCACGACGCTGCCGCAACAGGTGCTAGCGAGACTTTACCCAAAGTTGCGGCAAAACCGGTTCCCAGCACAATCCCCAATAGAATTGAAATGGCCTTGGTAAAGCCTTTTGCTAACAAACTAACGAGGACAATAATTGCAATCGTAAACGTACCAATTGCTAGGTTTGCTGGACTACCGAATGATTTGGCGGCGACATCCCCGCCACCTAAATTTTGAATACCAACTGGAATCAACGCAAACCCAATCACCGTAATCAAAGATCCCGTAACAACTGGCGGAAAAAATTCCCGTAATCGCGCAAACAAGCCCGCAATCAAAAATACAAAGACCCCCGCTGAAATGGTCGCACCATACATCGCACCGATACCAAACGTGCCACCTATATTAATCAAAGGAGACACCGACTGAATTGCCGAACCCAACACAACCGGCATTGCGATACCAGTGAGGCGTGTACTCTTTAGCTGTAGCAATGTGCCAATTCCTGTCATAAAGATATCCGCCGAAATTAAGTACGCCATTTGCTGTGGTGTAAAATGCAGTGCTGCCCCAATTAACAACGGCACTAGAATACCACCAGAATACATAGCCAGCACGTGTTGCAGGCCCAGCACTAATGCTTGTAGTTTATTAGTCTTCACGACCGGTTCGGCTTTAACACCTGCGACAGCTTCCATAATAAATAACCCCTCCATGTGTGTCGCAACCACTATCCCCAACAGGTTATCTAACGAAAAAACACCCACTCTCACGCTTAAAAAGCATGCAGAATGGGTGCACGAATATCGTTTAAAACACTATCAGTAGTCTGTCTCTCGGGAAACAGGTAGGAACTCGCTAGCCATTCTCCAGCAATTATACCGATAGTGATTACGTCATATTTAATTGTTACTTACTATAGCAAACTTGCTGAAAAATGCAAACATTATTTTTAATCAAATAGAAATTGTTCGACATTACTTAATTGGCAACCCATCTGTGGCCGCTTGGCGCACACCATTTTTATAGGTATACACCTTATAATTAACTGTCTTTTCCCCGGTATATAGTCGTCCGTCTTTAATCCAACGCCAGCCAACTTTGCGCCCTGCCTCGTCCTTCACCATGACATAAGCATCCTTAACAAGGCCGCGTGAAGCAAAGGTATCCGTCAATTGGTTTGACCCGTTACTGGTTGTTGATATCGCATATACTTTGTGATTAATTAGAATATTCCCTTGCGCAGGCGCACCATTTTTAGCTAAATAATATGTTTTGCCGTCCCGCTTTAACCACCGACTTTTTAACGCAACGCCATCGTCAAAATAGCGATAGCCCTCGACCGTTGTTTGCAATCCGTTGGCCAACTTATCAGCGATATAATAGCGCTTGTCCCGCCAGCCAGTATATGTTTTAGCCGTGTAACCATCCCCTGCAATTTGTTTGGCAACAGCCTCACCAATTTTATAATACGCGGCCTGAGTTGGATGCGTCGTATGATCGCCCAGCTCTTTATGGTAGTTAAAATTATTAACCACCCGGGCATCAATCGGCTTGACCCCTAACTGTTGATACGCCAACAACAACGCTTGTTTCTCTTGCAAATAACTATAGCCACCGAGGCGAATCGTATTGAGCGTATCCCCGTCTTCCCATGTCCCTTGTGGCATCAACGCATAAAACTTTGTCTGTGGCGCTAAAGCCTTTAATTGGCGCACGTTATGCTGTAACGTCCTAATTACAACCGGTAATGCATTATCACTGTGCAAATAATCGTTGATACCTAACCCTATCAACACAAGATTGGCTGTTTTAAACGTCTTGTCCTTGCTAATTAGTTGCGTTGTTGCTGAAAAATCACGTTGGTACGTCGAATGTCCTGAAATCATCGCACCTGAAACCGAATATTCATTGTGCGCCGTCACATGTAACTTATCCGCTGCTACCAACGGATACGGCGCCGTTACAATTTTATGGCCATCCCAACCAACCGCAGTGGAATCACCAATCGACCATAATGTATCTGCTGATGCTATAATCGGTACAGACATTATTCCCACCAGACTCACCAACAGACAAAGCATCCCTTTTCTCATTAATCTGAACCCCATCCGTTATCCTGTTACTTACAGATTATCATGATTAATCTATTTTTGTTCTCTAAATTTGTCACATATTCGAAACAAAAAAGAGACTGGGACAGCATTCACTGTCTCAGCCTCAAAAAAGTAAGTTTTAGAAGAAGTATTCTAAGTCTGACGCCGGCGTTGGGTAGGCATACAAACGATCACGAATCGCTTGGTACCCGTCCTTGTTGTTAATCGCTTCAGTGAAGTAATTAATCAACTCATCGGCATGCGCACTCAAAACTGTAGCACCAACCAACTTCTTATTTGCGTCCAAGACAACCTTAGCTCGGGCAGCTGGCTCACCTGTTCTGTAATACGTAAACCAGTTGGTCATATCGATATCACGAACTGAATAGCCATCCGCCTCAGCGTATTGCGTTGGTACGCCAACAGCCGCCAACTTAGGCGTCCCGTATACAACAACTGGTACAGCCGGATACATAATTGGCTCATCATGGCCCAAAATCACCGAAGCTGCGTAACGTGCTTCGTAGTAACCCACCGTTGTAATCCGTGGTCGGCTTGTGTTGGCAACGTCACCCGCCGCGTAAATGTGTGGGTTTGACGTCCGCAAGAAATCGTCCACGTTAATCCCATGAATATCATCTTCAACCCCAGCATTTTCCAAGGCCAACGTGTCATTGTTACCCACGCGACCTACTGCGCGCAAAACCAATTTTGTTGGCAACGTACTACCAAAACTCAATGTGGCGTTCAGCCCGTCATCAGTCTTTGCAACTTCCGTCACTTCTGTGTTGAAGTACACCCGAATGCCACGATCATCTAACTGATCAAGCAACGTATCAACGAAAGCTTCATCGAAACCAGTCAATAACTCACTACCACGCACAACCAAGTGCACTTGTGCCCCAGCAGCAGCCGCAATTGACGCAAATTCAACCGCAATATAACCACCACCGATAATGACAACGTCTTCTGGCATTGCAGGCAAACTCAAGAACGTCTCTGAATCAATCGTTAGCTCAGCGCCAGGAATATCCAATTCAGCTGGACGTTGCCCAACCGTCAAAATCCAGTCGGTTGCTTGTACTTCAGTGTCTTCATCACCATGCACAACGACTGTATCTGAATTGATGAAGTGGGCTGCCCCATAAACGTGCGCAATCCCATTTGCATCCAATGCATGCACTGTCTTTTCAGGAATTGCTTCCGTAAAGCGCATCTTACGGCCCATCAACGATTCCCAGTTAATCGCCACTTGACCATCGACACCGTCACCGCTCAGAAACTCAACGTGTTCTTTCGCCTCAACCCCCGCCAAAAGGATTTTCTTAGGGTCACATCCATAGTTTGGGCAAGTGCCACCCCAGAGGTACTTTTCAATCAAGACAACTGTCTTACCAGCGGCAACAATATCTTCCGCGGCAGCAAGTCCTGCTGGTCCAGCACCAATGATGGCAACGTCATAATGCAATGTTTCAGCCATTTCTATCTCCTACGTTTTTTAATTTTGCAGTTCTATCATACCAGTCTTGTCTAGCAAGTTTGGCTTAGATGTATTGCAACAAAATCTTAGTAAAGTGCTCGATTTCAGCTTGTTCCTTAATGCCAAAACGGTTAAAGGCCGTTGAGTCGATATCCAAGACACCCAAACGCTTACCTGAAGCTGTCGTCAATGGCACAACAATTTCAGCATTTGAAGCAGGATCGCAAGCGATGTGACCGTCAAAGACGTGCACATCGGCTACGCGAATCGTTTCTTGCTTGCTAAACGCATCACCAACCACACCTGAACCAGGCTTAATGCGCACAACCGCAGCCTTTCCAACGAAAGGTCCCAAGATTAATTCATCAATCTTCTCATCGTACAAGTAAAAACCGGCCCAGTTAACTTGCTTCAAGTTTTCTTGTAAAATAGCCGCCGCATTCGCCAAGTTGGCCAATGGGAACTTTTCCGATTCTTCACCCTTAATCCACTCAATCAACAATTGTGAAATCAAAGGTGTCTTTACCAAGGTATCTGCTTCTGCACGTGTAATCTCAATAGCCATAATATATATCCTCACTTTAATCAAATAATCTATCTTCTTAACAACCCATAAATGCGCGGATAAAAAGAAAAAGTCGTCCCTAGCCAGACTAAAACGTTTGACTAGGGACGACTTCATCGTGTTACCACCCTAATTTATGTATTTGTCACCAAATACACCTCTACAGTTCGCCGCACTCAAGCGGATAAACCAGGGAAGATAACGGTTCCAGCCGTGGCAACAGCTTGCACCATCACCATTTCTCCGAGCTCATCTTCATGTCTTGAACAGAACGGCTTCTCATCAACCAACCGCTTTCTGAATCAGTTCGTAACACTACTCTTCTCATCAACGAATTTATGTCTTAACTTGATGAACTGTATACTACACGCCCAAAATTAGAATGTCAACACTTATATGAGAAAACCTTCATCTAATTTTTAAGCAATATTTTTAGTTACCCACGCCAAAACGTCATTTGGATTCAACCGCTCACCGTTACCAATGTGCGCTACTTGTTCGCCACCTTCAAACAAGACAAAGGCCGGAATCCCCATTAAGCCTTGTTCTTGGGCAATTGCCAAATTGGCATCACGATCAGCATCGAACCAGCTAGCCCCCACATTTTCAACGGCTTCTTTAATATCTTTGACAAATGGCTTAATTGCCTTACAATCACCACACCAATCGGCTTGTAAGAACATCACTTGCTTGCCTGGCTGGGCAAGCAAATCCTTAATTTCATCATCAGTGTGATCTACTGGCTTATAAAATTCCATATTATTGCTCCCTTAAAACACTTTCCCTCTCCCTAACACCCTATCGTTTTATCATGCACTCGTCAACAGCAACAGACGAAAAAAGCGCCTGGAAACGGGAAGGTCAAGGCGCTTTTTACTAACCGCGGTTTTCACGCCATTAGCAGAGGCTAGTCAAACCTCTTCAAGGCTGATAATACACCGTAAAAATAACCCGGTCAACAGTTTTATTAGTGTTAAATTAAGATTATTAGAAAAATAAGAGTTGTTAATTAATCCTTGCTGTTCGTTGCATCATCTTAAAGGAATAGCCAATCAGAATAATCCCCAGACCCACAACACCGTACCATGCCATTGTAGTTGAGAAGATATTCGCAATTCCTAAGAAAGCCACTTGACCCAATGGCACACCAATCATTTCAAACGTCCCCAACAATCCAGCAACGGTTGTTAAGTATTCTTCCGGTACAATACGTGTGACCAGGGCGCCATACTTGGGATTCAATTTGCCCATTGCGAAACCAAGCAGAAAATTAATCACAATTAATAGACCGAACCGGGGTAGGAACAATACCGCTAGTGCATTAATCACCATCATCATTAATACCACGTTCACCAAACTGGGTAATTTGATTTTATGCAAATAGCCATTAAACAAGGACGATCCAGCAACGATACCGACACCTATGCCAGCATCGAGCAGCGCTAATGTTGTCCCGTAACCACCGTGCCACATCTGTTTATTGGCCAGTACCGACAGTTGTAGTAACCCTTGCGCGGCATTTCCCAATAAATTAACCAGGCCCGCCATACTAATGATGTAAATCATCATCGCATCTTGCTTCACCACCGCAAAGCCAGCTACCATCATCGCACGCATGTGTGTATCGGCCGGTTTAACGAGATTGGAAAACTGTCGGTCTGTGACCAATAATTGCCGGCGCCCAATAAAAAGATTCATCCATGACAATAGAAAGAAGCCACCGTTCAATAACGCAAAAATGGTGAAATTATGATGCACAAGCGCCAGCAAACTAACCCCAATCACGCCACCGACCAGCGCCAGTGTATTGTTAATCGCCATCATATACCCGTTCGCTGCTTCCAAGTGTTCATCCACCACAAGATGCTTGATTAACGGCTGCAAAACCAACCCGGCCACGTTACTAATCACATCATTCAACACCAAAAACGGCAAAATGATTAACAGTGGCAACCAACCTGGCGTAGTTGTAGCAAAGACTACCGCAATAACCATATAGCATGCGATTTCAATGAGACGGGTGGTTAAAATCCACTGAATACGTTTTGCCACCCGACCAGCAACTGCTCCAAAGAAAAATTGCAACATACTAGGCAATGCCAGCACCACACTAATGACCGAAACCGCTAATTTAGCATGCGGTAATTCCGCCGCATATACCAAAAACGCATAGTTGAACAAGGTTGCACCGAACGCTTGAAATGCTCGGCTAACCGCAATCGTGCGAAACTGTTGATTCTTTAAAAATAATGCTTGAAACATAACGCCTACCCCTTATTAATCCGACGCCGCACCCATCTGCATACGATACAAATCAGCATAACGACCATGCTGGGCCAGTAAACTTTCATGCGACCCGCGTTCGACAATTCCCCCCTGATCAAGCACCAAAATTAAATCAGCATCTTTGATAGTTGATAGTCGGTGGGCAATTGCAATCGTCGTCCGTGCTTGCCGCATCTTCGCCAAGGATTGTTGAATAATCGTCTCGGTTTCGGTATCCATGTTAGCCGTTGCTTCATCGAGCACCAAGATTTTGGGATCTCGCACAATTGTTCGTGCAAATGACAGCAGCTGCCGTTGACCAGTTGAAAATGCGGCTCCCCGTTCAACAACTGGTTCATGGTAGCCCTGCGGTAAACGCTGAATAAACTCATCAGCATGCACAAATTGTGCAGCCGCCTCGATTTGGTCATCTGTAATTTGCGAATTATACAACCTAATGTTAAAGGCGATGTCACCATAAAATAGAAACGGCTCTTGCAAAACTAAGCCAACTTGGTGTCTGAAATCAGTCATATCCAATTGCCGAATACTTTGATCATCAATCAAAATATCACCTGATTGAAATTCATAGAAACGCATCATGGCATTAATCGTTGAGGATTTACCAGAACCTGTGTGGCCAACCAATGCCACTGTTTGCCCAGGTTCAGCCACAAAACTAATATGCTTTAAGACATCATGCTCACCATCATACGAAAAACTGACATCCCGAAACTCAATTTTTCCTGCCGTAATACGTCCGTTCGCCGGTGCTTGCTGCGTTGGTTCCAACGTATCGTCAGCTAGAACCGACAACACGCGACTACCTGCAACCACCCCATCTTGAAATGATGATAACGAATCCATTGCCGAGTCAATTGGGTTATAAAACGCCGCCACATATGACAAAAACGCATACACCGTACCAGCCGCAACGGTCGCTGACTGACTCGTCCAACTAAACGTCAGTATCACTGCAATAATGGCACCA
The DNA here is from genome assembly GCF_004521965.1 of Weissella cibaria. GTDB lineage: Bacteria > Bacillota > Bacilli > Lactobacillales > Lactobacillaceae > Weissella > Weissella cibaria_A. The sequence goes on along the minus strand of NZ_SDGK01000070.1, from coordinate 40,571 downwards.
CCATACAATAAATCCACCATCGGCGACAGCAATAATGAATTTGTTTTCACCATCCGCACACGGGCCTGGTAATAGGCATTATTTGTCTGCGCAAACTCACTCGCTAACCGACTTTCTTGGCGGAATTGCTGAATCACTGACATCCCCGTAATTGCTTCCGCCAATTGGGCGTTCAATTGCGACAGCTTTTCCCGCATATGCCGATACACTTTAGTTGCCACGACTTGGTACAACCAAATACTACCAAGCAACAACGGCACGAATAACAGCGTTACTAGCATCACTCGAACATCAGTCAACCACATTGCGATGAACGCGGACACAATCGCAAACACCCCCGTCGTTAACGTCAAAAAAAGCTGCCAAAAGTTTGTAAATGAACTGGTGTCATTCGTTACCCGCGACACTAATGATCCCGCTGGCGTCTGATCAAAGTAGCGCATCCCCAACGTATGTAGTTTTCGATACAGCTTCATCCGCACATCTTCCACCATAAATTCAGCAGCCGACATAAACCAATAATCACTGCAGAATTGTGCCACCGCTTTAACCAAGGTGATTGCAAAATACAATAATGCGAAAACAATTAGTACCCGCCACGTAGGTGACATGTGATGCAGATGCTGGTTCATGAATGTCTGCAGCAAGCGTGGTAGTAGCACATTCACAACTGAAATGGCAGCGGCCAGTATCAAAGCACCGTAAAAATATTTGGCATACGGTTTCATAAAACGAAATAGTGTCCGAACCGTTTGAAATTGTGTCGTCGCGGTCATCTTACCAGACCACGCGGACGTATTCTGTTTAGCCATGGCTTATCACCTCCTGATCAAGCTTTTCCGATAACTGTTGTGCCGCAAACATCCGAGCATACCAACCATCTTGCTGGATTAAGTCGCTATGTGTGCCGCGTGCTTCCACCCGACCATGTTCAAATACCAACGTTTCAGCCGCCTGAACGACTGCACTCAGCCGGTGCGTGGCGATAATCGTCGTCTTGCCTCGGCGTTGATTATGGAGCATCGTTAAAATTTGTTGCTCCGTTTTCGCATCAACTGCTGATAACGCATCATCCAAAATCAAAATATCCGGGTTGATAATCAACGCTCGGGCAATCGCTAGCCGTTGGCGCTGACCACCCGACAATGAAATTCCTTGTTCGCCGACTTGTGTATCATAACCGTCTGGCAAATTCATAATGTCATCATGCAAGGCCGCCCAGCGAGCAGCTTCTTGCACTCGCTCCAATGAAATATTTGGATCTGCAAACCGGATATTTTCTAACACTGAGGTTGAAAACAAAAAATTATCTTGTGGCACATAACCAATCGCTGGTAGATAGGTATCTTTGTCATATTCCCGAATATCAATTTGATTGATTTTGATGTTACCGACATACTGATCAAACTCACGTAGCAACAACTGAATCAACGTACTTTTTCCTGAGCCAACTGGACCGACAAGTCCCAAAGTATTCCCAGCCTGAACAGTCGCGTGCACATTCTGCAATGCCGCTTCAGTGGCATCTGGGTATTGAAACGTCGTTAGATCAATCTGTAAGTCACCGCGTGGCACTTGCTTTAGCCCTTTTTTATCCAGTGTTGCTGGCTGTTCAGCCAATAACGTCGTAATCCGTTCGTAGGCTGCATTACCGCGTTGCAAGTTATTAAAGAAAAAGCCCAACCCTAAAAAGGGCCAAACTAGCGCCGACAAATAGGTGACAAAAGTAATCAAACTACCAATTGACAGCGCCCCAGTCTGCACAAGGTATCCACCATAAATGATTGTCCCAACAAACGAAATGCCCGTTAAAATCGTAATGGCGGGATTAAACAAGGAATCTAACCGTTCGGCATGGCGGGTCGCCCGAATTGAATCTTTAATTTTTGTTTGAAAGTCGGCAGTATCTTCAGCAGCTTCACCAACAGTCTTTAATACTTTAATGCCCATCAACGACTCTTGCGTCTTATTATTCAACTGCGAAAACATATCCTGCACTGCTGAAAAGGCGGCAGAGATCGAGCCCCCCAATAGTTGCGCCACCAACGTAATCCCAAGCAGTGGCACCACTGCCATAATGGTCAGGAGTGGATTCACCACCACCGCCATCGCGGCAACGACTGATACACCGGTAATCAACGCATCGAATAATTGCAGCACCCCATTGCCGGCAACACGTTGCAGTTGATTGATATCATTGGTTGCGTGGGCCAATAGGTCCCCCGTTCGGTGCTTCTGAAAGAAGGGCTTATCCATTTCCAAATAGTGGTTCAATAAACGCAACCGCATCAAGCGCTCCAAGCGAGCCGAGGTCCCCCAAATAAAATACGACCACCCAAATCGTAAGAGATATTGACCAACTGTCGCAATCGCAATCCAGACGATAATTGGTCCGAGCGTAGTACCAGTTAGCGCCCGCTCACTGATCAAATTTGCGAAGCGACCAATCATAATCGGCAGAATTAAACCAAGCATCGCCACGCCCAATAGTGCTAGAATGCCGAGTAAATACGAACGCCATTCCAGGCGAATAAACCATTTCAAACGAAAGAATAATCTCATCGTCCCCTCCTACTATTTTTCTGAAGAAAAAGGCTCATGACGCAGACCGTCACGAGCCTTTTCATATTTCTAATTACTTGGTTGCCAAGTCATTTGAGGTCACACCAATCTTCTCCCAAAGATCGTATGCATCATTTGCCTTCGTCCAACCAACCACACGATCATTAACTGGTGTGTAATCGATAGCAAACTTTTGTGGCACTACATATGCTTGATCATTCATGTACTCTTGATACTTCTTGAAGGCTTCCTTACGGTATGACGTCTTCAAAGCTGATTGAGAGTCAATGTCATTCAACAACTTCGTCAACTCAGGTGACGTCGCGTGACCCAAGTTGTAAGGAGCGGCCTTTGAGAACAAATCCATTTGTGAAGGTTCTGATGACAAGCCCCAAGCCGCATCCGTGATATCCCACTTTTGACTCGTACCGTCTTGGATAATCTTGCTCCAGCTGTTAAAGTCGGTCAAACGACCACCGTAAAGGCTGACCTTAACCCCAACCTTCTTCCATTGTTGGATGTTGTTTTGTGAAACCGCTTCTGATGTTGGTGCACCTGAACGAGCCATGTAGACCAAATCAAGCTCCTTGCCATCCTTCTCACGGTAACCCGTCTTCTTGTTCAGCTTCCAACCAGCTTCGTCCAACAAAGCGTTGGCCTTCTTCTGGTTCAATGGGAAGCCCTTCGCATCTTTGTCTTGCACAGATGAGAAGACTGGCGGAATTAATGACGTTGCCCGTGTTCCAAGCCCATTTGAATACTTATCAATAACTTGTTGCGTATTCAAGGCATATCCCAGTGCTTGACGGACACGCTTGTCTTGCAAAGGTGTATCACGGTCTTGCACGTTTTCACTCTTATCGGCATCATAGTGTCCCAAGTTGAAGACTTCCATTGAGACGTACAATTGGTTTTGCCCCGTCATCTTATAGCCAGAGGCCTTCTTAATTTGTGGGTACAATGACGCAATATTCTCAATTGACAAGTCGTACTTGTGTGCATTGAAGGCTGCCGCAATCTTAGTTGGTGAAACCACCTGTTCAGTAATTGAATTCAACTTAGGCTTTTCACCATAGTAGTACTTGTTCGGCGTCAACCTAATTGACTCACCTGGCACCACCTTTGCAACTTGATATGGACCCCAAACCAGTGGCTTCGTTGTATTAGCTTCCGATGATGCCAATTTCTTAGGTGCGATATCCTTAATCTGGTGATATGGCGTAACCGTCTCAAGATAGTAGCCATTTCCTGAATATGGCATTCCTGGCTTCATCGCCTTGAAGTGAACCACTACCTTCTTGCCGTCTTCACCATCCGGATAGGTAATACCTGAAATCGTCTTAGTCTTACCATCGTGGAAATCCGACAAACCTTCGATATTAGCCAATGACTCTGTCCAACGATCTGAACCATACGCCTTGTTTGCCAACACTTCATAAGTGAACTCATAGTCCTTGGCTGTCACTGGCTTACCATCTGACCAGGTCAACTTCTTATTCAGCGTAATAGTGGCCGTCTTAGCGTCATCGTCAAACTTAACCGTAGCAGCACCCTTATCATTAATCTTAAATTGCTTATCAGTTGCGAAAATTCCTGATGATCCTTGACCTGTCGGATTGAACATTTCAGTCGTCAACGCATCATCTGACAATGGCGACAAATACGATCCTTGGAACGGTGTATCTGACACGACCGCAATCTTCAAATCGCCACCCTTGATAGCCTTACCTGGATTGTTATACGCAACCGGCAACTTACCCACTTTGTCATGATTCACAGCTTGTTTATCATTCCCGTGACCGAACGCGAAGAACGCTGCAACCGCCGCTAACACCACAACGACTAGTCCGAGCAACCATTTAACTGCCTTACTCATACGAACACCCCCATATATTCCCTTATATTTCGTTGACATTGACTTTACTAGCGATTTTTTTAATTGTCAACACATTTTTCTAATTAAATTCTAATTTAGATGCTGTTAGTCGTTTATCCTAGTGATTGACGTTGATCAGCCACTCGTCGTAGCGCTTGCCCGATCATCATAATCAACACGGTATACAGCAAAATCACCACTGCCGCAGGAATCCAAACCCATGGCTTCCCCGTCATCGTTTCTGGGTCAGTTGCATAGTTAATCAGCGTTCCCAGTGATGGCGTGTTCGCTGGCAGACCGAAGCCCAAGAATGACAAACTCGTCTCGAGACCGATATTGCCGGCAAACATCAACGTGGCTTCAACGATAATCAATGATGATAAGTTCGGAAAAATCTCGCGGAAAATAATCTTCAAATTAGACGTTCCTGACGTCTTAGAAGCGCGGACATAATCCCGGTTTACCTCAACTAACGTTCGCGCACGAATCAAACGCACTGTATTAAACCACCCCAGCAACGTCATAATGATAATCAATGACCACATGTTGTAATGCGGAATAACCGTTACCAGCACGATAATAATCATCATCACTGGCAAAATTGTCATAAAGTCGATAAATCGCATGAACACAAGATCAAACACGCCACCAAAATAACCCGTGACTAAGCCACCAATCGTACCGAGTGCCAGAATAAGCACCGTTACGAAAAACGCAATCGTCAAAGAATTACGCGCGGCGACCACCAACAATGAAAAGATATCTTTACCACCATTATCGGTACCGAAGATGTGCCCGTCTGTCATTGGCGGTAGGTATTGATTCATAATATTGACGTCCGTGTAAGCCGTTTTAGGGACAAACAACGCCCCCACAAAAATAGCCACTGTCATTAATAATAATAGAATTATGGCAAACTGAGCCACTTGATCTTGTTGAAATTCGCGTCGCAAGGCATTCCGTAACGTCGGCGCTGTTTTCTTTGCTTGTTCCATTTGTTGCGCCTCCTTAAGAAATTCGAATTCGCGGATCGACTGCGCTCATGATAATATCTGAGAACAATCCACCCAACACAGCTAAGACACCGTTGAATAGCACCAGCGTTGTGACCACTGGGTAATCACGCGTCAAAACTGATTGCACAAACAATGACCCAATTCCAGGGAATGAGAAAATCGTTTCCGCAATAATCATGCCCCCGAAAATCCCCGTAATGGCATACCCCATCGTTGAAGCAATCGGCAAGAAGGCGTTACGCAATACGTGCCGTGAGAAAATTCGATTCTCAGGCACTCCTTTTGCCCGGGCTAACTTCACATAGTCCTGCTTGGACTCATCCAAAATACCGGAACGCAAGTACGAAAAGGTACTGGTTGTTGAAATCAGTGCCACAATCAAGGCCGGTAGAATCATGTGGTACAGGCGACTACCCAAGACCGGGAAGAAGCCATTAGCGTCAGCTGACACTGTTCCCGATGTTGGGAACCAGCCGAGCGTGTATCCAAAAATAAAAATACCAAATAAATAAAATAGGTAAGCTGGCAATGAATAAATCAATGAGTTGTAGACCACCAAAGCATGATCCGTTCGTGAATTTTCACGACGAGCCGCTACTAGTGCCATCGTAATCGCCGTTACATAGGTACCGATTAAGGCCAGTAGTGACAGCCAAACCGTATTCCACAAACGGGCACCAATCACACGAGCAACTGGTTGCTTCAACTGGAAAGAATCACCGAAATTACCGTGCACCGCGTTACCAATCCAACGGGCATACTGCACCGTCCACGGATCATCCAAACCAGCAGCCTTACGTAATGCCGCGATTTGGGCTGGGTCAGTGTTCGGCCCGAATTTTCCCGAGAATGGATCACCAGGCATTAACTTAGCCAAGAAAAAGACCAAAACAGACACAATAAACAATTGCGGAATCATAATCAGCAATCGACGCAAAATCGTTTTCCACATATTAGAACCCCTCTCCTTCTAGCATTGATTCAGGCAGTGCCACTTGGTGGGTGTCACTAACCGCGACTAACGGAAAAGCCCGACCATCGACATCATAATATGCTGATTTTTGATCCTGAAATTCTTGTTCAATAGCCTTACGGTGGGCACGATTCTTCGCCCGGTTCGACACATCAATTTCTGGAATTGCTGCTAACAAACGCTTGGTATACAAGTGTTGGGCATGGTTAAAAATATCGTCACGTGAGCCAATTTCAACTAACCGGCCGGCGTGCATAATAGCCAAATTTTCCGTCATGTGGCGCACAACACCCAAATCGTGCGAAATGAACAGAAAGGCAATGCCGTAGTCTTTTTGAATGCGTTTCATGTAATTCAACACTTGCGCTTGCACTGACAAATCCAATGCTGAAACTGGCTCATCCGCCACAATCAACTTGGGTTTTGTAGCCACCGCGCGCGCAATCCCAATACGTTGGCGTTGTCCGCCTGAAAACTGAAACGGAAATTGGTACATCGTTTCAGCCGGCAGTCCAACAATATCAAGCAAATGCCGCACTTCTTGGGCTAGCCCATCTTCTTTTAACCCTGAAAAATTACGCAGTGGTTCCGCAATAATATCAAACACGGTCTTACGTGGATTCAATGACGACATGGAATCCTGGAAAATCATTTGCACGTCCTTATTGTAATTAACATGGGCGCGATTCTTGGCGTCTGTCATATCAACGCCCTGAAAATAAATATGCCCTGACGTAATCGGCTCCAATCCCACAATGGCCTTTCCGATTGTTGACTTACCGGATCCTGATTCCCCAATTAACCCATACGTTTTACCAGCTTCAATTGAGAAACTTACCCCGTCTGCCGCGTAAACATAATCAGTCACCCGATTGAAAAACCCACTTCGGATCGGATAGTGTACTTTAACGTTTTCTACTCTTAATAACTCGCTCATTATCTAACCTCAATCCTCGTCAGCAAACTTAAATACCTGCCATGCATTACCACGTACCCAGTGACCTGGTGTAATCTTGGCCAATTTTGGATCTTGTTCTTGGCGCACCTCTTCTGGCAGCCATGGAATCCGATCCAAAAACATATCACGGTGGTGGTCAATGTGCGTCAAACCAGGTACAGTCCCTTGAATGACGTAAAGTTCATCCGATTCATTATCCAAACTTGGATTTGACCGTAGCAGTGAACGCGTGTAAGGGTGCTTCGGATTGGCGAAGAGTTCCCCGACCTCAGCTTCTTCCACAATTTGGCCGGCGTACATTACCGCCACGCGGTCAGCCACTTCAGCCACCACACTCAAATCGTGCGTAATGAGGATAATACCGGCGCCATTTTCAGTCTGAATATCCTGAAGTAGATCCAAAATTTGTGCTTGAATCGTAGCATCCAATGCGGTAGTTGGTTCATCCGCAATGATTAACTTAGGCTTATTCGCAATTGCCAACGCAATCACCACACGTTGTCGCATCCCCCCAGATAACTGATGCGGAAACTCATTTGCCACGCGTTCTGGGAAAGGAATCCCAACTTGATTGAGCAATTCAATCACACGGTCATTGTATTGCGACTCTTGATAAACATCGTGGACCGCCAACGCTTCTTTGATTTGGTCACCAATTTTCGTCAACGGATTCAACGCTGCTAGCGGGTCCTGAAAAATCATCCCGATTTCAGCACCGCGCACTTGTGTCCACTCAGCCGGTGCTAAATTCAGTACATCTCGATGATTAACTAAAATCTGACCGGTTACCTGGGTCAGTGTTAAATCATGTAGCCCAATAATTGATGTGGCAAAGGTTGACTTCCCGGAACCCGATTCCCCCACCAAAGCCACAACCTCATTTGGCCGTACCGACAAACTAACGTCTTCGATTGCTTGGACATATTGGCCGTGAATTTTAAAACTGACACTGACATTTTTTGCAACTAATAGTTCCGCGTCGCTCATATTTTGCCACCCCTACTTTTTATAAAATGATTTGTTTTATAATATGCCGATATTATGAGTTTTTCAATAGTTTGTTTTAATCTAATTTTAATTTATAAGAAAAATAATCGGATTTAAGCCTTGAAATCCGACTTTAAGGCGCATTTTTCGGGTTCATACGCAAAAGAGAGTGAGACGAAAGGCGCTTTGGACCCGATGGTAACGCTGTTTGACCCGCTTTTGCCTTAGAGCGTAGCGTATAGGTATGAGTGGGTCAAACAACGTTATATTAAGGGGTCAGCCTTTCGGACCACGTTTAAAAGCCGCCAATCCTCCGATTTTGAATCGGGGGATTGGCGGCTTTTGAGGCTGAGACAGAGACTTCTGGCTCAGCCTCTTCGTGCAATATCTTAAATTATCATCACTGCTTACCGGCAGCCGTTAAGTGCGCAATGAAACGCATCAGTCCTTCACGGCCAGCCGTATCGTATTTATACACGCCTGCATCAGCGAGTACTCGAATAAAGACGTCGGCCACAGCTTGGCGCATGACTGTCATCACATTATCACGCGTAATCGTTGCGGTCTCACGCAAGGTAGCTGCCCAGGCGCGGTGACTCGATGCAACTGCACTTAACGGTTGATCGCCCACCAAGTAGTTAGCGATATCCTGAAGTTCTGTCTGTAACCGCGCAGGTAAAATCGCCAGCCCCATCACTTCAATCAAGCCAATATTCTCTTGCTTAATGTGTTGTACATCTGGATGTGGGTGAAAAATACCATCCGGGTACATGGCTGAAGTGCCGTTGTCTCGTAATACCAAGTACATTTCAAATTGGTCGCCGACTTGCCGTGCAATCGGGGTAATCGTATGTTGTGCCTCACCCGTCGGACCGGTTGCGCGAATATCTAACCGGTCATCTGAATACGTTGCCCAGACTTGTCGAACAAATTCACTAGCCGTCACAATATCAGCCGTTGTTTTAGCTGTAATGCGAATGGTTGTCATTGGCCACTTGAGGATTTCAGCATGCACTGCCGGAAAGGCAGGTAATGTCACTTCACGTTCAACTGGTGCCTTCATCAAAGGTAAGATGTGCCGGCCGCCCTGAAAATGTTCTTGTGATAAAATCGAGCCGCCCACGATTGGTAAATCGGCATTTGAACCAACAAAATACATCGGATAACGTGCCACCAACGTCAATAAATCAGCAAACGTTTGCCGGTTGATTTTCATCTCTTCACGCGCAAAATCGACAAAAATCGCATGCTCTTTAAAATACGCATAAGGCGAATAATGCCACCCCCAAGTTTGCCCGTTCACTGTTTCACGAATAAACCGGTGGGTGCTGCGCGGGGCCTGTTTAATCGAACCAGCAAATCCTTCGTTTGTATAATCCAAAGCGGTGGGTGGATACTCACTTTTAGGCACCGATGCAGCTGCTTTGATTTGAGCCGTCGTCTTTTCTGGCTTAGATAAATTGATTGTAATTTCCAACTCACCGAAATCTGTCATCGCTGTATAAGCAATATTACGTTGGATATCAGCAACTTTCACATTTTCCACAACCCGACTTAGGTCATAATAATAGGCCACCGCGGTTGCTGGACTTTGCGCATACTTCGCCATGAACGTTTGTTGTAATTGATCGGGTGTCGGCGTCACAATGTTAAGCAATCGTGCGCGATTAATCTCCGCCTGCCAGCGGTCGGTAACCGGCTGAGGTATCAAGGCTAAAATATCCGTTGCCAAGTCACTTAATAACCGATCGGTATTTCCCACAAGCCCAGTGGTCACCCCATTTGCCTGAATTTCAGCTAACACTAAATTAGTGCGATACACCGTTTCCAAATCTGAATATGCACCTAATTTAACACCCCAAGCGATAAAATCCAGCACTAACTGGGTATCATGTGCATCTAACATCTTTATCTCCTACGCAATTTCGTGTGTACCCGCGACAATTTCAGCGACAAAAAAGGCGGGTTGATAACCAATTTCAGCAGTATAAACATCCCCAACCACCGTGGTAACTGTTGGTACTTGGTCTTTTTCAACTAACGCAATGGCGGAACCACCAAAACCAGCCCCTGTCATCCGTGCGCCCAAAACACCCGGCTGACGTAAGGCCGTCTCGACCAATGTATCAAGCTCAATACCACTCACTTCAAAGTCATCACGCAAAGATGCATGTGATGCCGTCAGCAATTCACCAAACTGAACCAAATCATGTGCTTGTAGGGCTGCTTTTGCTGCAATCGTTCGTTGGTTCTCAGACACCGCATGGCGGGCGCGCTTCATGACCAGAGCATGGTCTTTTTCAAAATCAGCAGCCGCTGCTTCAAATTGCGGTACCGTTAAATCACCCAACGTTTCAACATCAACGTTTTCTTGCAACAACGCGAGAGCTTCTTCAGATTCTGCCCGACGCTCATTGTACTTAGAATCTGTCAATTCGCGCTTTTTGTTCGTGGTCATAACTAGCAATCGATAATCACCAAATTCGGCTGGCACCATCTCATACGCCATGGTGTTGGTGTCTAAGAACATCCCTTGTTCGTCTTCCCCAAAAGCCACCGCAAATTGGTCCATGATACCCGTTTTGAGACCTAGATAATCATTTTCGACAGCTTGGCCTAATTTAACAATCGTCAACTTATCAAGCTGGTAACCCATCATATCCTGGAACATGTTCAGTAACAAAATCTCCAAAGAAGCGGACGATGAAAGGCCTGAAGCCGTGGGCATATCGCCAACAATGGCCAAATCAAACCCTTTTGTCACTGGGTAACCAGCTTCAGCCATCACCGTCATGACACCACGGAGATACTTAATCCAGGTATCGTAGGGGCGCAACGCCAAATCCGTCACCGTAATCGTTTGAATCCCCGCTTCAGGGTAGTTTGCCGAATACGTCCGAATTTCATTATCATCACGTGGGGCAATTGCCCCGTATGTCCCAACGCTAATAGCAGCCGGGAAAACGTGGCCCCCGTTAAAATCTGTATACTCACCAATCAAGTTAACCCGACCTGGTGAAAAATAAAGCTTGGCTGGATCATAGCCAAACCGCTTGTTAAATGATTGTGCTAATTCTTCTTGTAATTCATATGCCATTTTACTTCTCCTGCAATCGCTCTTCTAATTCTGCCACAATTTCAGCGTGACGTGTTTCAGTCAATGTCACCTTACGCCAGTAAATTAGGACTGAAATAACAATCAAAATCATTGGCCCATAGAACATAAATACCTTAAACATTTGTAACCCTTGCGCGGTAATATCGCTTGGCTTAGCGCTACCCGTCATCCCAGCAACCACAGCCGCAAACCCAACGACACCATTAGCAAAGGCGCCTGCTAACTTATCTAGCAATGGCCGAATCGCCAAGGTCACTGATTCATGACGTGTCCCCAACTTCCATTGGCCATATTCCACTGAATCCGTAATCGTCATCAGCACAACCAAGAACATGATTGGATATGGCATAAAGAACATCGTCACTGCCGTCAAAACAACTGGTAGGTTGTTACCGGCAAACATAAACAAGACATAACCCGCTAGCATGACCACGGCACCACTGAAGAAAATCGTCCGGCGGGCCCAAAACTTTGTCAACGTTGGGAAAATTGCGACGGCAATCATCCCTTCAATGGCGGTGAAAATACCAACCAGGTAGAACTTACTATCAGCACCCATGACATACTTAAAGTAGTACAACAACAGTGAGTTTGTCACGACATAAGCCAACGCAAACATGATGTATGAAATGGCTTGCCACATCAATTGATCATTCTTACCAACGACCTTAAAGACCTCCAACAGACCAACTTTTTCAGTGTTTTGGCGGACGATATTATCCTCTTCTTTCGTACCTGCAGCCGTCAACAACGCCCCCAGATAAGCAATCACACCAATGACAACCGCAAACCAGAACCAACCGGTCCGAGTTTCAGTGTGCGCGCCTGTAAATGTGATTGAGAAAAACATGACCAATGGTACAACGACAATTTGGACACCTTGTTGCCCTAATGTTGAACCAAATCGCGCCACCGTACCAAACTTTTCACGCGTGCTGCTATCAAGTGATAACGCTGGTAGCATTGACCAGAACGCAATATCCTTAAACGAATAAAACGCATCCAATGTCACAAATACAATACCAAACAAAACCAAGTAAACCATTGGATGAGCGGTTGCTAGACCGCCAAAATTCGTAAAAATAACAACCAACAATACTGAACTAATTAGCCCGGCAACAACTAGCCATGGCTTAAATTTTCCCCAACGGGTCCGCGTATTATCAACGATACCGCCAATGATTGGATCGAAAATAATTTCAACTAAACGAATTACCACAATCATCGTTGTGACCCAACCAATCATTTGATTATTAAATGCCTTGTCCGGCGTATCAAACAATTGTCCTGTCACGAAAATCATAAAATAAGTACTTAATGTCGCGTAGAAGGCATCATGTCCAAACGCCCCTGCCGCATACGACAGATACTGCTTCACCTTATGCATGTTAAATTATCCCCCAATAATTTGGTTTCATTATTACCCTACCAATTAATAATAAAGCGCTTTCATTTTGAAAAAAAGGACATATAACACCAAAAAATATAACTTATTGAAACAATGTGATGAGCAGCACAAAAAGAGATTGGGCCATAAACTGCTGTCCCAACCTCAATCAGGTTACGTTTGCCAATGGCGATAATTCAATGGACTAACGCCCGTTTGCTTTTTAAAAACTTTACCAAAATAGGCAGAGTCTGCATAACCACTTTGTTCAGCCACGACATTAATTTTTAAATATTTTTGTGATACCAGCAGTTTCTTAGCATGGCTGATTCTAATTTGCGTCAGATATTCACTCGGCGTCTGCTGCACCAACCGATTGAACACCCGATTAAGATACTGCGTAGACACTGACAACATTACCGCTAGTTGGCTAATTGAAATATCCTCTGCTAGGTGATCCTGCATATACGTAATCGCCGGTCCGACATATTGTTGAAAATCAGGTTGGTGTTGATCAATCGCTTTTTTCTGATGGCGAGTCAGGCACAGTAACAGCTGATAGGCAGCCGCTGAGATTGCTAAATCATCCGCTGTCTCATGACCTAACCGCGTCAATAACGTCTCATGTAGCCGTTCATACACTGGTGCATCACGTGCCTCAATCAGAACAAACTCCGAATTCACCATTTGCTTTTGTAAATCATCAACTAATGATCCTTGAAAGGTTGCAAAACGAACGTGCCACGGTTCATTGCCAATCGGCTCATACCGGTGTGGCACGCCGGGTGCAATTAAAATGCCCATGCCAGGCGCTAACTCATAGCGTTTATCACGTACCCAAAACGCCCCTGTACCAGTTTGTGACTGCAACCAATGAAAGTGCGGAAAACCCTGATAGCGAATAATAACCCCTTGTTGCCATTCCGCCCCCACGTGTTCCACCATGACTGGCAAACTTAAATCTGCCACATTAAAAAATGTCCGCAATTGTTTCGCCCCCTCGACTATTAGATTGCCCTTTGAGTATATGTCAGGAATGCAGTTAGCACAACGGCAATTCTGCCCTAAACATTAAAAAACAGCCACCAACGCAACTGCTTTTGAAACTCCCTAAATATCCGGCAACGCTAATTCTTCACCTTGAATCAGTGGCACTTTTTTCATAAATACTAGTTTCATTAAGATGCCCAATAGTAAGGGCACCACAATAAACGCCAGTATTACCCGAATACCTAATAAGTCGCCCTGCGACTCATTCAGTGCGGTCAAGGGACCAATAAAGCCGGACAATCCAAAACCGGCGGAAAATGCCGTGCCCGACATTCTTAGCAAACTTGCCACGCCACCACTCACACCAGCAGCTAGTAATACCGGCATGAATAATTTAGGATGCGATAACATGTTGGCCATCTGAATTTTAGGTGACCCCATAAAGTGGGCAATGATTGCTCCGACTGAATTTACCTCAGCTCCCATCACAGCCAGCGTAATCGCTGCGGCCACAATCCCTGCATTCGCAGCGCCTGATCCAACGCCGGACAATCCAATCGCCGTGGCAATGCCAACTGATGAGAGTGGTGACACAATTAGAAAGGCGAAAAGCATCCCCAACAAGACGCCCATCAATAACGGAGATACCCGTGTTGCTTGGGCGACGACTTGACCCACTGCACCTTGCACCGCCACCATGATTGGCAATGTCAGTAGACCAATCCCACCACTGATAAGCAGTACAACCAATGGTTCAAAGACCATCCGTAATTGACCCAGTAATCGACTACTCAAGTGGGCCACATAACTGGCAATCAAGGTCGTTAACATGATATTCAAAATCACCCCAGTACCGGCAATCATGTAAGCATCATCCTTAACGATCACAACGCCCGATGCGACGAAGGTTGCCAACGCCATTGACGCTGTTTCCAAATTAGAAAGGCGCAACATATTGCCCACAACAAATGCGGCAATCAATGGCAACGTACTTTGCGCCAATGCGACCATCACTTCAACTTGCCCAACCGGCCCCGTTTGCGGTAGCGTTTTAAGCAATTGGCTAATCAACGCGGCCGGAATTAACGCGGCAACGACCGCAAATGAGTTACCGTTCAAAACGGCCATGATGGTTGGTTTTAATGCTAGTTGTGGTTTTTCCATTATGCTCACCTCTCAATTTCATGTGGTGATGTCTCACCGTTCAAGATTAATTGCACATCATCCAAGGCAATATCAACCATATTTTGCACCGCAATATTCGTAAAGAAGGCGATATGCGGTGTCAAAATAACATTCGACATGGCGTGTAACTTTTCGATATTTGGCTGACTCTTCAAACCCTCTTCCTGGTGATCGACATTAAAGATGGTTGCTTCACCTGACACGGTGTCCAACGCTACTCCGGCCAATTCACCGGTCTCCAGGGCTGTAATTAGTGCGGCCGTGTCAATCACCGGTCCGCGACTAGCGTTGACCAAGCCCGCGGTTGATTGCATCAGAGCAAATTCGGCAGCACCAATTAGTCCAACTGACGTCTCATTTAAATCAACGTGTAGACTGACCACATCTGCCCGCTGTAACAAATCCGCTTTGGTTGTGTACGTCATAATACCTGCCAAATCATCACGCGGATTAACGTCATAACCAAGGATCGTTGCCCCCAACGCGGCCAATAACTTAGCCAAGGCACCACCGATCCGGCCAACGCCAATAATACCAATGGTTGCAGAATGAATTTCTTTGGCCTGCAAACCGTCCCATCGATAATCGTTATTTGCCACCCGTCGATCCACTTCATAAGACTTACGTAGCAGTCGTAAGATTTGCATCAGGGCATGTTCGGCGACGCTTCTTGGGGAATAGGCTGGGACATTTGTCACACGCAAACCATGTTCATGGGCGAGTGGCACGTTAATCACATCATAGCCAGCTGTTCGTGTTGAAATTTGTTTCAAACCAGCTTCAGCCAATTGCGTGTAAATTTGATCAGCTAGCCGATTGCGTTGTTGCATAATCACCCCATCAACCGCTGCTAATTGGTCAAGGCTAACTTCTAATGGTTCTGCCGATGTCACAATTTCAACCCCAGTCCGGGCCGTGTAGGCTGCAATCGCTGCTTCTTCATCATCTCGAACACTTGTCATCAAAATTTTCATGGTTTTATTCTCCTACGACCATTGCTGTTTGCATGTATGTCTTAATTCGTTGCATCGCTTCCGTCAAGGTTGCCAAACTCGTTGCGTAACTAAGACGTAAGTAACCGGCACCACCTTGACCAAACGCACTACCTGGAATAACAGCCACATGGGCATTTTCAGCAAGTGCCAGAGCAAATGCACGATCATCTTGGTTATGCGTAGCCGGAATTTTAGCGAAAACGTAGAAGGCACCACCTGGTGTTTCAACTTCAAAGCCAGCTGCCCGCATCTGTTCCACCACGAAATTGCGCCGTGCAGCGTATTGTACCTTCATTGCTAAGGTTGCTTCACGTCCTGCTTTGGTTCCTAACGCCACGGTTGCAGCAGCCATCGCCGGATTTGATGGTGACGTCACCACTAATTGGTGGGTCATCCCCACCGTGCGCATCAATCCTGCCGGTCCGGCTATAAACCCGATGCGGTAGCCCGTCATGGCATGTGACTTAGATACGCCATTTAGCAACAATGTCTGCCCCGGCAAGTATGTAGCGATTGATACATGGATAGTTTCGTAAACTAATTCCGAATAGATTTCATCAGCAATCACGATGATTTCCGTCTCAGCCAGGACAGCTGCTAACGCCTGCAATTGTGTGGCTGAATAAGTCACCCCCGCTGGATTAGAAGGGTAATTCAAGACAATTGCCTTGATGGTGTCACCGTGTTCCGCAATCGCCGCTCGTAATTGCACCGGCGTCAACACAAATCCCGTTGCGCTGGTATCCAAGTACACTGGTTCACCGCCATTCATGAGCGTAATAGCATCGTAGAGCGGGAAGGTTGGTGTTGGAATGAGGATTTTGTCGCCTGGATTCAAGACAGCCGTTAACGTTGCATAGGTTGCCTCAGTCGCACCAATTGTAATTACTACTTCCGTATCTGCATCGTATGTTAACCCATAGCGGTCAGCCAAGAAATCGGTGGCAGCCTCCCTTAACGCCACCGATCCATTGCCTGGCGCGTAGTGGGAATCATTGGCAGTGATGCTATCAATGGCTGCAGTTTTTGCGACTTCAGGTACATCGAAATCGGGTTCACCGAGCGTTAACTTAATCATGTCTGGCATCGCCGAAACTTTCATATCAAACACCCGAATTTCGTTGGGCTGGATTTTCGCTAAATCTTGGTTCAATCGTTGGCTGAGTGACTCTTTCATCATGGGCATAATCATTTCTCCTTTAGACAATAAAAAACCGGACGTTTCCTTAATGGAAAACATCCGGTTACCTGGTAAACACGTATTCGCAAAAAATCGCGAGCGTTTTATTTGGTTTCTCGGATGTTTAATCACTATCCGAAAAGCCATGCAAAAATGCTTTTAGCTCAATTCGGATAGTTGCCGAAAGAACCAAAAGTAATAGACGTTTGTAGTTGTGATTGTTAGCGTCATCATCATTTTTGCTCTCCTTGATTTCTTGATGGTTTTAATTCTAATCTTTTTCTAATTATTGTCAACAGTTTATCATAATAAAAGACGATCTACCCTAGAGGATAGACCGTCACTTCTAATAGAGCGCACCTAATCGGTTACACGGAGATGTAACCGAACACGCTAATATTTTGGATTGTCATGTTATCTGCATCCCCCCTTCAGGGAATTCGTTGACTCACTAACAATTTTTAGGCATTTTCAGCTGCCTCTACTTCCTGCTCTTGCGCCAACAACCCCTTATCGTACTTACGAGCGAATGGATAATACATAAAGGCTGTCATCACAAGCATAATCGCTTGCCACAATGCGCCTTGCCAACCGCCTACAATCAAACCTGATACAATAGCCGGTGTCGTCCATGGCACGTACATGCCATTAAACGGTGGAATAATTCCCAACGCGATAATAGCATAAGTCGCAAATCCTGAAATTAGTGGAGTCAAAATGAATGGAATAGCCAATAGTGGGTTCAAAACCAATGGCAAGCCAAACAAGATTGGTTCATTGATGTTGAATAACGCTGGGACAATTTTCACCTTTCCAAGCGTCTTCATTTGCACAGACTTAGCACGAACTAGCATAAAGATAACCAATCCAATAGTCATACCTGACCCAGTCACCATAATGAATTGATCCATAAAAGCTTGCGTTACAACGTGCGCCCCGTTATCCAATGTCAACTTACCAGCCTTATGCAAAGCCAAGTTATCAGCGTTGTTTGCCAATAACAATGGCGTCATGACACCACTCACGATTGTGGCACCGTGGACACCGAATAACCACAAGAACACTGGCAGGAAGGCGACAACGACAACACCCAACGGGTCCATCAGTTGCGTGTTGCAATGGTTTGGAAAGCCTGCCCCTTGGCATTACCTCCGTGCATAATCAATCCCATTACAACCGCCATACGTTCGTCGTCCATTACGTCGTCCCCCGAATATTAACTCATGACTAAATCGCTGCTTGTAACTCTTCAAGAGATAAGTGCTTCCGCCGTCTTCAATACGTTGTCGCCCTTCATCATGCCATAGTCCATCATGTTAATAACGTCCAATGGTACACCAGCGGCATCCATCTTGGCTTGGATTTCCTCCTTCATGTAACTCACTTGAGGGCCAAGCAATACAACATCTGGCTTATTGCTGCTTGCCAACTTCTCATCAACATCTGACGTTGATGTTGCAAAGATTTCATAATCCTTGCCAGCAGTCTTAGCGGTATCTTGCATCTTCTTAACCAACATTGACGTTGACATACCTGCTGTACAAGCCAACATAATCGTCTTCTTTGCCATGATTATTTCCCCCAATACCAAATACTAAATAATATATTTTTAATAGACTATTAATTTACCTTTCATCAATGTATGCATTTACTGCAAGCACTCACTTTGTATTATGCAAGCGTTTTCATAAAATTTATTTTATTAAATTCATACCTTTGACACTTTCTCGTATATGAGAAACGTTCTCGCAAGCAATGTTACGCAAAGGTTCGTACCTTTCGAATGACATTTAAAAGGACACAAAACCACTGCTTCAAATTCAGTGGTTTTGTGTCCTTATTTAATCATTACTCCGTATGAAATTGCCGCATACTTTCAGCCAAATGAACCAGATTCGTTACCAACTCTTGATTTTTAGCCACTAAGCCATGTTTTCGGGCTAATCGCGCAATCCAGCCATTAATATAATCCACCTCCGTGTCGCGTCCCTTCGTGAAATCTTGCGACATCGATGGATAGTGCAACGGATTAGCAACCGTTGAAACATATTCAACCTGCGACAACATTTCTTCGCGGCTCTCCAATAGTTGGTAACCAGCGGATTCGGCTGCGTCATAAGCCTCATCGATTAATGGTTTGGCCACGCCATCTAAGAATCCTTCGTACGCCATCAGCTCGCCCATGCGTGCATTGAACATAGTAGCAATTGAATTTTCAACTGAATTAAAAAATACCTTAGTCAGTAATGTACCCATAAAATTATTCGACTTTGTTGGATTTAAATGGGCCGCCCCAAAGTCAGCCAGTACCGCATCTAAGACATCCGAGTCTTGCTCAGTTAAGTTAGCATAATTCGAAGTACCGGCGCCCTCTGCACCCATAAAGTCAACATCCCCAAAGTCATTCAAAATCGTTGCAATCATAGCCGTCCCACCGATAATGTGGTCATCAGAAAAATATTGTTGCAAAACTTCAATATGGCCCATGCCATTCATCGCGCCAAGAGCTGTTTGGTGCGGCTTGAACTTATCCGCCAAACGCGCTGTCGCATCTGGTAACTGCATTTGCTTCAGGAAGAAAATCCAAACATCCGGATCGCCAGTATATTCTTCCGGACTATAGACGTTGACCGGAATCAAATGGCGATTTTCATGATCGCGACTCTTCCAAACTTGATTGCCTTGTGCACGAATAACATTTAGACTCGCCTGCGTAGGCTCCACAAAGTCAACTGGCACACCAGCGTTTTCTTGAAGTAAAATGCCGTAACGCAATCCCATTGCACCAGCTCCAACAACTGCATATTTCATAGTCATATCCTACTTTCTAAACCCAAAACACTTATAATTCTTGTAAACGCAAATCGTATTGACGTGTCTGGCCAACAGTCTTAAGAAAACGGTAGTATCCCCAAGAAAGCGCAGCCGGCAAAACGACGCCAAATAGTAACAAGACCCCTAAAGCATCTAAATTGTGTGCCATCAACCACAACGGTGCAATCAAACTATTCAAGCCCAACCCAGCAATTGCAAACGGCACCTTAAAGTCGAGACCAACTACCGCTACTGCCGCCATTACCATAGCAATCACTGCTGGTCCAACCGCCAAAACTGGGCGCTTCAAGATATTGGCAAATTGTACCTTTGGCGTCACCACTGTCTGCGCAATATTTGCACCGATGTTATTTTGATTAAATGACATGGCCGTAAAGGCAACAAAGCCAACGGTTGTCCCGATCAGCGCCGCCCCAGCTGACATTGGATCAAGTTGCACTGCGATTGCTAAGGCGGCCGATGAGGCTGGCGTCATCAAGAATAAGAACCATGCAACTGAGACGACCATCGCACCTAAGACTGGATTAACTTGCATCGTCGCTGCCAAATGTTCGCTAACCCAGTTCAAAGCTGGCGTTGTAACAGACGCTAAACCCAGGCCAACCACCGAACCCGCAAAACTAACTGCTAGCGGTACCAAAACCATATCCAACGGCGTCTTCCCAGTTAACCACTTGCCCAACAAAGCTGCAAACAAGCCAGCCAAAACGGCCGAAACAGGTTGACCTGCCGTCATAACGGGTGCGCCGACTAATTGTGGGGCGACCCAACCAGTTGCTGTCGTTGTGTGTGCCAAGGATGACGACGTAAAGTAGATACTGTTCGCCCCAACCGTTGATGCAATCATTGTGGCACCCGTTACCAATGTGGTTGTTTCCAACATTGAAGCAATCGCCATGCCTAAGGCTGGAGCCAACAAACGCTGGGCTAATAATCCCACCTCCGTCAGCGCTTGCCAATGTAGCGACGTCCCCAACGTATTAAGTAATAATCCCATTCCTAACACTGCCAAAATGGTATTAGAAATACCTTGCGATACGAGATATACGTACTCTTTCACCGTCTTTTTTTCAGTCTGTCCCATACTACTTGTCATAAATCTACACTCCTTTTTCTCCAATAACCGACAAAAAAGCCGCTAGTTAGTTTGTCTAACTAGCGGCTTGGTTAATAACCATTCACTGATGCACTAGTCGGCCCGATCATGTGGCCGACACAAAATGCACGACCATTTAGCTAATAATGATAATAATGTCGCGTGCAATAATGTTTGTGTTGTTCATCATAGAATATGTCATTATTTAGTCCTCATTTTATTTGATGTTCCTTATTATGCGCCATTAAATTTGAAAGTAAACATTTGTTTCTAATCTTTTTTTAATTTATTCAAGTGGTACGTCGACGGCCCAATCGGCAGGCCCCGATTCAGTTCCAAATTGAATCCCCACTAGTCGGTTATAAAGGGCTTGCGTCTTGGGACCAACCTCAGTTTCTGAATAGAACACATGCTTATCCCCATTGTGCGTAATCGACCCTACCGGTGAAATAACAGCGGCTGTCCCCATCGCACCCGCCTCTTCAAACTGATCAAGGTCATAAATACTAATGGTCGTTTCTTCCGGTTGCAAGCCCGCTTCTGCAGCCAACGCTAATAGTGAATACTTTGTGATTGACGGTAAAATTGAAGGTGACTTAGGCGTTAAGAAACGACCATCCCTTGTAATACCAAAGAAATTGGCAGATCCCAGTTCCTCGATATTTTCGTGCAGGCGCGGATCCAAATAAACCACGTCTGAATAGCCGGCTACATGTGCCTGCTCACCTGGTAACATCGAGGCAGCATAGTTACCACCTACCTTCGCTTGACCCGTGCCACCGTGTGCGGCACGATCATATTCACTTGTCACATAAGCAGTTGGCGTTAGACCGCCCTTGTAATAGGCACCAACCGGTGTCACGTAAATGTTAAAAATATATTCATCGGCCGGGTGAACGCCCACAACGGGGCCAGAACCAATCAGCAACGGCCGAATATATAGGGTTGCCCCAGAACCATATGGTGGCACAAACTCTTGATTAGCTGCGACAACCTGCTTCACCGCTTCAACAAATAAGTCAGTCGGATAGGCCGGCATTCGCAATCGATCTGCTGAGCGGGCCATTCGGGCAGCATTTTGATCAGGTCGAAATAAATTAACGCCACCATCTGGACGACGATAGGCTTTCAGTCCTTCGAAAACTTGTTGACCATAATGCAATGCGGCGGCGGCTTCACTCAAGTGAAAATCACTGTCAGTTGTTAATTCACCTGGCTCCCAAGCCCCATTACGATAAACTGCCCGAAAGCGATAAGGTAAATCATGATATTCAAAACCAAGATTTTGCCACTCCAAATCCGACACCTGTGTTTTTCCCATAACTATTTTCCTCACGTTCTTTTGTTGTGTGCCACAATTATGAGATTATTATGAGACTTCTGTCAACCACCAATTTTATTGAAATCGACATTAGTCACATTGCCTACATATAGCGGGCTTAAAAATACCCGTTTAAATTAAATTAACGTGAGAAATAGCATTGACAAATAAGTTTTCACGCGGATAATAAAAGCCATTACATGAATTGGAGCTAGTTATGATGATGACAAACATGCAACACACCGCAAACTTAATTATTCGCGACATTATTAGCATTATTATTATTCGCTAATAAGGCCGTCCTTTTTTGTCGGCCGTCATATCGGTCGACCGGTGCACATATTCTGTCATATCATGACTGCCGGTTGGATTTATCCAGCCGGCTTTTTATTTTAGAAAAGAGGATTTAACTGATGACCCAGACATCTAACGATTTACAAGCCGCTTTACAAGTTGCTTATACCGCCAAAAAACTCGTCCCTACTGAATGGGAAAGCAGCGTTGCTTGTGAAAATGACAGCTATGACGTGCAACGTCACACGTTAGCAAATTTAGGACTAGCAACATCTGGCTATAAAGTGTCCTTAACTAGTCCAGAAACACAAGCCATGTTTGGTGCAACCGCACCGCTCTATGGTCGGACGTTACAACGGACTACCTACCAAGCGCCACTCACGCTATCATTGACTGATTTCAACGAACCTTTGATCGAAGTTGAATTACTGTTTACCGCTTTAACGGATCTCGACCCATCACTGACCGATCGTGAATTGCTGGATGCCGTTACCGTGGCGGGAGCCGCTGAATTGCCCGACGCCCGCTTTAGTAATTGGTTCCCAAAGCTGAGTCACTACCTAGTCGTGGCCGATAATGCGGTCAGCGGTGCTGTGGTTCATGGGGCTGCCACACCTGGCACTGATTTTACCGTCGCTGAACTAGCTGACGTGAACACGGAATTGCGTGCTGACAATGTCGTCGAGCGTACTGGAAACAGTAGCGCTGTACTTGGTAACCCACTCAACGCATTACGCTGGTTAGTCAACAAGTTGGCGACAACTGGCAATGGCGTAAAAGCTGGTGAAGTCGCGTCATCTGGTACCTTCTTTACACCACCTTTTTTACATGCCAGCACCTACGCTGTGACGTTTAACCATCCACTAATTGCTGATTTAACGTTTACAGTAACGGAATAATTTAAAACATGTACCTTGTGTTACCAACATAATCAGTCCATACTGTCCTTAATAAATGACTTTGAAGGGATTTTGTTATGGGAAAAATATTATTAGGCATAGGATTATTATCATTGATAATCAGTCCTATTATCATGTTGTCTACCCGTCTTAGGCCTCAGCAACCAGCGCAAGTTTCACAAGCAAAACTACAGTATGAAGAATTTTGGGAAAGTAAACATGAGCTTTAAAAAGGCTGTTCAGTGAAAATACTGAACAGCCTTTTGTGTTTAGTTTAGTTTCGTTCGTCGCCACGCCACTTCCTCATCACTAAATTATGTTATCCCCGATACGGGCAATTTGTTGATCAATTTCACGTTCGCGCTCACGTAAAGCATGTGAGGCTGTGTGAATAATACTCGTTGACCGTGATACCTTGTTGTACAATACATCCGATGTAAAGATTGAATACTCTGATATCGCATTTGATGCGACCAATTGGGCAATCCACAAGTGATCTTCGGCTAACTCTAAGGATTCATCAAAACGGACACGACTATTCAATAGGTTTGCTGAGCGATATGCCTTGTTCCAGACCATTCCTGAAATGACATGGCCACGGTGCGTAACCCCTTCGAACATTGCCGCCCGATCAACGCGGCGGAACCTAACTTCGTTTGCCTTCTTAGGTACACCGCTTGCACCCCAGCTAAATCCAACACTTGCGATATCAACGTCAGGATTCTCTTCAAGTCCCTTCACGAGCGTTTCCACAAATGATGGTGCTAATTGATCATCCCCATCCACGAAGATAAAGTACTTACCGCGAATTTCTTTGAGGGCGCGGTTACGCATCGCCGCCACTCCACGTCGCTTGTTATTCTTAATCAAACGCATCCGATCATCACGGGCTACCCAGTGATTAATTTCCGTCAATGTATCATCCGTTGACGCATCATCTAAAATGACAATATCCATATTCCGATACGTTTGCTTATTAACTGTTTTTAGACTGTGGCCAATATAGCCCTCTAGGTTATGACTCAAAACGGCAACCGTTACAAGTGGTTCTTGTGTCATGTTCTTATCCTTCTTCTGCTTTCTTAATTACAGGCAGCATCCCTGTCCCACTTTCCGACACTACTATATACTAAAATCCGCATGACCGGTAGGAAAAGGTCATGCGGATTTTTAATTTGTCGATTAGTTTTAATCAGTCAATTAGAACGTCAAAACAACCTTACCGCGAACGGCTTGTGCTTCAACAATCTTGTGACCTTCCATCAAGTTTTCCAAGTTAAATGGCTTCACTTCAGCAACAGCAACCTTGTAGTCACCATTTCCCAAGTGTTCCATCAATTGCGTCAAAACTTCAGTCGTTGATTGCATCACGTAGTAGTCACCCTTGATGTTCTTGGCATCGCGAGCAGCCTTAACGTCATCGCCCATGGGAACAGTAGATACGATACGTCCACCATCCTTCAAAACTTGCATTGAACCCAAAGCGTTGTTACCACCAATGATTTCAACAACGGTATCAACTGATGACTCTGGAATAACGTCAGTAAACTTTTGCGTCGTGAAGTCGATTGCCACGATATCTTCGTTCAACCCGTGTAGGTAATCAATATCAGCTGGCAATGAAGTCGTGTAAATCTTTGATGCGCCACGGTACAAAGCAGTTTGCAAAGCAGCGTAACCAACGGCACCAGCACCACCGTGAATCAAGATTGACTCACCTTCTTGCAAGTTCAAAGCGTCAACAACGGCTTGGTAACCAGTTTGGCCACCCAGAGCCAATGCAGCAGCATCTTCGAATGAAACAGAATCTGGCAAGTGACCTGCAGTGCCAGCGTCAACAACAGCGTACTCTGCGTAACCGTGCTCGTGAGGAACTGCCACAACACGCTCACCAACCTTGAACTCAGTTACATCAGCCGCAACCGCTTCAACAACACCGGCAATCGTTGAACCACCAATCATGTTTTCCTTGGCTGGTACACCAAAGGCACCGGCACGGAACTTCACGTCGTATGGATCCATTGCGATAGCAGCTTGCTTAATCAAGATGCTACCCTTCGTCAAAACTGGCTTTTCCATTTCTGCTTCGTGGAATACGTCAACGTCACCAAATTCATCAAATACAACAGCCTTCATCGTAGCCATGAGTATTATTCCTTCTTTCGTTTCAAAAATACTATTTCTCTTAATTGATGACCTCAATTCTACACTTACTAAAAGTAAATGCAACAAAAAAAGCCAAGATTGTGAAAAATAATTTGCGACAATGTCCACAACGGGCGCCTTTGCTTATTTTTTAATAAGTGAAGTTTAAGTGAATTTGCTGTTACAACCCTGTATAATTCATTATGACAGAAAAACGGAGGTAAGTCTCGTGAGCGGATTTGGCGTTCCTATTATCGCCGCTATCATTGCATTTCCTATTATTTTGATAGCGTTATTCATTCCATTTTTATTCCTACAGTATCGTCGTTATGGCGCCGTGACCTTTTGGCACACGGTAATGACGTTTAGTTTCGTTTTTTATTTCACGACAGCATTTTTCTTGGTTATTTTGCCGTTACCAACGGAAGCAACCCTCGAACACTTGCAAGCAATCGGCGCGCCAACGCGTAATTTAGATCCCTTGCAAGTGGTTCGGACCTTCTTCCAAGACAATCCCTACTTCCACGGCGGTGGGTTGAAAGCCGGTCTATTGGATCCATCCTTTACGCAAGCGGCCTTTAACGTCTTACTAACCGTGCCATTTGGCATGTACTTGCACTTCTATTTCAAGCGTGGTTTCTTCACCACCTTAATTTTTACATTCATGCTGACGCTCTTTTATGAAACAACCCAATACACCGGTTTGTACCATATCTACTGGCGTCCGTACCGCTTGTTCGACGTTGATGATTTGATTTTGAACACCACTGGTGGCCTGATTGGCTGGATTTTCGCGCCATTACTCGGTATCCTATTGCCATCCCGTGATCGAATGGATGAGCGGGCTCGCAGTCTTGGCCACCGTGTGACATTAGTGCGTCGCTTACTATCGTTTGGTTTGGACTTCGTTATTGCAACAGCCATTAGTTTCATTTTAACGCAAATTTTGCCCAATGAAACGAGCGCTGACATCTTGTCTTATATCGTTGTCTGGGGTGTTGTGCCTCTTTTGCTCGGCGCAACCTTGGGACAAATGGTCGTACGTATTCGTTACGATGTCGCCAAGTCACAACGTTGGCGTATCATTGTTCGTAATGCTTTAATGGTTGGATCTACCATTTACTTTTTCCCATTCTGGCTCCAATTGATTGGCTCAACCGGGACTGTTTCAGCTGAAACTTTGAACCGTACCTATACGTTCATCTTACTGTTCGCGGCCCCAGCAGCGATTTTAGTCATTGATTGGCTGATTGAAATTTTCCGCCCACAGCATAAGTTGTTGTACGAGAAAATTAGTGGCGCCGGTTCAGAAGCCATTGTTAAAACAACAACAATGGCCGACGCACCAATTCTAAAAGAACAAACCACACCACAGCCTGAAGTTGACCAACAGCCTACTTCACGTAGCGAGCGTCATCACTAACGAAAAATGCCTGACGGAGATTTCCTCCATCAGGCATTTTTTATTAACGTACAACCGCTACGGCCCACTTCTTCTTACCGCGCTTCACGATGACATATTGTCCATCGTACTTTGCAGTTGGGTTAATGACGGCTTCTTCATCAGTGATTTGTTCGCCATTGATGCGGATTGCACCGTCTTTAACTGACTTACGCGCAGCTGTCTTTGACTTTTCCAGTCCGGCTGCCACAACTAAGTCCAACAAACCGATTTCAGCATTGTCAATTTCAAACGTTGGGACATTACCAGCCAAAATGGCCACTTCTTCAGTCGTCAATTCGGCGACGTCGGCGTTACCAAACAACACCTTCGTCATCATTTCAGCCGTCTTAACAGCCTCAGCACCGTGCACGAATGTCGTCACTTCTTGTGCCAAGCGCCGTTGTGCATTACGCGTAGCTGCATTTTCTTGCAAGTCGGCTACCAAAGCGTCGATTTCATCTTGTGACAAGAACGTAAAGTACTTCAACATCTTCTCAACGTCAGAATCAGCCGTGTTCAACCAGAATTGGTAGAACTCAAATGGCGTCGTCTTCTCCGGATCAAGCCAAACGGCACCACCTTCAGTCTTACCAAACTTTGTACCGTCAGCCTTCAACAGCAAAGGTACTGTCAAACCAAAGGCTGGTGCTTCACCGCCTTCAAGCTTGTGGATCAAATCGATACCACCCGTGATGTTCCCCCATTGATCTGAACCACCAACTTGCAAACGTACATTTTCGCGCTTCCACAACTCATGGAAGTCAATTGATTGCAAGATTTGGTACGTAAATTCCGTAAATGAAATGCCGGCTTCCAAACGAGACGCAACGACATCCTTAGCCAACATGGTGTTGATTGAGAACAACTTACCGTACTCACGCAACATGTCGAGCAATGACAACTTACCCAACCAATCAAAGTTGTTCACAATTGTGAAACCATCTTCACCGAACAGCTTTACCATCTGGGCGCGAATTTTCTCAACGTTAGCAGCCACATCCTCTTGTGACAACAACTTACGCTCTGACTTCTTACCTGATGGGTCACCGATTGAACCAGTGGCACCACCCACAACGATCACTGGCTTTTGACCAGCCAATTGGAATCGCTTCAAAATCATAAATGGAATCAAGTGCCCGATGTGCATTGAATCTCCAGTTGGGTCGATTCCCACGTACACACCGATTTGTTCCTTGGTCATTTGCTCACGTAGACCATCTTCATCGGTTGTTTGATTGATGGCACCACGCCATGCTAGTTCTTGCAAAATATCTTCTGCCATAGCTACTCTCCTCTAAAAAATGATGACATTCTTTTTGGTTGGGGTAATAAAAAGCACCCCAACCAGTTAATACTGATTAGGGCGCTGTTAAACGCGGTACCACCTAAATTGCCACGATATTTCGTGACCACTCATCTTCCCAGTAACGTCAGGGTGACGTACATGATGTTTGCGCGAGTGTAATTCAGGTTTTGGACTTGGCTAGCTCACACCGTCCGCTAGCTCTCTGAATGTCCACCAAAATCCCTACTAGATTCGCTCATGTAATAAATCTATTATAGCACGCACCTTTTCCGATAAACAGATACTAATAATATAGTTGTCAGTTATCGCGATTAATAATATCTGCTGGCTCTGGTTGACGTGAATCACGGAATAGATTAAATGCCGTGTACAACGCTAGTGCGACGATAAAGTAGCTCAAAATAGCGATATTAATGTTAGTCACTAACTTTGCGGCTATGACGACACCGATAACACCCCCAATTGCCATACCGGTGAAACCACGCCACTCAACGCGGCCAGTCTTCACAAAACCAATCGCTGACGTCATCATAATCATAGCGGCATCCATCATCATCACTGGAAAGGCAATCAACGGATTAACACCGACTAGTGAGAAGAAAATCAACTCTGGTGTGTAATTTCCCAAGCCGATGGTCATCAACACCCCCAGCGTAAAGTTGACCACCAAACCCAAGACAAGTAGCCAACCATGCAACCCGTGGCTCGTCATTGATTCAGCAGGGCCTGGATTCGTCAGCAACTTAATGAACATTGTAGTGGCCGCTAGCGTTAGGGCAATGGATAACCCACGTTGCATCTTTCGCACTGGCCAATTGGCCGTGATACGCGTACCAGATGCCGCCCCAGCCACCGCCGCCAACGTCATTGGAATCAAAGTTGATACTTCAATTTTAACGGATGTAAGGAAGAACAATGCTTCCACAAATACTGGGATTGCATGACCAGCATTCATTGTACCCGGCAACTTACGATCATCATCCAGCCACTTAAAGCCTTTGAAGAACGCGGTCGTCGTTGCGAATGAACCGATACCGATCGTATCACCGAAATCTGTAATAAACCCAATGATGAATCCCGGGACAAACTTTTGGAGTAGGTTTACTTTGTTGCGACGCATTGTGGTGATGTACAGAATTGCCATCCCAATTAATGCAATGATTAATAGTACCTGTAAGGCGCGTAATACCAAATGTTCTGTCATAAAAAAACTCCTAAAATTTGTTTGTCCGAAAACTAAGTTTACCAAAAATTAGTGGTTTAGGCACGGTTTTTGACTAGTAAGGCTCACGGGTCGCCGCGTTGCGACGAAGTATGGCGGGTGGGGTGCGACTTGTGAGTTCACCCCACCCACCATACTAGCAACCAAGATAATCTCTATTTGTTTGGTAATCAGTGATGGGATTGTCATTATGTATGCCCGCAAGGCTTCGACACTCGCAACTATCAAATCACATCTCTTCTGCTGTAACAGGTTCGGCTGGTATCCGGAGCGTTCAAAAATCGGCAACGTACCGCATAGCCGGCGCTATTCAGGAAAGCCCTCACCGACCCCGAGGCTTTATGGGAAATTACTTGCCCCGCTGAATGGCGTCCGCGCCATTCGTTTGCCGATGTTTTGAACAAAGACGCAGAATACCATCCGAACCTGTTACTCGCGCGATAGCACGACACACTAAAAAACCATCAAGGTCACTATTAGACTTGATGGTTTTGGTTTAATTACACATCTGAAACCGTGAAGCGTTCACGGATGTGTTGGGGTGTTTCAATTTCATCTAGCACGCCAACCGCCATGTTACCGGCCGTGACATGTGACTTGCCATCTGCTGACAATAGCAAATCGTTCAATGCAATGCGGTGCTCGCTGGATGGTCCTGGCGTGAAGTTTTGTTGTGGTGATACACCAGTCCAGTTCACATCTGGCGTCGCACGCAAAATGTCTAATTCCAAGACACCATAACGTGGCTCATCAATCCAAGCTTCGTTACCTGGTAGCTCGACCAAGAAATCAAAAAGGCGTGTGCCATTGGCTTGAATTAACGAAGCCGCCCCCAATAAGAAAATAACACGCGTTTCTGATTGGCGGAATTCATGAATCAAATGCGTTACCACATCCAAATTCAAATATGCCTCCTTGTGGTTGGCAAATGCATTAACCACAACATCAAACTGTTCTAACGTCGCACGCTTCAAATCGAAGATATCTGATACCAACAGCGTTGCCCCGGCGCCAAGTTCGGCATGTGCCTTTTCGACATTCCGGACAATAGCCGTCACTTCATGACCACGTGTTGTTGCTTCTTCAAATATTGCGCGTCCTGCCATACCAGTTGCGCCAATCACTGCAATCTTCATTACGTTATCTCCCAAATCATTTTAATACGTCTATTGTATCAAATAATTTCACTTACTTTTCATGAACAACCTAGCGAACTTGGTTTTTCAAGACCTTCACCCCAGTTTTGGGCCTTTTTACTGCTTGTTTGTTCATTCTGAATGAAAGCTGAACGTGCCGCCCAGAACACACCAAACAACATCAATCAGTAACAGCATAAATAGTGCAGCGAGTCGATTGACCCACGTGTCACGGGACTTTTCTTTACTTCCATCTTACCAGGTCTGCAAACAGAAAGGAGGTCGGAAACTCTAGGTTTCTAGCCCCCAGTACCATTAATTTACAAAACCTTTTTCAAAACCACACCAGCTGTCGCCAACAAGCTTAGCAAACCAGCAATCGTTAGCCAGTATTCTTGCTCAAAACCAGTTTCTGGCAACGCTGCTGCTGAAACCAAATTGGTTTCGCTAGTTACCAATGAGCGCTTCGCTGCCATAATCACTGACGTTGCTGGTGCGACAGCTTGCTTAGTATTTACCTTCGTAACTGGCCGTACTACTGACTTAGCTGGCACATGCTTCACAACTGGTTGCTGCTTAACCGGACGTTTTGGCTGCCCAGCCGTAACCGGGATTAGTTGATAGACCACCGACACAGCAGGCAAATCACTGGGTATAGCCACCGCCATCGTTGCGATTTCAGTCATTGATGTCTAATAGCCCGCCACTACCGGCGTTGCTTCAGCTAGCAATTCACTTGGCAACCAGGTAATAACCTGCGTTACCAAATCTTCATCCCCAGTCAAGACTGTTGCTTGCACAGTATCTGGTACGAGCTGGTGGCCATGCAGGTCAACATAATGAATTGGTCGCCGCACCGTCGTTGTCATGAGACGGTGGTCATGATCAAAATGCACCACAATCGTTTGATCAGTCGTTGTATCGTAGTCAAAATCGATACCGCCAATTTCATTAATCACATGATAGTGCGGTACGCCAACCAGCTTTGCTGTGGTATGACTACCACCCAGGCCCGTGATTGTTGGTCACGTTTGTACAACCCGCCCATCCTGGTCATCATCCACGTACACCACGTGGGCCTGTTGTTGCTGTGGTGTGTAGTGCACCGTCACATCTTGAACGTCCGTTGGTGACGTGATGGTCACCGGTGCTACCTGGCGTTGATCGGCGGTAAAACCTGTCATTGTTGGTGTATCAACTGCGCCTACTGTCACCGGTTGCGCTGGGGTCGTGACCCGTGTAAAAGTAACCTCACCCTTTTTGGCATCGACTGTCGCACCCGTTGTTTGGTACGTTGCCTAAGCTGTTGGTTGACCTGTTACCGCATCAACAACAATCGTCTTTGTTACAACTGCTGACTGAACCACATCAGCCAATGCCGTTGGTGCATTAACGTAGTGCACCGTGTTCGTCACCTTGTGCTGTGTGACTTGCAAAGCTGAACCATGCGCTAAGGTCACTACTACATCAGCCACACCAGTCGCACCAAAGGCAACCTGACTAGCAAAGCATCCGGTGCGACATAGCCCGCCTTGATATACTTCGCTACCACATCCGGCAAACTCGTCAACGTATAGTTGCATCCGTCACCCCTGACACCGGATAACTAGTTAACGTTTCACCCGTTACCGCATCACGCACAATCACGTGCGTCGTTTGAACATCAGGCTCACCCGTCACGTTAGTTTGACCGGCTTGATGTTGCGACGTTAACTAGCCATTAACCGTTGATTTTGTCATCGTATAGCCTGGTTTAGCTGGCACATTCACTGTTTTAAACGTCACCGTCCCATCAGTCGCAATCGTTGCATCACCCGTGATGACATAGGTTGGCGCTTGATCCGTCAATACCACTTTCGTGACCGCATCGACAATGACAGTCTTCGTCGCGGTCGCTGTTTGTGTTGCGACAACCACTGGCTGTCCATTTGGTGCGGTCACCGCATTAACCGTATAGTGAACCGGATAACTGCTTTACTGGGTCGTTGTGTCATGATCCAAGCGCACCATTACCTGTTGTGGTGTTGCATCATCTGTATCATATGTTGCTGGCCAGTCACCCGCATCGACAACTACGTAACCGGCCGCCTTAAAATTAGCCAATGTCTTATCAGCTATTGCCGTATCAATTGTTGCATCACTGCGCCCATTAATCGTGACTGTTGCAACCGTCTTGTCACCATTAACGTCAACATAGTGCACAATCACTGTTTGCATATTAGACGTGTACACCACCGTATTGTTTGCCACAGGTTGTTACACCGTTACTTGCTGGTGCACACTCTGCTGACTAGCTGTATATCCTGCCACTGCTGGTGAATCACTCTGTGCGAACGTGATAGCGCCGGTTGTTTCGTCAATCGTGACTGGCGCATCAACCGGTACCGTATATGTTGACGCCACCACCTGGTTTGTCACCAAGTCTCAGGTATCCGTCCGGGTTACCATCACGCGCTGCATCGTCGTTGGTAACGTTACCCCTTGATAATTAATCGTGTTTGTCTATCAATTGTCGTCGTTGCCAGCTTCGTCGCATGGCGCAATGTCACTTGGAACGTTCGCTGATCATCTGTGGCCGGTGTAAATAGCGTCCCCGCCACTAGTTCCTGATCGGAAACAACTTCATAACCCTTCTTAACGTACGCCTGTAATGACTGCTGAACAGTTGTAAAGTCAACCGCGTCATTATCGTTAATAGCCGTTTTAGTCCAAACTACATAACGACCATTTGCATCCGCATCTGTCACTGTATCAATCGTTTGTATCGCAGTTGGCTGCGCGGCAAACACTGCATCAACATCCTTACTAAACCTGCTAATAAATTGTGGATTAACCACCCCCTACCGTCAGGGCTGTCATTCCAGCGACAACCCAAAATTTACCGCTTTTATACATCTTCTTTCTAAATTTTGTCTCACTCATGTCATAAATCCTATTAAGTATTTTCTCAATCCATCTTGTGTGTTTCATATTTGAAGTACTACATTCACTTACCTTGAGTTTGTCAGTTTATTATGAGAAAATTCTGTCTAAAAACTTGATTAATGTATTAATTTTGTATATTTTGAAACACCTCAACACGGGAATTGGAAGAGTTTTCATACAAAACAAATCACACTTTTAACAATATATATTAGAAATATGTTAATTATAAATGATATATGTCGAAAAATGCGGACAAAAAAGAGACCTCTCTCACTAAATGAGTGCAGGTCTCCCTTTGTGTCGAAACAGCCCACCACGACCGTTTCGACGTCTTCACCGTATCATGTTAACAGGCACCACCCCGTTAACAATCCCCATACTTCAAGGTGTCCAAGCCTCGAAGCGCTTTTCCTCCGATTCCACGCGGGTCCTTCACCTCCCACGTGAAACCGTCACCGGACAGCAGGGCATCGCACCCTCCGCTAAGCGGCAGCCCTAGGCTCATCACTTCCCTGGCTAACTGCATCCCCGGTAACACACTTATTATAGCATAATGCGATTAACGGCGGTAAAAGGTGGTTGCATCAGTCAAACCAGTTTGCGCAGCCATCGCTGCCAATAATGGCGTTGCAATCGTATCAACGGTCGTCAACGTTGGCAATTGCCCAGCTACTAAACCGGTCACAGCTAACGCTTGGATATCCCAATCTTGATGTGCTGCGTTGTAGAAACCAGTCCGCGCAGCATGCGCCTCATCGACTTCATTCAAACCAAACAAGCGGTTCACGATAAACTCCTGGACCCCCATATAATGGGCAGCGTCTGCATAAGCCTCCTGATCTTCATTCTTCAACCACAACGTCAACGCAAGAGGCTCAGTCGGTGTCATAGGCAATCCGGTTTTACGTTGTAATTGGCCACCGATGCCGTTAATCATCAACGCATCGACATACTTAGCAGCTCGGTTATCACCACCTGAAATCACTTCAGTTAACGCATTGAAATCTTCGTCCAATGCAATCCAACCGTTAGCAACGCCTGAAATAAAGTGAACTTCAGTCAAAATATCTGCATCGCCAGGTAGGCCATTGTTAATCGTCGTTAACGTGGCGATTAAGGTCGTCACAATGTTATCTGGTAAGACCGGATCCGATGGAAATTCAACCCCCGCGTAGGCGTGGCGCGTTGTTGTTTGATTGTCATTTTCATCCGTTAAAACCGCCACGATATTTGCAGCCGCCAAATCAAGTGTCAAAGTATATTTCATGGTATCTCAATCCTCAAAGTTAATACGTCTATTATACCCTACTCAATAAAAAACACCCGACAGAAATCTGTCGAGTGTATCTCTCACAATCTCGCCATCCATCGAAATGGATGGCCTCAATACTCAAGAATCTCACAACTTAAGCATTGGAAACACAGAGTTATTCGTGAAACGAATGAACTACGTTTCCTGCCATGGGTGCCCCCCAATGGCAAGTACGCAGCGCCAAAGGTCGATAGGGCAACCAACAGCGAGTTCCTTAGTCACTCCGTGTGTTTTAGATCTCATATTTCGTGGATCTTCTACATCGTAACTTTAGTAAACTTAACGTCGCACATCACACGACTGTTTTGACTAAAATTACTTAGCAGCGTCCATAGCGTGTCCACCGAAGCCGTTACGCAAAGCTGAAACAACCTTACCAGTAAACGTGTCTTCTTGTAGTGAACGGTAACGCATCATCAATGACAATGCGATAACTGGTGCTGGAACTTCCAAGTCCAATGACTCTTCGATCGTCCACTTACCTTCACCAGATGAGTGCATACGACCTGAGATGGCATCCAACTTAGGATCCTTAGCAAATTGCTCTTCGGCCAATTCCATCAACCATGAACGAACAACTGAACCATGGTTCCACAACTTAGCAACTGCTTCGTAGTCGTAGTCGTATTGTGATGCTTCCAAAACTTCGAAACCTTCGGCGATGGCTTGCATCATACCGTATTCGATTCCGTTGTGAACCATCTTCAAGTAGTGACCTGAACCCAAACGACCAGTGTATAGGTAACCGTCTTCCAAGGCGATTGACTTGAACAAAGGCTCGATTGTCTTCCAAGCTTCAGCGTCGTCTCCACCGATCATGAAGTTTCCCCCGTTACGTGCACCAGACATTCCGCCTGAAGTACCAGCGTCGAAGAACTTGATACCAGCAGCAGTCGTGCGCTTGTTTTGCTCCAAGTTATCCTTGTAGTTTGAGTTACCACCATCGATGATGATGTCGCCTTCAACCATCTTCTCGATCAACGTGTCGATAGTTGAGTTCGTTGGAGCACCGGCTGGAACCATTACCCAAACAACCTTTGGTGATGGCACTTGTGCCAACATGTCGTCCAAGTCTGATGCTGCAGACACCTTATCTGAGTAATCAGCTGCTTCCTTAACGAAGTCTGCGTTCAAGTCGAATGCAACAACTTCGTGACCGTTATCAACGGCGTTCTTTACCAAGTTCAAACCCATCTTACCAAGGCCGATCATAGCGAACTTCATTTGAGTTACCTCTTTTTTCTTGTGCTTGTTTTTTCTACAGTCATTATTATAATGCAAAAGTTTTTCACTTTGCAACCCTTTTTGTTGTAAAATGTTTTCATAGGGTTTTTAGTCAGAAATATTAGAACGCACTAAAAACTATTAAACGATGGAAAAGTATACCTATAACAAGGTAAATACATGATTAATATATTTAAAAGGGAAATAAAATGGCGCAATCCGGCTTTACACGCATTCGTTCAATGCGTGAACAACTTTCTGGTTCCGACGAAAAAGTCGCAACTTTTATCTTAGCAAACCCAGAAGAAATTCGTTCTTTAACTATTCAGGGCCTGGCAAATGCAGTCGGTCTCTCAACGGCAACCATTTCTCGATTTGTAAAACGAGTCGGCTTTAGCTCATTCCGTGAATTTTCACTAAGCTTAGCTGTTGTGACCCAATCAGATGATACTTTCTTTGGTGAAATCGATGAAGAAGATGATACTAGTGAAATCGTCAAGAAGGTCTTCAGTGGCGCAACCAACGCCCTCGAATCAACGGTCAACATGATTAAAACAGCCGACTGGACAACTGCAACTAAGTGGTTAGTTGAAGCCCGCCGGGTCGGCCTATTTGGTATTGGGGGGTCATCTATTGTGGCATTGAATGGGTACCACAAGTTGCTCCGTACCCCATTAGACGTTGAACAGCACCCTGACTACGACGTGCAGCTCATGCAAGCCGTCCGTATGCGCACGACTGACGTAGCCATCGTGGTTTCTCACTCAGGGCGCAATCACGATACGTTAACCATTGCGCGTCAACTGCACACCAATGGCGTTAAAATTATTGCCATCACCGCCTATCCGCAATCAGAACTGGCAAAGCTGGCTGATTTGGTACTGGCAAGTGCTGCAGAAGAAGTTAACATTCGAAGCGAATCAATGTCCTCATTGATCGCCCAAATCACCATCATGGATAGTCTCTTCACCCTAGTTGGTGTCCAACTTGGCGACAAAACGCAACAAGTGGTTGATCACATGCGTACGGCCATTGAAGGTACCCGCGAGTAATTAAAAATCCCGTTTGAACCAAATGATTCAAACGGGATTTTTGATTACTTTAATTGATCAGCGGTTAAATCAGTCAGTGTCTGTAACCACGCCACTGTGCCTTCATCGGCATCTGTCGGCATAACGAATGGCGCCGTCGAATAAACCGTTGCAACATTTTGCCAATTAATTTGGTCATCCGTCAACAATGATTGTTGTAAATCAGCCACCTGTTGTTCAGTAACCGCAGCTAATCGGTCCGGCATTGTCGCAAACATTGTTAAGAACCAATTTAAGGCCAATTGTTGCGCCACCAACTCAGTAATTGTTTCAGCTTCAGCTGTTACCAACCGACGTGTCGCCAATAGCATTGCTGGTACTTCTTTTTGCAAAAACTTTTGGAACCGGCGCCATTCGCTATTCACCAAGGCGTAGAATTGCCAGGGTACTTGCGTGGCAATCTGGCCCAATGTTTGTTGCGTAATGGTTGTCAACGCCCAAGTTTGCGCCGTAGCATTATCTAACCACGCCATCAAAAAGCGTTGCATCGTCTCCTTGGTAACCGAGGCGAGTCGCGCTTTCTGCGTTAAATGGTAGCGTACAACCAAGAACTCTTTAATCTGTTCAGGTTGAATCGCCTGGCTCTCGGCCAACTTCGTACGTTGTTTAAATTGCCGTAATTGCTTCACTGAGCTAACACTCGCGAAACTCCCTTGTTTTACCATTGTTTATTACCACAAATCTTCCGTATAGTTTTGATCTTGTGCACCCATGATACGCTCACCACGTTGTAAGGCATCAATGCGGGCCGGATTACCCGACTTTGGAATGACCGCCACGTCATGTTGGATATGCCAACGTAGAATAACTTGTGCGACGCTCACACCATATCGCGTAGCAATGCCCTGCAACGTTTCATCCTGTAACACAGCACCGCGGCCCAATGGACTCCAGGATTGGTGTTGAATGCCAAGTTCCGTTAAGTAATTATGTAATACATGTTGATTGAAGTATGGGTGCGCCTCAAAATTTGAGACACCAATGACCCGAACATGCCCTTCTTTGTACAGGTGCTTTAATGCACGCCACGTTTCAAGAAAAGGGTCGAATTTTGGCCAGTAGACCAGGTACAAGTCTAGATAATCTGTTTGTAGCGCTGCCGTTGTTCGCTTATAGGCTTGGAGGGTATTTTCATACTCCTGCTCCAGCTGTGCAACCTTACTCGTTAAGAAGTAATTTGACCGCTCAAGTCCCTAGTTTACTAGGTAATCCCCAAGCTCATCTTGGTTGCCATACATCGCCGCTGTGTCAAACATTCGATAACCCGTTTCTGTTGCCGCCGCCATTACTTCGTTATAAGTTAGTGCGGCATTGGCCGCATCTATGCCAAATTCAACCATCGGAATTTTAACGCCATTATTCAAAGTCGTAAATCCCATCGTATTCTCCCCTTAATCGCCATGAATTATACTTACATTTTAGCATTTAATCATGACGTTTTTGCGAAGAACCACAATTCCAGACAACTAATCGTAGAGCCCCTGTATCTGAATGTCAACACCAATAAAAAGCGTCCCACTCATTACAGTGGAACGCTCAATAAACATGTACTTATTAGTCATTACCCATCTTAGTCAACAACCAAGATACCACTAAGACAACAACGATTGCACCAATAATTGATGGGAACAATGCCATACCGGCCAGTGAAGGTCCCCATGATCCAAGTACCATCTCACCCAGCCAAGAACCAATCAAACCAGCAACAATATTTGCTATCCAACCCATTGATGTGCCTCGGCTAGTAATCGCCCCGGCAATCGCACCAATCACTGCACCAATAATTAAAGTCCAAATTAAATGCATCTTTATATCCTCCTGTTTTGTTGTGCTCATAACTATATCTATACTTTACCAGTATCCTTGATATTGGACAAACGAAACGCTTTTTTAACGTAAAAATTTTGGGCCTGTTGTTTCATCTACGATATACTATGGTACAATGGAGGCTATACAGGAGGTAGTGATTATGTTTTTAACAATTTCCGATGCTGCAAAAGCAAAGCTGACGCAACGTCTGACACCTCAGACCAAAATTGTTTTGGATTTCGATGATGGCGTCGGCCCATTTTCAGACGCAGGAATGTGTACTTTGGATGTGGCCTTTAACATCATCCTTTGCGAAAGCGATCAACTTACTGACGAGTTTGATAAAACAATTGATAGTACGCTTGGCCCTGTTTACATTAAAGGTTACACAGCATCTCAAATGGATTCAGATATGACGTTGTCAGTTGATAAGTACCTACGTTACAGTCTATCAGGTCCTTCAGGCACACTCGATTCAAATGTTGGCCTGCGTGACCTACAAACAGTTTAATCTCAACTATAAAAGCCCAGTCAGACAGCTATCTGAACTGGGTTTTTGCGTTTTTTATTACAGCAGCTATTGGTCTAAGACCCCTGGCTTTAGCCAGGCATAAAGACCAAGAACGCACCTGATAAGGGCGACTTGGTCACGTCAGATGTCTAAAACCTCCGACATTCCCAGTCTGATTTATCGTTGTGCTAATGCACGTTCTAATTCTTTAATGCGGCTAATTAAGGCAACTTGAATAATTTGGGCATCTTCATCAGTAGGCGCACTAGCTTGTGGTTGAGGGAGAGGGATTTGTGCATCACCTAATCGGCCCTTTAGTTGCTGATTTTCAAGTGCCAAGCGATCCAATTCCGCTGCCATCTCTTGTAGTGCGCCTTGCAAGTCACCTACTTGTGCTTCATATATTTCTGCACCTGTCCGCCACTTATCGACTTCCGTTTCTGCAGACGCCAATGCTTCTGTTAATTCTTGAATCTTCATTGCTGCTTCGTCCATGTCACCCGCCCCTTTTTTCATCATAACAAAAGAGGTCATCCTTTAATAGGATGACCTCTTTACACTATGCCGACTGGGGGATTCGAACCCTCGACCTACGGTTTACGATACCGTTGCTCTACCAACTGAGCTAAGTCGGCATAACTCCGAATGTCGGGCTCGAACCGACGACAACACGATTAACAGTCGTGTGCTCTACCAACTGAGCTAATTCGGAATAATATGCATCGCGACGTCCTATCCTCGCAGGAAGCGATCCTCCAACTACTTTCGGCGCTA
>NZ_SDGK01000069.1 GCF_004521965.1 Weissella cibaria | reverse complement strand
ACCCGCGACCTCTACCATGGCAAGGTAGCGTTCTACCAACTGAACTATATTCGCATGATGCCGACTAAAGGACTCGAACCTTCGACCCTCGCTTTACAAGAGCGATGCTCTACCAACTGAGCTAAGTCGGCGACATAATATAAATTCACCGGTTGACGAAATATTTATTATCTATGGGTCATTACCCAATGGGTCGTCAGGGGCTCGAACCCTGGACCCATGGATTAAAAGTCCACTGCTCTACCAACTGAGCTAACGACCCGATGGACGTTACAGGGATCGAACCTGTGACCCCCTGCTTGTAAGGCAGGTGCTCTCCCAGCTGAGCTAAACGTCCAATACGCATCGCGACGTCCTATCCTCGCAGGAAGCGATCCTCCAACTACTTTCGGCGTTACTGAGCTTAACTTCTGTGTTCGGTATGGGAACAGGTGTGGCCTCAGTGCCATCGTCACGACACGACTAATATTTAAATTAGCATTACGAGATTAATTATCTCAAAACCGAATCATAATGTCAATAGTTAATTCCAAACTTCGTTTGAGCCTTACACCACGTTTTCAACTTGGTTAAGTCCTCGAACCAT
>NZ_SDGK01000009.1 GCF_004521965.1 Weissella cibaria | reverse complement strand
TGGCCAGCTCAAGCCGGCCTACAATGTACAAGCTGCCGTCAGCAATCAACTGGTTATTGGATATGATGTATTCCAAAATCCGACCGATACCAGAACGCTTATTCTACTAGTCAAGAAAATGAATAACACAGGAACACTGGGTTCAGTTGTCGTAGCTGATATGGGTTATGGATCTGAAGCTAACTATCGATTCTTCGAAGATGAAATGTCAGAAGTAACAGCGCTCATTCCTTATAACACTATGCTCCGCGAAGCCAGTCGTAAGTGACGTAGTGATGATAGCAAAGTGATGAACTGGTCGTACGACGAAAAAGCCTCTCTGACGAAACCAGTGCTTCAATCTACGCACGTCGTAAGATTGAAAACGAGCCAGTTTTCGGTCGGATGAAGGCTCATTTTGCCGTGGCAGATTCATGGTTCGCGGTCTGCGAAACGTGAAAATAGAAATCGGACTGGTTATGATGGCCATGAATATGACGAAAATGGCCATCACGGCGGGATAACATCCCGTTGATTTTGGATAAAAAGAAAGAAGGAGAAGAAAATCCACCTGATTTTCTTCTCCTTCTTCATTTTCAGCTAGAACTGTTCTGTCCCAGTCTCGTCATTTTTAGTTTAAGTTACCGTGGCTGTATCACCCAAGCCCCAACGGCGTAGGATGCAATTAACAAGACTGCAACTAGCCATTGCCACTTTGGCAGGGGATCATTAATGGTATCCGTTCGAGGTAAGCCTTCGGAAAAGCCGTGTGACGTCATTGCTAAGGCTAAGTCGTCCGACCACTGTAGAGCACTCAGCACGGCTTTGAAATATAAGTGTGGACTCCAGAGATGATACGTGACACCACGTAAGCTGGCTGCGTATTGAATGGTTTTAACCTGTCGGCGCACACGTGGTAACAAATTAAAAGCCGCCAATAAGCCGTACGTAAAAGTGCTC
The DNA here is from genome assembly GCF_004521965.1 of Weissella cibaria. Taxonomy (GTDB): domain Bacteria; phylum Bacillota; class Bacilli; order Lactobacillales; family Lactobacillaceae; genus Weissella; species Weissella cibaria_A. The sequence goes on along the minus strand of NZ_SDGK01000009.1, from coordinate 52,588 downwards.
GATAAATGGGCGTGCCGATGGAGACTAAACAATAAATCCTTCACCGCGACGGTTAGTGTTAACGCACCACCCAAGAAGAGGTAAGCATATAAACGAGTTGCATAGACCCAGGCCAGATGGATGGTGTTTCCCGACCCAAAGGTGATGAACGACATCCACGTTGCAAAGGCAAGGGGGAGTGAAATTGCGAACATCACCCCGAGATACCGCCACTTAACACCAGCTAATAGCAAATAAAGTAACGTCACACCAGCCACAATTAGATTCATCGTGATTGATTTAACGAAGGCTGTTTGAAAGCCAATCCCGATCATAATGACGAGCAAAACCGTGGGATTCAATTTAGGCATGTGTTGCACCTCCAACTAAACGAAGTTGCTGTTCAGCAAACACCAGTTCATAGTCAATGAAATCTGCCAAACCTTGACGTTGGTGTGAAATCATTAAAATGGCTTGCTGGGTCGTGTGCACGGTCGATTGTAACAAAGTCATGATAGCCTGGACGGAATCCTGATCGAGACCAGCTAAGGGTTCGTCGAGGAGGAGAACTGGCTGTCCCATGATTAGCATGACCAAGGTTTGTAATTTTTTTTGCTGCCCCCCCGATAGTTGGTAGACAATGTGATCCATCACACCAGTTAGATTGAGTTGGGAAACTGCACCAGAAACACGTTCAGACGTCCAAAAATCAGGGTAGGCAGTCTGACGTTGTGATAAAGCTAATTCTTCCGCGACTGTCATGGTCACAAATTGGTCAGTGGGTGTTTGAAAAATCAAAGCCACGCGCTTTGCCCAGGCTTTGGATTTGATTTTGCGTGCATCTTGTTCGGCCCATGTAATCGTGCCGGTCGCTGCAATTTGTTTGGTCAGTGCCTTAAATAGGGTGGACTTACCAATGCCGTTTGCCCCGGAAATCAAGCCGATTTGCTGACTGGGTACGGTGAATGTTGTGCCTGTTAGCAACGTTCTTTTACCGACGCTGACGTGTAATTGGCGCCAACCCAAGTCACCGGCCGTGTTAGGTTGCCCAACGAAAGGGACAACTGGCGCAAGGTTTGTGAGTCGCGTCAATGACGCCGACTGCAGTGTGCCGGTTGTGGCCTCCAAGACGTAGAGATTGTCAACAAGCTCAGCGTAACCCGACAAATCGTGGTCTGAAATAACAATTGTCTTACCTTGCGTTTGCTGGAGAACTTGTAAATCATGGAGTAACGCTTGCCGTGCTTGTGGGTCAACATTTGCAAATGGCTCATCGAGTAGAATAATATCACTATCCATGGCCAAAATGGTGGCTAAGGCAACGCGTTGCTTTTCGCCGCCGGATAGGGTCATCAAATCTTGCTCAGCAAAGGCTGTCAAATTTAAGCGGGTCATCACATCGGCCACCCGGACTTGAATTTGTTCAGTAGGTAATTGGATGTTTTCAAGCGCAAAGGCAATTTGTTCAGGAGCGGTCCGCATCGCGAATTGGCGATCCGGATTTTGAAATAGCATGGCCACTCGTTTGCCGCGTTCAAAAGGTGCCACGGGTTGAATGTCTTGTCCGTCTAACAAAATCTGGCCACCGGTGACAATGCCACCAAATTTAGGCATCAGGCCCGCCATAGCTTTTAGCAACGTTGACTTACCAGAACCAGAAGGTCCGATTAATAGATTAAAGCTGCCCGTAGCGGGTGAAAACGAAATATTGTTTAAAATATTTCGTTGGCCCGTATCGTAGGCAAAGCTAAAGTTTTTAACTGCTAATGTTGTCATATTAACGCTTTAATAAACCTGACTTTTCAACAAGGACTTTAATTAAGTAAATAAGGATACCGGCGAAAAAGCCGACTGAAATCAAACGAATGATAAACAAGGCGAGCAATAGACCAGGCTTATAAGCCAAGTAGCCACTGTTGAACATATCCCAAGCAAACGTAATCAGTGTGCTGGTAATCACGGATAGCGTCAAACCAATCTTATCCCAGTTCTTGTAACCAGTTAGGGTAAAACCAACTTCGGAACTAACTCCTTGGACAAAACCGTAGAGTAATGTGGCAGCACCCCAACTTGAGAAGAGAAGCATCTCAACGACAGCCGCTAACACTTCACCAATCAAGGTTGCGCCAACTTTGCGAAGGAGTACCCCAGCTAATGGACCGGCCATTAACCACACCCCAATTGTCATATCGTTAGCGAATGGCTTGAGTGCTGGAATTGCGGCCAAGGTGTAATACGATGCCCCCCAAACTTGATAAATAACCCCGAAGAAAATCGCGATAATGGCTAGAAAAATAACATCACGTAGCGCCCATCCACGTTTGTGTTCTTGTACTGTTTGCATAACGTGCAAACCCCCGTTCATATAATTCGAATCGCCCAAAGCTTCGGAAAATAAAAAGAACCCCAGTATCAACCGTCTTGGCAATACTGGGGCTCGCTTACGTTAAGTCGTAAACAAACCAAGCTCCCTAGCAGGCATTATCCTGCTCAGGTTCTATGGGTATCATCTCAGCCACTTGGCACCCCAGCTTGTTTGATTCGTTAAAGTAAGTATAGGGGCTTGGCAGGTACAATGCAACTAGCTGGTGAGTTAAGCAGAGAAATTATGCTGAATATTTGATAGAATATAGATATTGAATGAAAAATGGAGGAATTCACCCGTGGAGGAGTGCCAAATTAAGTTGTTCGGTCTGTCAGCTAACCATGAGTTAGCTGAAGCAGTGGCAGATGAGTTGCATCAACCTTTAAGTCAAATTGATATCAAGCGTTTTGCTGATGGTGAAATCTACGAACGTGTGTTGGAAAGTGTTCGGGGTGACGACATTTATATTTTGGCACCAATTGCTGAAAAGGCGAATGATGCCTTCATGGAGATTATGATTGCCGTTGATGCACTTCGACGTGCTTCAGCCGCTCACATTAACGTGGTGATTCCATACTTTGGATACGCACGTCAAGATCGCAAGGCCAAGTCGCGAGAGCCAATCACGGCCAAGATGGTAGCGTCATTGCTTGAAATGGACGGTATCGATCGCGTTTTGGCGGTTGATTTGCACGCTGACCAATTGCAAGGGTTCTTTGATATCCCGGTTGATCACTTGCAAGCGGCACCGTTGTTGTCAGATTACTTCTATCGTCGCAACATGTTGGAAAACTTGGTTGTTGTGTCACCGGATCACACCGGGGCTGGGCGTGCCCGCAAGTTTGCTGATTTGGTTAACGCACCTTGGGGCGTGGTTAATGACAACGTGGCGATGACGACGCCTGAATCACCAGACGCCATTGTGGGTGAGGTTGCCGGACGTCGGGCAATTATTGTCGATGATATCGTTGATACGGGGCGGCGTGTGCAAATGACAGCTCGTGCTTTACGGGCAAATGGCGCAACCGACGTCTTTGTCGTCGCAATGCACGCCGTTTTGTCAGGTGATTCCGCCCAGCGCTTGGCAGCCGACGAGAATATTTCCCACTATATTTTCACGGATACATTGTTGATGCCAGAGGCAAAGCAGAGTGCGAAGTTTACGCGTCTGTCAGTCGCACCATTATTGGCCGACGCCATCGTCCGCATCCATGAAAATCGTCCGTTGGATATCTTGCTAAAGTCACGGAATAACCCAGATGCTAAATTATAATATGTTATGATGGTATTAAAATAACATGCAGTAAAATGAACATTGAGGGGTATTTACAATGGTTTATGCAGCAGCTGATAATCGCTATGATGTGATGCCATACCGCCGTGTGGCTGATTCTGGCTTGATTTTGCCAGCGCTATCATTTGGTTTGTGGCGTAATTTGGGTGACCAAAAGCCACTTGCTAACTCACGTGAAGTGATGCTAAAAGCGTTTGATAATGGTATTTTTTCATTTGACAACGCCTCTAATTATGGACCTTCCGATGGTTCAGCCGAAGAGACGTTCGGAGCTGTCTTCGAAAAGGATTTGAAGCCATACCGTAACGAATTGGTGATTACCACCAAAGCGGGTTACCACATGTGGCCAGGTCCTTTGGGTGAATTCTCTGGTAAGAAGACTTTGACGGCAGCGTTGGATATGTCATTGCAACGCATGCGCTTGGACTATGTTGATATTTTCTACGCACACCGTTGGGATCCAAATACAAATTTGCGTGAAACGGCTGAGGCACTCGATTTAATTGTCCGCCAAGGAAAGGCGCTATATGTTGGTGTCTCAAACTACACCAGGGAACAAGTTGCTGAAATCGGTAAGATTTTTGATGAGTTGCACACGCCATTTATTGGTAACCAAATGTCATACAACATGTTCAATCGTGAAGCAGAAACGACGGATATGTTGGCCGAATTGGATAAGCACCATGCCGGCTTAATTGCATACGGACCATTGGCCGAGGGCTTGTTGACGGATCGTTATTTGGATGGTTTCCCGGCTGATATGCCGTTGCACCGTACAAATGCTTTCATTAAGGAAGATCCTAAGGGGACAGTTGCAAAGTTGAACGCTTTGAATGCGGTCGCTGCTGACCGTGGTCAAACGTTGGCCCAGTTGGCGATGGCTTGGTTGCTCCGTGACAAGCGCGTGCCATCAATCGTGATTGGGGCATCTTCAGTTGATCACCTGGTGGACAACGTGAAGGTAGCGGACAACATGATCTTGTCTGCGGAAGAATTGGCTAAGATTGATGCCATTTTGAACAATAAATAGTTGATAAGAAAGGTGGTCGCTTTTCCAAGTGGCCATCTTTTTTGATATACTAAATTGACTAGAAATAAGGGAGCACATTGGTGATGAAGAAGATTACTGTATTGGGTTCGTTGAATGCGGATACCATTTTGCACATTCCACACTTGCCACAACAAGGTGAAACGTTGGCAATGGATGATGCTTCAACGGCGCCTGGTGGTAAGGGTGCAAATCAAGCAGTCGCAGCAAAGCGATTAGGTGCGGACGTTAATTTTATTGGTGCCGTCGGGGATGACCAGAACGGACAGCTATTACTGGATGCATTACAATCGGATGGCATTGATACAGCCCATGTGGCTGAATTATCAGGTGTTGCTACGGGAGCCGCATACATTATGCTCGAGGCTGATTCAAACAACACCATTTTGATTCTCGGTGGTGCAAACCGCCAAGTGAATGAATCAAATGTTGCAGTGGCCGATACGACGATTAAAGCGTCAGACGTGTTGATTGCCCAATTTGAGACGCCAATGGTTGCGACACTGAGTGCATTTAAAGCAGCCAAGGCTGCTGATGTGATGACGGTGCTGAATCCCGCGCCAGCAACCAAGGATATTCCTGCTGAGTTGTTGGCACTCACCGATTTAGTGGTACCAAATGAGACAGAAGCTGAAATTATTACGGGCATTCCAGTAACTGATGACCTGTCAATGGAAAGTGCCGCCAAGCGCTTACAAGAAATGGGCGCAAAAAATGTGATTATTACGGTTGGTGAACGTGGTTCGTACTTCCACATGGCTGATGGTGAAAATGGCTTTGTGCCGGCGTTGAAGGTTAAGGCAGTTGACACAACAGCGGCTGGCGATACGTTTATCGGTGCGCTAACAACGAAGCTTGACGCAGACATGCGCAATGTCGAAGATGCGGTGCGCTTTGCAAATGCAGCAGCAGCCATTACGGTCCAAGGCGCTGGTGCACAACCATCAATTCCAACGCTTGATCAAGTGAATGCCTCACGTGGTTAAGCTTGCAAAGGCTGGGTGAGTCCCAGCCTTTTTTAAATCGAAACGAGAGATTTGTAATGAATAATAACGATATTGTGCGTCGCATCCGCTTTATTTTTAATATTAAGAATGCCGACATGATTAAAATTTTTGAACTGGGTGGTCTGAAAATGACTGAGGAACAGTATCAAGACATCATGACGAAACAAGAACCGGATACCCCACGCGATGAAAAGTTGAGTCGTCACGACTTAGAAGTCTTTATGAACGGGTTGATCATTTCACAACGTGGTGTGAAGAGGGACGAAGATGGTAATCCAATCGAACCTGATTACAGTATGCAGCGCGATAATGATATTAATAACGTTGTGATCAAAAAGTTGAAGATTGCGATGACTTATTCAAACGAAGACTTACTTGATTTTTGGACGGCCGATGGCTTTACAGTCACCAAAGGGGAAGTCGGCGCAATGCTACGTCGCAAAGGACATCCTAAATATTTGGTTGTGGGTGACCAATTTATGCGTAAATTATTAGCAGGAATGGCCATTACTTTCCGTGATAATGCTGCAACGGGTAAAATAGAATAATTTGTGAAGCTGGGTGCCGATGGTATCCAGCTTTTTTCAAGGGTTCGGCACTGAAAATACTGACCCAATTTGCTATACTGATCCCATAGTAATAGATATGGGGGATATCACTATGACAGAAGATTTGAACTTGAATATCGAACCAATGCATTTCCAAAAGATTTTGGTTGGCGTCGATGAGTCACAACAAGGACACGTGGCGTTGGCCAATGCGATTCACCAGGCAATTGAGGACGATGCGACGTTGTACATTGCATCAATTCTGGAATTGGGTGAGTTGTCGGCGGTTGATGTGATGAATTTGCCGGCGGTGCAAATGATGCAAGACAATTTGGCTGCTAATCTTGATCGTTACAAGGCGTATGCGGAGTCACATGGTGTGAAGCGTGTTGAAGTGGTATACGATAGCGGCCAACGGGCTGGTGAAGTCTTAGTTGACATCTTGGCGCCTAAGATTGGGGCAGATTTGATTATTATCGGGGCCCACTCAAAGAAGGGATTTTGGGAATCACTTGGTTCACAAGCTGTATATGTGGCCCGTCACGCCAAAGTGTCGTCAATGATCGCTCGGTGTGACACAGCTGTTAATGCCAAGTAAGCAACTAAAGTATGAAGAATTTGAAAGCGGAGCATGAATGCTCTGCTTATTTTTTGTTAAGAAAACTAGAATAATTCACGTTATTGAATTATTTTTGACAGATGTGAAAAAATAGGGTTGCTTATGCATAATATCACCTGTATACTATCGTTTGAGGGTGAGGAGTCCCGGTTAAGCGAAAGTCATAAGCCTTCAACTAACATGGTTAGTTGGACGAAATCCTTTATGAAATTTGTTTAGCACTATTAACTAAAAGTGAATAGTACACTGGGGAAACCTCCTCACTACGACTTTTTCTCGTATATAGGAGGTTGTCATGTCTAAGGAAGAAATGACAAAGAAGCACTTCGTTGGCGATGCAACTGCTGACGCAAGTCTAGGCGACGTGAATGGTTCAGTTGAAGTGCCAACGAACGGTTCATTTTGGCGCAAATTGTGGGCCTTTTCAGGCCCCGGTGCACTAGTTGCGGTCGGATATATGGATCCGGGTAACTGGGTGACATCAGTAGCAGGTGGTGCGAACTACCATTACACACTTTTGTCAGTTGTGTTGGTCTCATCATTGATTGCGATGATGTTGCAATACATGGCCGGTAAGTTGGGAATGGTTAAGCGCGAAGATTTGGCTCAGGCTACTCGTGCCCGCACATCAAAGTCAGGTGGCTTTGCATTGTGGATTATGACGGAATTAGCTTTAATTGCAACGGATATCGCCGAAGTTATCGGTGGAGCCATTGCGTTGCACTTGCTGTTTGGTTGGTCAATGATTGCCTCTGTTTTGACAACGGCATTTGATGTTATTTTGCTATTATTGTTGATGCGTTTTGGGTTCCGTAAAATCGAAGCAATTGTCATTACATTGATTTTGACCATCTTGTTTATTTTTGGTTATTTGGTGGTGTCATCAAATCCAGATATCGTGGCGATGCTAGGTGGTTATGTCCCACAGTTGCAGGCTGTTAGCACACATGCACCTAAGGGTGTTGATTCACCATTGTTGATGACTTTGGGAATTGTCGGTGCAACGGTGATGCCACACAACTTGTACTTGCACTCATCAGTCTCGCAAACACGTAAGATTAACCGAGAAAATAAGGCTGAATTGAAGGAAGCGGTGCGCTTCATGACCTGGGATTCAAACATCCAATTGACGTTAGCCTTTGTTGTTAACTCACTGTTGTTGATTTTGGGAGCATCATTGTTCTTCGGTCACGGTGATTCAGTAGGGACATTTGGTCAAATGTACACGTCGTTGTCAGATAGTACGGTTGCTGGTGCGATTGCATCACCGGTTTTGTCAACGTTGTTTGCGGTTGCTTTGTTAGCATCAGGACAAAACTCAACGATTACGGGTACGCTGACTGGCGAAGTGGTCATGGCAGGATTCCTACGTTTGAAGATCCCAATGTGGGCTCGTCGTATGATTACCCGTGGGCTAGCCTTAGCGCCGGTCATCGCCTTTACGTTGATGTATGGTGGGGATGAAGCAAAGTTGGATACGTTGTTGATTAACTCACAGGTGTTCCTATCAATCGCCTTGCCATTTGCCATGGCACCGTTGATTTTGTTTACATCATCTAAGAAGGTGATGGGGGAAGATTTCGTTAACCCGAAGTGGATGACAATTCTAGCCTGGTTGGTCTTTATCGTTCTAACAGGTTTGAACATTCAATTGGTCGTTCAAATCGTTGCGAACTGGCTATAAACATTAAGTAAGCACTTCAATCTTCGGATTGAGGTGCTTTTTTGCGGAATTTATCGTTTTGAGCACCAAACAATAAATCTTAATAAAGGCTTCCTATACTTAACGTACATTCAGATGGGAGGATTGAAATGATGAAATTACGTCAATTGTTTTTAATTGTATTAGCTGTTGGAGCAGCAGTCTTTGGCATGATGACAACAGTCAACGCGGCTGGCAAGACGACCGACTTGACTGCAGTTGAGTATACAGTTGGAACAGATATCAAACCTGGTCAATGCATTGTCACGCCAACTAATGGGACAAGTGGTAATTTTACAAGTTCGACAGGCGATAGCAATGTCGTTCTAGGTGATCCTAATGCAGATATGGGTACTGACATGTATGTCTCGTCTTATACCTTGGATTTGAAGAAAAAGGTCAATATTTCTTTAAGAGGGGTTACGACCCATTTTGAAGCGGTAACCAAGCGCAGGGCAATTAAGTCAGGCGACCTACATGCGGTCGTGTATAAGATGGGAAAAGATATTAAACGTGGTAAGTATAAGATTACTGCTGTAGAAGGTTCTGGTAGTTTAGTAAGCACCAAAAATGGTTGTATTAATGAAATGATGGGGACTGATTCGCAAGATGGCATGTATGTGCAGTCCTATAATATGAAGCTTCGGACGGGTCAGGTCATCATGACATCGTTGAAACTGATTAAACTTGAGCGGCGATAAGATAATTTGAAACCAGTGCCTTATTTAAACTAAATAAAAGCAAAGCCGTCAGTAATAAGAATTGCTGGCGGATTTATTCTTGACATAACACTATATATCATATAATATGATGCTATACAATAAATAGTGTTATATAAAACAAAGGAGATGCGGTAATGAACATTCAAGTACCAACTGCTTTGCTGGACGGCTCTGTGTTAGCGCTATTAGCTAAAGAAGATACGTACGGCTATATTATTACCAAAGCGATGCAGGATTTATTGGGTGTCAGCGAATCAACGATGTATCCGGTTCTACGACGCTTAAAGAAGGATGGTTACCTGGAGACGTATGATCAGCCGTTTGAAGGGCGCATCCGACGTTATTATCGACTGACCAAAACAGGGCAAGAACATTTACAAGAAATTAAGGCGGCCTGGGGCAATTTCCGCCAAGCAATTAATTCACTATTGGAGGAGAAGTAGGCGATATGATTAATGAGTATTTAGCAGAAGTGAAAGCAAATATGTCAGGCATTCCTGCAGATGAACGCGACGAACTCTTGCAGTTTTATGAGGAGCAAATGATGGATGCGGGGCTGACAACAGATGAAATTGTGGCGAAGTATGGTTCACCTAAGCAGTTTGCCCGAACGTTAAAAGTAGAATATTTTATCGAGTCAGATAACGATGTTGCGCAGGATGCGCCAGCGGGTAAGCGCACAAAGAATTTGACAATGATGATTGTGTTAATTGTCCTAGGTCTATTTGCCTCACCAATTTTGATTCCACTAGCCATTGTCATGGTGGTTGGCATTATGAGTGTGTTAGCTATTTTTCTAATGATTTTAGCTGGTATCTATATGGGGATTGTGGGGGCGCTAGCCGGTGGTCTGTTTATGTTTGTACTTGGTATTTGTGTACTGACGCAAGCCGTTGGAACTGGTATTTTCTACATGGGCTTAGGCATTGCTTTGACGGCGGCAGTTATTTTCTTCACGCCACTAGTTTGGGTCGTGACGAAAGCGTTGTTTGAACTGTTTGTGACATTTTTGAAGTGGATTGGTCGACGTTTCTTGTCAAAGAAGCAAATAACAGTAACGGAGGGGTAGAGTGATGAAGTTAAAGCACACGTTGATTATTGGTGGTGTTGGGATGGCGATTGGTGGCGCGATGATGGCGGGTAGCTACATGAGCGGTGCCAATTTGAATGTTGCTTGGCATGATGGTCCCAAGGTGGTCAAAATTAAACATATCAACAAAACTTTTACAGGTCATGACATTAAACAGCTTCGCGTGACGAATGATAATAATTATGTTGAAATCAAACGCGGGACAGAGTGGCGTGTCAAGATGACAACCATTGATGCAAACATGAGTACACAATTACGTGATGGCGTGCTGACTGTCCACGCCACTGACCAGGATAATGTGATAACGACGATGAGTTATGATCCGGCAGTCACGATTACGGTGCCCGATGGGGTGAAACTTGATAAAATGGATTTGACGAGTGAAAACGGCGGCATAGCAGTGAAAAATTTGTTTGTGACGCAATCACTTTTGCGCAATGATAATGGTGGGATTCGTTTGGAAAACGTCACCGGTGACACAGTGAAAAGCGAAGCAGAAAACGGGGCAACGCGTTTGCAGGATGTGACCTTGAAGTCAGCACACATCACCACAGACAATGGGCAAATAAAGCTAAATAATACGACATTAACGGAAACGAGTGATGTTACGGCGGAAAATGGCCAAGTTATTTTGCAAGGAGTGACTGCACCTGGGATGGTCATTAAAACGGATAGTGGCTATTTGACGGCCCAAGGGTTTGACTTGCCGGCGGGTGCTAAAGATTACCAAACAGGTGATCAAAATAAAGCGCTCCATGTGCAGACAACTAATGGCATGATTCAATTAAAAAAATAAAGCAGACTAACAAAACACGGCAACTCAGAATGAGACGCCGTGTTTTTCATGTTAACGGTCTAATAATTTTTTAATCTTTGGTATAATCAGACTATTAAAGGGGTGACAGCAATGAAAATTAATCAATTTGCGGTGGTCGACACACCGTTTGAGACACAATTAAAAGAACTCGCAACAATTGGCTTTTATGATGAACCAGTTCAAGTCGCGCACGCAAAAAATCCGACGGCGGTTTGGCGGGAGTTATTACGGATTGCTTTTCCAGAAGTGCAGGATGGTAGTGTGAAATTTCGCGATATTGCCATTAACAATCGAGAGGATTTAGCCGGCTTCTTAAATAGTGGTGCACCAGTAACGGAAGATGTATTTAACGCCGTTGCTTTGCAATTGTTAGGTTTTGTTGAGGATGTTGATTATACGTTCGATAACGTGGCTGAAGCAGTGGCGACCATTAATTTGCCACTCTATCATAAGACAGGACGTTGGGATGCGGATGACGTTTTGATGGCTTGGTACCAATTATTAGTGACGCATACACGTAATGGGCTGCAATTCATTGACGACCTAGCTAGTCGTGGGTATTTTATGAAGAATAATGTGCCACTGTTTTTCAATGGTAAAGCAATGGCGACGTTTGATACGCGCACATTAATCCGTGAAGTGGTGTACGTTGAGACGGACGTCGACACTGACGGCGATGGTGTCCGAGATTTGGTGCGCGCCGAAGTGATTCGACCGGATGCCAGTGTTAAAGTGCCAACGCTCTTTACCGCGTCGCCTTATTACCAAGGGCTAAATAATGAAGCGAACGATGCATTGGTTCACAATGTGGACGTTGCACTGTTACGCAAAACACCAAACATGTTGATGTACGAAGAAATTAAGTATGATCCTGAACAAGAAGCCTTGCCAGAAGCTCACGAAATTGCGGGTGAGGTGACTGAAACAACAGAATCGTTTACTGGTACATCGCATGTTGATTTAAACAATTATTTCCTGGCACGTGGGTTTGCTGTTGTCTATTCAGCTGGCGTCGGGACGCGTCATTCGGACGGAATGCAGGACACAGGATCACCAGAGCAGGTTGCTAGCATGCAGGCCGTGGTTGAGTGGTTAGCAGGTGACCGGTTGGCTTTCATCGACAAGCACAGTGGTCAAACCATTAAAGCAACCTGGGCGAATGGCAAAGTGGCGATGACAGGTAAGTCTTACTTGGGGACATTGGCGACCGCGGTGGCAACGACCGGGGTGCGTGGGTTAGAAACAGTGATTTCTGAAGCGGCTATCTCAGATTGGTATCAATACTACCGTGATAACGGTTTGGTCATTGCACCTGGTGGTTTCCCTGGTGAGGATATGGATGTCTTGGCGGAATTAGTGTATTCGCGCATGTTGGATAGTGCAGATTGGCACCGGACCAAGATGCAATGGCATGGCTTCCAGCATGCAACGGCTGATCATATGGACCGCGCCACTGGTGATTACAATACGTACTGGGATGCGCGTAATTACCTAAATAATGTGTCAAACATTCAGGCTGATATTGTGATGGTGCATGGTTTGAATGATTGGAATGTTAAACCACGCCAGGTATTCCGTTTATGGCAAAGCCTACAAAAATTGCCAGTGGTTAAGAAGCTGTATCTTCACCAAGGACAACATATTTACATTAACAATAACCGCTCGCTTGATTTTGCGGATCAAATGAATTTGTGGTTGAGTTATAAGCTCTACGGTATCCAAAATCAAGCAACTAGCCAATTACCAGATGTTACTTGGCAAGCAAATGATCAAGCCGAGACTTGGGAGACCGTGCATGAGTGGGGGGTGACGACGCCTTCAACATTGCCATTAGCTGCTGAAACAGCGACAGTTCAGTATGAAGACTGGCAAATCGCGGATGATTTTGCCGCGTACAAGCAGGATTTCAATGCTTGGCGTCAACAAATGTTGCAACGTGAGAATGATAAACTGGATGTGAATCGAGCAGTCTTTGTGCAACCTGCCTTTGAACAGGATGTGGTCATTGATGGTGAAGTGACATTGCAATTACGGATTAAGTCATCGGCAGATGTTGGCTTAGTGAGCGCCATGCTGGTTGATTATGGTGAAGCCCGTCGCCTAGCAGCGACACCACAACCACAGGGCGTACTGATTGATCGTGGTACTGGCTGGCAGCCGACCCCGTTGGTAGAATTTCAATTGGCGCAACCAACGACTGAAAAGATGATTAGTATCGGTCACATGAACCTTCAGAATCGGACTGCACCATGGCGTGTGGATGACCTTGTGCCGGAAGAATTCGTTGACGTGGCACTCACCCTGCAACCAACCCGTTATCGATTGCCGACTGGTCATCAGTTAGGGGCGATTGTTTATGGCACTGACTTTGAAATGACAGTGCGGGGTAACCAAGATATTCGTTACACAATCGATGTCGAACAAAGCCAGTTAATTGTGCCGTTCAAGGAGAACACACAAAAATAGGATTATTTTTCCGCGTCATTGCTACTTTATGCTACCATGATAACAATTGATTTTAGAATGAGGGGTGGCAGACGATGGTTCGCAAGCTAATCGGCATTGATTTGGATAAAACAACACTAAATGACGCAGGCAAGGTATCTGACCGAACACGTCGTACTTTACAAGCTGCGCAAAGCGAGGGTCACATCATTTCGATTGTGACGGGACGACCAGTACGTTTGTCGATGGACATCTATGACACGCTGGGATTGCAATCACCGATGATTAATTTTAACGGGTCATTGGGACACAAACCTTACCAACACTGGGATCATGAGTATTCATTTAATATTGATCGTGAAATTGCGTTTGATTTATTGGAAAATGCGCAAATGATGGGGATTGATACGGTGGTAGCCGAAAGCAAGAACGATGTATGGGCAAATGGTAATGGGCCGCAGCGTGGCACGGAAGACGCCATTTTCTTCCCACAGGACGAAACAGGCCGAAAAATGTTAGATCGCTTGAATCTACAGACGGATGTTAACGCCATTCTAATTCACGCTGAAAACGCTTTGCATCAATCACAAATTCAGCATTTCGTGACGGGCCGTTATGGTGCTGATCGGGTTAATGTCAAAACTTGGGGCGGTGAGTCACCGGTGCTTGAAGTGGCACCAGCCGGGGTTTCAAAAGACACTGGCTTGGATGTTTTGCGCAAAGCCTATGATATTAAGCGTGATGATATTTATGCGTTTGGCGACGAAATGAATGATTTTGAGATGATCGGCTATGCCACACATGGTGTTGTGATGAAGAACGGAAATCCAGAATTAAAGGCAATCGCGGATGATATGACGGACTATACCAATGAAGAAGATGGCCTGGCGCGTTACCTTGAAAGGTTACTAAAATTGTCCCTTTAAAAAACACTTAACAAATATGAAAGCACTGTGTCAGAGCAGTGCTTTTTTTGCGCAGTAAAAACGTGTAAAATAGACGTTAAACACATAATAAAAGGAGCGCTGTGATGGCGGAGTTACCAGAAGGATTTGAAGAAAAATACCGCCAACTATTAGGCGATGAGGCAGATGCGTTTATCGAATCATTTGATAAGCCTGTCGTAAAGGCATTTCGCCGGAACCCCTTGAAGGCTAACATGGACTTATATGACACTGAGTCCGATGGTAAAGTACCATGGGGAAAATGGGGCAACTATGGGGCGGTGAAAGGCCACTCTGTTGACCACACAACGGGTGTCATTTATTCACAAGAGCCGTCTGCACAGTTGGTTGGCGAATTAGCGCGGCCTAATCCTGGCGAGCGCGTGCTGGATTTGGCGGCTGCGCCAGGTGGTAAAACAACTCACTTGGCGTCGTTTATGGAGCAAAAGGGTTTGTTAGTGTCTAACGAAATCTTCCGTAAGCGAGCAGCAATTTTGAGTGAAAATGTCGAACGCTTTGGGGTACAAAACGCGATTGTGACGAATCATTCACCACAGGAATTGTCACCGAAGTTCCCACAATACTTCGATAAGATTGTGCTGGATGCGCCATGTTCAGGGGAGGGAATGTTCCGCAAAGACCCGGCTGCGATTAAGTACTGGCATGAACACTACCCAGAAGAGAATGCCACCCGTCAACGCGAAATTTTGGAAGAAGCAGTTAAGATGTTGAAGCCAGATGGCCAATTGGTCTACTCAACTTGCACGTTCGCCCCTGAAGAAGACGAGCGCATTATTGCTTGGCTTATTAGTGAACGTCCTGACTTAGAAATTGTCGATGCAGATAAATATGAAGGCATGGATGATGGTAAGCCAGAATGGGCTGACGGGAACCCTGATTTGAAGAAGACGGCCCGTTTGTTCCCACACCACTCAGATGGTGAGGGTCACTTCATGGCCAAGCTGGTTTCAAATCAAACTGAAGACGACTATGCTGCTAAGGAACCTAAGTTGGCGAAGTCGAACTTGACGAAGGATCAACGGACGCTTTGGCAAGATTTCCGAACTGATTTCTTACCAGGTTACGACCCAGCGTTGTTGCTTGCGTTTGGTGATCAAGTATACGCGGCCCCAGAAGGAACGCCTGATTTGACAGGCCTACAAGTGATGCGGGTTGGGGTCCACTTAGGAACGCTGAAAAAGAAGCGTTTCGAGCCAAGTTTGGCATTGGCGTTAGCATTGCACCCGGATCAATTCACTCGTCGCTACAAACTGATTGATGAAGAATGGGCCAAGTATGTTCACGGTGATACATTTATGATTCGCGACCGTGAGCAGTACAAAAATGGCTGGTACTTGCTAGAAATTGGTGGAAACGGTACCGGCTTTGGTAAGTTAGTTGATGGTCAAATGAAAAACTTCTATCCAAAGGGGTTACGTTTCCAAGTTCGCGAAGAGAAAAACGGATTGTCTGACGATATGTACTAAACCGCGTTATTCTTTGGTAAGATAGAGTTATTACAGCGTTGAAAGGAATGCATATGGCAAACGAGCAAATTACACGTGAAGAAGTTGAACACGTTGCCAACTTGGCAAAGTTGACTTTGACGGACGCAGAAGCTGACATGTTCACGGATCACTTAGAGAAAATTTTTGAAGTGGTCACAATATTGTCGGAAGTTGATACAGACGGTGTTGCACCAACGTATTCAGTTACTGAAATGCGGACAGTGTTGCGTGAAGATGTGGCTGTAAACGCCCACCAGTCAGCAGGGTTGTTGGCAAACGCACCAGAACACACGGATACCTTGATTAAGGTGCCAGCTATTCTTGATGAAGGAGCAGAGGGCTAATGGATTTCTTGCACACAGATTTGGAAACCTTGCACGAACAACTCGTGAACAAGGAAATCACAGCTGTTGAGTTGGCGGAAGCAACTTTGTCAAACATTGCGGCCACTGACGATACGTACGAAGCCTTTATCACAGTGATGAGGGATGAAGCTTTGGCAGAAGCTAAGGCAATTGATGAAGCCGGCATTGACCCAGACAACGTCATGTCAGGTATTCCATATGGTATCAAGGACAACTTGGTAACCAAGGGTGTCACAACAACTGCTGCTTCAAAGATTTTGCAAAACTTTAAGCCAATTTATGATGCAACGGTTATTGAAAAGTTGCGCGGTAACGGTGCTATTGGTGTTGGTAAGTTGAACATGGACGAATTTGCCATGGGTTCAACAAGCGAAACGTCATATTACCGCAAGACGAAGAACGCTTGGGACCAAACAAAGGTGCCTGGTGGTTCATCAGGTGGATCAGCTGTTGCTGTTGCAGCTGGTCAAGTGCCATTTGCATTGGGAACTGATACTGGTGGCTCAATTCGCCAACCAGCGGCCTTTAACGGTATCGTTGGTATGAAGCCGACTTACGGTCGTGCATCACGTTGGGGTGTTATTGCCTTTGCGTCATCATTGGACCAAGTTGGGGTATTCACCCGTACGGTTAAAGACAACGCCCGCGTTTTGGCAGCGATGGCTGGTCAAGATGAGAAGGATCAAACATCATCAGACATTGCGGTGCCTGACTTCACGGCGAACTTGACGGGCGACATCAAGGGTTTGAAGATTGCGGTGCCAACGGAATACTTCGGGGCCGGTATAAATCCCGATGTTAAGGCCACAATCAAGTCTGGTATTGCCAAGTTGCAAGAGCTCGGCGCAGAAGTAGAAGAAGTGTCTTTGCCACACACAAAGTATGGTGTGGCGGCTTACTACATTTTGGGTTCAGCTGAAGCATCATCAAACTTGCAACGTTTCGATGGTATTCGCTACGGCTTCCGTCCAGAAGGTGTGAAGAACTTGGATGATTTATATGTCCAAACACGTTCGCAAGGTTTCGGTGACGAAGTGAAGCGTCGTATCATGCTGGGGACGTACTCATTGTCAGCTGGTACTTACGACGCCTTCTTTAAGAAGGCCGCACAAGTACGTACGTTGATGAACGAAGACTTCCAAAATGTGTTTGCAAAGTACGATTTGATTATTGCACCAACGACGCCAAACGTTGCTTATAACTTTGGTGCCAATGAGGATGATCCTGAAGTCACTTACATGAATGACGTTTTGACAATCCCAGTTAACATGGCTGGTTTGCCGGGAATGTCAGTACCAGCTGGTTTTGTTAACGGTTTGCCAGTTGGCATGCAATTTATCGCAAACCGCTTCCAAGAAGAGACAATTTACCGTGCTGCCTACGCTTATGAGCAAGCAACACGTTTGTTCGAACAAGTACCGGGGGGTAACAAGTAATGGCTGTGCCGAATTTTGAAACGACGATTGGTCTTGAAGTCCACGTTGAGTTGAAAACAAACTCAAAGGCAATGTCACCATCACCTGTACAATATGGTGCTGAGCCTAACGCAAATACAAATGTCATTGATTGGGGTTACCCTGGTGTTTTGCCACAAGCGAATAAGGGTGCGTTGGAATATGGTATGATGGCCGCTTTGGCTTTGAATGCTGAGGTTACACGTGACTTGCACTGGGACCGTAAGAATTACTTCTATCCAGATAACCCCAAGGCGTACCAAATTACACAACAACAAGATCCAATCGGCCGTAATGGTTGGTTGGAAATCGAGTTTGAGGGTGAGAAGAAGCGTGTGGGTATCACTGAACTGCACGTTGAAGAAGATGCTGGTAAGAACACCCACGGGACGGATGGGTACTCATATGTTGACTTGAACCGTCAAGGCACACCATTGATCGAAATCGTTGGGGCCCCTGACATTTCATCACCAGACGAAGCCTACGCCTACCTTGAAGCTTTGCGTCAAGCCATCCAGTTTACGGGTATCTCAGACGTTAAGATGCAAGAAGGGTCAATGCGTGTCGACGCCAACATCTCAATTCGCCCAGTCGGTTCTAAGGAATACGGGACAAAGGTCGAATTGAAGAATTTGAACTCATTCAACTATGTGCGTAAGGCATTGGCGTTTGAAGAAGATCGTCATGCTAAGATTTACATGGCTGGTGGCACAATTAAGCAACAAACACGTCGCTTTGATGAAGCAACCGGGGAGACGGTTTTGATGCGTGAGAAGGAAACGGCCGATGATTACCGTTACTTCCCAGAGCCAGATTTGACACCAGTTCATGTGACGGACGAATGGGTTGAAGAAGTCCGTTCGAAGTTACCAGAATCTGCAACGGAACGTAAGGCATGCTATGTTGATAAACTTGGTTTGGAAGTCTATGATTCAGAAGTTTTGACGCAAACGTTGGCGATGGCGAACTTTTTCGATTTAACTGTTGCAGAAGGGGCCGATCCAAAGCGTTCAGCTAACTACTTGATGGGTGATGTTAACGCGTACTTGAATGAGAAGCAAGTTGATTTAGAAGAGACTGCTTTGACGCCAGCACACTTGGCCGGCATGATTAAGTTGATTGATGACGGTACGATTTCAACGAAGATGGCTAAGAAGGTCTTTGCAGCCATTACGCAAGGTGAAGACCCTGTCGAATATGTTGAGACCAATGGTTTGAAGCAGTTGTCTGATCCGGCTGTTTTGACGCCAATTATTGACGGTATTTTGGATGACAATGAGCAATCAATTATTGACTTCCACAATGGTAAGGACCGTGCGGTTGGCTTCTTGGTTGGTAAGATCATGAAGGAAACTAAGGGTAACGCAAATCCAAATGTTGTTAACGAATTGTTGATGGCTGGGTTGCAAGCTCGTAAGCCTGAATAAATAGCGTAAACAACAAAGCTGATGTAAAGCTAACTTTAGGCTCGGTATAGGAAACTATACCGAGCAGTACATATAATTATTTCTAAGAGGAGAAACACAGCTATGAAGCGTGCACGTATCATTTATAACCCAACCTCTGGGCGTGAGGCGATTCGTCGTGATTTGGTTGATATTTTAAATGTTTATGAACAAGCTGGTTACGAAACCAGTGCGTTTGCCACAACGCCGGAGCCTAATTCGGCGTTAAATGAGGCGCGTCGAGCTGCGGAAGATGGGTTTGATTTGCTGATTGCGGCCGGTGGTGACGGTACAATCAATGAAGTTGTTAACGGCATTGCGCCATTGGATAACCGACCAATGTTAGCAATTATCCCGGCTGGTACAACCAATGACTATGCACGTGCTTTGCGCATTCCACGTGAGGATCCGCTGGCCGCTGCTAAGGTCATCCTAAAGGGTATGGCTGCTAAGATGGATGTTGGACGTGCAAATGATACGTATTTCATTAACATTGCAGCTGGCGGCTCATTGTCTGAATTGACGTATTCGGTACCATCAAGGCTCAAGTCAATGTATGGGTACCTCGCCTATGTTGTGAAGGGTGCTGAAATGTTGACCCGTGTGGCACCAATGAATCTGCGCGTTAAGTATGATGATGGTGAATTTGAGGGCACCTCATCAATGTTTTTCCTAGCCTTAACTAATTCAGTCGGCGGCTTTGAACAAATTGTGCCAGATGCTAAGTTGGACGATGGTAAGTTTACGTTGTTGGTGGTTAAGACAACGAAGTTCGCTGAGATCCTGGGTTTAATTTCAGAAGTGCTAACTGGCAAGCACGTCGATGATCCAAACTTGCTGTATGTAAAATCAGAAACTGTTGAAATTACACCATTAGATGAAAATGCCAAGATTATGATTAACTTGGATGGTGAGTACGGTGGGGATGCACCGGTCGTCTTTAAGAACTATCACGCACACATTGCATTGGTGGCCAATGTCGATGACATGCCAAGTGATAACTTGATTAAGGCCCCAATTTTATTGAATGAACACAAGTAAAAAAGAGCCTGCCATTTTGGTAGGTTTTTTTGTGAGGAATGGATATGTTTGGAAAGCAGAAAACGCCCGTTGCACAGCTGGCGAATACAAAGCACGCTTTCTATCAACAATTAGCCCACCATACTAAGTGAGCATGGGATATGGCAATTGCATTGGCGCAATTAGATGTCCTGCCAACTGATGCCACGTAGCGACATAGTTTGCATATTGATGTGTCACAACCAGATGTACGTCGCAGTGAGGTACTGACACCAGTGTCGTTTTATATTGACCCTGAAGCGATGCGACCCGCGTTTATGGCGAAACACGATGAGAAAGCCTCGATTGTAGCGGAATATCTTGAGTCGTTGATACTTAGCCCAGATTTAACGACGCGTGACCGTGATTTGGTGGCAACGCTTTGTGATATGCAGCAGAATCAGTCACAGGATTTAATCTTGAAAACATTGTTAAGTCATAATGTCTTCACACGACGTGGTATAAACTGATGGCGAGGCATGGTTTCATCGCACGCAAATAGTTGTTTTTTCACGAATTTAGACTATTATAAAGGTACAGCGTAATCTTAGACGTCGTCCTGCACCAGGGGCGGCGTTTTTTACGGAGGATATAAAAAGCCACCCGTTTACGTTTAGGCCTAAAGTCTAAGCGGGTGCTTTTGTAATGCGTTACTTTGACGTCAAACCATCATAGATTGTTTGTGCGTTGTGGTTCAACAAATCGTAGTACGTTGGGACAACGCCAGACTTCTTAGAAACAGAGTCCGTCCACAATTCACCAGCAATGTGTGAGTTGATTTGTGAGATAACTGTTTGCATTGGCTTGTCTGATTCACCTTGCTCAACGAAGGTTGCGCGAACCTTTTCGCCTTGCAAAGCTTCAACCAACGTGCGGATTTGTGAAGGGGTACCGTTTGATTCTGTATCGATTTCCCAGATGAAGTATGGCTTCAAACCAAAGTCGCGGGCGAAGTAGGCCATTGCACCTTCTTGTGTAACCAACTTCTTATTGTCAGCAGGCAAAACGGCAAACTTAGCGTGCCACCTGTCATACAACTTTTGCAACTTTGCTTCATAAGCTGTTGCGCGCTTAGCATAATAAGCCTTGTGGGCAGGATCCTTCTTTTCAAGGACCTTAGCAATGTTAGCGGCGTAAGTCTTACCTTCTAGCACACCATTCCAAGCGTGAGGATTATCTTGACCAGCCACGC
Source organism: Weissella cibaria (assembly GCF_004521965.1). GTDB lineage: Bacteria > Bacillota > Bacilli > Lactobacillales > Lactobacillaceae > Weissella > Weissella cibaria_A. The sequence continues at coordinate 30,985 of NZ_SDGK01000009.1, read as the reverse complement.
CAGCTGTTGTTAACTTAATTGTCTTAATGCCGTCCGTCACGTTGAAGATTTCCTTACCAACATGCTTATCGGTGGTATTCATCAACTTATCAAACCAACCAGAACCACCCTTTTCTAAGTTCAGGCCATTTGAGAAAACAATAGCTGCATCTTGCGTACGCTTCACATCGGTTGGAGTAGGGTCATAATCGTGTTGGTCAGCACCGATAGCAGTAATCGTGTGGGCGTTAACGTACTTACCACCAACTTCTTCAGAAATTTGATTAATAATTGAGAATGATGAGACAACGTTCAAACGGCCATCAGCTGCGCGACCATCTGACTGATCGTTGCGGTGCATCAAACCAAATGCAACAGCAACGACTACAACAAGGGCAACAATAATCCCAATAATGCGCTTCATAAAACTAAACTCCTAATTGTAAAAAAAGACTAGGTGCGGCGATTTTGCAATCGCAAACCTGTATGAGCAATAAACGATAAAATAAAAATAACCGCACCAGTTACAACGATGGCTGGACCAGATGGCCAGTCGAACGTGTAACTGAGAAACAAACCAATAAAAGCACTCAACACACCAAATGTCGCAGATAACCAAATCATCGGTTGGAACCGCTTAACTAATAATCGGGCGCTTGCCGCGGGTGTGATGAGCAGGGCCGTTACCAAAATGACCCCGACGGCGCGTAATGCCACAATGATAACCAATGTAATCATGACGACTAATAGGTTTCGGAATAGATTTGCTCGAATACCTTGCGCTTGGGCGTATGATCGATCAAAAGTCGTGAGGTACAGCTCACGGTAAAAAATGGCGACAACTAAGATAACGATTAAGCCAATCACAAGGCTTGAAATGAGGTCACCACCAGAAACAGCGAGAATATTTCCGAATAAAATATCAGTCAACTTAGTGGTTGAGTGACCCGCCGTCATAATAATTGTGCCTAATGCAAAGAAGCTACTAAATGTGAGGCCTATCGCCGCATCAGTCTTTAACGGCGTATGTTCCGCGATGAAGTTAATGATGAGGGCGGCTAGCAAACCAAACACACCAGCGCCCCAGTAGTAGGGGATGCTGAGTAGGGCGGCAATTGCGATACCTGGCAAAACCGCGTGTGACATGGCATCGCCGATAAGCGCCGTACCTTGCAAAATACTAAATGCGCCAATTACGCCGGAAATTAGGCCAATGATCACACCAGCGAGCAAAGCATTTTGCAAAAAAGTGTATTGTCCGAAAGCATGGAAAAAATTTAAAAGTGCTGCCATTTTAACCTCCTTGAACAATGTGATTGTGACGATCTATGATGATTAAATGATCACCGTAGGCTTGTGACAAACTGGTTGCGTCCATTACTTGATCAGGCGTACCCTGATTTAGAACGCCATGGTTGAGTAGGACAACTGAGTCAAAATAGTTGGTGACCTTACTCAAATCATGGTGCACAATAATAATTGTCTTACCGGCATCGCGAAGTTCGCGCAAGGCATCCATAATTTGGGCTTCAGAGGCCACGTCGATACCGACAAACGGCTCATCGAGCAAGTAAACGTCGGCATCTTGCACTAATGCTCGAGCAACTAGTGCGCGTTGGCGTTGGCCACCTGACAGTTCATTCAAAGAACGATTTGCCAAATGGGCAATGTCCATGCGTTCGAGTGCCTGTTGTGCCAGTGCTTCTTCAGCTTTACCGACACTATGCCAACGTGATATTTGGGATAAAACCCCCATCATTACTAAATCGAAGACGTTGACTGGGAAGTCTAAATCCAAATCGCTACGTTGTGGTACATAAGCAAACTTGTCGCGACGAAGACGATTGGTAACTGGCAGGGCGTTTAATGTGATGTCACCAGCACTTGGCTGAATAATGCCTAGGATTGATTTAATTAATGTTGATTTACCGGCCCCATTTGGACCAATAATCCCAATCAATTCCTTATCGTTAAATGAAATGGATAAATCTGTAAAAATCGGGCCATATTCGTACCCGACAGTCAGGTTTGAGATGGTTAACATATGCAAATCCCTTCATATATACTTACTTTTCAAAAGTAAAAAAGAATGACGCTTAACAATCTACCAGTTTTTGTCCGGGTTGACAAACGAAAAAGTTAATATTTTATATATGAAAAAACCGTCATGTTTAATATAACCGAACAATACAATTGAAATTGGTTAATTAGCTGGTAAATGATAAGTCCAAGCGTTCCGATACTGACTATCTATGGTAAAATTAACCGTTAGAAAAACAGTTTTGTTGGCCATATTATATCGAATGCCAACACGGAACGAGTGAATGGTCACTCGATCACGACTTCTTCATTATTATAAGGACAGGTAAATCATGGGTGCGGCTGAAACTTATCGACAAATTACATCAAAAATGGGTGGTGCTTGGCGAGTAAGACCTGATGAACACGGTAATCGTGTCGGCATGTTGAAAGAAATTTTGCGGTGGATGGGTAATCCTGAGCGACAATTAAAAGTTATTCACATCGTCGGTACCAATGGTAAAGGTTCAACCGGGGTGATGCTGGCTAGTATTTTAGAGACGGCTGGTTACCAAGTTGGGCACTTTTCGACGCCGGCAATTCTGAATGATCGCGAAGTGATTACGACGAATGGTGAGATGATTACTGAAGAAGCCTTCATTAAAAGTTATCAACATGTTTTAGAAGAGATTAAAGCGCACGGTGGTGATGAGGATACGTTGACCAAGTTTGAATGGTGGACATTGATTGCGTTGGAGCACTTTGCCCGCACTGAAATGGGTTTTGTGATTTTAGAGGCCGGTGTGGGTGGCTTACGCGATGCCACTAATGTAGTTGATACCCCATTGGTTGTTGCATTTACGAAGATTTCATACGATCACATCGGTTTGCTGGGAAATGATCTACTTGAAATCGCGGCTGATAAAGCAGGTGCGATTAAAGCAGGTGCAACCATCGTGAATTATCCTGGTCAGGATATCGAAGTGTATCGCTTGTTGAAAGAAAAAGCGATTGCTGTTGGTGCGAAATGGAACACGCACCCTAAGCCGGCAATTACGATTGTTAAGTCATCGCCACGCGGTTTGGAGTTGAATGCCGATCAATTTGAAGGGCTGAAGCTGTCACTAACTGGTGCCTATCAGGCTAATAATTTGAGCACAGTTTTGCAGATTGTGACGGTTTTAAAGGAACGCGGTTATACGATTGAAGATGTAGCAGTTGCTGAAGCTTTAGCGCACGTCAAAATTACAGGCCGGATGGAATTTGATAAAAAGCGCAATATTTTGTTCGACGGGGCCCACAACCCAGATGGCATTATCAGTTTGGTGGCAGCCATTCGCTCTTGGCATTTACCATTTAAGCCAGTTGTGGTCTTAGGGTTATTGCAAGGTAAGCAATACCACGACATGCTAGAGGAATTGTTACCACACGTTGATACAGTAATTGCGGTGACGCCGGATTCAGATCGTGCGATGTCTGCGGACGAACTGGCAGCTAAGATTGTGATGATGAGCAACGTCGATGTGGAAATCGCGGATGACCCGAGTGCAGCGATTACTTTGGCTCGTCGGGTGCGTGAATCATCAGAGGCGTTGATTGTTGTCACGGGGTCATTTTATACCTTGCGTGCTATCGAAACGGAGGAGATGTAATGCTGACACGACTCGTAATTGCGTCGAATAACTCACATAAAACAGCTGAAATGGTAGAATACTTGCAAACATTAGGGGTAACAGCAATTAATTATCGTGAGTTACATGATCAGATTGCTTTTCCAGCAGAAACCACTGATAACATGGCGGAAAATGCGCAAGTTAAGGCGACAACCATTCATGCGTTGTTACCGGATGAATACATTTTGGCGGACGATTCAGCGATGTTTGTCCCAGCCATTCCGGATCATTTTGGTGTCACAACCATGCGCGAATTCCAAGCCCATCAGCTACGTGAGGATGCGGAAATTAATGCTTATGTGTTGGCACAATTACCAGACGGAGCGGATCGTACGGCGTATTTACAAGCGGATTTTGTCGTGATTACACCAATCGGCCAGCACTATTTTAGCCAGGCGCGTGGTGGCGTCACGTTAGCAACGGCGCCACGTGGTGGTCGCAATGGACTCGACGAACTCATGGTTACGGAAACCGGTCAGACATTGGCTGAAATTGACATGCCGGATCGTGTCAATTACGCTCACCGGGGTCGTGCTGCCATTGATATGTTGGCGCAATTGCGGTCAGCTGGTGAATTGGCAAATTAATAACAAGTAGATATAGGAGAGTTAAATGATGGCACTCACAGCACAACAAATTACAGAAATTTTGGCTGATCAGGACTTATTGATCAGCACGCCAGAATTCAAAGGTGAGATCAAGCATTTAGCTTATAATTCAAATGATGTAGAATCTGAAACGTTGTTGTTTATTAAAGGACGTTTCAAGGCTGAATATTTAACAGGCGCGATTGCAAAAGGGGTTAGGGCCATTGTTGCACCTACGTCGTTCACGCTCGACACTGGATTGCCAACTTGGGTGGTTGATGACGTGCCAGCAGCGATGAGTGTTTTGAGTATGGCCTTCTATGATTATCCACAAAATAAATTGGCGTTGATTGGTATCACGGGTACCAAAGGCAAGACGTCGGCCACTTATATGGCATATGAAATGCTCCGGGTGGCCACTGACCACAAGGTAGCTTTGTCATCGACGTTACAAGTTATCACAGGCGCCGACCCGAAGTTCCATTATCGCGCGCATTTGACGACACCAGAGTCATTGGATTTGTTCCGTTGGATGGCGGAAGCTGTCACAAATGGGATGACGCATATGGTGATGGAAGTCTCATCGCAGGCCTACAAGATGGAACGGGTGTATGGCCTGCACTTTAACGTTGGCATTTTCTTGAACATCAGTCCCGATCATGTCGGGGAAAATGAGCACCCAACGTTTGAAGATTATTTGGAACACAAAATGATGCTGTTTGATCACTCAGAGCAGGTCATTCTGAACGCTGATTCAGATCATTTCAGTGAGTTAATTGAGCATGCGGAGTTAGCGGTACCGCGTGATGGAATTTGGTTATATGGCCGTGAGGATGAAGATTCACCCAAGGCAGATGTCTATTACGATACTGTCGCAGCAGACTTGCAGGGTAGCACCTTCGCTGTACGTGAAGTTGGTCAGCAAGCTGCACGCCTTGGCATTGCAGGTGACTATCATCTGGATATGCCGGGTGACTTTAACCAAGGAAATGCTGTGGCTGTTATGATTGCGACGCGACTCGTTGGTGCTGACACAGAGGCAATGCATGAAGGACTCGAAGTTGTTAAAATTCCTGGTCGTATGCAAGTATTAACGACCCAAAACCACGGTACAATTTACGTTGACTATGCACACAACTATGCCTCAATCGCGGCTTTGCTTAATTTTGTCCGCACGAATGAGACCGTCGAAAAGTTAACGATTGTGGTTGGTGCACCTGGAAACAAGGGTGTTTCGCGTCGACCAGGCATTGGGCAAGCGGTCAGTGAGGCTGCAGATGTTGTTTACTTAACGAGTGATGATCCACAATTCGAGGACCCAAATGCCATTGCTGATGAAATCCAAACGGCAATTACCAATGATCACGTGGTGATTAACCGTGAAATGGACCGCACGATTGCGATTACTGAGGCCATTAAGGCAGCTGGGCCCAATGATGTTGTCGTTTTGGCAGCGAAGGGATTGGATGAGTATCAAAAGATTGGCGGTGTTGATACACCGTATGAAAACGACTGGGCAGTTGCCCAACGCGTCGTTTCCGAATTGGAAGCCTAGTTTTTGACGCGAATTTTTGCTATAATAAACAGAATTGCCGTTGTTACGGCGATTTTTTGTGTTACTAATAATAAATAAATGCATTAAATGTGCAGAGAATTAAAAGGGGATAGTGCCATGGCTAAGGAACCTGCAGAAAATACGTCAGAGTTCGACTTGGGCGACTTCGTTGAAGGTAAGAAGTTCGCTAACTTCGAACACGACTTTAAGGGTATCGTGGAAAAGATTTACGAGCACTCGTTGTTGGTCTTGATTACGGAGAACGACCCAGAAGATACGGCAACGGTTAACGAATATAATCACCGTGCTGTCGTTCGCATGTCAGAAACTAAGATTTTGGTAAAGACTGACAACCCTGCGCCACGTAAGAGTGACGAAGAGGAAGAGAACGAAGAAGAAATTCCAGAAGACATCAAGTTGGAAGACGATGATGCCGAGGAAGAGGACGAAGAAGAGGAATAACAATGGACTACAAGAATCAAGTGGCCCAAGCCGTTGCAGCGGTTGTGCCAGAACTAGATGAAGCGACAATTTTGTCAAAGATTGAAGTGCCAAAGGATTCAACGATGGGTGATTTCGCCTTTCCAACTTTTTTGTTGGCTAAGGAACGTCATATGGCGCCTAACCAAATTGCTGCGACAGTAGTGGAAGCAATTGACGCAACTAATTTCAAGGCTGTTCAAGCTGCAGGCCCATATGTTAACTTCTTCTTGAACCAATTGACATTTGGAACCGATGTTTTGCAAAGTGTTTTGATAAACCAAGACTTTGGTCACAACACGGATGGTGAAGCAGGTCATGTGACAATTGATATGTCATCACCTAACATTGCTAAGCCAATGTCAATGGGTCACTTGCGTTCAACGGTTATTGGAAATTCATTGGCTGAAATTTCAAAGGCCAATGGTTACCAACCAATTAAGATTAACCACTTGGGTGACTGGGGAACACAATTTGGTAAGTTGATGTCAGCTTACAAGCGTTGGGGTTCAGAGGACGAAGTTAAGGCTGATCCAATCAACACGCTGGTTAAGTACTATGTGCGTTTCCACGAAGAAGCTAAGGAAAATCCAGCCTTGGATGATGAAGGTCGTGCATGGTTTAAGAAGCTTGAAGATGGTGACGAGGAGGCACGTCAATTGTGGTCATGGTTCCGTGAAGAGTCATTGAAGGAATTCATGGAGCTTTATGAGACGTTGGACATCGAGTTTGATTCATTCAACGGTGAAGCTTTCTATAACGATAAGATGGATGGCGTTATTGGCACATTGAAGGAAAAGGGCTTGTTAATCGAATCACAAGGCGCTCAAGTGGTTGACTTGGAAAAGTACAACTTGAACGTTGCCATGATTCAACGTACTGACGGTGCCACATTGTACATGACACGTGATTTGGCGGCAGCTATTTTCCGTAAGAAGAACTATAACTTCGTTAAGTCATTGTACGTGGTTGGTGGCGAACAGCGTGAACACTTCATGCAATTGAAGGCCGTTTTGAAGGAAATGGGTTACGAGTGGTCAGATGATGTTGAACACATTCCATTTGGTTTGATTACGGTTGATGGTAAGAAGTTGTCAACGCGTTCAGGTCGTATCATCTTGTTGAAGGATGTGTTGAAGGACTCTGTTGATTTGGCTTTGCAACAAATCAATGAAAAGAACCCTACTTTGGGCAACAAGGAATTGGTTGCGCATGAAGTTGGAACGGGTGCCGTTGTATTCCACGACTTGATGAACGAGCGTATTGGAAACTTCGACTTTAAGTTGGAAGAAGTGGTTCGCTTCGAAGGTGATACTGGTCCATACGTACAATATGCGAACGCCCGTGCACAATCAATTTTGCGCAAGGCTGGTAACCCAGAGCTAGATATGTCTAACTTGGTTATCGATGATGAGAACGTTTGGGAAACTGAGAAGTTGTTGGCCGACTTTAGTGATGTTGTTCGTCGCGCATGGCGTGATCGCGAGCCATCAGTTATTGCCAAGTACGCATTGAACTTGTCTCGCACGTTCAACAAGTACTACGCAAACTCAAAGATTTTGGCAGAAGACGAGCAATTGAACGCCCGCTTGGCATTGGTAACAGCCGTGTCACAAGTTTTGACAGAATCACTACGTTTGTTGGGTGTTAAGGCACCTAAGGAAATGTAATTTAGAAATAATGATTAAAGCACTAACCGATATTTTAGTTAGTGCTTTTTATGTATTTATGAATAACACAAGGACAACAAAAAATTCTAATCATATTAGCAGATATGTGGTTTAATTAGGCTTAACTATAACGAAAAAGAGGCCATTGCAAATGATACGGATTGGGAAAAAGTATCTCGAGTCAATGACTGTCTTGTTAGCAGTTATATTCTTGATTATTTAGGTGTCAGCAGATTTATCACTGCCGACGGTTACCTCCGACACCATCAATAAGGGCATTGCAAAGAAAAACATTGGATATATTTGGTAAATGGGTGGGGTAATGTTGATTATTGCCATTCTTGGTTGGACGGGCGCCGTGTTGAATGTGTTTTTGGCCGCTATCCAAAGCCAGAAGTTAGGGTCGAAATTACGAAGTAGCTTGTTTAAAAAAGTGACCTATATGGATGCTAGCAATGTGTTAAAATTTGGGGATTTCACGCTGATTACGCGTACGACGAATGATGTGACGCAACTGCGGAATGTGTTTCAGACCGCAGTTGCGTATGACGTTGATGGCGCCGTTCCTATTCATTGGGGCCATGATTATGTCGTTGCACCTGAATGCGCGCCTAACCACGGTCTTCGCTTTTTCACTGCCAATCTTGGAAATCGCGGTCTTTGTGATTGTTAAAATTGCTCTACCGCGATTTAAGATCACGCAAACAAAGGTTGATCGAATTAATTTGGTATTCCAACAGGGATTGCCAGGGGTGCGTGTCATTTGGGCGTTTGGTCGTGATGCGTTTGAACGTGAAAAGTTTGCTACGGCTAACCGTGATTTAACCCACACGGCCCGAGTTGTCTTTACGACGTTTGCGATGATGATGTCGGTAATGACAATTATTTTGTCATTTACGAACGTAGGTATTGTGTGGTTAGGTGCCAAGCTAATTGGTGCTAACTTAATGCCAATGGGAAATTTGGCAGCCTTCTTGACGTATGCTACACAAATTCTGATGAGATTTATGCAGTTATCAATGGTGATTGTGATGGTGCCGCATGCGCAAGCCTCAGCCGATCGTATTAATGGGGTTTTGGATACTGAAGACACAATTGTGGATGTTGCCACACCACAAAAGTTGCCTGCAACGGCGCCTGAGTTGGCATTTGATCATGTCCTGTATTGCTTTCTGGGAGCTAATCCAGCACTGTTTGGTTTGACAGCAAAGGTTTCCTCTGGCCAAACCATGACGATTATTAGTGGCACGGGTTCTGGTAAGTCAACAATTCTGAATTTGATACCAAGGTTGCTTGATGTGACATCAGGTACCATTACGTTGAATGGCGTGGACGTTCGCCAGTTGTCTCAGACGGATTTACATTTTGCAATTTGGATTACCATTGGCAACGGATGATCAGATGTGGGAGGCCCTTCGGACTTCACAAGCGACTAACTTTATTGAAGCTAGTGATGGTTGTCCAACAAGACGACGCTAACTTTTCAGGGGGGCAGCGCCAACGACTCGCAATTGCGCGAACGCTTATCAAAGAGGCACAAGTGTATGTCTTTGATGATGCGTTTTCTGCTTTGGATTTTGAGACGGATAGCCGGGTGCGGGGGCAATCCATGATTCGCTACGTTTGCAACCGACTATTAAGATTATTGTTGCGCAACGAATTGCAACGGTCATGAATGCCGATGTAATTGTTGTGTTGGATAACGGTCAAATGGTTGGTGCTGGCCGACATGCAGAGCTTGCGCAACCGTGCCCCACCTATCAAATGGTTATGTGGAGTCAGCTGTCGGATGCAGATTTGAGGGAGGTGGGTGTCGATGCGTAGTTTTCAAAGTGGCGGTCGTGGCCGCGGTGCGGGCATGAACCAACCGGATGAAAAGCCGGTTCATCTCTGACAAATCACCGGCCGACTGTTTGCCTATCTCGGTAATTATCGGGCAGGCGTCATTATTTCGTTAGTTATCACGGCCGTTTCCGTGGTTTTATCAGTACGAACACCTAAAGTTTTAGGCGAAGCAACAACGTTCATTTTTGATAATGTCGACAAAGTCGATGCGTCAGCACACGGACTTGCATATTCAGATGGATAAAGTCGTATAAATTTTAATGCTTGTTTCGGCCATCTATCTAATTGCCGCGGCTTTCTCGGTGATCCAACAGTACAGCATGACACGGATTGCCCAGGGAGCGGTTTACCAGTTACGTAAGGATTTCGAGGAGAAAATGGCGCGCCAGCCAGTTTCTTATTATGATTCACATCAAAATGGGGATATCATGGCCCGCATGGTTAACGATATGGACAATATTCAAGGGACGTTGAATCAGTCGTTGATTCAATTGGTCAATTCTGTCATGTCAGTCATTGGTGGCATTAAAGTTGCCAGTGGTTCAGTTAGTTTAGGTGATGTGCAGGCTATATTGCAATACACAAATCAATATAGTCAGCCAATTACACAAATTACTAATTTAACAAATACAATTCAAGCAACAGCTGCATCAGCCGAACGTATCTTTCGGGTACTGGATGAACCGTAAATGACAGAATTAACACCGATTGCTCCAATTACCACTGATGACATCTTGACGTTTGAACACGTTGCCTTTAGTTATCAGTCTGACCAACCATCGATGACCGACTACAGTATGTCAGTTAAGCCGGTCAGATGATTGCGATTGTTGGTCCAACTGGAGCCGGTAAGTCAACAATGATTAACTTATTGGAACGCTTATATGACACAACCAGCGGGGCGATTCGGTTGTGTGGTGCTGATACGCGCGGTATGACACGTGAAGACTTGCGCCAGCATTTCGCAATGATGCTCCAAGAGACTTGACTCTTTGTGGGCAGCATTATGGACAATTTGCGTTATGGACGCCTTGAAGCTACGGACTATGAAGTCATCGCATCTGCGAAAATGGCCCATGCAGATGAATTTATTTGCACACTACCAGCGGGTACGACACAATCCTAAATCAAGATGCCATGGCTAAATTGTTGGCGGGTCGAACAAGTTTCGTAGTGACGCACTGCTTGTTAACGATTCCTTATGCGGACCAAATTTTGGTCATGGAAAAAGGAAATATTGTGGAACGTGGCCGTCATGACGAACTTTTGGCATCAGGTGGCAAGTATGCGAAACTGTGTTACTCGCAATTTACGAAAGTCGGTTAACACCTAAAACACTAATCAACAGCGATGGAGATTAGCGTTTTTTATTGTCAAAAATTAAGTTTTCTTCTGGTTTTTCAAGTGAGTCATTGAAGTGTGTTATCAAACAATATTAGGCAGCAACGGACAAATTGGTTACGAATTGGCCAATGAGTTGTATCAAAATTATACAAAGGAAATCCGGTTGGTTTGGTGGCCAATTCCGTATGATGTGATACCATTGACAGTGTTTCAAAATAAAGCAACTATGAATCGTATGCGGGCCAAACAATTAGAAATTTTGGTTCGGTATCAGTTTGACAATGTGTTTATTACCGATAAATTTATGCAACGGGTTCCTGATTTCCACGTGCCAAGTTTTACCACAGGTTTTCAGACAATCTTGCATTAAACGCCGGTCTGTGTTGATTGCACAGACTTTTTGCTTGGTGTAGTTTAAGGCAAATAGTTCAAAAGCCTGTATAATAAAACTATATATGCAAAAAAGAGGACTAAAAACCATGGCTTTAAAAAAGCAAGAACGACAAGCGTTAATTTTAGATATTTTGGCGCGTGAGGTCGTTGATTCACAAGAAGGGCTAATGCATCATCTGCAAAATGCTGGTATTGATGTAACACAAGCAACTGTTTCACGAGATATTAAAGAAATGCGCATTGTGCGGCGGGCTGACGCCACTGGACGGCCACACTATCAAGTAATGTCAGACGCGCCGGTTGTGGACACCGCCCATGTTCAGGAGGTGTTTGCCGAAACGGCGGTCTCAATTACTCGCGTTGAATTCATGACAATTGTCAAGACGACGCAGGGGAATGGTAATCGACTAGCCGCGATTATTGATGACGCGAACATTCCCGAAGTCGTTGCGACATTAGCGGGTCACAACACGATTTACGTGACGAGCCCGTCAGTCGCAGCTGCCAAAAAATTAGCAGCAGATTTTGATAATTGGATGCAATAAATATGATGGATCGAATAAAAAGTGCGTTAGCCTGGATTAATCGAAAAATCGGCCCGTTTTGGACGCGATTCCAGCTAACTAGATGGCTGATCGTCGCCTTTTTGGCATTAATTTTTTTGATTAGTGCGGTGGGGACGTTTGAAGCTAAAACAACAGATGTCTCAGACTTAAAGGCGCGATTACAATCATCAACTGAAATTTATGATGTAGATGATAAAAAAGCGGGCTCGATTGCTGGTCAAAAGGGGACATATGTACAGTTTGATAATATTTCGTCAAACGTGGTGAATGCGGTCCTGGCTACGGAAGATCGTAATTTTTATCACGAGCCCGGCTTTTCAGTGGCGGGGATGGCACGTGGCGCGTTAACGACAATTTGGTACCGCATTCGCGGGATTAACGCCTCGGCTGGTGGTTCGACGCTGACCCAGCAGTTGGTTAAGAATGCTTTTTTGACGCAAAAGCAAACCATTACCCGTAAAGTACGCGAATTATTTTTAGCCGTGCAAGTTGAAAAAGAATATTCAAAGCATGATATTTTAGCGATGTACTTGAATAACGCGTACTTTGGACATGGTGTGTGGGGTGTGGAAGATGCGGCTGAAAAGTATTTCGGCGTGAATGCCTCACAGTTGTCAGTGAACCAAGGCGCTATGTTGGCCGGTATGTTGCAATCACCAAATGGGTACGACCCACTGACGTATCCGAAGAACGCGATTAACCGCCGTAATCAAGTGTTACAAAATTTGGTTAATGATAAAAAGCTGACCCAAGCACAAGCTGATACGTATGCGTCTTATGAAATCGGTGCATCGGATCATGATCTTAATAATTCAAACTATAATTATCCATACTTCTTTGATGCCGTGATTAATGAAGCGATTAGCAAGTATGATTTGAAGGAAGATGACATCCTGAACGATGGGTATAAAATTTATACCACGTTGGATCAGACGGACCAAACTAACTTACAAGATGATTATGAAGATGAGAGTTTGAATCCTGTTGGGGGTGAGTCACAAGCGGCTTCAGTAGTCATGGATGCGAAAACGGGTGGCGTACGCGCGGTTGTCGGGGGACGTGGTGAACATAACTTCCGTGATTTGAATCGTGCTACCCAGATGTATCGCTCGCCAGGTTCGACGATTAAACCGATTGTAGATTATGCGCCATCATTGTCACGTGGTTTCTCTTATGATTCCGAGTTAAAGAATGAGCAGATGAGTTTTGGAACGAACGGCTATTCACCTTCGAATTACAACAACTACACCAGCGCGGATGTACCAATGTACGTGGCTTTGGAAAATTCTTATAACATTCCTGCCGTTTGGTTACTAGATCAACTGGGTGTATCGGTCGGTTATAATGCCGGCTTAAAGGCTGGTTTGCCATTGACCAAGGCAGATAAGAACCTGGCTTTGGCCATCGGTGGTGTGAAGAAGGGGGTTACCCCGTTGCAAATGACGCAGGCGTATACCAGTTTCGCCAATGGTGGTGAAATGAGTCAGGCACACTTCATTACGAAGATTGTTGATGCTTCTGGCAAGGTGATTGTCCAATCCAAGCAAAAGCATACCCGTCTTTGGTCAAAGAAGGTTGCTAATGAAATGACGTCGATGATGTTTGGTACATACACCAATGGTACCGGTAAGTCAGCTGATCCATACGGTTACGATGTTGCTGGTAAGACGGGGACAACTGAGGTGACTGGTGATGGTTCAACAGCGATGAATGCGACTGATTCATGGGCAATTGCCTACACACCGGACGTTGTTGTGACGACTTGGACGGGATATGATTCGAATGCAAATGGTGAATCAATTCCAGCTTACTTGTCGGCAACGGCTGGTCCGTTGATGAAGACGACACTGGAGCAAGTCATTCCGAATACTGACCAAACCCAATTTAATGTGAAGAGTGTGCGTCAAAAGATTTCGGCAGTCGATGACGGTGCCTCAAATAGTTCTGATGGGGTAGCCAATACGATTAGTGGTATCGGGGATGAAGTGAAGCAAGGTGCTGAGAAGGCTTGGGATAATGTTAAGGATGGGGCAAAGGAAGCTTGGTCAGGCATCCGAAACATTCTGGGCAATTGACGCACAGTATGTGATAATAGAACTAACAACAAAAGATTGGATATTTACTTAATATGATTAACATTTACGATAACGTAAACGCTGTTGCCGCTGACTTGCGCGAAACGGCACAATACAAGACATTGCGCGATGCGGTTGAAGCTTTGAACGGTAACGCCGAAGCAAAGGCAGTTTTCCAACGCTTCCAACAAGCACAAATGGAAATTAACCAGTCAATGCAAGCTGGTCAAGAGCCTGCTCCTGAGCAAGTTGCTGCCTGGCAAGAAATTGCTGGGGAGATGGACAAGCACGATGCGTTGAAGACGATGATGGAAGCAGAACAAGCTGTTAACCAATTGTTGATGGAAATCAACAATATCATCACAAAGCCAATCGCTGAATTGTACGGCCAAGACTAATCTTTTAAAAAGAGTAGTTGTTCATTTAGGACAACTGCTCTTTTTCTTTCCACCAACTACCGATAGATGCTTGTTAGGATATACCTAACATGGGATAATGAAATAACATATAACGTAAAAAGGATCGTGGAATAATGAAGTTTATACATGCTGGTGATTTGCACCTTGGCAATCCATTTACGGGTTTAACACGGGTTCCAGCTTGGTTGAAGGGAACATTGCAGCAAGCAACTGAAACAGCATTGCAACGATTGGTTGACGATGCGATTGCTGAAATGGTTGACTTTGTATTATTGCCAGGTGATTTGTTTGATACAACGACACCCGACGCACGAGCCCAATTGACATTGCGGCAAGCGTTCGAAACACTACAATCAGCGGGAATTCCTGTCTATCTAGGGTTTGGTAACCACGACTTTGTAGCTAATTGGCAAAGTTTGCCTACTTGGCCAGATAATGTAACTGTTTTCCCATCTGAAACAACAACTGCAACTTTAGTGACGAAAGCGCAAGAACGTGTGGCCATCACGGGTTTTTCGTATACGCAGCGGCATATTAACGATAACCGTGCCCGCCTTTACCCGGTTAAGCAGGCTGATGTGGATTATCACATTGGCCTGTATCACGGGGCACTTGGCGAAGATGGCCAGGGTGACTATGCACCGTTTACATTAAGTGACATGCAAGTTAAGCACTATGACTACTGGGCCCTTGGCCACATTCACGTGCGGCAAACATTGCAAGACAAACCATTCATAGGTTATTCCGGTAGTATTCAAGGCTTAAATAAAAACGAGGCGGGGCCCAAAGGCTATTATTTGGTAACCTCGGATCAAGGCGAATTGGTGCCGACATTTACGCCAGTAGCTCCAGTGGTTTGGCAAACAGCTAATGTCTATTTAGCATCAGATGCGCTAACGGCAATCCAGCATATTCGACAAGCACTGCAGAATGATGATGATTTTCAATTGGTTGAATTATCAGTGACAAGCGAGGATAGTGCGCTGTTGTCGTTGATCATGAACAATCAGTTGTTAGCCCAGTTAACCGCTGCATCATCGCCAACCGATAATTTCTTTGTCTATAACATTAAACTTGTGGCAGCTAACGAGGAAGTGTCATTACCGGCTGTTGACCAACAGTACTGGGCGCAGACGGTTGATGACGTATTTAACTATGATATGTTGCAACAGCTTGGTTTAAAACAGGTGCAGGACGCGGCAGTATTGCAGGCTTTTTTGACGCCAGCGATGTTGGCGGAACTAAAGCAAGCCGTCATCGAAAAATTACGTTTAACTGAAATGGGGGTTGCGACTGATGAAGATTAAGCAAGCACACATTATCGGTTTCGGCCAGTGGCGCGATCAGACGTTCGATTTTGTGACACAGTTACAAATTATTCAAGGGTTGAATGAATCCGGTAAGACGACGTTACATCGGTTCTTATTGGGGATGTTGTTTGGTTTCCCACAGGCTAAGGGTCGCCGCATTAACACGTATGAACCCCTTGAACAGGGCCCGTATGGTGGTACTATCACGTTCGACGTAGCGGGAACGGACTACGAATTGACACGATTGGGACGGACACAGACGACGGTAACGTTACGAACGGTTGCGACGGGACAACAATTTGCGGATGCGGAACAGACGTTAGCAAAATTGCTGGGACCTGTTGATCGTGACTTATACTTAGCGGTTTTTAGTTTTGATCAAGAAGCCTTGGCCCAAATTTTTGCTTTGCGTCCGGACGAGTTTGCGGAACACTTGCGTACACTAGCAACGCCTGGGTCAGAACAATGGCTCGCGTTGGCTAACCATTGGGATAAAGAGGCTACGAATGAATTTGGCGCCACTAAGACGGCGCACCGACCAATTAATGAGGCGTTAACGGCGTTGGCTAATCAGCGAGCAGATTTGCAAACGGCGATTGCAAATCGTCCGTCAGTCAATAAATTGGAATCCGCCTATGAAGCAACCCGGCAACAAGTTGCCAACTTAACTGAGCGACAGAGTCGGTTGACGGCTGACGCCTCTGAACAGGCTGCGCGTCAGCAGCTAGTGCCGGTGTATCAACGGTGGCAGCAATTACAACAACAATTAGCACATACGGACGAACCGTTGGATACGGCGTTGGCGGATGAGGCCGACCACCTCGAAGCGCAATTACGGGTTATGCCGGATGTGCCAACGACCACGACGGTTACCCAAGAGAAACTTAATCAAACCCGTGTCGCGCTTGATGAATTCGCAACCTTGCAACAACAGCAACGGCAAGCCGCCTCGCAACAAGCGCAATTCCAAGATGAACGCGATTCGCTGTTGCAGACGCATCATTGGCAAGCTGTGCCGACTGAACTAACGCCATTTCAAGTAAAAGCCTTGCAAACTGGTACAGGGACGGCTATTGTGGCCCAATATCGTCGGGCGGGCATTGGGGCGTTAGCCTTTGGCGTCATATTGCTAATTGGTCTGGCGATTGCTGGTCAATTATTACCAGGAATTGTCCTGTTCATCTTATTGGCCGGAGCTGGCCACGTGCTTTACCGGGTGATGCCGAAGCGGGTGGCACCGGATGTTAACTTGCCGGCGGGATACGAGGGCATGACTAATGAACAAATAATTACAGCGCAACCGGACGTCCAAAGACTCCATAGTTTGATTGCGCGCATGCAAGAATTGATGACGATGCAACAAACGGTGATGCCAGACATGCAACGGGCGGAAGAACGCTTGAATTGGTTGGGGTATCATTTGACGGAATCTGAATATCGCCAACGGTTAGCAGAAGAACAAGCACAAATGACAACAGCGGGTCAGCAGGCAGTTACTCGGGCACAGTACCAACAACGCCTGTTAGAAATTTACCAAGCTCTTGGTGTGGCTGGCGCTGCCGCTTTGCAAGCGCGTCGTCAGGAGCAACAGACTATTCTTGCTAAGCAGCAAGAGGCCGACTTGTTGCGTGAGCAACTGAGAGATGCTGATTTAACCGTTTTGGCAGTAGCAAGTGAATCGGTTGACGATGTTGCGCCATCAGCATTGGCGATGCGGTTGCAGACGGAATTAGCGGACGCGCAACAACAACTTGCTCGTTTAGACGTGCAACGCCAGCGATTGGCAAATGATACAACAATCGAAGCCCAGCAACAAGCGTTAGCAAGCCAAGAGGCCGCCGTGATTGCTGAGTTGCAAACGTACTTCACGAATCGTTTAGCGAGTGAGTGGGTGAACCGCGTGTTTAACTTAGCGATTGGTGATCGACTACCGCAGTTATTGTCGTCAGCAAGTGCGTTATTAGCACGCTTAACGCAAGGGAACTACACGCAAATTTCACAGACGAAGACTTTAATTAAAGTAACACGCCAAGATGGGGTGATGTTTACCGTGACGCAATTGTCAAAGGGAACGGCTGAACAAGTTTATGTCGCTATGCGCTTGGCATTCGTTAAGTTAGTTACACCTACGTTAGCCTTGCCAATTATGATTGATGATGCATTTGTAGACTTTGATACACCGCGACAGGAAACCATGTTGCAGGTACTAGCTGAAATGGCAGCAGATGAGCAACAAATTTTGTACTTTACGGCACGACGAACAACAGGACACCATATCTTGGATTTGAATGAGCTAAAGGGGGATAAGTAACATGTCAGAAGTGAAACAACTGCGCGATTATCAAGTTGATGAACGCATGGACATCTTTGTCTTATTGAAGGAAGTTGATCCACGGGTCACGCAACAAGGCAAACGATATCTGGCTGTTTCTGTTGCGGATCGTTCAATGGAAATACGTGGCATGAAGTGGGATGCAACACAAGAAGAGGCGGATACATTGCAAGCCGGAATGGTTATTTTTATGACAGCGGTTCGGCAAGTGTATCAGGATAAGCCACAACTCAAAATTCTATCAATACGACCAACTCGAGTGGGCGAACCGCAAAATCCAAGTGATTTCATGAATGCAGCACCAATGAAGGCAAACGAGATGGAGAAAGAAGTTTCGGCGTTGATTTTCCAAATTACTAACGCGACGTGGCAACGGATTGTGCGCCACTTGTTATCAAAGTATCATGATGAGTTTTATAAGTACCCAGCAGCTAAGAGCAATCACCACGCCTTTGCTGGTGGGCTTGGCTTCCACTCATTGTCGATTGCTCGTTTGGCTCAAGCAATTGTGAAGCAGTATCCAGGGGTCAATGCTAGCTTGTTATATGCGGGTGCTTTATTGCACGATTTGGGTAAAGTGATTGAACTAACCGGCCCAATTGCAACGCAATATACGACGGCAGGTAACTTAATTGGGCACATTGTCCTAATCGATGAACAGATTGTTTTAGCAGCCAATGAACTCCATCTGGATTTGTATAGCGAAGATATGTTGGTGCTACGCCATACTGTGTTAGCTCACCATGGGTTGATGGAGTATGGATCACCTGTCCGTCCACTAATTAAGGAAGCGAATATTTTGCACCAGTTGGATGAATTAGATGCCAATATGCAAAGCTTTGATAACGCGTTAGCCGAAACAGAACCAGGCGATTTTTCACAACGCCAGTGGGCATTAGATAACCGAAATGTATACAAACCTGATCTAAAATAATGTGTAAAGCGTGCCTCTTTTGAGACGGTGCGCTTTTGATTGTGCGTCAAATGTTCCGGCATTGGGATATATTAGAAAATTCTTTTCGCGGAAAACGTTTGCATTGTGAAAGGTTTTTACATAAAATAGATAAGTACTATTCATAAGTTTGTGGATTTTTTTGAGATACGAGAGGTTTAACAATGGAATACTTGATCGGAGTTGACTTGGGAACAACGTCAACTAAGGCAGTTTTGTTTGACACTGAAGGTCACGTGATTGCCAGTGCCAACAAAGGTTACAAGTTGTACCGTGATGAGCCAGACATGGCCGAAGAGGACCTAAACGAAATTTGGGAAGCCTTCGTCGACGCAATGACAGAAGTAGTGCGCGGCGCAAACGGTGGCAAGATTTTGGGTGTGTCATTCAGTTCAGCAATGCACTCACTGATTGCATTTGACGCTGATTGGCAGCCTTTGACACGTGTTATCACGTGGGCTGACACGCGTGCAGTTAAGTACACGGAAGAGTTGAAGTCAACTGGTTTGGGCCAAAAGATTTACAGCAAGACGGGTACACCAATTCACCCAATGGCCCCATTGTCAAAGATGTTGTGGTTGAAGAATGAAAAGCCTGACGTGTACAACAATGCGGCTCACTACTTGGGAATTAAGGAATACCTGTTCCACCGTTTGTTTGGTGCTAACAAGATGGACATCTCAATTGCTTCTGGAACAGGTATGTTCAACATCTTCAATTTGGATTGGGATGAGCAAGCACTTGAAGTGACTGGTATCAAGAAGGGACAAATGCCACAAGCAGTTGAACCTTACGAGATGGAAAAGGGTATGGTTGCCGAGTACGCCGCTGTGATGGGCTTGGATATTAATACGCCATTCATTTACGGTGCTGGTGACGGTCCTTTGTCAAACTTGGGTGTTAACGCTGTGCAACCTGGAGTTGCCGCGGTAACGATTGGTACATCAGGTGCCATCCGTGTTGTGACTGACGCACCCAAGATTGATCCTAAGGGACGTACGTTTACGTATGCTTTGGACAAGGATCACTGGGTTGTCGGTGGACCAGTTAACAACGGTGGAGATGTCTTCCGCTGGGCCCGCGACAAGATGTTTGATGCTGAGAAGTCAACGGCTGCTTTGATGGGTGTTGATACGTACGATTTGTTGACGGAAATCGCGTCGAAGATTCCAGCTGGTGCTGATGGTTTGTTATTCCACCCATAC
Organism: Weissella cibaria; assembly: GCF_004521965.1. Lineage (GTDB taxonomy): Bacteria > Bacillota > Bacilli > Lactobacillales > Lactobacillaceae > Weissella > Weissella cibaria_A. Next base: position 10,581 of record NZ_SDGK01000009.1, on the reverse strand, counting down.
TTGGGTGGTGAGCGTGCCCCAATCTGGGATGCCAATGCTAAGGGTTCATTCTTTGGTTTGACACACAATCACACGCGTGCCCACATGGTTCGTGCCGTACTTGAAGGGATTATCTTCAACATCTACATGGTTGCTTTGGCTTTGGAAGAAGTTGTTGGTGACTTGAAGTCTGTGCAAGCAACTGGTGGTTTTGCCCGTTCAGCTTTGTGGCGTCAAATGACGGCAGATATCTTTGAGCAACCTGTTACGGTACCAACGGCCTTTGAGTCAGGTGCTTTGGCTGCGACGGTTATGGCACAAAAGGCTTTGGGAATGGTAGATAGCTTGGATATTATTGCCGACATGGTTGGTGAGTCAAATACGTATGCACCAAACCCTGAAAACTACGAAGTTTACCGTGAGTTGACGCCAATCTTTATTCGTTTGGCACGTCAATTGCAAACGGAGTACGCAAATATTGCGAACTTCCAACGTAAGCACGTCAAGAAGGAAGACAAGTAAACTTGTTTTCGACTAAACAGATAAACAATTAAAACGTTGCTCGCAGCACGTGACTTTACGCCCGTGCTGTGAGCGTTTGTTTTGAATGGTATAATTTACCTATTTTAAGGAGTATTTTGAACGATGGAATTCGTTATGTTGGCAATTGCAATTCTGATATTGCTTGTCTTGATTGTTAAGTTCAAGTTGAACACGTTCGTATCATTGGTTGTGACGGCGTTTATCTTGGCTTTGTTGTTGGGAATGAACCCAATGGATGTCCCAAGTGCTGTCTTGGGTGACCAAGGTATGGGTAATATCTTGGGATCTAATGCCGTTATCTTCATCTTCGGTGGTATGATTGGACGTTTGGTTGCGGATGCGGGTGGTTCATACCGTATCGCGAAGACGTTGATCAACTGGTTTGGTATCAAGCGTCTACAATGGGCTGTTTTGATTGCCTCATTTATCATCGGAATTTCAATGATTTTCGTTGTCGGAATGGTCTTGTTGATTCCAATCGTATTTGCTGTTGCGATTGAGGCAGGTGTGCCATTGCTATACCTTGGTATTTCAATGACGGCTGCCTTGTCATCAGCACAAGGTTTCTTGCCTCCACAGCCTGCACCAACGGCCGTTGCAACATCATTGGGTGCTAACATCGGTTTGACGTTGATTCTTGGGTTGGTTGTATCGATCATTACAGCCGTGGTTGCTGGACCTTTGTTCACGAAGTTGGCACAAAAGTATGCACCCGACGCATTCCAATTCAAGACAGAAATTAAGGCTGTCGGCGAAGTTAAGGAATATGATTTGGACAAGACGCCATCATTCTTCTTGTCAGTTATCACGTCAGTCTTTCCATTGATCTTTATGATCATTGCGACAGTTTACAAGATGATCTACACAGGTGGTGTAACGCCAAAGAATCCAAACGGTTTTGACAAGGTTATCGAATTCATGGCAACACCAGCTGTGGCCATGACGATTGCTTTGTTGTTCGCCATCTTCTCAATGGGTGTTTGGCAAAAGAAGTCAGCCAAGGAAATTGGTGACTCATTGAACAATGGTATGTCAGCGGTTGCCGGTATCTTGTTGATTGTCGGTGGTGGCGGTGCCTGGCGTGGTGTATTGGTTACTGGTGGTTTGTCTGATAAGGTTGCTAGCTTGTTCCAAGCTAACGGTCACATGTCAGCTATCACAGTTATTATCTTCGCTTGGGCAGTTGCCGCAGTGTTGCGTATCTCTGTTGGATCAGCAACGGTTGCTGGTATGACGGCAGCTGGTATCGTGTTGTCAATCGTGCAATCACAAAACAACCCAACGTTGGCCGTTTTGGTCGCCTTGGCAATTGGCGCTGGATCATTGATTGCATCGCACGTTAACGACGCTGGATTCTGGATTTTCCAAGAGTTTTTCGACTTGACGATTAAGCAAACGTTCCAAATCTGGACAGTTTTGGAAACAATCATTTCCTTAGTTGGTATGGTTGTCATCCTAATCATGGCCATGATTTTGATTTAATTAACATTTATTAAACCCATCAGTCCGCTGATGGGTTTTTGTACGCCAAAATTCTGAAAAATGGCCCTTTTTATTTGTTTTAAATGGGCGATAGTGTCAGACTAATAGTTGTAAATTATTAGATATCATTCACTGCCTGGTTGTATTGATTAGGAAATGAAATTTTACTGATTTTTTAAAACGGGAGGCTTGTCTCAATGTCAGATAAGAAGATTACTGCCGGTTTGGCAGCATTGAAGGTTATGGAAGGTTGGGGTATCGATACGGTGTACGGTATTCCTTCTGGTACTTTGAGCGGTTTGATGAACGCAATGAGTGACCCTGAAAATAACATTAAGTTTATTCAAGTAAAGCATGAAGAAGTTGGAAGTATGGCTGCCGCTATGCAATACAAGTTTAGCGGAAAGATGGCGGTTGCTGTTGGTTCTGGTGGCCCTGGTGCCACGCACTTGATTAATGGTTTGTATGATGCTGCAATGGACGCAACGCCAGTTTTAGCCATCTTGGGTTCAAAGCCATCACGTGAGTTGGGGATGGATTCCTTCCAAGAATTGAACCAAAACCCTATGTACAACGACATTGCGGTTTACAACAAGCGTGTTGCGGTACCGGAGCAATTGCCATACCTGATTGATGATGCCATCCGTACAGCAATTTCAAAGAAGGGAGTTGCGGTTCTTGAAGTGCCTGCTGATTTCGGCTTTGCTGAAATTGACGCTGAGATGAACTATGCTAACCCAATTTACTCTTCTGGTGATATCTACAAGGAGTATAAGCCTGTTGCACCAGAAGCAGCTGATGTTGATGCAGCCGTTGAAATTTTGAAGAATGCGAAGCGTCCAGTTATTTATGCTGGCTTCGGAACAATCGGTCACGGTGAGCTTGTGCAAGAGTTGTCTCGTAAATTGAAGGCACCAGTGTTGACGACCGCTAAAAGTTATGAAGCGTTCGATTATGACTTCGAAGGTTTGATGGGTTCAGCTGGCCGTGTTGCTTGGAAGTCAGGAAATGATGTCATCTTTGAAGCAGACACTGTTTTGTTCATCGGTAACAACTACCCATTCTCACAAGTTGAGAACTTTATGGCCAGTATAAAGCACTTTATCCAAATCGATAGCAACCCAGCCCGTCTTGGTCGTCGCCACAAGGCTGACGTCGCCATGTTGGCTGACGCTGGTTTGGCAGTTAAGGCACTTTTGGAGAAGGTTGAACCAGTTGCTGAGTCAGTTTGGTGGAATGCTGCGTTGAAGGATGCGCAAAACTGGCGCGACTACATGCACAAGATTGAGACGAAGACAGAAGGCCCATTAGAGGCATACCAAGTCTACAACGCCATCAACAAGTATGCTGACGAAGACGCAATCTTCTCAATTGATGTTGGTGACACGACGCAAATGTCAATTCGTCACTTGCACATGACGTCTAAGAACATGTGGCGTACGTCACCATTGTTTGCTACGATGGGTATTGCCATCCCTGGTGGAATTGGTGCTAAGAACGTCTTCCCAGATCGTCAAGTCTTTAACATTGCCGGTGACGGTGCCTTTGCGATGACTGATTCAGATATCGTAACGGCAGTTCGTTACAACATGCCAGTTATTAACGTGGTGATGACGAACACACAATACGGCTTCATCAAGGATAAGTATGAGGATACCAACACGTACCGTAACGATGAAATTGTTGACTTTGGTGATGTTGATTATGCTAAGATTGCTGAAGCCCAAGGCGCTGTTGGTTTAACCGTTAACAGCATTGCTGACATCGATAAGGTGATGCAAGAAGCTGTTGATTACTACAAGCAAGGTCGTGTCGTAGTTGTTGATGCCAAGATTACGAAGGAGCGTCCAATCCCTGTCGAAGGTTTGAAGCTTGATCCAGCGCTTGCAACTGAAGAAGAAATCAAGGCATTTAAGGAGCGCTTTGATGCCCAAGAACTTGTACCATTCCGTAAGTTCCTTGAAGAAGAGGGGCTAAAGTCACGAGTCGTTAAGGTTAACGACGAAGATATGAAGTACAACTTCTAATTAATTAGCTCATAAATATGAAGCACCTACCGTTGTGTGGGTGCTTCTTTTTTTAGTGCGTGTCGTGCTTTCGCACGAGCAACAGGGACGAATTGTGCCTTACGCCATTGTTCAAAAGATTGGCAACCGAATGACGCGGACGCCATTCAGCGGGGCAAATAATTCCCTCCTAAGGCTCCGTGGTCTGTGTGGGCTTTCATGAATAGCGGCGACCAACAGGTGCATTCCTAAATGGTGGACAAAAACAGAACACGTAACTGAAATACTGAATATGCAAAAAATCACGAACTTTTTGTACGCAAACGATTTCTAAAGGTGTATACTGTTTAAAGTTGGTTTTATGAAAACGATTTCATGAAATTTAAAGAGATATTTTTTGAGATTATTTGTAGAGGTGTTTGGAATGTTTTCTGTACTTGCAGGCCTCACTACTGATCCTTCAACAGGTTTGTACCAATGGATGTCAAACGGCTTGAACGTTTGGCCATTTTTGGTCCTAGTGGTGGGTATCGCTATTTTGCTATTTTTGATTCTCAAGGCCAAGGTTAACACTTTCGTGTCATTGATTATTACATCAATCCTTGTGGCCCTTGGTTTGGGAATGAACCCAGCTGGTATTGCCGATGCGCTTAAGAGTGGTATCGGTGGCACAATGGGTGAGTTGGTCATTGTCTTTGGTTTCGGGTCAATGATTGGCCGTTTGGTTTCTGATGCTGGTGGTTCATACCGTATCGCAACAACTTTGATTAACAAGTTTGGTAAGTCAAAGTTGCAATGGGCGGTTGCGGGTGCCTCATTTATTATCGGAATTTCATTGCTATTTGAAGTTGGTTTGGTTGTTTTGATTCCAATCGTCTTCACAATTGCTTTGGAAGCCGGCGTATCATTATTGTATCTTGGAATTCCAATGGCCGCTGCTTTGTCAGCAGCCCAAGGATTCTTGCCACCACAGCCATCACCAACGGCTGTGACGAACGTATTGGGTGCTAACATCGGGGTTGTCTTGATGTACGGAATCATCGTTGCGATTGTGGCGTTGATTGTAGCAGGACCTTTGTTCACCCGTTTCGTGCGTAAGATTGAGCCAAAGGCGTTCAAAATTACAAAGCACTTGGATGCAATCGGTGAAGTTAAGACGTTTAAGTTGGAAGAGACGCCATCGTTTGGCTTGTCGATCTTGACGTCATTGATGCCTGTGTTCTTCATGTTAATTTCAACGGTTTACACTTTGGCCCACAATGGTGGTAAGCAGGTTTACTCAGGCGTGGTTGGGGATACAGCTTGGAAGGCGATGACTGCTTCATCTCGTCACGGTTACTTGACGGACCCATCAACGCTTGACCGTGTGATTGCCATGTTTGGTAACCCAGTGATTGCCATGGTTATTGCAATGGCCTTTGCTATCTGGTCAATGGGACCAAAGCAAGGACGTACGATGGCAGAAGTTGGTGGCTCAATGTCAGAAGCATTGAAGTCCATCGCTAACTTGTTGATGGTTATCGGTGGTGGTGCAGCCTTCAAGGGAATATTGACAGCCGGTGGTATTTCAACTGCGATTGCCACGGCATTCTCACACACATCATTGTCACCAATCATCTTCGCATGGTTGATTGCGGTTATCTTGCGTGTCTCTGTTGGATCAGCTACGGTTGCTGGTTTGACAACGGCCGGAATTGTGGCGCCTTTGGTTGCAAACCAAACCGCGGTTAATCCAGCGTTTGTTGTGCTTGCTATCGGTGCTGGTTCATTGGCAGCCTCACACGTTAACGATGCTGGTTTCTGGATGTTCAAGGAATTCTTTGATTTGGACGTACCACAAACGTTGAAGATTTGGACTGTTCTTGAAACAATCATTTCAGTTGTTGGTTTGATTGTTATCTTGATTTTATCAGCTATATTCTCATAATTTACACATGTCATAAAATACCCTAACTTCAGTCAAAGTTAGGGTATTTTTATTTGCGATTATGTCTATAATAATTTTTTCTAAAATACTTTTAGGGGATAGGTCATGAAGGTTTGGCATAATAAGTGGGTCCGCTGGGCCTGATATAACACAACGGGGCTTTTCTGTTTACTTTATATTTTTCATGTTTCGGTCCTGGAAATCGGTGGTTGGATTGTCACGCTGTTAACAGTTGTTATGCTGGTGATTGCAGTGTTGATGATGATTTCAACGCTTTTGCGTCATTTGCGTAGTTTCCAAATGATGCGGCCAGAAGAGCAGGATACTCAGGCATAAAAGCGATGGTAAAACATGGTCCGGAAAGGTATACTTAAAGTAACTAACGTGTCTGTATGACACAGTCGGACTACAACAAAACAAGGGCGCGTCTCAATTACGCGCATTTAGTTTGGAAACAAGAAGGTATTGCCATTGACCACCGTAACTGTACAGCCAGGCGTTTTTTTACACGTACTGCCTAGCCAGCAATTTGCCACAACCCGAATTCTCGTTAATTTCACGCGCCAACATGATGCGACTTCTTTGGGCGGTCGTGTCCTTGCCAGCAATATGCTGGAGACAGCTTCGAAAAAATATCCTTCACAAACAACTTTGGCCCGCGCGCTGAGTGAACTCTATGGTGCGTCATTTGGCACAGATGTTTTGAAGACCGGTGCATTGCACACATTACGGCTACGAATGACGTTGGTGCACGATTCGTTTGCACCGGATTCAGAAAGTTTGTTGGTTGATGGATTTGCCTTTATCCGTGAGATGATGTGCGCGCCACTCGGTGATGCAGAGCAAGGATTTGATCCAACTGTTTTTGAACGCCAGCGTGAAATCTCACTTGATGAAATCGCTGGCTTACAGGAAGAAAAGCCGTTCTATGCGGCTCGGCAAGCCATCAATGCTTATTTCGATGATCCAGTGCAGGCATTGCCGGCTTACGGTACTGTTGACTTGCTTAAAAGGGTCACTGCCAAGGGAGCCTGGGATGCCTGGTTTGATACGATGCAACATGATCGCGTTGATATTATTGTTTTGGGTGATGTTGACGTTGTGACAGTTACGCAGGCGGTACAACAATTGCCACTGACAGGTCGTGCTATTGTCGGGAATCCCTATTATGAGCAACCAGAAAAAGATGCGGTCAAGCAGGTGGTTGAGCTTGACAAGGTGAACCAAGCTCGCCTGATTTTGGCTTATCAATTGCATATTGCGCAGACGAATCGTTTCCAAGGCTTTGTGTTTAATGCATTGTTTGGTGGTTTAGCTGTCTCTCGTTTGTTTATGAACGTACGTGAGTCAGCTGGTTTGGCCTACTCTGTCTATTCAGATTACAACCCATACACCGGGTTACTCATGGTTGAGGCCGGGGTGGATCATGCCGAATTAGGTGAAGCTGAGCAACGAATTGACGCGGAACTGACCCGCCTACAGACGGAATTAGTTGGTGACGATGAACTTGCCATGATTAAACGTTTGATGAAGGCAGATTATGTGACCTCCTTGGACCAACCAGGTCGCATCACAGAGCGATTGCAGAATCAGGAATTAATCGGTTATCACACCACGGCTGAAGAGTGGTTGGCAGCTGTTGAGTCTGTTACCGCACAACAAGTACAACATGTTGCGAACGCAGTCAAAAAACAACTGCATTATGAATTAGTGGGAGGGACCCAAAATGACTGATGCTGTGACACGTTTTGCGCCTAAGGAGCGTCATGAAACGTTATCGAACGGTCTCCGTCTCCATCTTCTACCACGACCAGACTTCCATCAAATGGTTGCCATGGTGACGGTTGATTTTGGCGCCCGAGATCAAAGTTTTGAAAAGGACGGGCAACTAGTGCAACAACCAGCCGGCCTTGCCCATTTTTTGGAGCACAAATTATTTGCGCAACCTGGTTATGATGCATTCTCACGGTTGAGTGAGCTAGGGGCGAATGCCAATGCGTTTACAACGCAGACCCGGACCAGTTACTTTTTGACTGCACCAGCGAATGAGTATGAGGCGTTAAAGGAGTTGTTAACGTTTACTCAGGAACCTTATTTTGAGGCGAAATCCGTTGCACGTGAGCAGGATATCATTTCGCAAGAAGTTGATATGTATCAAGACGATACGAATGCGCGATTGTATCGTTTGATTTTAGGCCAACTATTTAAGGATGATCCAATGGCCGACGATATTGCCGGTACGACTGAATCAGTTCATAGCGTGACACCCGAAGATTTACAGTTGGCCTTTGACGCATTCTATCGTCCAGACAACATGGATGTTGTGATTGCGGGGGCTTTTGATGAAACAACAGTTCGTGCTCTAATTAACGCATCACCAGCTGGTCAAAGGTCCGCTGTGGCGCCAGTTTTGGTGCCAACTCACGAGCTACAACCAGTAAGTGATGATATTTTAGAGGTCGAAATGGATGTTGTTCGTCCAAAGGTAGCGATGGGACAACGTTGGTATGATGGCGCTGATATGCCGACTGGTCGGGAAGCGCTGCGGATTGCAATTGCGGGTAGTTTAGCAGTTGATTTGGTCTTTGGGGAATTCTCACCAACCTACATGACTTGGTATGACTCAGGGATGATTGACGATTCGTTCAGTGCAGAGTTTGACTGGGAGCGTGGTGTGGCATTCTTGACCATTGCTGCCGAAACACCAGAGGCTGATGAATTAATTGATGCGGTCACTGATGAATTGGAGAATATGGCTGATCGTTTTGAGTCTTTGCAAGCAGATTTCGAATTAGTTAAGAAAGATGCCTTGGGCCGCTTAATTAACAAGTTGAATCAACTTGAAGAAATTGTCACCCGCTTTGAAGGATCAACCTTTGATTTTGCGACATTACGTGATGAAATTAATATTTTGCAAGCGTTGACGTTTACAGATGTATTAGAAATCTTAAGAAATGCCCAAGTCAGTGCGTTAACAACCGTAATTGCAACGCCAAATGCTTTGGACATGTGATAGAATAGGCCTATATGCAATTATAATGACAATAAAAAGTTAAGGATGAGAGACTAATGAACGAAGAGCGCAACAGCGTAATCGGACAAGAGCTACAAAATGCTCGTCTTGATAAGGGGCTATCCCTTGACGATATTCAACAATCAACAAAAATTCAAAAGCGCTACTTAGCAGCCATTGAAAATGGTCAATTCGACCAGTTGCCTGGTGCTTTCTACGAACGCGCGTTTGTCCGCCAATACGCGTCAGCTGTTGGCTTAGACGTGACGGAATTTATGCAAAATCATGATATTCAAACGCAAACGGTTGAACCAGACTTGAGAGGGGCACGTGTGGATTCAGATAACGTGACGCGTGCTGGCATGCACCAAGTTGAAGAATCAACGGCCGAAAAGACGCGCCAAATGTTACCAAAGATTTTAATTGGGGTTGCCGTGGTGGCAATTATTGGCATTATTTGGGCGCTAGTTGCTTCATTTGCTGGCTCAGCTAAGCAAGAAAACACAACGTCATCAGTTTCTGTAACAACGTCAAAGGTGTCATCATCAACGTCATCAGATGCTGAAAAGTCATCAACGGACGCATCAAAGGAATCAGCTGCGAAGTCATCTTCTGCATCATCTGAGAAGAAGGATAAAGATGCTGTTGACTTGGGTGCTGGTCAAGCAACTGGGAACACCGTTAACTACGGCACTGTAAAGACCCCAGCTAACAAGGAATTGACGTTGAACTTGAAAACGACAGGTGCCTCGTGGATTCAAGTGAGCGATGCATCAGGTGCCGTTTTGTGGAACGGTACATTGCAAGCAAACGGGAACCAAGATGTCAAGATTCCAGCAACCGTTCCTGGTGTACGTGTTTCAATTGGTAACGCAGCTGCGACAGCAGTATCACTTGATGGCAAGTCAGTTGACTTGATGGCAAACAATGCAACGGTCTGGAACCTTGCAATGACGTTTGCCCGCTAAATGATAGTAAGGAGCGTTAACAGTCATGAATTTACCTAACAAGCTTACGCTGTTTCGTATGATTTTGATTCCAGTGTTTATGCTGGTATTGGCATTGCCATTGGATTGGGGAACATTACAAGTTTCGGGCGCACAATTGCCAGTAACACACTTGGTTGCCGCGATTATCTTCATTGTGGCGTCATTAACTGACTTGGCGGATGGTAAGATTGCTCGTAAGTATAAGCTAGTGACGAACTTTGGTAAGTTTGCCGATCCTTTAGCTGATAAGCTGTTGGTAATGACCGCATTGATTTTCTTTGTGCAATTTGGCTGGGTACCTGCTTGGATGGTTGCCATTATCGTTATTCGCGAATTGGCGATTACCGGGTTGCGCACGCTGATTGTTGAAAACAACGGTAAGGTATTGGCTGCTGCCATGCCAGGTAAGATTAAGACGGCTTCTCAAATGGTTGCTATCTCATTCTTCTTGCTACACGATATCGTGTTTGCTATGGCCGATATCCCATTTGCCATGATTATGATCTGGATTGCGTTGTTAGCAACGATTTATTCGGGAATTGATTATTTCTATAAGAACCGAGATGTTTTCTCGGACGGCTTTAAGTAAGTCATAATTGGGAGGTAGGGTGACACCTAATGTGTCACCCTGCCTCCTTTTGT
>NZ_SDGK01000068.1 GCF_004521965.1 Weissella cibaria | reverse complement strand
AGAAACGCCATGGACACTGCAATATCAACATTCAGCAAGAATTTAGCTGGTGTGTTGGAAAGCCTGAGGTCACCTTGGTCAAACGGTGTCATCGAGGGTATCAATCGTAAAATCAAACAAATCAGTCGCACTGCCTACGGTTACCGCAATCAACTCAACTTCTTCCGTCGCATCCGCACACAATTGGTTCACCTACGAATCATTCCCGCTTAAAAAGAAAAAACCGGAATAATCGACGATTTTAGTCAGAATTTCCTCCGACCAACGCCATTTGACAAAGAGCCAAAAAACAGGATCTTCTCAAAAAGAAGAAGGTCCTGTTTTAATCGTTATTTTTGTTTAGTCCAACGTTGCGGCCAAGTCCTTGATGTATTGCTTCAAGGCTTCACCTGTTTGTGGGTGGTTCAAACCGTATTCAATGTTAGTCGTCAAGAAACCAATCTTTGA
>NZ_SDGK01000067.1 GCF_004521965.1 Weissella cibaria | reverse complement strand
CGTAAATGGTCCAGGATAGTTTGCATTTTCAAGGTAACTAGCTGGTACATCAACCGTACTCTTGATGTTTTGCGCAACGGCAGTCTTAACATCATCTGCACTTGTAGTACTTGTGGCCTCTGCCAATGTTGTCGAAGTATCTGCACCTCCCACTGCTTGTGTCAAAGCACTACTTTGTGTATCAGCATGAGACGTAATTGAATCTTCTGAAACACCTTGATTACTTGTGTTGTCTAAAGAAACCGTATTATCAGTATTTGCAACTTGTACTTCACTACTGTCATTTGTATTCGTAGAATTTGCTGTATCAGACGCAAATGCTACGGGTGACAAAATAATTGAACTAAACAAAGCTGTTGCAAAAATCCCTTTTTTGTTTACCATTGCTTTACTCTCCAATCTCCTGAAAAAATATAATTACTTAACATAAGCAAACTATACACCTAAGCTCTTAGACAAACATGTGTAATTTCTTAAAAAATTCTTAATTCCGAATAAATGATTCTTTAACCCAAATTATTAATCCCGGATTTATTCATCAAGACAAACAAAAAAACGCTGAAACAGTAATTTAATGCCGTTTCAACGGTTTTTACGCTTTCACCCGTTGGGTGAAAACTATAGGAACTATTTTTATGAGATTTTGTTAGTACCAACAAACGAAATACTCAGAAAATGGAGCGCCTGTAATTATGACGAAAAAAGTATTACCTAGCAACCGGCGCAGATGTCAATATTATGGACAGTTTTTTTCGGCTCCGAGAGGTGCCAGACTCCGAAAATTTTTCAAAACTCGGATTTCAGCTTAAACCGGTCGGATTTCACAAGTTGTATCGTGCAACAAATAAGCCGTCACAAGGCGAATTTTTGAAATTCACAAGTGACGGCTTATAAACGGCGTCGTACCGGCTAGTGCCGATAACTGAGATTAAGTAAAGCAGACATTGGTCTAGGAGACTTGGAGCCAATCAGTGCGTAAGTAGATACGACTTTCATTATACCAGTTCACTTACCACTCGACAGACAACCTGACATCATCAATGGTCCTGTATTCTTCGTGGTAAGTCAGCTCTCGCTTAATGAGCGAATGGAAGCTCTCTATACGCGCGTTGTCGTATGGATGACCCTTACGCGAGTACGCATGCTTTATTCCTGCACTTCGTAGCGTTCCTTCGAACAGGCTAGAGGTGTATTGACTTCCTTTGTCGCTGTGAATCATCATTGGCTTGCCGTTGGCTCTCAGGGCCTTAACGACAACGTATCAACGCAAACTGTCATGCGTGCAGCAGGAGGCTTATTCGTTTACAACAAAACAAATTGCCATTACCTACCACAAAAAAAGGAGATTCAATCTGGTGATTACGTCGCACAGCGGCACATCACCAACACGGTAACCCACATGCCCGAAAGATCCTTTATTGGACAGTTGTAAATATGATTAGTTCAGCTGCGCAGCCAAACCACATTAGGGATAGATACGAAAAGAAACGAGCAACAGCAAATCGAAAGGAGCCATTACTCGTTTCCTCAATGGATCGCCTTATCAAAACGATTCATTACCTTATAACCACCAATCAATTTTACTCATACGAGCTAGCCAGATCATTGTAAAACGCT
>NZ_SDGK01000066.1 GCF_004521965.1 Weissella cibaria | reverse complement strand
TTCGATTCAAACCCAGAGTTGGAAAACAACTTGAAGGAAAAGGGTAAGGACGAATTATTGAAGTTGGTTGAAGAGACGACTGACATTAACTTGTACTTCATCCGTCAATCACACCCACGTGGACTGGGAGACGCCGTTTTGACGGCAAAGTCATTTATCGGTGACGAGCCATTCGTTGTTATGTTGGGTGATGACTTGATGGCTGATGAGACGCCTTTGACTAAGCAATTGATCGACCGTTACAACATGACAGGCGAGTCAACGCTTGCTGTGATGAAGGTTCCTCACGAGCAAGTTTCTGAATACGGTGTGATTGCACCTGAAACGGAAGTTGAAGACGGTTTGCACCAAGTTAACTCATTCGTTGAGAAGCCAAAGCCAGAAGATGCCCCTTCAGACTTGGCAATCATCGGACGTTACTTGTTGACGCCAGAAATCTTCGAAGAGTTGGAGAACACGGCACCTGGTAAGGGTAACGAAATCCAATTGACGGACGCCATCG
>NZ_SDGK01000065.1 GCF_004521965.1 Weissella cibaria | reverse complement strand
GAACTTGCTTGATGACCCTACACATTTGTTTCATCGAAACGATATTCAGTTTTCAAAGAACTATCTCGTTGTCGCTCATCAGCAACGTTATTTATATTACCAAGTCAGCGATTCAATGTCAACAACTTATTTTAATGAGCTGTGACTTGTCAAACCAGAAACACATATACCGCCGCAAGCAACTTTTATATCTTACCGAATCAAAGTTGGTTTGTCAACAACCGATTTCAATTCGATCTGATTGATTTTGCAATTGAATTGTATCTCTTGCAAAACTCAACTTGAATATAATACCCAATCTAAGGATGCTTTGCAACCCCCTAATTTAAAATACACTAATCTAGTCGGGCTACGCCTGTCATATCAACATTTGTCAGTAAGCCTGCCGCATCTTTTGCATTCATAAATTGCAATCCCAGTAGCGCTAAACGATTCATATTGAAATCTGTTGTATCAATTGGTTCGAAGGTATACAACGAAATCAAATCTTCCGCAGTCTCTAATCCCTTACCATGCCATGCCGCTAACTCGCCCAGCCGTAAGTTATCTAAATTAATACCTAGTTCCCCTTTCATACCAGTTAAAATCGAACCCAATGCCGTATCTCCAGCATGTTTGTGCATCTTCACTGTGTAGAAGCGTGGTGTTGGTACCTCATCAGTCACTAAAAAATAAGACTGATCATTTCGTGTAAATACAATTGTTCCAGCAATCATTGACATGTCTATTTCTCCCTGTTTATCGTTGCTTCGTTTTCAAACGATCCAGTGCCTCGTTAATCATAGCATCCCGCGTTGTCGCAATGCTATCAAAGCCTATTGTTAAATGCTGATTTGTCCAGTAGTGGTGATGCCAGTTATCCACACGTTGATTATCACGATCGGATTTCACAATTTGGCCACCATCTAAAACACTGCGTTGTGATAATGAAATCTTCTGATTATACTGATCAATATCTAGTACCATCACTTTTATCACCTGACCAACATATAATTCATCTCCCACGTGTCGAATAAACGCCGAACGACACTCAGAGATATGAATCAGGCCTTGCGTATGTTCGTCTAACTGTACAAAAGCCCCATATGGTTGAATACCAGTAACCGTTCCTTCTACTACATCCCCAATACGATATGTCATTGGTGCCACTCCTTAACCATTAGTCTATCTTCTTATATGTATCCCGGCACACCGGGTAATCACTTAAGCAATCGTTGCTTTAATGATCTTAATATCTTCTACTGGCTTATCCGCATAATCAACACGAACCTTAGTCAAATCATCAACAACGTCCATGCCTTCAACAACATGACCAAATACAGTATGACGCTTATCAAGCCATGGTGTACCACCTTGTGCACCATATGCTGTCACAACTTCGTCAGGGACTAAGCCATTTAATTGACGCAACATGTTAGCTGGGACACGTGAAGCTTGCACAATGAAGAATTGTGAGCCGTTTGTATTTGGACCAGCATTTGCCATCGACAATGCACCACGCAAATTAAAGACTTCGTCAGAGAACTCATCTTCAAACGCACCACCCCAGAGTGACTCACCACCCATACCAGTACCAGTTGGGTCACCACCTTGAATCATAAAGTCGCTAATCACACGGTGGAAGATAATCCCATCGTAATAACCTTTTTCAATTAAACCAACAAAGTTTTCTACTGTCTTTGGTGCTTGTGCTGGGAACAATTGAATCTTAATTGTTCCCTTTGACGTCTCAAGCACAGCAACAGGACCTTCTACTGCTGCCAAATCAAATTGTGGCAATGCCATATTTATTTTCCTCACACATTCTTCAATATATTCCTTAGCTATTATAGCATAATCTTTAAGGCGTCTTTCAAGCGTCGTAAAACGTGCTAAACTTAGTAATAGTTGTCATTCGACAAGATATATAAATATACGGGAGTAGAAATCGACATGGTTCACATCATTGATTTGTTCCTTCACCTCGATGTTCATTTGAATAACTTGGTGAATACCTGGGGTGTTTGGTCATACGTCGCCTTGTTTGCGGTTATCTTTATCGAAACTGGCTCAGTTATTTTCCCATTCCTACCAGGTGATTCGCTACTGTTTGCAGCTGGATCTATTTCAGCGCTACATGGTAGCATTTTAAACCACTGGGTCTTAATGATTATGTTCTGGATTGCCGCTGTTTCAGGTGATTCATTGAACTTTTTCCTTGGCCGAACTGTTGGCCTGAAATTAGTTAAACACCCGCTGCTTGGTCGTTTTATCAAAGATGAACACTTGACAGAAGCCAACGACTTTTTCGTTAAACATGGTAAGATGGCCGTTATCTTAGGTCGTTTCCTACCAATCATTCGTACCTTGGTGCCATTTACAGCTGCGATTTCTGGATTCAAATACCGCAATTTCATTGTATTAGAAATGATTGCGGCAACTATCTGGGTCGTCGTGGCCGTTGAAGCCGGCTACTACTTCGGTGGTATTCCTTTCGTAAGTGAACACTTCTCATTGGTCATTATTGGTATCTTGGTGGTTACTGCACTCCCTGCCATTATCAGTGCAGTCCGCCAATCATTAATTAGTAAAAAGCAAAAACAAATGGAGCAATAAATAAAAAGGCCTGTTCGTTATGAACCGGCCTTTTTGGTTCTATTCTTTTTGGCGTTGGTGGTTAATCACCAACGCTTTTTTTGCATTTATCAATCATTCTCAAAACAACAATAAAAAACACCAATAGCTCGGTGTATCCTAAAGTCGTCTAAAACTAAAATACAAGGAGAGCTATTGATGTCTTTAAATGATTCTATCCTACGTAGCGTCGGATTAACAGACCCAAATTTCGAATTTTTAATGGATGATAACGGTGAATTCAACCACATCTCATATCGTGGAAAAGATAATCATAAAACTATCGTTTATGAAGCTGCACTACACGGTGATATGGATCGATGCACGTTGTGTGGCCAAGAGAGTATATTAACCAAAAATGGTTTCAGCAAACCCACCGAAGTAAAGCTACCCGCAACTAACGGTTTCGACAACCGCCTACGCCTGCGTAAGCAGCGCTATTACTGCCATGAGTGCAACGCTTCCGTAGTTGTGTCATCACCCGATTTAGAAGAAGCCCGAAACATCTCTAAACCCCTACGCCTTCAAGTTATTCGACTGGCTATGGAGGATATTTCAGAGAAAGTTATCGGTTTTATTTTGCGTCTTTCACACTCAACAGTTCACCGTGTTATCAACGACGAACTCCAGGATTATCGTTATGACTACAGTCATTTACCAGCAGTTCTAAGCTTCGATGAAATTCGAATTAGCAGATCATACGCTTTCGTGTATGCATCACCTGACAACTTTATGGAGATATTGCCAAGTCGTGATTTAAACACAATCCGAAGTTATTTCTATGGCTTCTCTTTGAAGCAACGCCAGGCAGTCACGCACGTCGTCATGGACATGAACGCTAGCTACGCTACCCTCGTGCCGGAACTATTTCCTAATGCCCAAATTGTCATTGATCGATTCCATATCGTTCAACTAATGACCCGTGCCATCAACACTATTCGCACAGGCATTCAGCATCTACTTGATAAGCACTCTCGTGAATACAAAATAATGAAAAACGGCTGGCGCCTTTTCCTCAAAAAATACAGCAACTTAGAAACTACCCATCGTAAATATATGCGAGGCTTGAACGAATATATCACGGAAGAAGAAGCTCTCACGCTAGTGTTCAAATCATTTCCGGTTCTCGAGGCGGCTTATTTAGTGTACCAAGAAGCTTTAGAAGCAATGGACAAGCGTAGCCCCGAGCTAATTCATGCATTGATCAGCACTTACAAACCGGTGGGTTCCGCCATGGACGTGACCATCGGTACTTTTAAGCGCAATTTAAAAGGCATCCTCGAAAGTCTTCGTTGCCCATGGTCAAACGGTAAAATCGAAGGCATCAACCGTCGCCTTAAGCAAATAGCTCGTACCGCATACGGTTATCAAAACCTCGGTAATTACATGCGACGCATCCGTATCCAAATGAAGTATGGAAAATTCTAAAAAAAGTGGTGACAACATTTCTGTCATCACCACTTTTTGCGACTCTTCAAATCGCGTTAATTTTCAAATTCATTGTCGACCAACGCTATTTGGCATAGAGCCGAAATATCTTGAGACACAAAAA
This sequence comes from Weissella cibaria, assembly GCF_004521965.1. Classification (GTDB taxonomy): domain Bacteria; phylum Bacillota; class Bacilli; order Lactobacillales; family Lactobacillaceae; genus Weissella; species Weissella cibaria_A. Next base: position 57,132 of record NZ_SDGK01000065.1, on the reverse strand, counting down.
AACCTCACACATTACCGGTTCGACATCACTGCCATTCAACCTAGACTTGGCTACTGCCATCATCGTAACGGTTTATACCATGTAACATGGGAGATTTCATTGTTTTGTATTAATTAACCAATGAAATTAGTCAACCAATTCCAAGATAACCATTGGTGCAGCGTCTCCACGACGTTGTACCGTCTTCAAGATGCGAGTGTAACCACCTGCGCGGCCCTCAAAGCGAGGTGCAACATCGTTGAACAAGTGTTGCAAAGCCGTTTCTACCTTGACCTTGTTATCTTCAGTCGTTTGTACGTCAGCAACGACGTTACGTACGAAAGCAGCGGCCTTACGGCGTGAAGCCAAGTCACCACGCTTACCCAACGTAATCATCTTTTCTGCAGTACGGCGAACTTCCTTAGCTCGAGCTTCTGTCGTTTGAATGCGACCGTTGATCAACAAAGCAGTCGTCAAATCACGCAACATAGCCTTACGTTGTGAGCTAGTACGTCCCAACTTGCGGTATCCCATGAGTATGTCCTCCTTTACTTGGAATTCTATCGTTTAATCTAATCTTCCTTGCGGAACCCTAAACCGAGCACTGCCAGCTTTTCCTGGATTTCGTCAAGTGATTTCCGACCGAGGTTTCGTACAGACATCATTTGAGTTTCTGTACGCTCCGTCAACTCTTGTACAGAGTTGATCCCGGCCCTTTTGAGACAATTATAAGAACGAACTGACAAGTCCAACTCTTCAATAGGAGTGTCGGCATGCTTGCTAGTTGGTGCTTCTTCCTTGTCTACCATCACTTGTGTGTTAACCGCACGTTCTGACAACTCAACGAATGAGTTCAAGTGGTCTGACATGATGCGAGCTGCCAATGAAATAGCTTCAGTAGCAGTCAATGATCCATCAGTCCAGATGTCCAAAGTCAACTTGTCAAAGTCATCACGGTTACCCACACGCGTGTTCTCAACTTGATAGTTTACGCGTTCGATTGGGGTAAAGATTGAATCAATTGCTAGAACGCCAATTGGCATTTCATCATGCAATTCCTTATTCTGGTCCGCAGACACATAACCACGTCCGCGTTCAGCAGACAAAGTCATATGCAACGTAGCCCCAGCCGCAACAGTGGCAATGTGAAGGTCCTTGTTCAAAATCTCCACATCACTGTCACCAGTGATGTCTCCGGCCGTCACAGTAGCGGGACCGGTTACGTTAACTTCGAGCGTCTTCTCTTCATCACTGTCGATGCGCATTGAAACCTTCTTGAGGTTCAGAATGATTTGCGTGACGTCTTCAACAACACCTTCGACCGTTGAAAACTCGTGCAAAACGCCATCAATTTGTACTGAATTGATTGCCGCACCAGGCAATGAAGACAACAATACACGGCGTAGGGAGTTACCCAAAGTAGTTCCGTAACCACGTTCAAGCGGCTCAACCACAAACTTACCGTAATTGCTATCCTCTTCAACCAGCGTAATCTTTGGGTTTTCGAATTCAAGCATACTGTTTGTTACCCCTTTCAAAGCATTGTGTGAACTAGTTGCAACTGGCAATTAGACACGACGACGCTTTGGTGGACGTGAACCGTTGTGTGGTACTGGAGTAACGTCCTTAATAGACGTAACTTCCAAACCAGCAGCGGCCAACGCACGGATAGCGGCTTCGCGACCTGAACCTGGTCCCTTAACAGTGACCTCAACAGTCTTCATGCCGTTTTCCATAGCACCCTTGGCAGCAGCCTCAGCAGCCATTTGCGCAGCAAATGGCGTTGACTTACGGCTACCTTTAAATCCAAGAGAACCAGCTGACGACCAAGCAACGGCGTTACCTTGAACGTCGGTGATCATCACGATCGTGTTGTTGAACGTTGCGTGGATGTGTGCAACACCTGACTCAATATTCTTCTTTACACGACGCTTACGATTAGTACGACCTGCCATAATCAAGTAATCTCCTTTCCTTAAAAATTAATTACTTCTTCTTACCTGCAATTGCAACAGCTGGGCCCTTACGCGTACGGGCATTGTTCTTCGTGTTTTGACCACGAACAGGCAAGCCCTTACGGTGACGGATACCACGGTATGATGCAATTTCTTGCAACGCCTTAATGTTCAATGAGACTTCACGACGCAAGTCACCTTCCACCTTAATACCGTCTACGACGGCACGGATGGCGTCCTCTTGGTCGGGAGTCAAATCACGAACACGAACGTCTTCAGAAACCTTAGCTTCTTCCAACACCTTCTTGGCAGTTGCGTTACCGATTCCATATACATATGTCAATGCGATCACGACACGCTTGTCGCGAGGCAAATCAACACCAGCAATACGAGCCATTACGATTACCTCCTATACAAAGATTTAATAAGTTTTACAACCAAAATGCAAATTATGCACCTTGACGTTGCTTGTGCTTAGGGTTTGCAGAGCAAATCACCATCACACGACCGTTACGCTTGATAACCTTGCAGTTATCGCACATAGGCTTAACAGATGGACGAACCTTCATGGTATTTACCTCCCTTGGATATTTTTATGGTTGACTACTTAAAGCGGTACGTAATACGTCCCTTAGTCAAATCATATGGCGACATTTCAACCGTCACACGATCACCAGGCAAAATGCGAATAAAGTTCTTACGAATCTTCCCTGACACGTGAGCTAGAATGGCGGCGCCGTTTTCCAATTCAACGGTAAACATGGCATTTGGCAAAGTTTCCTTTACCACACCAGAAATTTCAATAACATCGTTGGCCACGTTGCTGCCTCCTTAGTTGTGACAATGGAGAACGTAACAAGTTATTATAACATGCTTACTTGTAATTAAACAATAAAAGCTTCGTTAAATAATTAAGCGTTCTTCAAATTATCAAGTAACGTCTTTACATCAGCGAACACTACATCAAGCTCGCGAGCACCGTCGATCTTGTTCAAGATACCTTTTTGGGCATAGAACTTAGCGATAGGCTCAGTAAGCTTTCCGTTAACGTCCAAGCGATTCTTAATCACTTCAGGCGTATCGTCTGCACGGCCACGGGCCATCATACGATCAACCAAAACATCAGTATCAGCAGTGAAGTAAAGAACACCGTCCAATGAACGACCGTCCTTTGCCAACATCTCATCCAATGCCTTTGCTTGGTCCAAGTTACGAGGGAATCCATCAAGGATGAATCCAACCTTCGTATCCTCTTCTGCCAAACGTTCAGCAACGATACCATTCGTAACTTCGTCAGGGACCAAGTTACCGGCATCCATGAATGACTTTGCCTTCAACCCAAGTTCAGTTTCGTTAGCCATAGCCGCACGGAACATGTCACCCGTACTGATGTGCGGCAAGTTGTACTCTTCCACAATCTTGGCAGCTTGGGTACCCTTACCAACACCTGGCAAGCCCAATAGCATGATATTTAAACTCATTTTGCTTCGACTCCTTCTTGAATAAATCCAACATATTGCCGCTTCATCATCAATCCTTCAAGTTGGCGAATCAGATCAATTGCCACACCAATGACAATCAATACTGATGTTCCTGACATTCCAAGGTTACTATCCAACCCGAAGATGTGTGTTGCTAGGATAGGTACCAAAGCAACAAATCCTAGAAACAAAGCGCCGACTACTGACAAGCGCATCAGCAGACCTGACAACCACTTCTCAGTGGCGCGTCCAGGCCAGACGCCCACGATGTAACTACCTTGCTTTTGTAGATTCTCGGCAACCTTTTCAGGATTAACCTGAACAAAGGCATAGAAGAATGTAAACAAGATAATCAACAACGTGTATACAATACCACCCTGCATTGTCTGCAGTGATAGGTATTGCATCAAAATGTTGTACCAACCTGCATCCGCAAACTTAGTTGCAAAAGCCTGCAAAATCGTTTGTGGCGTTACCAGCAAAGATGAAGCGAAGATAACAGGGATAACACCCGCAACATTAATCTTCAACGGCAAGTAAGATGAGTTACCTGAACCCGTTGAACGACGTGTATATTGCATTGGAATCTTGCGAATTGCTTGGTTAAACCACGTAACAAACGCGATAACCAAGATAAAGATCAACAAAATACCAGCCAAGAATGCCCACCCACGCGCTGGGTCGTCACCTTGGAGAATATGTTCCTTGAACAGTTGGTATACACCTGCTGGCACACGCGCAATGATACCAGCAAAAATCAACATTGAGACACCTTGACCAAGTCCGCGCTCAGTAATCATCTCACCCAACCAAACGGCAAACATTGTTCCCGCAGTTAAGATGAAACCGATCAACAAGTACGTTTCCAAATTTGGCGTCTCTACCAATTTAACTTGACTCAATTGATTGAATCCAGCGGTAATTCCAATAGATTGGACAAACGCTAGAACAATGGTCAAATAGCGGGTCACTTGATTCAACTTACGTCGACCAACTTCACCTTGTTTCGACCATTCAACAAATCGTGGCACAATATCCATTTGTAGGAGCTGTACCACGATTTGTGCAGTAACGTATGGTGAAACTCCCATTGCGAACAATGAGTAGTTTGTAAGACCACCACCGCTAAACATATTCAAAATGCTGCCGAGCCCAGAATTTGCTACTTCAGTAAGTGCGGCCGTGTTAATACCCGGCACAGTAATGTAAGCACCCAATCGGTAAACAATCAGAATCCACAAAGTAAAGATCAACTTCCTGCGAATGTCCTTTTCCTTCAGTGAATTGAGCACGGTTTTCAGCATTAGATCACCTCAGTCTTACCACCGGCAGCTTCAATAGCCGTAACAGCAGCGGCTGAGAACTTGTTAGCCTTAACAGTCAATGACTTTTCCAATTGACCGTTTGCCAAGATCTTAATGCCACTCAATTCGTTTTTAACGATACCAGCTTCGACCAACAATGCTGGTGAAACTTCAGTTCCGTTATCGAATTGGTTCAATACGTCAAGGTTTACAACAGCGTATTCCTTGCGGTTGATGTTCGTGAAACCACGCTTTGGCTTACGACGGAACAAAGGCATTTGTCCACCTTCAAAGCCCAAACGTACCTTACCACGAGCCTTTTGACCCTTTTGACCACGTCCAGCAGTCTTACCGTTACCTGATGACTCACCACGCCCAACACGGTTGCGGACGTTGCGTGAACCTTCAGCAACTTGGAGTTCATTAAGCTTCATTAGGTTGTACCTCCTTCAAAGCAATCTATTTATATGCTTACTTAACTACTTCAACAGTAACCAAGTGAGCAATCTTAAACACTGCACCACGCGTTGCTGCGTTGTCAGGCAACACGACTGATGATGAGACCTTGTTCAAACCAAGGGCCTTAACAATCGCACGTTGCTTTGGCAAACGGTGGGCAGCACTCTTAACAAGAGTAATCTTAACTTGTTCAGCCATTTTCTGCCTCCTTAATCTGCCAAGTGCTCAAGTGAGACCTGACGCAATTCAGCAACTTCTTCAGCGTTCTTCAATGAGTTGATTGCATCGAAAGTTGCGCGCACAACGTTAATTGGAGTTGCTGATCCCAATGACTTTGCAGTCACGTCGGCAACACCAGCCAATTCCAAAACGGCACGAGCAGCACCACCAGCTGCCACTCCAGATCCTTCAACGGCAGGCTTAAGCAAGATGCGACCACCGCCAAAGACACCATTTGCAGAGTGAGGAAGGGTCGTACCGACAGTTGGAACTGCAACGATGTTGCGCTTTGCAGCTTCAACGGCCTTGCGAATAGCTTCAGGCACTTCTTGTGCCTTACCAGTACCAAAACCAACGTGTCCGTTACGGTCACCAACAACTACCAAAGCAGCGAAACGCAAGCGGCGTCCACCCTTAACAACCTTGGTAACACGGTTGATGGCAACAACGTTTTCTTCAAGCTCGCCGAGCTTGTTTGCATCGATAAAAGCCATGTTAAATTTCCTCCTTCCCTTAGAACTTCAAACCAGCTTCACGAGCAGCTTCAGCCAAAGATTGCACACGACCGTGGTACAAGTAACCACCACGGTCAAATACAACAACTTCGATGTTAGCAGCCTTGGCGCGTTCTGCGATCAAAGCTCCAACCTTTGCTGCTTGTTCAGTCTTTGGAGCAGTCTCAACTGACTTGTCCAAAGTTGAGGCACTAGCAAGCGTCACACCCGCTACGTCATCAATTAATTGCGCGTAGATGTTCTTGTTAGAACGGTAAACGTTCAAGCGTGGGCGCTCAGCAGTACCAGAAATCTTTCCACGAACGCGCGTGTGTCGGCGTTGACGCACCTTGTTCTTGTCTGACTTCGTAATCATGTTCGTAACCTCTTTTACATATATTCGAAAGATATACTAACAAGTAAATCCCGAGACGTTGCGCCCGGGCCTTAAGCTATAAGCTTAAGATTACTTACCAGTCTTACCTTCCTTACGTGCAACGTATTCGTTCTCGTAACGGATACCCTTACCCTTATATGGCTCAGGTGCGCGTACGGCACGGATTTCAGCGGCCAAGTCACCAACAAATTGCTTGTTGATTCCTTCAACCGTGATCGTAGTTGAATCAGGAACTTCAACGGTCAAACCTTCACGGGCCTCAAACTCAACAGGGTGTGAGTAACCAACGTTCAAGACAAGCTTGTCGCCTTGCTTAGCAGCACGGTATCCGACACCGACCAACTTCAAAGTCTTCTTGAAGCCATCAGTTACACCTTCAACCATGTTTGCAACGTTAGCGCGAGTAGTTCCGTGAAGTGCCTTGATACGTCCTTCATCTGAAGGACGAGTGAATGTTACTTCTGTACCGTCCACAGTGAACTCGATTTGTGAAGCGACTTCGCGTGAAAGTTCACCCTTAGGTCCCTTAACAGTAACGACGTTACCTTCGCGTGACAATTCAACGCCAGCAGGCAAAGTCAAAACCTTGTTACCAATACGACTCATCGGTAGACACCTCCTTATTAGATTTTATTTATTACCAGACGTAAGCCAATACCTCGCCACCAATCTTCTTGGCGCGAGCTTCCTTATCGGTGATGACACCTTCAGAAGTTGAGATGATAGCGATACCCAAGCCGTTCAAAACCTTAGGTACAGCATCTGCCTTGACGTATGAACGCAATCCTGGCTTTGAAATACGCTTCAAACCAGTGATAACGCGAGTCTTGTCAGTACCGTACTTAAGGAAGACACGGATGACACCTTGCTTGTCATCTTCAATGTATTCAACGTCGCGAACAAAGCCTTCGTTCTTCAAGATCTCGGCGATGTCCTTCTTGATCTTTGATGCAGGAACTTCAACTGAATCGTGGCGAACCATGTTCGCGTTACGAATGCGAGTCAAAAAATCTGCAATTGGGTCAGTCATTGACATTGATGTTTGCCTCCTATTATTAATTACTGTAAATCAGTGAATGATTACTTTGCGAAAGGCATACCCAATTGAGTAAGCAATTCACGACCTTCTTCGTCAGTGTTGGCAGTCGTAACAACGACAATATCCAAACCACGGACACGGTTAACTTGATCGTAATCAATTTCTGGGAAAATAAGTTGTTCACGAATTCCCAACGTGTAGTTTCCACGACCATCAAAGGCCTTTGGTGAAACTCCACGGAAGTCACGAACACGTGGCAATGAAACGTTGATCAACTTATCCAAGAAGTCGTACATACGCTCACCACGCAAAGTAACCTTAGTACCGATTGCCATCCCCTCACGCAAACGGAAGCCAGCGATTGACTTCTTAGCGCGAGTGATAACTGGCTTTTGACCAGCAATCAATTCCAATTCAGCAACAGCTTCATCCAAGTTCTTTGAGTTTGATACAGCGTCACCAACACCCATGTTAAGCACGATCTTTTCGATCTTAGGTGCTTGCATGATTGATGAGTACTCAAACTTTTCGATCAATGAAGGCGTTACTTCATTGACGTACTTTTCCTTCAAGCGATTTGCCATGATAATGATTTCCTCCTTTCACCTAGAAATTATGCCAAAGTCGTTCCAGACTTCTTAGCAAAACGTACCTTCTTACCATCTTCAACCTTGTAACCAACCTTAGTTGGTTCGTTAGTAGAAGGGTCAAGCAATTGTACGTTTGAAACGTGGATTGGAGCTTCAAGCTCAACAATTCCACCTTGTGGGTATTGGTTGTTTGGCTTTTGGTGCTTCTTTACAATGTTCACACCTTCGACAACAACTCGGTCCTTGGCGGCCAAAGTCTTTACGACTACACCTTCCTTGCCCTTGTCCTTGCCGGCGATAACCTTAACCTTGTCACCAGTCTTCACAAACATGCGAGGCTTCCTCCTTGATTTAATGATGGTAATTACAATACTTCAGGTGCCAATGACACAATACGCATGTAATCATTGTCACGCAATTCACGCGCAACAGGTCCGAAGATACGTGTACCTACAGGGCTCTTGTCATCCTTTACGATGACTGCAGCGTTCTCATCGAACTTGATGTATGAACCATCAGCACGGTGAACTCCTGAAACAGTACGAACGATAACAGCCTTAACGACGTCACCCTTCTTTACAGTACCACCAGGAATAGCTTGCTTAACAGTTGCGACGATCATGTCACCGATACCGGCGAACTTACGACCTGATCCACCCAAAACCTTGATAGTCAAGATCTCACGTGCACCAGAATTGTCAGCAACCTTCAAACGACTCTCTTGTTGAATCACGATTTTGTCCTCCTTCCGTTATTGGTAAGATTCGAGATTAAACGATTAGATAATAACGGCCTTCTCGACGATTTCTACCAAACGGAAGCGCTTTGTAGCTGACGTTGGACGCGTCTCCATGATGCGTACAATGTCACCTTGCTTAGCTTCGTTGTTTTCATCGTGAGCCTTAAACTTCTTCGTGTACTTAACACGCTTACCATAAACTGGGTGGTTCTTGTAAGTTTCGATGGCAACAGTGATTGTCTTGTCCATCTTATCAGAAACCACGCGGCCTTGGTAAACCTTACGTGCGTTACGAGCTTCAGTCATATCGGTCTCCTCTCTTAGTCTACTTGTTCAATTCTTGTTGACGAATGACCGTCTTGATACGTGCGATTTGCTTACGTACTTCTGACAATCGAGCCGTGTTCTCAAGTTGACCAGTAGCTAATTGGAAACGCAAGTTGAACAATTCTTCCTTGTAGCTCTTTTCCTTGGCAACCAACTCAGCTTGGCTGAGACCCTTGATTTCGTTTTGTAGATCCTTGATCTTCATTATTCACCCTCCACTTGGCGAGTCAAGATCTTAGTCTTGACTGGCAACTTGTTAGATGCAAGACGCAAGGCTTCGCGGGCAACCTCTTCAGGAACACCGGCAACTTCAAACATTACCTTGCCGCGCTTAACAGGTGCAACCCATCCGTCTGGAGTACCCTTACCGTTACCCATACGAACACCAACACCCTTAGAAGTGTATGACAAGTGTGGGAAAATCTTGATCCAAACTTGACCACCACGCTTCATGTGACGCGTCATAGCAATACGAGCAGCCTCGATTTGACGGTTTGAGATCCAGTGTGATTCAGTGGCTTGCAATCCAAACTCACCAAATGTAACTGTCTTACCACCCTTGGCCTCACCGCGCATCTTTCCACGGTGTGGACGGCGGTACTTTACACGCTTTGGTACTAGCATGTTACTCGCCTCCTTGCTTCTTTACAGACTTTTTCTCTGGCAAAATATCACCACGGTAAATCCAAGTCTTAACACCCAATTGACCGTAAGTAGTTGTTGCCTCATCCCATGAGTAGTCGATGTCAGCACGCAATGTGTGCAAAGGCACCGTACCCTCAGTGTATTGCTCTACTCGAGCAATGTCAGCTCCATTGATACGTCCAGAAACTTGCGTCTTGATACCCTTGGCACCAGCACGCATTGCACGTTGGATAGCACCACGCATTGCACGACGGAATGCTACACGGCGCTCCAAGTCAGATGCAACTTGTGAACCTACCAAGTGGGCGTCCAAATCAGGCTTCTTAATCTCAATGATGTTGATGTGGACACGCTCGCCCTTAGCAACCAACTTTGAAAGTTCGTTACGCAATGCATCAACTTCAGAACCACCCTTACCAATAACCATACCTGGCTTAGCAGTGTGGATTGAGATGTTCACGCGGTTAGCAGTACGCTCAATTTCGATACGTGAAACTGATGCGTCAGCCAACTTAGTCTCGATGTACTTACGCAACTTCAAATCTTCGTGCAAAGCCGTTGCGTAGTCCTTCTTGTTCGCGTACCACTTAGCATCCCAGTCGCGGATGATGCCGACACGCATACCAGTTGGGTTAATCTTTTGACCCATGACTCAATCCTCCTTACTTTTCTTTTACCACAATCGTGATGTGGCTTGTACGCTTGTTGATTGGTGAAGCTGAACCCTTGGCACGTGGACGGAAACGCTTTAGCGTTGGTCCTTCGTTAGCAAAGGCTTCTGCAACTACCAAATCTTCGCGATCTAGTGAGAAGTTGTTCTCAGCGTTAGCAACTGCTGAGTTCAACACCTTGTATACATCTTCTGAGCTGTGGTTTGGCAAGAATTGCAGAATTGCAAATGCCTCAGCCACAGACTTACCACGAACTTGGTCAAGCACTAGGCGGACCTTACGTGGAGCGACACGAACGATCTTCGCTGTGGCGCGTGCTGACGTGATTTGTTCAGCCATTGTATTGTCCTCCTATATTACTTGCGCTTAGTCTTCTTATCGTCTGCTGCGTGTCCGCGGAACGTACGCGTAGGGACGAACTCACCAAGCTTGTGACCGACCATGTCTTCTTGTACCAAAACTGGCACGTGCTTACGTCCATCGTAAACAGCAAAAGTCAATCCAATAAAGCTAGGGAAAATCGTTGAACGACGTGACCATGTCTTGATGACAGCTTGCTTTTCTGAAGCGTTGGCTTCTTCAACCTTCTTCAACAAGTGAGCGTCAGCAAATGGTCCCTTCTTCAGGCTACGACCCATTTTAAGGTCCTCCTCTCGTTTGCTAAAAACTAATTAATTACGGAGTGTAAGTGATTACTTGCCCTTACGACCGCGAACAATGAACTTCGTTGAACGAGCCTTCTTGTTACGCGTCTTCTTACCGGCAGTCTTCTTACCCCATGGTGACATTGGTGATGGGCGTCCAACAGGAGCCTTTCCTTCACCACCACCGTGTGGGTGATCGTTAGGATTCATAACTGATCCACGAACGTGTGGACGTTGACCCTTCCAACGACGACGACCAGCCTTACCCCAGTTGATCAATGAGTGTTGTTCGTTACCAACAACTCCAACTGTGGCACGGTTAACGGCCAAAATCATACGTACTTCACCTGATTGCAAGCGAACAAGTACGTACTTTCCTTCCTTACCCAACAATTGTGCTGATGCACCGGCAGAACGGGCTAATTGACCACCCTTACCAGGCTTCAACTCGATGTTGTGGATTTGTGTTCCGTCAGGGATGTTTGCCAATGGCAAAGCGTTTCCGACCTTGATGTCGGCTTCAGGCCCTGATTGAACAGTCATTCCAACTTCCAAGCCCTTAGGCGCCAAGATATATGCCTTAGTACCATCAGTGTATTGCAACAAAGCGATGTTAGCAGTACGGTTTGGATCGTATTCGATCGCAACAACCTTAGCTGGAACATCATCCTTTGTACGCTTGAAGTCGATAATACGGTATTGGCGCTTGTGTCCACCACCACGGTGGCGCACAGTCATGTGACCGTATGAGTTACGAGCACCAGTGTTTGACTTTGATTCCAACAAGCTCTTTTCAGGCGTCGTCTTAGTGATTTCAGCAAAATCTGAAGACGTCATGTTACGACGACCGTTAGAGGTTGGCTTGTACTTCTTGATAGCCACGCTAATTTCCTCCTAATTAGTTTTCGTTGAACAATTGAATGTCCTTAGAAGCGGCAGTCAACTTAACAGTTGCCTTCTTACGCTTCTTAGTGTAACCAGCGAAACGTCCTTGACGCTTCAACTTACCACGTACGTTCGCCGTGTTGATCTTTTCGATCTTAACATCGAAAATCTCTTCAATAGCGCGCTTAATTTGTGGCTTAGTGGCGCGAACATCAACTTCAAACGTGTAACGCTTTTCATCCAAAACGCTCATCGTTTGTTCAGTGATGACCGGGCGCAAAATGATATCGCGTGCGTCCATTATGCCAAAACCTCCTCAACTTGTGCCAAAGCTGATTGAACTACAACCAACTTATCGTTGTTGATTACGTCAAGCACGTTAACACCCTTTGCAGTCATAACAGTAACGTTTTCCAAGTTACGTGCTGCCAATGCTGCGTTAGCGTTATCATCGTCCAAGACAACCAACGTCTTTTCGTTTACGTTCAAGTTGTTCAAAACTGCCTTGAATTCCTTAGTCTTAGGAGCGTCGAATGACAATGCATCGACAACAACCAAAGCTGAGTCCAAAACCTTTTGTGACAACACTGACTTCAATGCCAAACGGTAAACCTTCTTTGGCAACTTGTAGGCGTATGAACGTGGCGTAGGTCCGAAGACAATACCACCACCACGCCATTGTGGAGAACGGATTGAACCTTGACGGGCACGTCCAGTTCCCTTTTGACGCCAAGGCTTCTTACCACCACCTGAAACCGCTGAACGATTCTTAACGGCGTGAGTACCTTGACGCATTGATGCGCGTTGCATCAAAACAGCGTCGGTAACAACGTTGTTGTTTGGCTCGATTCCGAAGATTGAGTCGTTCAACTCGATCTCACCGGCGTTTGAGCCGTCTTGCTTAAACAAAGCAACCTTAGTCATGTTAGTTTCCTCCCTTCGTCCTTATTACTTAGCCTTAACAGAGTACTTAACAGTAACAAGTGACTTGTTGGCACCAGGAACATTACCCTTAACCAAGATCACGTTGTTTTCTACGTCAACGCGAACTACTTGCAAGTTTTGTACAGTGCGCTTGTGGTTACCCATGCGTCCAGGCAACTTCTTACCCTTGAAGACGCGGTTGATGATGGCACCCAATGAACCAGGTCGACGGTGGTAACGAGAACCGTGCGCCATAGGACCACGTGATTGGCCATCCTTCTTGATGTTACCTTGGTAACCATGACCCTTTGTGATTCCAGTTACGTCAACAGCTTCGCCAGCAGCGAAAATATCAACCTTAACTTCATCCCCAACATTGAATTCTCCCTCAGCGTCGCGGATTTCACGAATGTAGCGCTTAGGGGCCGTGTTTGCCTTGGCAACGTGACCTTGCTCAGGCTTGTTGCTCAAAACGGCACGCTTGTCTTGGTAACCCAATTGAACTGCGTTGTAACCGTCGTTTTCCAAAGTCTTAACTTGGAGAACTACGTTTGGCATAGCTTCAATTACCGTTACGGGGATAAGCTCACCGTTCTCAGTGAATACCTGAGTCATGCCGACTTTGCGGCCTAAGATACCCTTAGTAGTCATGACTATCTCCTTTGAATAGTAAATCTAAATTTTTGATCAGTTAAATGCTTAATCAGGCAAGTTGTTGTTTGTTGTTGTGTTGTAAAAATTACAACTTGATTTCGATGTCAACACCGCTTGGCAATTCAAGCTTTGACAAAGCATCAACCGTCTTAGCAGTTGGGTTCACGATGTCGATCAAACGCTTGTGAGTGCGCATTTCGAATTGCTCACGTGAATCCTTGTGCTTGTGTGGTGAACGCAAAACCGTGTACAACGTACGCTCAGTAGGCAATGGAATAGGACCTGAAATTTCAGCACCTGTACGCTTTGCCGTTTCAACAATCTTTTCTGCTGAAGCATCCAAGATCTTGTGCTCGTACGCCTTCAAACGGATACGAATCTTCTTACTTGCCATGATATAAATTCTCCCTTCGTCCATATTGGAATATGAAACTAACTCCGTGGAAACTACCGACGCACCCCAAAGAGCTCCATGGCAATGGGCCCCGTGGCAATGCTGCCGGGTGTGTCGCAACCTCCCACATCATCGCTTGTCGATGGCACACTAATATACCGTGGGAAATACCCACCCGTATTTAACGTACTAGAATATAATACAGCATACTAAAAGTATTAGCAAGCTTTTTCGCCAACTTTGTTGTGACAAACATATCACCTTTTTTCACGCCGGTTTCATAACTAATTCCGGAAACCATAATAACTAATTTTTTAAATAATTACCACTCTTTATGTTTACGAATTTCTTTTCAATTCTTGTGCGTCGAAATTATCGTGTTTATTCATGATGATTCCTATATAATAGTACTTAGTTTACACATACAGTTATGTTGACTATGGGTATTCGACATTTTGGCTAACCTATTTCAACTATACATATAGTAGTAATTAAGGAGTTTCCCGATCTTATGACGCATTCACAAACAACATTACATCCAATATGGGATGAGTTCCCTGCTATTCGCAAGGAGCTGCAAGGGGTATTAGATCGTATCGAAGCTAACCTAGACGCCAATGACGCTGACGTCGAAGCCGCCCTTATAGATATGTTCTCGCATGGTGGCAAATTGCTACGCCCTGCATTTACAATTCTGATTGGTCGTTTCTTCCCAGCGGAGCGTGAACCATTATTGAACCTGGCTGCAACGGTAGAAATGTTGCATACAGCCTCACTTGTCCATGACGACATCATCGACGACTCACCCAAGCGACGTCACGCCGAATCTGTTCAGTCACGATTTGGTAAGGATGTTGCTGCGTATACGGGAGATTACCTCTTCGCCGTAACATTCCGTTCGTTGGCTGATAACACAGACGACATTAACGTTGTTCGGATGGCCACACGTTACCTAGAACGTATCCTATCTGGTGAGCTAACCCAACGGACAAATCACTACAAGCGTGATATGACCATCGCAAATTATGAAGATCAAATTGCTGGTAAGACAGCTGCCCTCTTTGTATTAGCAGCCAACTTAGGGATCGCTGCCAGTCGTGCCCCAAAAGATTTTGCGGGCCTCGCAACTGACTTTGCCTACAACGTTGGTATGGCCTTCCAAATCCTTGATGACTTACTCGATTACAGTGCTGATAGCACAACCTTAGGTAAGCCAATCTTGAACGACGTCCGCGAAGGGGTCTACTCAGCGCCTTTGATTATTGCCATGCAAAACAACGAGGAGATTCAATCGCTACTCGCCAAAGGTGCTACGATTACCGACAATGAAGCCGTTCACCTAGGCGAGTTGGTCCGAGGCTCTGGTGCACTATCCGTTGCCGAAGACATGGCGGTTGCTTATACTAACACAGCCCTAGAACGACTGACTGATATGCCTGAACACGAATCAAAGCGTGTCTTAATCAATATCAGTCAAACGTTGCTCACCCGTAACGATTAATTCTGCATTACTATGATAGAAGAAAAGCACGTAACAGCTGAAAAAAGTTGTTACGCGCTTTTTATTAGTATTCTTCTAAATAATCGAATTCAAGGGCTGGATTAGCATTTAATGACCAATCACCACGCTTACCATGCCGATATGCGATATCCCCAGCTGCACCAATCATCGCTGCGTTGTCGCCAGCCAACTTGATTGGCACGGGAATAAACGCCGCCTCGGGAAATTCAGCCATCATTGCCGTTAGCCCATCACGCAGACCACGGTTGGCAGCAACTCCGCCAGCTACAATAAATGATTTCACAGGATAGTTTTGCAGTGCCCGTCGTGTCTTAGCGACTAAGACCTCAACCACAGCTGCTTGGAAGGAAGCCGCTAAGTTAATATGGTCAACCGTTTCGCCACGTTGATCCGCATTATGCATTAAGTTAATCACCGCGCTCTTCAAGCCCGAAAATGAAAAATCATAGCGATCATCGTTCATGAGTGCGCGTGGCAAATCATATGTGGGTCCACCTTGGTGCGCCATCTCATCTATTGTCTTACCTGATGGATATTGGAGCCCCATCGTTCGACCAACCTTATCGTAACTTTCACCAGCAGCATCATCACGCGTATCACCGATTACAAGGTAATCGTATTCCTCACGCATCAAAACCAATTCCGTGTGCCCACCTGAAACCATCAATGCTAAGGCCGGGTATTGGATGGGCGCCACGAAGTTCGCCGCACTGATATGACCTGCTAAGTGAATAACCGGCACTAACGGTAATTGATGCGCCCAGGCAATCGTCTTAGCTGCCGTCACCCCAATCAACAGGGCCCCAACCAAGCCAGGCCCTTGAGTAACTGCGATTGCCGTCAAATCTTGATATGTTAATCCGGCATCCTGTAAAGCGGCATCAGCTAATACCGTTACCTGTTCAATGTGGTGACGACTAGCAACTTCCGGCACAATGCCACCAAAACGTTGATGACTTTTAATCTGAGTAGCTGTCTCCAAGCTCACGATTTCAACACCATCTTTAACAATGGCAACACTGGTTTCGTCGGCACTCGATTCAAATGCCATTATGTATCGCGCCATCTTGTCCTCCTATTCCGTTGCTAATGGTAACGTGACATCCATTAGATATGCATCTTCTTTCGGATCGCGATAATAATCCTCGCGAATGTTATAAATAATAAAACCTAGTCGCTCATATAATTTGATTGCTCGTTTATTACCTTGGCGCACTTCAAGTAAAATACGTGTACCTGCATCGAAGCTAATTAACCATTGACGCAACAGGCGCTCACCTAAATGTTGCCCCTGAACGCCCGGCATGATGGCAACGTTAGTAATTTCAAGGTCTTCACCTAAATGTGTCCCACCAACAAACCCAATCGGTTCGCCATCAACTTCAATAACCATGTAACGGGCAAATTTGTTTTTTAAATCATTTGCAAAGGCTTGTTTTGACCAAGGCGATCCTTTGTACGCCGCCTTGGCAATTGCATAAAGTTCCTCAGTTGTCGTTTCATTTCTGAACGTAAAATCCATCTGTTTTTCTCCCGAGAATCTGCGCCATGTCCAGCGCATCTTCCCCGTTGTCTTCATAATAATGTGCTTTGCGTCGCACTACTTGGAACCCTAAACGTTCATAGAGCCGTTGGGCACCTGTATTAGACACTCGTACTTCCAGTGACATCCGATTAAAGCGAATTTGCTTAGCAACCGTCATCATATACATCAATAAGAAGGTACCAATACCTCGTCCCTGCCAGTGCGGTGCAACGGTCACATTGGTAATATGCACCTCGTGGATGCCTGGGCGGAAAGCCGCACCGATATAGGCTACCATCGCGCCAGTTTCAGGTTCGCGAACGATGACATATAACCGTTCGCGTGAACGATGTAACTCGCTATGGAAAATATCAGCAGACCACGGTTCTTCCCCGTGGTAAGCTTCCCGTTCCAATTCCACCATTTTATCAACATCTTGATACTGTGCCGGCACCAATTCAAAATCGAACCCTTTGACGCTGACCGTCTGCTTAAATTCTCGTAGGCTCTTTGGTAGCGGATGCATTTGCCAGTGTAACCAGTTTTTAAACCTTTTCCACATAAACGCCATCACCTGCATCAGGGTGTGCCTTTGCCCAATCTGCCTCAGCTTGTGAAAGTCGGTAATAATTTGGCACAAATTGATGAATATCAGTTATCTCCATTAGTACCGGTGTGCCCGTTGTTAGCATCATCATATTAGCTGCATGTGGCAAATTATCTTCAGCAAATATCACTTCTGGCAGTGTCGCTTGAAAATCATCTACAAAGCGCGCCCATTCACCAACTAACACAACTGGCCGTTGCTCTTCACGAAGCATTGCAATCAACTTTGGCACATTGGTATGCCGGTCTGGCGCAACCTGGACCAGGCGATCATTGTCGCGGACATACCCTCCCGCATACAAATTGTCATTCCGGGCATCCATAATCGGTACAATCACCGCATCAGACCGCACCACATTCGTTGCTAAGACTGCCAAACTTGAGACCCCTTGCAACGCAATCTGCAATGTAAAGGCCAATGTTTTTGCTGTCGTCACCGCAATCCGCAAGCCCGTATACGATCCTGGCCCTTGGCTCACAATTACTCGGTCTAGGTCTGATGGTTGCCAACCAGCTTCACGAATTAGTTCGTCAATAAAAGGCAACAATTGTACTGAGTGATTTTTGGCAACATTCGTCTCCCGTTGCCCAATTAGTTTGTCATCTTCAAACAACGCCACACTGAGTGGCTGATTGCTTGTATCAAAGGCAATAATCTTCATGATTACCTTTCTCCCATCATTTTTTACGCGTAAATGTCTAACTGCTATTTTACCGCATTTTTTCTGGATTAACACAAAAACCCCAGAGTGGTAAACTCTAGGGTTTATTAATTGATTTTTAACGATCTTCGTAACCGTGTGGGTGTTGTTGGTGCCAAGTCCATGCCGTCTTGATAATTTCCTTAACGTCATCATACTTCGGCGCCCATCCCAGCACTTCGCGGGCCTTAGCTGAAGAAGCCACCAATGAGTCTGGGTCTCCGGCACGACGTGGACCAACTTCGGCAGGGATTTCCTTACCCGTTGCTTCGCGTGCTGCTTCAACCATTTGCTTTACTGAGAAGCCGTTGGCTGAACCCAAGTTAAATTGATTTGACTCGTTACCCTTTGCTAAGTAGTCTAAAGCCAAAACGTGCGCGTTGGCCAAATCCATAACGTGTACATAGTCACGCACATTGAAGCCGTCTGGGGTGTTGTAGTCATCCCCAAACATCATAATCTTCTCACGTTGACCCAAAGCCGTTTGCAAGATAATTGGCACCAAGTGCGTCTCGACTGGGTGATCTTCACCAATTGAACCATCAGCCTTAGCACCCGCAACGTTGAAGTAACGCAAGGCAACCCACTTCAAACCGTAAGCTTCATCAGCCCACTTCATGATGTGTTCCATTTGAAGCTTTGACTCACCATATGGGTTGATTGGGTTTTGTGGCGTCGTTTCCTTAATTGGGTTTTCTTCAGGAATACCGTAAGTTGCAGCCGTTGATGAGAAGACAATTTGCTTCACGTCAAACTTCAGCATCACTTCCAACAAAGCAATCATTCCAGCCGTGTTGTTATCGAAGTACTTTAGCGGATCAGCCATTGATTCTGGGACAATCGAAGAAGCAGCAAAGTGCACCACTTGTTCAATATTTTCCTTTTCAAAAACCTCACGCAAAGCTGCCTTATCACGAATATCTACTTCGTAAAAAGGCACTCCTGCCGGAACCGCAGCACGGTGACCTGTCAACAAGTTGTCGACAACCACCACGTCACGTCCATCTGACAACAACGTATCAACCATGTGTGAACCGATGTATCCGGCTCCACCAAGTACCAAAATGGCCATGTTTGTATCTCCTAAATAATTTATTACTTCTTAGTTTAGCTTAATTTTCAGCGTCCGTCCATTCGATTGCCGCCTCAGCTGACAAAGTATCACCTGACCAAATGCGGTGAATTGTGGCATCTTCCAATGTTTGGGCTTCTGACTTAATTGTGTCGCCCAACAAAACTTCGTGCTCGTACTTAATGTTCAAGCGCTTTGGTTCATGGGTCTTCACAAAATCATGATCCAACACGTCTTGAATCCAGTCAAAGTACTTTGAATTATTCACGTGTTGGTTTGAATCGATATCCAAATAGCGCACCACATATTCTTGCGTCACATCCACCGGAATATCTGCAATCATATGTTGTGGCTCTGGTTGACGTGGAATCTTCTTAACCCGTTCTGGTTCATACGCATCCACCATCTCTTGTGGAATGCGCGCTATGCGACGACGTTCCATATCAATCATGGCGTACAACGCATCGATTTCAACAAGCACATTACCGGCTTCATCAAGAATCCGGTACATGCGCTTGGAAAAGAAGGGATTAAACTCCTTAGCCAGCGTTTGCAACGTTAAATTCTCGCCGATTCTTGGTCGGCGATTAATTTCAACCATGTGCTGTAAAATAATCCAACCAATCCCTTGTGTGTGGACAAAATCTGGTCCCACCTCAAGATCAACACTTTGTTGGGTCGAGCTTAGGACAGCTAGATTAAAAATCATTGGTAAGCTCAACTTACCTGTTACGTCTGCTTCGTAGTACAGCACTTGGTGTTGCATACTGTATATTTCTGCCATTGTTCTAATTTTCTCCTTGGTATTCCAAGTACAAGGCTTGTCGGTCCAAGTCACGGGCCTTAGCAATTTGCTTCACAGCAGCCGTGGCTTTCATGCCTGATTCAACCAGAGCACGGACCGCTTGCACTGGTGTCATATCGGCGAGTGGGTCATCATCTGCTTCAGTAACTGGGTTATCATTTCCTGCCACCATCATCACAAATTCCCCTCGCACTTCATTTTCATTCGCCCAATCTGCCAACTCTTGCGCTGTCCCACGCAAGAACTCCTCGTAGCGCTTCGTTAGCTCACGTGCTAAGACTACCTGACGTTCGGGGCCAAATGCCTTCACAATTATTTGCAGCGTTTTGGCCAAACGGTGTGGTGCCTCATAAAAAATCATCGTTTCCGTGTGGCTATTTAGATTCTGTAATTCCGATAGTTGTTCTTTTGGCTTGCGAGCCAGGAAACCATAAAACATGAACGGTTGCGGTGTAAGACCTGAGGCAATCAACGCCGTAATACCTGCACTCGCCCCTGGTAACGGTACAACCGGAATATTTTGGGCCACCACCGCCTTAACCAATTCGTGCCCCGGGTCAGAAATAGATGGCATCCCGGCATCAGAAACTTGCGCAACATCCTCACCAGCAGCTAAGCGCGCCACCAATTCTGGAATGCGTGTCTCCTTATTATGTTCATGGAACGACACTTGTTTAGTTTGAATATCGAATTGATTCAACAATTGTTGCGTATGACGGGTATCTTCGGCCGCAATCACCGCGACCGCTTTCAACGTGTCAATTGAACGCGCGGTCATGTCACCCAGGTTCCCAATGGGCGTTGGTACTAGATACAGCGTACCCGTGGTGTGTGTGGCAAAACTCTTTTGTTGATTCATGATAAACCTGCTAACTTAAATTGACTTTCCAAAACCGTCGATTCGACTGTCGTTTGGAAATTGATGTTCTTTTGTAATCGTTGTGGCGCCGCTAAGACGATATCCAGGACAGCTAACAACGTCGCCGTCGTATAACGTTGTCCATCACGTTGCCAGGTACTACCAGCTGAAAAGCGCACTGGTACGTCGCCCGTTCGGCTTAGTAAAATGTCACGCCAAGCTTGTGCCATCATCGCAAGTAAGACACGCGCCCGATCTAGTTCACCAGCTAATGGCACCAAATTCGTTTGCACCATTGTAAAGGCGGTATCGTCTTTCTTGAGTGTTGCTGTCACCAGGTTGCCAACGGCCTGCTCAGCTTGTTGAAACCAATCATCAACCAACCACCCAGCCGCCACCTCACTGCTGTCAGTGAGCGTCCGAACTAAATCAGCTTGGGTTGCATTGAAACCGACCGCCATTAATGATGACTGCATCTGTTCGGGCCCTAATGCTGGAAAATCAACCACCTGGGTGCGTGACACCACTGTTGGCAAAATTTGTGCCCGGTTTTCAGCAATCAAAATCGCCGTTTGTTGCCCCACAGGTTCCTCGATAAACTTCAGTAGACCGTTTGCTGCACTACTCGTCATCGTATCAGCACCAGCAACGATAAAGACTTTTTGGTTACCTTCAACCGCTGTCTTGGTAAACTCATCCCGCAAGAAGCGAACTTGATCGACTTTGATACTATTGCCATCAGGTGCTAATTGAATCACGTCTGGGTGTTCATTAGACGAAATACGTTGGCACTGATCACACATCCCATCCGGTTGGCCCTCCGCCGTTACGTTACGACACATCAGGCGCATTGCTAGCCAATTCGCTACTAGCCCTTGGCCACGGCCACGTGGTCCAGTAAACAAAAAGGCGTGGGCAAGCTGGTCACTTGCCACCGCCTGTTTGAATTGCGCAATTAATTGCGGTTGTTGCGCATTTGCCTGTGCAATTAATTCTTTGGCGTCCATCTGCACTCCTTAGAAGCGGTGGAATTGTTCAATATCTTGAACAAACACCGTAGCCCCACCAACTTGAACTTCCATCGGCGTTGTAGCTGTTGACTCCATTGAAACGTCCAAGCTAACCGCTGGCGTCATAAATTGCTTACGCATGTGTGACGTCTCTTTGATAATCCCTAACACTTCAGCCACACGGTCATCTTCAATTCCGACCATAAACGTTGTGTTTCCTGAACGGAGGAAGCCACCTGAAGTTGCCAAACGCGTGGCACGCACATTGGCCTTAACAAATTCTAAACCTAACTTGTTCGCATCTTTATCTTGCACAATCGCGATAACCATCTTCATAAGCCGAACCTCCTAGTCCTTTAAACCGAGTACCGGTGCCAATGCTGCCCATGTGTCAGCAATCACCGCATCTAAATTTTGTTCTGCATCAATTATCAAAAAGCGCTCTGGATCCGCCGCCGCTAGCGCATGGTAAGCATCAGAAACCCGTTGGTGGAATGATAAGGCCTCTACGTCCAAACGATTCACTTCATCTTGACGAGTCGTTTGAATGCGATTGAGACCGACTTCCGGTCGGATATCTAAGTATACCGTTGCCGTCGGCATCATCCCTTCGATTGCAAAGTCGTTAATCGCCGTGACTGCATCGGTACCAATTTCGCGACCGCCACCCTGATAGGCAATTGAACTGTCGACATAGCGATCTGTAATCACAACTTTATTAGCCGCAAGCGCTGGTAAAATTGTCTGAACCAAATGTTGCCGACGTGACGCTGCGTATAACAACGCCTCCGTCTTCTTATCCATCTCGGTATTCGCAGAATCTAGCACTAAATCACGGATAGCCTCTGCAATTTTGTTCCCCGTCCCACCAGGTTCACGCGTTAACAACAGCCGCTCTCCCAATACCGGTTGTAGCCGAGCGACGATTGCACGCAGTACAGACGTCTTTCCAGCTCCATCAGGTCCCTCAAACGAAATAAATGTTCCAGCCATCATTGTCACCACTCTCACTTTTTGTTTTGTACTACATTATAGCAAAAAAAAAAGCAGTTTAGGTATTCAACCTAAACCGCTCAACCAATTCTACTAGATCGACCAATCAATATTCTCTGGCTTTACGAACGCCAATTCAAATAAATAATTCGCAATACGCTTCTCAGACCACTTGCTACCGTGGTCTGGCAATAGCCGTGAATTATCAATTAAACGTTCCTTCACCCACTTTGCATTGGCGTCTGACCATTGCGTATTCTTCGCAATAATCGCACCAAATTCAGCGTTTGAATAAGTCTTATCGCTCATAACTCTTCTCCTCTTCCGAATCCTAACTACAATTCAGGGTGGACAAAGGCTGTTGACCAATGTCCCTTCATATCACGATGCCGTGCTGCCCGTAGGAGGAAGAAATACTTTTGTCGCGCTTTATCTGTTTCAGCTTTAATCAATCGTGGATCAACATCGCTTTCAAACATGGCAACTTCTGACATTTTCGCCTTTTCATAATCAAACTTAGCACGATCGATAGCTTGCGATAGCTGTTCATCATATGCTTTCGTGTCCACCTGAGGGCGCTTAAACAAGTTAAACATTAAAGCTTCGTCCTTCCTTCCACGGCCTTGATCAAGGTAATCTCATCCGCATAGTCAATGTCACTACCAACTGATAGTCCGGTTGCCAACCGTGACACCGTCAATCCAGCCGGCTTCAACAAACGCGACAAGTACATTGCTGTAGCTTCACCTTCAGCGTTGGCATTCGTTGCCACAATAACTTCTTGAATGTCTTCGTCTTTTTGTAGGCGCGTAACCAATGACTCAATATTAATGTCATCAGGTCCCTTGCCAGACAAGGGCGACAAGACACCGTGCAGTACGTGGTACAAACCGCGATACTCACCCGTATTTTCAATGGCCATTAAGTCACGAACTTCTTCAACCACCAACACTTGGTTTTGATCACGCGTTGGATCAGAGCAAATGGCACATGGTTGCGTTTCCGTTAAATTCCCACAGATTGAGCAAAAGCTTAAATCACGCTTTGCTGAAATCAACGATTGGGCAAAGCCTGTCACGTCTTCTTCCTGCATATCAATCGTGTGGAAAGCCAAGCGAGTTGCGGTCTTGATACCAATTCCGGGCAACTTAGTGTAACTATCAATTAGTTTAGCAATTGGTTCTGGATATTGCACGTTACCCGCCTTCTTCCTCTATAAGTGCGTTGTCTCTTAGAACATTCCCTTTGGGGCGTATTGCCCCAAACGCTTTTGTTGGTCAGCCTCGATTTGTTGCAAGGCATCGTTAACAGCTACCAAAATCAAGTCTGACATACCATCGACATCGTCAGCATCGACAATTTCTGGCTTGATTTGCAAGTCCTTCAATTCGCGGTTACCGTTGAACGTTGCCAACACAACATCTGAAGGTGCGTGACCCGTATAGTCCGTTGCTGCAATTGCTTCTTGCTCATTTTGCATTTGCTCTTGCATCTTCTTCACTTGCTTCATCATTGATTGCATATTTTGTCCACCAAACATATCTGGTCCCTCTTTTCTAACTTAATTAATCATCTATTTCTTCAACAATATCACTGCCAAACAGACGTTCAGCTTCCGCAACCACTGGTGCCGGTCCGGCTTCAGCTTCCGAGGCGACGTCCATCGCCGTTAAGCTAGCTAAATCATCCGCCACAGTGTTGGCTGTTTGTGTCTCAACCTGCTGTTGGGTAGCTGTCGTTTGGGCAGTGCCCTTACGTTGTGCCACAAAGACTGCCCGCATCTTAGGCCACTCTTCGGCATTAACAAAGACCAATTGGCGTTCGTGTTGCGCTTGGGTCAAATTTTGAATTTGTGTCACCATCGTGTTCAGTAGCTCCGCATTGCGCATCGCGTTTGACTTGATGACATCAAAATCAAAACCGACAACCAATCCTTCTGGTGACGCCGCAATTGGGCGCGCCACATTCAGCATCGCTTGTTGCGGTACTGGTAACATATTCACCATGTCTGCCCAGACGCCAACAACCCGGTCTAAGTCACCACGCGTCGCGGCACTCAAAACGCTAAACACTGCTGCTTGATCATCGCTCACACGTGGTGCCACCCGACTTGGTACCGGCGTCGGCTGAACTGCCGGCGTCTCATTAACTTCTGATGCCGTGCTTGCTGGTTCAAGTGTCGGCTCTGAAACTGGCGCCTCACTAACCGGTGCTGTCGGTATTGACTGAGCTGGCGCTGACGCCACGGCTTGTGGTCGTTGTGGCTGTGGCTGCGGATCAGCCACAACTTTGGTTGCTGATACACGTTCAACGGTCACTGGTGCCGTCGTTGGCAACGGTTGACTCAACTTAACTGTCAACACTTCCAAGTAGATACTTGGCCGATTTGTATAGCGTAGTTGTTGCTGTGTATCATTCAGCGTATCAATCATACGGTACCAAACCGTTGCGGGTGTATCACTCGCTAACGCTTTAAAAATATTATCTGGTACAATACTGATTAATTCGGGCGCTTCAGTGTGCAACAACAAATCACGTGCATAGCTGATCAAATCTTCAACGAAACGACTGGCATCTTTACCAGCTGACAACACTTCAGATAACTTCGCTAAGGCCGCCTTGGTGTCTTGCTGCACAACAGCTTGTACGTACTCACCCAATAATGTTTGGGTAACTGAACCTGTCACTAACAACGCATTTTCTAGCGTAACATGGCCATCCCCAAACGAGAGCGCCTGGTCTAGAATACTCAACGCGTCACGCATCCCACCATCAGCAGCGTTAGCAATCACACGAATGGCCGCTTCATCGTATGTATCACCTCGTTGATCCAAGATGTACGTCATACGATCGTACGCTGCCTTCGCATCAATTCGCTTAAAATCAAAGCGTTGCGTACGTGAAATGATTGTGGCTGGAATTTTTTGTGGTTCCGTCGTAGCTAAAATGAAAATGACGTTAGCTGGTGGTTCTTCCAAAGTCTTCAGCAACGCATTAAACGCCCCTGTCGACAACATGTGGACCTCATCAATGATGTAGACCTTGTACTTCGCTTGCGTTGGGGCGTAATTCACATCTTCACGAATCTCACGAATTTCGTCAACACCGTTATTTGATGCGGCGTCCAATTCAATAACATCCCCCAACGTACCATTATCCGCCGCTTGGCACATGGCACAAACACCATCGGGTTCACCATTAATTGGATTCAAACAATTAATGGCTTTGGCAAAAATCTTGGCCGCAGATGTCTTTCCCGTTCCACGTGGGCCGTTAAACAAGTACGCGTGCGTTGTTTGGCCCGTCATGATAGCGTTTTTCAACGTCTTGGTCACGACTTCTTGACCGATCATATCGCTAAATTTTTGCGGACGCCATGTCCGGTACAACGCCTGATACGCCATTGTGTGTGACCCCTTTCAACACTGTCAATTTAGACAGTCAACTAAGAATATTTCCTACTCTTATATTACCAGAAAAAAGTAAAAAAAACGCCAACCGATTAACATCGGTTAGCGATTAAAGTTCATAAGAAGTGAAGCACAATGCACGGTCTCCTTAGTGCTGCTGCCTTCCGACCCTGACACGGTTCGAAGTGCACACTTGCCCCACAAACAATATTATAGCAGGTGCATTACTTTTCTGCAAATGCATTAGGGGTTTCTTGCGCAGCTAACTCGGCCGCGCGGCGCGCTTTCTTTTCCGCCTTCTTTTGCTTACGAATCTCGCGAAAGAAATTACGCAACATATCCCCAGATTCCTGTTCACAAATCCCTTGATGCACATGCACTTGGTGATTCAAACGTTCATCTTCTAAGATGTGATACATCGAGTGAACAGCGCCAGCCTTCGGATCTTCGGCACCATAGTAGACATCACTAATCCGCGACTGTTGAATAATGCCGGCGCACATAATGCATGGTTCTAGTGTGACAAACAATTGGGCATCAAGCAGACGCCATGACTTCACCAGCCGGTTTGCTTCCGTGATGGCTTGTAACTCGGCGTGTTGACTAGCATCTTCTAACCGTTCACGCAAATTAAAGCCACGGCCAATAATCTCACCGTGTTGTACAACCACCGCGCCAATCGGCACTTCACCTAATGCACCGGCCTTCTTGGCTTCCTTGATGGCCTCACCCATGAAATAATCAACTTGTTCAGGCGCCAGCTCGCTCATGGTATACGCTCTCCAAAATATAGTAACCCTTGTTCTTCGCGATAGTTGCGGCATTACCAAACGTTTCTGTCATCAATGCCTTCGCTGATGGCGCGCCTTGTTTCTTCTGCAAGACCACGGTCAACGTACCACCATCAACCAGATAGTCCTTTGCCCCAGCAATCATATCTGACACAATTTCCTTACCTGCTCGAACCGGTGGATTCGTCAAAATCGCAGCAAACTTACCATCAACCCCAGAATAACGGTCTGATAACACCACGTCGATGCGATCTGACACGCCATTCTTTTGGGCATTGCGCTTTACCAATTCAGCGGCACGCTCATTAATTTCAGCCGCAACAAATTCACGATCAGGCATCACCGTTGCCAAAGCAATCGATACTGGGCCGTAACCAGCACCCAAATCCAAAATTTTGCCAGCTGGAATTTCTTGATCAAACGCTTCTAGCATTGTTCGTGTTCCGAAATCTACGGTAGACTTAGAAAAGACACCTGCGTCAGTCGTAAACGTTAAGGAATGTTCAAAAAGCGGGAATGTCCAAGTGTGCTCGTCGTGCGCAACACTTGGGTTCGCCGTGTAATAATGTTCAGCCATGTGAACCTCTTTCTATCTTCAGGTGTCAGACATCCTGATAATCTTCAAAGTTTTAGTCTATAAACCATTGTAAGATAAAGGCACTAATTATAAAAGCAAAGTACTTGGGGGAGTATGACATGACAACACATACAATCGGCGTTTTTATGGGCGCTCAATACGGTCATCTAGAAGAATTCCATGAAGCGGCCGCAGCCATGGGGCACGGTATCGCCGAACATGGCTGGTCATTAGTCTATGGCGGTTCTAAAAGCGGTTTAATGGGCGAAGTCGCTGTTAATGCGATTAACGCTGGGGCCGACGTGACCGGTATTCGGCCTAGTAGTTTTCTACCAGAAGAAGCCGGTCATGAGTTACAAATGACCCACATTGACGTTCCTGACATGGATACTCGCAAACGGATGATGTTTGATCAAGCGGATGCATTCGTCTTTTTGCCTGGCGGCATGGGGACCTTAGAAGAATTGGGCCAAGTGATGTCCTGGACCAAGCTAGGATATTACGAAAAGCCAATCATCTTAGTTAACATTGCTGGCTTTTGGGACGATATGGTGGCCTGGTTTGAAACGGCCATCGATGCAGAATTTGTGACACGTGAAGGATTATCGCATTTGGCTTTGATGCCAAGTGTCGCTGAAACGTTCACGTATCTTGAAGGTGAATTCGAAGAATAATAAAAGAGCTGCGCATGATTATCGTCATACGCAGCTCTTTTGTTTAAGCAATAATATCTGTTTTTTCAACCATCCAGGCAGCCAATGCCATCAAAATAATTAACACCATTAACACAATCAGTTGAATCGTCCAACTATGCCATAGTCCAAAACCGTAACCGAATAACGTTGGTCCAAAGGCGGCCAATAGGTATCCCCCTGATTGGGCCATTCCTGACAATTCCGCTGTTCGGGTTGGGGTTGTTGTCTTAACTGAGAACATCGTTAACAAGTACGGGAACAGCGCCCCACCAGAGAAGCCCATCAATAGGTTAACAACCAACCAAAACAGGAACCCATGACCATTAAAGAGCATCATACCCACACCAATAAACGCTAATGCTGAAAAGCCGACCATCACCCAACGTCGGGTTTGGTTGCCCCAACGAGTAAACGCGGTTGGCAACACAAACGTCAGTGGCAATGTAATCAGCGTAAAGATTCCTGATAAGTAACCAGCTGCTTCGGCCGACAAACCCGTTTGTTGCGCCATTGTTGGTAACCAAGCCATGGCCGTGTAGTAATACAGCGATTGTAAACCACCATAGGCCAACAAATACCAAGCACGCTTATTGCGCCAAATTGAAGTATGCGCCCCGTCTTTTGGTCGTGCCTCCAAGACGTGGTTGTGCTTAACGTTGGGTAACCAAACCACAAACGCAATCGCAATAATCACTGACAAAATCATAATCAGTGTCTGCCAATTCGTGGCCTTAACAATTGGCACCGCTAGTGATGACGCCAAGATAGTGGCAATTGTCATCGCTAACGAATACGTTGACGTATAGCGCCCAATTTTTGTTGGAAAGTTGGCAACAACTGCACTAGGCAACAACACGTTCAACGTCGCAATGCCGACCCCGATTAACACCGTCCCCAAGAACAGCAATGGCATTGACGCAATTCGCATCAATGAACCAATTGCCATCAACAAAACAAAAATAGCAAACGACTTCTCGATTCACCATTTTTGACCAAACTTTGGCGCAAACGGTGAAACAATCGCAAAGCTTAATAAGGGAATTGTTGTTAAAATACCAAGCGAACTGACTGATACGCCAAGTCCCTTCGCAACATCGCTAATAACTGGCGGAATTGACGTAAAGGGAATTCGTAAAATCATCCCCATCATCACAATTCCAGGCACCAATAGTGGTGACTTTTTGCTTTTCATCCATAAATAATATCTCCTCACACAATACACCGCTCTCTAAAACGGCATTTTCCAGTGTAGCGTAACAAAAAGCGCTACACAACAACGTGTAGCGCTTCACTTACGTGGTTTTACTTATCATACTCGGCCAGGAAATCAGCAACCTTTTGCTCATACTTCGCTGGATTAGTCGCATATGATTGGACGTGCTTAGCACCTGGTACCAAGTACTTCTCCTTTGGCCCATTTGATGCTTTGTACACTTGGTTCAAATACTTCGGTGGCACAAACGTATCATTACCACCATGAATAAACAACATTGGTCGCGTATTCTTAGCAAGTAACTTAACTGAGCTAGCTTCAAAGTAATCATAACCGGCCATCACCTTTGAGTAGGTTGATACAATTGGCACTAGCCCCTTGGCCAACCAGTTTGGCATACCGTACATATCACCAGCTTGGTAATAAATTTCATCCGCAACAGACGTGTAACCTGCATCTTCAATGTAAGCTGATACCTGCTTAGGTGGGTTCATACCAGATAGCATCATGGTCGTAGCTGCCCCCATTGAAGCACCCATGACCGTGATATCGCTATCTTGACCGTTCTTACTAATCACTTGGTTAATCCATTGCTTGTAGTCCTTGGCATCAAGGTAACCAAAACCAATGTACTTTCCACCAGACTTTCCGGCTGCACGATTATCTGGCATCAGTACGTTGTACCCCATGCGGTGGAACATTTCACTGTATGGCGCCATTGCCTTGTGATCAACACCAAACCCGTGAATCACAATCGCGGTCTTATTCGTCTTCTTCGCAGCAGGCACATAGTTAGCAACTAACTTCGTGCCATCCTTAACAGTCAAATGCCACGTCTGAGCATCCAAATCAAACCAGGCTTCTTGTTGTTTGTATAATGGATCCTTCTTTGTTAAGACACCACTACCGACAAAGTCCTTCTTCGCACGGACTTCAGCAACGTGGAAGAAGTAGCCACCAGCTGCTACAACGAGCACAATCAAAACCACAATGATGCTAACTAGCCATGTGATTACTTTGCGCGATGTTGACCAGCGCTTCTTTTGCTTTGCCATTTCGCAAATCTCCCTATATTTATTAAACAAATAATTGCAACCTGTCCATTATAGGGAAGATACATGAAAAATAAAAGGTATACCCCGTTAATCATAATAAAAAGGCATAACCATTCGATCATGCCTCGACAAGAATTTACTTCAAATATTGCAATGTGAACCAACCTATCATGCCAATCAGTGCAAACAGCAACCAATAATACCGCGCTAAAAATTCCCACCCATTTGTGATTGGACTATATTGCCACTGACGCCACCGGTGATTTTGATGCCAATCTTTATCGGCCTCATCTTGCTGCATATATTCACTCACTTTATCGCGAAATGACGTTTTACCCGGTTCGACCTGAGTACCAAATAATAACACTTGCACCGATACATCCAAAATGTCTGCAATTTCCTGCATACGATTCAAATCAGGTGAAGACTCTCCAGTCTCCCACTTCGAAACCGCCTGTCGTGTCATGTAGAGTTTATCGGCCAACTGTTGCTGCGATAACCCCTCTGTTTGCGCAGGTTCGTCAACTGTTGTGCAAATACAATATCCATCATCTTGCCCCCTTAACTTTTGGTAACTAAATTATGACAAATCATCATTGATGCACCTAGCAATTCAATGTTATTTTTGCGCAAATTTAAGTTGCATCCTTGTTATGGCGGCGTTTCTCAGGCTTTAATTTTTTACCCCATATCTATCAAGCGGTAGACATCCTTCAAGGGTCCTGTATATAATCGACCCAAAATTTATCGTCATATCTATTAAGACCGTTAGTCTAATCCCTCTAAGTTCCAAGCCAGCACTAGTTAAGGAGCGTTTCAGATGCAAGTTTCTATTATGTTAACAACCCACTCAACCGAATTGGACACTATTCGATCACATTACGACTCTCTAGCTGATTTTGTTCCAGCTCATCTATCACTAGTATTCCCCCAACCATTGCCTCAGTTGCAAACAAGTATGCTGACGGATATTCAAGAAATAATTCAAACATTGCCTGAAACCACTTTTTTCACAACACATTTATTACCTGATCATGACTATCACAACCTATTGCTCGTCTTGGATGATCCAAAAAACAGCCTAAAGAAATTGCATCAAGCCTTATATTCATTGTCGTATTTTGAGCCATTTCAAAGACGCGATATTCCTTTCACGCCTCATATTACGATTGCACGCAATCAAACGAAGTCACAGTTAGACCAGCTGGCCCATGAGCTCATGTCTAAAACAATTGGCTTGTCAGTGACATTTGACACACTGGTATTTGAACAGATTGCCGACGATGATCAATCAATTCCTTTGCTCAAATGCCATTTAACTTGAGCGTGAACTACCCCCTAACGTCTAACGATGCTTACGCTTGAAGTGGGAGCTTCCTAGAAACAAGATGAATCTACGCATATCTGCGTTACCGCGAAGCTCTCACAAGTTGCTGTGTAACTTCTGCTTACCTGACCTTATACAGGACGGCAGAGGCATTATCTTTATCAGACACCCACAGGCGTCGCAACTAGACTTAACTATTTAGAGTGG
The DNA here is from genome assembly GCF_004521965.1 of Weissella cibaria. Lineage (GTDB taxonomy): Bacteria > Bacillota > Bacilli > Lactobacillales > Lactobacillaceae > Weissella > Weissella cibaria_A. The sequence continues at coordinate 24,964 of NZ_SDGK01000065.1, read as the reverse complement.
TTCCCGTAGTCCCTGCGGTAGCCACTTTTTTTGTTTGCTACTGCAATGTAGCTAGTGCCTTATCCCTAATGTTTAGGGAAGCGTTTAGGTCGCGGTCAATCGCGTGTCCTAGCGAATTGACATACTTACGCACGTCTAGTGGCTTTTTGACGACTTCGCCGGTTTCATAATCTGTTTGCGTTGTGTAAGCAGGGGCAACACCAATAGTTTGTTTGCCGTACCAATTAGCTTTGTACTGTAATTTCAGCACAAAAGAATACCAGCCAACATCAGCGATAGCCTTCGCAAGTTTGTGGTTTTGTTGCATGTTACGAGACGATAGGTTCTCGTACCCAATCACGTCGTGGTTTTTGACAAGTTGGGTTGATACCTTGTTTAGAAAATCTGTTCGTTGGTTTTTAATTTTCTCGTACAGTCTCGCAACGACAATACGTTGTTTCTGATAATTCTTTGACTGTGCCAGTGACTTACTGAGTTTCTTAGCCACTTCACGTTGCCGAGACAGTTTATGTTGTGCCTTTGTGAGCTTGCGCTCACCGTTCCTGATAAAACGTACTCGCTCAATGATTTCTCCGTCAGAGGCCGTCAGAAAACGAGACAAACCTAAATCAATACCAATGATAGAACCAGTCTTATCCCATGCTGCAACATCACCGATTTCCACAAGCAAAGTAATGTACCACTTGCCAGACTTTTCTTCTGTAATCGTGGCTGTACTGATATGCCAGTTGTCGATTAGTTGTCGGTGAGCTTTCACCCGTACACTTCCAATCTTAGGTAGCACAACATGCTTATTGTTTTCATCAAGGCGCACTGAACCGTGGTGAATATCCGCGTTGGTAGGTTGATTATTAGTGCTGTACGACCATTTGGCAGACCATTTCTTGTGGAACTTTGGCATACCTACACGTGGCCCATTATGCTTTTTCAACCAGTCAAAGAAGCGCTTGCGCGCCGTTCGATATTGTTGAGGAACGTTTGCAAGGGCTAGACTATCAACCCCAGCCAACCATTCGTTGCCTTGCAACTTCTTGATTTGTGTATACGTCAGTCGTGGGTGGCGCTTACCGTCAGGCAAGGGCGTCTCTTGGTCTGCTTTGTATTGCACCATTTCATCTGCAACTAGCGCGTTCCACATGAAGCGGGCGCCACCAATGTTTTGACGCAACTTATTCATTTGTTCTTGATTTGGATACAGCCGGAAGCGAAACGCTTGTTGCATGGTGATTACTCCTTTCGCATATTACGAGGTTTTGTACCTTACTTTTCGATATATTCTTTCAGTACCGATAATGATGCTCCACCTGATGTCATTAGTGCGTATGATTTAGACCAAAACATTTCTTTCCAGAGTTTCTGTGTAATTTGCGGATATTCTTTCTTTATCAAGCGTGAGCTTGCCGATTTATACGCATTGAGAAACTTGCTGATTTCTGTTTGAGGTTGTGCCTTGAACAGAACGTGTACATGGTCTATGTCATGGTTCCACTCAATCGGCGTCACCCCGTATTTTTCACCAATATACGTGAATATTTCTAACAAGCGCTTTGAGATGTCGCCGTCGATTACTTGGCGTCGGTACTTTACCACCATAACAAGATGATAATTTAGTAAGTACACCGAGTGTTTATTTTTATCAAAATTCCTTATCATATATACATTTCACTACAAATACCCTGAATAGAAAAACGAGCATAAAAATAGCCCTAGCGGGTCTTAATTAGTCAGGTTAAATCACTGTGCGCTACTTCTGACTAAACCAAGCATCCCCCATGCGATCGCTATAAGCTTGCTCACGCTCCCAAATCGATTGGGTTTGCCAGTTCTCCATCGAGTGCGTTGGTCGCTGTACGTTTTGCATTGCAATCGATACAGTCGCCCCTAACACCCATACTGCTACCAATAAAATACCAAACACACGCATACTCTTTCGCATCACATCGTCCCCCACTGGTATCTACAAGCTACTTATCCACTTGTTTTTAGTAACTTCAGTTTACGCGCAAATTGTCATTATTCTGTCTGTGTTTCACTTAGGTTTTGTAAAGGTTTGACAGCGCAACAACTCCCACTTAAAGTACTTGCCATTGTTGCAAAATTGTATCGGCAAAATCGAATTCATTATTTTGGATGAATTTCTTAGCCCTCAGTACCAAGGGCGACGAATTTTCTGGTGTTATATCTGCGAGTTTTACAAACAGTGCCCCCTTTGAATCTTGGCCCGGAAATTCTCGAACTTTTTCAGCAACGTTACCATACACCTGCTGAACCAGATTGAATACGGCAATATGATTATTCATCGTAAACGTTTCAAAGGTCCACGGATATCGAAAACTAGTAATACCTAGTTGCTGATAGTTTATCAGGTGCATACCGGTTTCTTCTACGAATTCACGGCGAAGCGTATCATCAAGTCCCTCGCCCTCTGCCATGCTGCCGCCAGGTAAATCTAACCGATTTGCATACGGCCCGTTTGTTTTCGAAATAACTAATAACCCTTGTTCCTGTCGATAGTAGATACCATACACACCGAACGCACGATGATAAATCTCATTCCTCATTATTTCATCCCCCACTTTGATAGCTTTTTCAACAATATTATCATCAACACTCAAGATTGTGTGCTAAAATATTAGAAAACAATGAGAAACACAAGGAGTGCCTATGGCCTATTCATTAAACTGGGATCTTGACCCTATTTACCCTGGTGGTATTACATCACCTGAGTTTGCTGCCAAGCTCACGTTGCTTGACGAACAAATCAAACAATTTGCAGCTGACGTTACCGCCTACAATCGATTCACAGATACTGATTTCGGTCAGTTTATTGCGTTAGTTGATGCTGCTCAGACAATCCGTTCTGGTTTGGGAACGGTTGCCCTATTCGTGAACGCATTATACTCAGCTGATTACACAAATCCTGTGTATCGCCCATATCAAACCAAGGTGTCGCAACTTGACGTGGCTTATCAGGCACCTTTAAACGCCTTCGCTAAGTTGTTGACATCATTTGACGACGACACTTTTGCGAAGGTCCTGACATTGCCAGGCGTTAATGATGTGGCGTTCCATTTGAATGAGTTACGCGATGACGCGTCACGTTTGCTCGACGACCGCGCAGAGGAATTGCTAAATAACTTGCGGTTAGATGGTTTACAAGCCTGGTCTGAACACTACGACACGATTTCAGCCGGTCTAAGCATGACGTACACTGACGAAAACGGAGCTGAACAAGCTTTGTCAGCCGGTCAAGCATTGAACCAACTGGATGGTTATCCCGATAACACAGTTCGGGCGAACATTATGGCTAATTATGAAAAGATGTGGGGGACGGCCGAAAACTTGGCCGCTGATACTATTAATCACTTGGCCGGTTCACGTCTAACAGAGCAACATGCCCATGGGTATGTTGATCATTTGGAACAACCGCTTGAGTTGAACCGCATGTCACGTGCCACATTGGATGCCATGTGGCAAATGGTTGATGATAACAAGCACATGTTCAAAGCCTACTTTGACCGTAAGAAAGTTTTACTCGGTTTGGATGAAATCGGTTGGCAAGATCAAGTCGCACCAATTACCAACTTAGGTGATTATCAGCCAACTACCCTGACGTATGACGAAGCAGCAGCCTTTGTGATTAAAAACTTTGGTAAATATTCACCAAAAATGGCTGCCTTCGCGCAACATGCCTTTGAAAATCAATGGATTGAAGCCGAAGACCGCCCTGGTAAGACGCCTGGCGCTTGGATGGAAAGTGTGCCTGATATTCACGAGTCACGGATTATCACGACGTTCACGGGATCGGTTAACGACGCGGCGACCATCGCGCACGAAATTGGGCACGGTTTCCACTCTTCTGTCTTGACCGAATTACCTGTTTGGCGTGACGGTTATGCAATGAACGTTGCTGAGACAGCCTCGACGTTTGCCGAAATGCTGATTGCGGATGCTAATGTTCAAGCAGCCAAGACTGATGCCGAGAAGGTCGTGTTGCTTGACGCCAAGATGACTAACCCAATCGCCATGTTCTTGAACATTCACGCTCGGTTCATCTTCGAGAATAACTTCTATAAAGAACGCGCTAACGGCTTCGTATCAGCTGCCCGTTTGAATGAACTGATGGATAACGCCCAACAAGTTGCCTTTGATGGTATTTTGGATAAGCGTCACCCACACTTTTGGGCGTCAAAGTTGCACTTCTTCATTGACGATGTGCCATTCTATAACTTCCCATACACATTCGGTTACTTGTTCAGCCAAAGCATTTACGCTTGGGCTCAAACGCAAGCTAATTTTGAAGAAGCGTACATTGCTCTGCTACGGGATACAGCTAACATGTCAACCGAAGAATTAGCCCAAAAGCACCTAGGTGTCGATTTGACAAAGTCAGACTTTTGGCAAGCCGGTGCCGATTTGGTTAAGAAAGACATCGACGAATTCTTGGCGTTGTCTGAACAATTTATCTAGATATTTCCAAAAAGACTCAGCGCGATTGTGCTGAGTCTTTTTCATTTACGTACAACTTAGAACATTTGGCGCAAAGGCAATAACAGCCATGAGAATCGCAATAATCGTTAACTGACACCAAGTTCGCAAAATTTTCAATTGCCACGTCAGCCACCCGAACAACCCGATTGCCAGTAGTGACAATACGATTTCGACACTCGTTACCCTCTCTTGTTGGCGCATCAACAGTAGTACGACGCTTTCAACACCAAATGGCAGCCACACAAGTTGATTACATAACAGGACGCCACTGAACATCAATTCCCATTGAGGTCGCACAAGCATGACGACACCCCACAAAATGAGGCCTAGCAATAAGGTCCTTGACATATACATCACCATTGCCAATCCGATTAACATGCGTTGATGTTCACGCAAGACGCCATCATCTCCCATTGTCGCCCGCATTTGACTGGTATTTATCCAAAATTGGCCGACTAATAGGGCCAGCGGTCTAAGACCACCCCACTTGTTGAGTCCGACTTTATTTTCCTGGTATGCAAACATTGAACATCCTCCCCACGATTTGATTTGAGTATAGCCAAATCGGTGACCCACGGTAATATCGCATTGATAGCAAATTGCCGACAAATATCACAGTCGAATATCATTGTTAAGGGTGTACAAATTATCTCCAATACTTAGCATTATGTTTTATGTAACAAAAAACGGAATTACATCATCCCTTGACGCAATTCCGTTTACTTGTTATTTTTTCAAAATCAACTTAGACGTTGTAATCGCCAAGACAACCGATAGTCCCATTGGCAAAAGCGCTGAGTAATCCATATGTGTCACTTCGAACATCATAAACAATGCCATCAGTGGCGCTTGTTGCGACGCTGACAACAAAGCCGTTGCCCCAATAACTGCCGCTTGATCAATCGATACGCCTGGCATCATCATCACGTAGGCAAAACCCAAGATGGCACCAAATGATCCACCAATTCCAATTGATGGCGCCAGCGTACCACCATAGGCACCCGCCTTCAGCGTGAAGACCGTAATGACCGCTTTCAAAATCATCCCAACCGCAAGCATCCCAATTAGCTTTGTACTTTCATTATTAATCGCCAATTCGGCTAGGCCACGCCCATTTCCCATAATCTGTGGGAAGAAATAGGCGACGGCACCTGTTGCAAGGGCAGCTAATGGTAGTTGCCACAAGACTTGCACTTGCTTAGCTTTCGCCTTGCCGCCTGCCCACTGAAACGCCTTGCGGAAGTAGGCTCCCGCAATTCCCATAATTGGGCCAACCACAATAACGAATGGCAACATCTTCAAATCAAAATGCCGATCAGCTACAAAATAATAGGGGTGGAAGCCCTTGATTGACGCACCAACTAGCATTGCAATCAATGACATGCCTAAACTAACTGATACGGAACGTTTCGACACATTCTTGTGCAGGATTTCCACCGCAAACAGCATTCCCGTAATCGGCGCAATATAGATTCCCGCGAAACCAGCACCGGCTGCTGCGGCAATCAACAAGCGACGTTCGTCCGCTGTTAACGTATCAAGGTGCCACTTGGCCAATAGTATTTCCCAGCGCTGCGCAAGCAAAGCACCCATTTCACGTGGTGCTAGTTCACGTCCAACCGAGCCACCAGTTGCCACGTAAAACACTTGGGTAACAGCGTGAAGGATTGACGCACCAAATGGCATTGTCTCACCTTCAAGCGCTTTATTAATTCCTACCGTTGGCTTCATCTTCGTTTGGACGATGAACCACAAACCAGCCGCAACAATTCCACCAATTGTGACTGACAACAAGCGTTGCGTCCCAGCTGCATGAATGGCAACAGGCACCAACGTATTCTCCTCAAATCCCAAGAAGAAATGCTCAATCACATCTAAAAATAGACTTAGTACGATAGAACTCAGTCCCACAATTACCCCAAGTACCACAGTAGATAACGCCAAGACCCCCATCTTTTGACGTTCAGTATAAGTCTCCGATTGTTCCATCGTTAATACCTCATCTCAACAATAATTACAAAAAGTCATTATAACACGTTAGTTAACCCTGCTCCGGAATTCCGGCAGTCAATTTAACTCATACCAATTAAAAAAACAGTTATCCAACGCCTAATTGGCGTTAGATAACTGTCAATCTCATCACTATTCAACAACGTAGACACGTTCATCAATTAAATCAAATGACGTGTGGTCGTCATTTAATTCTGCCACTTCATGTAACGTCGCTTCTTGCCAAAAGACATCCGAATCCGTCGCACCATCTTTTTCGCCGATGACCAATAAATTAAAATCAAAGCGATAGCGATTATCACGGATATACTGTAAGACTTGCCAGTCAGCGTCCGTGGTATCAGGCGCCCAACTCATAATCACAGTTGCCACGTTTTCGCCGTAAGTGTCCAATGCCGCAATCGCATCTAAGTTTTCAACGTCAGTAACTGGCTTGGCAGTTATTGGATCTGGTTGTGTGCGCCAGTCCTCATTATCAGTCGCAATAATCGTTTGCGCTGGGGCAACTGCGCGAAGGCCAGCTGAAATATAACCATGTCCTGCCATTATTTCTAAGACTGGTAGGCCATTCGTGTACGCTGACAAATCTTGAATAAACCTGTTCGACACATACGCATACATACTAAAGTACTCGATTAATGCATCCCGCAAATGACGGAGCATAAAATCGACGTCTTCTAACGGTTCCGTCAAAGTTTGCCAGAGAGCATTACCCTTCGTGGCGTCGTTCGGATATGCTTTTAAAACATATTGTTCCAATTCTGCCACCACCGACTCTGGGATTTCCATCGTCGGTAACGTGCTTGGTAGGATGCCATTATTTAAATCATTAATCGTCGCCACGGCTTGTTCAATCAAGTGCTTAATAGTGGGGATATTTTGATAACGGTCCAAATATGGCAACAGCTCACTAAGATAATCTATCTCAGTGAGCTGTCGGCCAGATCCAAACCGAATTATTTGGTTCGTTGTCATATCGTTTCCTCTAATTGGTTAGAAAAGACTCTCTTGATGGTTACTTCGCACATCGTCATCTGACGTAAACGAAACTGGGTTCAAGTATGAATTAACATACTGGAAAATATCAAACCGTTGCTGGTCAGTCAAAGGCTTACCGTTAAAATCGATTTCCTTACCTGACAGGAACAGCAAAGACAAATCCGTCTTCTCTGACATGGCGCGGCCAACCAGAAAATCCATAGATACATTAAAGAAGTCCGCTAACTTGCGTACTTCAATGTACGATGGTGATCGATCACCACGCTCCCAGTTTCCGATTTGCGCGGCTGTATTTGGTTTTTGCCCCGGCTCGAGATGCTTATTCATCTCTTCTGCCAAGGTTTCCAATGTGATATTGCGTCCTTTACGCAACTCACGCAGACGATCTGGAAACATGTGCGTTGTACTCCGTTCTCACTAAAATAATCGTAAGCCGCGTTAAACGCCGTTTACTTCTCTATTTTAACGAACATTCAACTATTTTTCCACACCCAAATTGTGGATAAAGGCTTATTTTATCCACACGCTGTGAATTACTGTTTCACTGTCAAGACAACCACGTTAATTGTCACAGCTGGCAAGGGGATTGCTTCCGCTGCGGCTTGGGCTTCTGGCCGAGCTCCCCAGTGAAGTGGCGTCATGTGTAACAGGTCAACATACAGATCCGCTGGAATTGGCCATTGATAAGAAATTTCTTTTTGTGTAGCTGTAGGATAGTTCTCCATAAAGCGATCAACCACTTTTTGGTTACTGTAAGTATGATTTGGTGAATCAACTGGATAAAGCATTTCACGCAATTCATGCAAGTAACCTGACGCTGGTACGACTTTGACCAACGTTCCCTCAGGCGCCAGAACACGCTTGAATTCTTCATATGCACTTGGTGAAAAGAATTCAACAATACTATCAAAACTATCGTCATTAAATGGTAAGTTCGCTAAATCTGCAACCGCAAAGAACGCATCCGTCTCAAGCTGCGTCGCTAGGTTAACCCCTGCCTTTGAAATATCAAACCCAATCCCAGTGTCGATGTTGCCACGCTTCGCAAGTAACCGGGCAAATGGCGTTCCCTCACCCGTGCCGACATCCATAATGCGTTGGGCAGTCCTTGGCAATGCTTCATTGACAGCATCGACAATACCATCGAATAGTCCAGCCGTTAGCACTCGACGACGCGCTGCCAACATGGCATCATCGTACTCTGTGTTCACCGCGTGATTCAGAAAGTAAAGTGTACCCTTCTTATTGATATCAAGCCGATGGTTATGCGCACAAACCAAACTGTTGCCTTCTACGTGATCATAGGGTTCACCGTCAACGGTACAACGGAACATGTCGAGATGTTCCGTCACAAACTGCGCCCCTTTTTCAATTTTCTTCATGTTTTTAGTTCTCGCTCTCATTTAAATCAATATCATATGCGACCCGATCACCAGCTAATTTACCACGATATGTAAAGCCACGTCGCACGCTGATTGCCTGCATCTTTTTGTTCTTGGTATGGGTATCAATACGCAGATACGTTATGCCTTTCGCCCGAGCTGTCTCAAATAGGTGCATAAACAGCACTGTAGACAGGTGGTAACCTTGGTGTTGGAAAGATACCGCCATTCGATGAATAATGGCATATGGGCGTCTTTTAGTGGGATATTGCCACCGTCCATCCTGAAGACGTTGGTAGTTCACATCCCTTTCTTGCCACAAGGTTGCGGTTGCGACGACTTCATCGCCAAGCAATAATACATACGCATAACCTTTTGCGATATCTGCTTTGATGATTTCTGGGGATGGGTAACCATTATCCCATTGTGGATTCTGATCAATCGACATCACGGCCTTTGCATCCGCAATAATTTTCCAGATGTCATCGGCGTCAGCCATGGTCGCCTGTCGGTAAGTTATTGTTGCCATTGGTAGTCCTCACTTCCGTCACATAATACCATTATACGCCGGATGAATCCCATAATTCCCAACAGTTTCGTCACCACTAACGCGCATAATAACATCAGTCATAATAATAATTCGCGGTGAATCCCATCACCGCGCCTTCTTTCACAACCAGGTACTCCTTGCATGATTTTTTTACATGCTAAATGCCGTAGAAATCAGCACCCAAAGGACGATTAGTACCCCAATTCCTAAAAGAAAAAGTCCTAAATAAAACCAAGCTGTAATAAAAAACACCAGTAATGCCCACGGTAATAGTAATATCTTTTTAATTATTTCCCACATAACGAAACTTATCTCCCAATTATAGAAGTCCAGACCACTAATCTATTCATATTTTTAAGTCTACTTCATATCGTAATCAGCTAGTACTTTCATTAAATCGTGATGGCTATGTACAAATTCTTTAATCGTCGTATCGTTTAGTTCATCACCCTTTAGTTGATCCAGATATTCTTGCTTCTGCGTTTCAATAAATCGTCATTTTCATCCATTAATCGAATGCATCCTCATTATAAAAAAATAAATATAATATGGTATAAATTAAAATAAATTATATATATTAAACATGTTCAAAACATATGATAAGTGCAAAATAAAAATGCTGCACGGCTCGTCATTTCAACTGCCATGTAGCATTTTTTAATAACAATTAATCTTCGAAACCATCTGTCGTCATTGATGCTTGGTACAAAGCCACAACATCATCGACCGTCAAGTTCACGTAACCACCTTCTTGGTCCAAACGACCAATCTTAACAGCTGATTCAGCCATTGCACGGAAGTTCGTGTCATCATTGATTTCAACACCTTGCAACGTCATTGGAATGTCCAAAGACTTAATCCAGTCATACGTTGCTTGGATTGCCTTTTCAGCAACTACTTGATCATCATCATCTTGAATTGACCAAACGTTGCGACCGAAACGGGCAAACTTAGCAACCGTTTCAGCTGACAAAGAACGCTTCATCCAACGTGGCGTCAAAATTCCCAACCCAACACCGTGAGTGATGTCGTAGTAAGCTGATAATTCGTGCTCGATAGGGTGCACTGTCCAGCCGTTTATGTTACCTGAACGAACTAAGCCGTTCAAGGCCATTGTTGAAGCCCACATCAAGTTAGCACGTGCTTCGTAGTGGTCAGGCGTTGCCAAAGCAACTGGTGCCCACTTGATAACTGCACGCATCATTCCTTCAATCATACCATCTGAAATATCCGTATCGTTTGCACGATCAAAGTATTGCTCAGCCAAGTGTGAGAAAATATCGAATGATCCAGCGGCTGTTTGCCACTTAGAAACTGAGTACGTCAATTGTGGATCTAAGAATGACACAGCGGGTGTGTTTGGTCCGTATGTACCAACCTTGACTTTTAGCTCTGGGTTTGAGATAACAGAGCCAGGGTTCATCTCAGTTCCCGTTGCAGCCAATGTCAAAATGTCGACAACTGGCAATTGATCGATGTTTTGACGTGATTTAACACCGCGGTCGGCAACCAAATCCCAAGCATCGCCATCATAGAACTTAGCTGATGCGATAACCTTAGATGCGTCAATAACCGATCCACCACCAACGGCCAAAATAACATCGATATCATGTTCCTTAGCCAAGCGTTGTCCTTCGCGAACTGAATCAATCTTTGGGTTTGGGGCGATACCTGTCAATTCGACAACATTCAACCCTTCCAAAGCCTTCATCACACGCTCATACAAACCTGAACGCTTAATTGACCCACCACCGTAAGCCAACAACACATTTTGACCATATTGCGCAACAGCGTCGTGCAATTCTTCGTCAATGTGGTTCTTTCCAAAGCGAATATCCGTCTTATTTACAAAGCGAAAATCTTCCATTTTAACATACCTCCGTTATTCGGTACCTCAACCAATATTGTAAGGTTATACTATACACCTTAAACCACGGTTCAAGTCAAGTCATCACTTTTACACGGGCGCCACACATTATTCAAATTTCGACTATATGCTAACACTATTGGAGGTGCCTCATGAGTCGCAAAGCACGTTTGTTACTAAACACACTCTGGGTAGCCGGACTACTCGCCGGTTTCAGCAGTCAGTGGCCAGCTCTACCGCATTGCTCATCCTAAACAGATAACTGATGCTTCACAGCTCGTTCTAACGGCTGGCCAAGTTAATACTACTATTAAGAGAACACAAAAAAAGACCACTGGTGATCCTGATACACAACAGTACATCAAGAAGGTCTATACTCATTTACACATCACTGATTCAGTTGGCATGACCGCCATTGCCTCACCCTCATCAGACGGGTCCCTACGGCGATCACAGCGTCATTATACAACGATGCCAATACGCACCTGCGCGTTATTACGTCTATCCTGATGGCGACGTTCGGGCTGATGTTTAATAATTCAACGCAACCTCGGCTAGATTAAGTGCCAAAGACGCAAAGAATACAAGCCCCAGCACTGACCCCGTTGCAATACTTAGCGCAGCCGTCCGGCGATGGAGCAGGGTTAAGGTATTACCGTTAGCGGTATCAACGTTCAACGCCATCGTCGCACATTTAGTAACCACAAGCGCCGCAACAAAAGCAATAATCAAAGCTGCGAATGGTAATTGGTGGACGGCCCAAATCGCATCATTTATAAATTGTTGAAATCCAAAAGTTACGACATCACGCATCTTAAAATCCCCCTCTTTAACAAATCTCTCTTCTAAGAATAGGTTACTAAAAAGGGGGTAGATAACAAATAGGTGAACCAATTTAAAATTTATTGTTTCATAAAATAATATACAGTGACAGATTTGATGGCCAACACAAAAAAGCACTTTAACGAGATTCGCATCACGTTAAAGTGCTTTTTGTTTGGAACTACAATCAGCGATTAACCAAAATTAGTCGTTGTGCAAGTTCATTGAATTCTCAATATCAGCGATTGAAGGAATCTTCGTGCCCTCTTCAGTTGATACCACAACAGGATCTGCAACAACCTTGTCTTCGATAGCTTGGTATTGCTTCATACCAGTACCGGCTGGGATCAACTTACCGATGATAACGTTCTCCTTCAAACCAACCAATGGATCGTTCTTTCCACGGATAGCAGCGTCAGTCAAGACACGAGTCGTCTCTTGGAATGATGCAGCTGACAAGAATGAGTTCGTCTCCAATGATGCCTTGGTAATACCAAGCAAAACTGGACGTGCTGTGGCTGGTAATCCACCCTTCAACAACGTCTCTTCGTTAGCATCACGGAATTGCGCTATATCCATCAACGTACCTGGCAACAAGTCCGTCTCACCCGGATCCATGACACGAACCTTACGAAGCATTTGGCGAGCCATAACCTCGATGTGCTTGTCAGAGATCTCAACACCTTGCATACGGTAAACCTTTTGCACTTCACGCACAATGTAGTTTTCAGTAGCCAACGTGTCTCGAACTTGGATGATTTCCTTAGGATCAGCTGAACCTTCGTTCAACGTCTCACCACGGTGGATTTGATCGCCTTCAGCCACACGCATGCGTGCAGTCATAGGCAACGTGTAAGTACGCGTATCCGTCTCACCTTGAACAGTAACTTCCTTAGTACGTTCTGCTGGGTTTTCTTCAATCGAAGTAATCTCACCAGTAACTTCCGTAATCATCGCACGACCCTTAGGGTTACGTGCTTCAAAGATTTCTTGCACACGAGGAAGTCCTTGCGTGATATCGTTTCCGGCAACACCACCAGTGTGGAACGTACGCATAGTCAATTGCGTACCAGGTTCACCGATTGATTGTGCGGCAACAGTACCAACAGCTTCACCAACTTCAACAACGTCACCAGTAGCCATGTTGCGACCGTAGTCGTATACGCAGACACCGTGTTCCGTGTTGCAAGTAAAGGCTGAGCGAATGTTAACAGTCGTAACGCCGGCTTCAACAATGGCCTTAGCCTTGTCTTCGTCGATCATTTCGTTGTGGGCAACGATTACTGCACCAGTCGTTGGGTTAATAACGGCCTTTTGTGCGTAACGTCCCAAAATACGCTCGTACAATGACTCGATGACTTCGTTACCGTTCATGATGGCTGAAACATCCAAACCACGATCAGTACCACAGTCGAGCTCACGAATGATAACGTCTTGTGCAACGTCAACCAAACGACGAGTCATGTAACCTGAATCGGCCGTCTTCAAGGCCGTATCAGTCATACCCTTACGAGCACCGTGAGTTGAGAAGAACATTTCCAAAACTGACAATCCTTCACGGAAGTTGGCGATGATAGGCAACTCCATGATACGTCCGTTAGGCGCAGCCATCAAACCACGCATACCGGCCAATTGCGTAAAGTTAGAAATGTTACCACGAGCTCCTGAATCCGACATCATAAAGATGTTGTTATCAGGTTCGAAGTGCTCAATCAGCTTTGCCGTGATGTCATCCTTAGCTTGGTTCCAGATGGCAATAACACGCTCATAACGCTCATCATCAGTAATCAATCCACGACGGAATTGCTTAGAAACAGTAGCGACTTGCTTGTGAGCTTCTTCGATGATTCCTGGCTTTTCCTTCAAGTCAGTAACGTCGGCCACACCAACCGTCAAACCAGACTTAGTTGACTCATCGTAACCCAAGTCCTTCATGCGGTCCAATAGCAATGACGTTTCCGTAACTTTGTAAATCTTGTAGACTTCGGCAACGATGTCTGACAAGTAACCCTTCTTGAATGGTGGCAAGATTGGCGTCTCGGCAAAGTGTGCCTTGATGTCAGTTCCTGGCTCCATGAAGAAGCGATCGTCAATGGCGTGCAAGCTAGCCTCAGTTGGCTCGTTCAAGTATGGGAAGTCGACTGGCAAGATGTCGTTAAAGAACAACTTACCAACAGTCGTCGTCATGATACGTGAACGTTGCTCGTCAGTGAATGGCTTCTCTGCAGGGAATGAAGACGTTTGGATTCCAATACGTGTGTGCAAGTGCACATACTTGTTTTGGAAGGCCGTACGCGCTTCGTTAATATCCTTGAAGATCATACCTTCACCTTCACGACCAGCTTCTTCAGTCGTCAAGTAGTAGTTACCGATAACCATGTCCTGTGATGGGGCCACGATAGGCTTACCATCCTTAGGTGCCAAAATGTGTCCAGCGGCAAGCATCAACAAACGAGCTTCGGCTTGGGCTTCATCTGACAAAGGAACGTGGATGGCCATTTGGTCACCGTCAAAGTCGGCGTTATAAGCTTCAGTAACCAATGGGTGCAAACGCATCGCCTTACCTGAAACCAAGACAGGCTCAAACGCTTGAATTCCCAACCGGTGAAGCGTTGGTGCACGGTTCAAAAGAACTGGGTGCTCCTTGATAACGTCTTCCAAGACGTCCATAACAACTTCGTCACGACGGTCGATCATACGCTTAGCGGCACGAATGTTACCAGCCAAGTCTCGAGCAACCAATTCCTTCATGATGAATGGTCGGAACAATTCCATAGCCATTGGACGTGGCAATCCCATTTGGTTCATCTTCAAGAAAGGACCAACGTCGATAACTGAACGTCCTGAGTAGTCGACACGCTTACCAAGCAAGTTTTGCCGGAAACGTCCTTGCTTCCCCTTAAGCATGTGTGACAATGACTTCAATGGACGGTTACCAGGACCCGTTACAGGACGTCCGCGACGACCGTTGTCAACCAACGCGTCGACGGCTTCTTGCAACATACGCTTTTCGTTTTGAACGATAATGCCAGGCGCGTTCAACTCCAACAAACGCTTCAAACGGTTGTTACGGTTGATAACACGACGGTACAAGTCGTTCAAGTCAGACGTTGCAAAACGTCCACCTTCCAATTGCACCATTGGACGCAAGTCAGGTGGGATAACTGGAACAACATCCATAACCATCCACTCTGGCTTGTTACCAGACTTGACGAAAGCTTCGATGATGTCCAAACGACGAACGGCGCGAACACGCTTTTGACCAGTGGCCTCACGCAATTCTGCCTTCAACGTTTCAACTTCAGCTTCAAGATCAGCATTTGCCAACAACGTTTGTACAGCTTCAGCACCCATACCCGCTTCAAAAGCGTTACCGTATTCGGCCTTCAACTCACGGTACTCACGCTCTGACAACAATTGCTTCTCAGTCAAAGGTGTATCACCGGCCTTAGTAACCACGTATGATGCGAAGTAGATAATCTCTTCCAATGAACGTGGTGACATATCCAAGACCAATCCCATACGTGATGGAATTCCCTTGAAATACCAGATGTGTGATACAGGAGCGGCCAACTCGATGTGACCCATACGCTCACGACGGACCTTTGATGACGTTACTTCAACGCCGCAACGGTCACAAACGATTCCCTTGTAACGAATACGCTTGTACTTTCCGCAAGCACATTCATAATCCTTGGTAGGTCCAAAGATACGCTCGTCGAAAAGTCCATCCTTTTCAGGCTTGAGCGTACGATAGTTGATTGTCTCAGGCTTCTTAACTTCACCATAAGACCAGCTGCGAATCTTGTCTGGACTAGCCAATCCGATTTGCATGCTTTCAAACTTATTGACATCAATCAATGGTTTGACCCCTTTCGTAGGTTCCTATATACAATCCAATCCAGCACTTCTCTATGTCCGTGCTTACTATGTTCGAGCACTGTCCAACCCAGTAAGCACGAACCTAGCGGGGTGCTAGGTTGGCTAACAATCTATCATAAGGCGACCAAGCTTAACGCTTAGTCAGCATCACTCAAGTTTACGACTTCATCAATCTTTGGTGCAGCAGCTGTTTCGGCACCGTCAGCAGCAAATTCTTGTGCCAAACGTTGTGCTTCTGCGTTCGCTGCTTCGATATTAACAATTGAATCGTCTTCATCCATGTCGCGCAATTCTATCTCACGATCATCTGCGTCCAAGACCTTCATGTCCAAACCAAGCGCTTGCAGTTCCTTAACCAAGACACGGAATGACTCCGGAACACCTGGCTTAGGAATTTGCTCGCCCTTAACGATGGCCTCGTAAGTCTTAACACGACCAACAACGTCATCTGACTTGTACGTCAAGATTTCTTGCAACGTGTGGGCAGCACCGTAGGCCTCAAGGGCCCAAACTTCCATTTCACCAAAACGCTGTCCACCAAATTGCGCCTTACCACCAAGTGGTTGTTGCGTAACAAGTGAGTAAGGTCCGATTGAACGGGCGTGCATCTTGTCGTCGACCATGTGGGCCAACTTCATATAGTGCATGATACCAACTGAGACACGCTTGTCGAAGGCTTCACCAGTACGTCCATCGTACAAGATCGTCTTACCGTCGGCTGGCAAACCAGCTTCCTTAATTGCGTCCCAGATATCTGAGTCACGGGCACCGTCGAAGACAGGAGAAGCGATGTGGATACCCAATTCACGGGCAGCCATACCCAAGTGCAATTCAAGCACTTGTCCGATGTTCATACGTGAAGGCACACCCATTGGTGACAACATAATGTCGATAGGTGTTCCATCAGGCATGAATGGCATGTCTTCTGAAGGAACGATAACAGAAACCGTACCCTTGTTACCGTGACGTCCGGCCATCTTGTCACCAACTTGAATCTTACGACGTTGGGCAATGTAGACACGAACCATCATGTTAACACCAGGTGCCAACTCGTCACCGTTTTCACGAGTAAAGATACGAACGTCTTGAACGACTCCGCCTCCACCGTGAGGAACACGCAATGACGTGTCACGGACTTCACGAGCCTTCTCACCGAAGATGGCGTGCAACAAACGCTCTTCGGCTGATAGTTCAGTAACACCCTTAGGCGTAACCTTACCAACCAAAAGATCACCGTCTTCAACTTCAGCACCGATACGGATAATACCGCGCTCGTCCAAGTTCTTCAATTGCTCTTCACCTGTGTTAGGGATTTCGCGAGTGAACTCTTCAGGGCCAAGCTTCGTATCACGCGCCTCTGATTCGTATTCTTCAATGTGAATTGACGTGTAAACATCATCGCGGATCAAACGTTCGTTGATGATAATGGCATCTTCGAAGTTATATCCTTGCCAAGTCATGAAGGCGATCAATGGGTTTTGTCCCAAAGCCAACTCACCTTGCTCCATTGATGGGCCATCGGCCAAAACTTCGTCGGCATCAACTGAATCCCCAACCTTAACGATTGGACGTTGGTTGTAGTTCTTACCAGCGTTTGAACGACGGAACTTCATCAATTCGTACTTATCAAGTGAACCATCTTCACGACGGATGCGGATTTCGCGACCGTCAACATACTCAACCGTACCAGGGTACTTTGCGATAATCGCAACACCCGCGTCGTGAGCAGCCTTATATTCGATACCCGTACCAATCAATGGTGCGTGTGGATCAATCAAAGGAACCGCTTGACGTTGCATGTTGGCACCCATCAAGGCACGGTTTGAGTCATCGTTTTCCAAGAAAGGAATCGCGGCCGTGGCAACGGCAACAATTTGCTTAGGTGAAACGTCCATGTAGTCAACTTGGTCGATAGAAACTTCAACGTTTTCATCACCCTTACGAGCCAAAACAACGTCAGAAGCAAATGATCCATCTTCGTTCAAAACTGAGTTACCTTGGGCAACGATGAAGTTATCTTCTTCGTCGGCCGTCAAGTAGTCAATCTTGTCCGTAACCTTGTGCGTATCCCAGTCAACACGACGGTATGGTGTCTCAATGAATCCGTAACGGTTAACACGACCGTACGTAGCTAATGAGTTGATCAAACCGATGTTAGGACCTTCAGGCGTTTCGATGGGGTCCATACGTCCGTAGTGCGTGTAGTGCACGTCTCGGACTTCATAACCGGCACGGTCACGAGTCAAACCACCAGGTCCCAAGGCTGAAAGACGACGCTTGTTCGTCAATTCTCCAAGAGGGTTAGTTTGGTCCATGAATTGTGACAATTGTGATGAACCGAAGAACTCCTTAACCGCTGCCACAACTGGGCGGATGTTAATCAATTGTTGTGGTGTAACCGTATCTGGGTCTTGGATAGACATACGTTCACGAACCACACGCTCCATGCGACTTAAACCGATACGGAATGTGTTTTGCAACAATTCACCCACACGACGGATACGACGGTTACCCAAGTGGTCAATGTCGTCCGTTGCGCCGATGCCCAATGGCAAGTTCAAGAAGTAGTTCATACCAGCGATGATGTCTGCTGGTTGGATCGTACGAATTGACTCGTCAAATTGACCGTTACCGATCACTGGTAAAGTCTTTTCTGGATCCTCTGGGTTTTCAACCAAGATTGTTTGCAACGTCATAGGCGTCGTCACAACACCTTCATCTGAAGGCGTAAATGTCGTCGTCTTGAAATCGTCACGATCTAGATAAGGGACCAAGTCGGCCATAACCTTCTTGTCGATTAGCGTACCCTTTTCGGTGATAACTTCACCAGTTTCAGGGTCAGCCAACGTTTCACCCAACGTCAAGCCCATCAAACGTGTCTTCAATGACAACTTCTTGTTGATCTTGTAACGACCAACTGGTGCTAAATCGTAACGCTTTGGGTCAAAGAAGCGAGCTGTCAACAACGCACGTGATGAATCAGCCGTCTTTGGCTCACCTGGACGCAGACGCTCGTAGATGTCCTTCAATCCTTCTTCGACACGAGAGTCGTTGATATCCTTGTGAACATCCTTATCCAACGTCAATGAGATTGAATCATATTGGTCACCCAAAATTTGCAAAATCTCTGAGTCAGATCCGTAACCCAGGGCACGAACCAATTCAGTGATTGGCAACTTACGCGTACGATCAATACGTACGTAGCTCAATCCCTTGGCATCTGTTTCATATTCCAACCAAGCACCACGGCTTGGGATGAAAGTCGTTCCGTAGTTAGGACGACCATTCTTATCCAATTCCTCGTTGTAATACACACCAGGAGAGCGGACAAGTTGTGAGACGATAACACGCTCAGCTCCGTTAATGATGAACGTACCTGATGGCGTCATCAATGGGAAATCACCAAAGAACACATCTTGTGACTTGATTTCACCAGTTTCTTGGTTCGTCAAGCGCAACGTTACGTGCAATGGTGCTGAGTAATTAGCATCGTGGTTACGTGCTTCTTCTACTGTGTACTTAGGCTCCATGAGCTTATAGTCCACAAATTCCAATGACAACTTACCTTGGAAGTCCTCGATTGGCAAAATGTCCGTAAACATTTCGCGCAATCCTTCATCCAAGAACCAGTTGTATGAGTCCGTTTGGATCTCAATCAAGTTAGGCAAATCAAGGACTTCCTTGATTCGTGCGTAACTACGACGAACACGGTGCTTACCGTACTTTACAAGCGTTCCTACCAAGTTTTCCACCTCGCTTTGATTTGGCCAACTGCGCACACCAGTTTCTTTACAGTTTGATTACAATATCTGCTTTTTACCGGTTTTTGAGTGCAAAAAAGACAACGGCATTTCCATTAGTGAAAACACCACTGCCCTTGCTATAAAGGCATTCAGGGACAATATTTCCTGTCTGCCGTTGTCTATGCACAATTAAACTACCTTATAGTGTACCAGAAAAAGTAAGTAATATCAAGATTTTAAACCTTTGTCAATACTTGCTTTTTCAATTTGTTGTGTTTATTCCGTGACCGCTTCTTGACTGTCCGTCTTTGGCTTCACATTAATCGTGATTTCGCCACTCTTAGCACCAATCGTGACAACATCATTCGTCGTCACCTTACCGGCCAACAACTCTTCAGATAAACGATCTTCAACCTTCGTTTGCAACGCACGACGGATTGGGCGTGCGCCATACTCTGGATCGAAGCCTGCCTCGGCAACCACATCAATGGCCGCTGGTGTAATCTTCACGTCGAAGCCTTGATCAGCGATGCGCTTCAAGACTGACTTGGCCATCAACTTCACGATTTGGTGAAGTTCTGGCTTCGTCAATGAGCGAAATACCACAATTTCATCAATACGGTTAATGAATTCCGGACGGAACGTCTCACGCAATGTCTTGCGAACCGTCTCATTCATAGCATCGTAATCCTTTGACTTATCAACGGCACCAAAGCCGACTGACTTTTCATCACGAACACGGGTTGCCCCCAAGTTAGACGTCATGATGATAATCGTGTTACGGAAATCAACCTTACGTCCCTTGGCATCCGTCAAGTAACCATCGTCAAAGACTTGCAACATCAAGTTGTAGATATCAGGGTGTGCCTTTTCAGCTTCATCCAATAGTACAACTGAGTATGGGTTACGACGGACCTTTTCAGTCAATTGGCCACCTTCTTCGTAACCAACGTAACCAGGTGCTGAACCGACCAAACGGCTAGCTGAGTATGCTTCACGGTATTCAGACATATCAACACGAATCATGTTGTCTTCTGAACCAAACATCGCTTCAGCCAAAGCCTTGGCTAACTCAGTCTTACCAGTACCCGTAGGTCCCAAGAACATAAATGTTCCAATTGGTCGTTGTGGATCCTTCAAACCTGAACGCGCACGACGAATTGAACGGGCGATTGCTGATACCGCTTCGTCTTGCCCAACAACACGGTTGTGCAAAACCTTCTCCAAGTTCAACAAACGCTCTTGTTCTGACTTTTCCATTTGCGTTAGTGGAACACCAGTTTGCTCTGAAACAACCTCCGCAATATCGTGTGTCGTGACTTCAAGGTCATAACTGGCCGACCCTTCAGGTTGTTCAGCATCACGGTCCGCGATGTACTTATCAACCTTCTTCTTTTGGGTCATCTCCTTCTTACGCAATTGGGCTGCTAATTCGAAATCAAGTGCTTCGATAGCGGCATCCTTTTCAACGCGGGTAGTTTGCAACTTTCCCTCAAGCTTAGCCAACGGCGTCTTGTGACCAGAACGGTCAATACGCACCTTGGCGGCTGCTTCGTCCATGATGTCGATGGCCTTGTCAGGCAAGAAGCGATCCGTCACGTAACGGACTGACAACTTAACAGCATCAACTACTGCGTCATCGGAGATTGCCACTTGGTGGTGTTGCTCGTAACGACTTTTCAAGCCCTTCAGGATTTCGATTGCGTCAGCTTCAGATGGTTCGTCCACTTGTACTTGGGCAAAACGACGTTCCAAAGCAGCATCGGCTTCAATGTACTTTTGGTACTCATCCAAAGTTGTCGCACCAATCGTTTGCAATTCACCACGTGCCAAGGCTGGCTTCAAGATGTTTGACGCATCAATCGCCCCTTCAGCACCACCAGCACCAATCAATGTGTGCAACTCATCAATGAACAAAATAACATTGCCATCGCGTTGGATTTCGTCGATAACCTTCTTCAAGCGATCCTCAAACTCACCACGATACTTTGTGCCAGCGACTAATGATCCCATATCCAGCATCATCAAACGCTTCTTCGCCATATCGGCTGGCACTTCACCAGCGACAATCTTTTGGGCCAATCCTTCAGCAATCGCCGTCTTACCAACACCAGGTTCACCAATCAACACTGGGTTGTTCTTTGTGCGACGTGACAAGATTTGAATAACACGCTTCACTTCAGCAGAACGTCCAATAACCGGGTCCATATGGTGATCACGGGCTTGTTGTGTCAAATCACGGGCCAATGAATCCAACGTTGGCGTACCTTCTTGTTGACCTTGTTGGTTACCACGACGGCTACCCCGGGCATCCTTCTTACGTGCTGTATCATTAATACCCAACTTGCGCAAAATGACACGACGCATTTCACCCGGGTTAACATCCAATGCAATCAAGATACGTGATGACAAGATTGAGTCATCGGCCAACAATGCCAACAACATGTGCTCCGTGCCAACACGACCTTGTTGTGTGTTACGCGCTTCTTCACCGGCTAATTGCAACACTTCACCAGCCTTTGGTGAGTATGGCAAGTAAGCTTCCTTTTCAGCGCGTGATAGCGTACCGTAACCCGTAAAGCGCTCAATTTCCTCACGAATATCATCATCAGAAATATTAAATTGTTGCATTACCTTACTGGCAATACCCTCTTTTTCAATCGCTAGGGCCAAAAGTAGGTGCTCTGTCCCAACGGCTTGGTGCTTAAAATACTTCGCTTGTTCTTGTGCCAAAACCAAAACGTTCTTTGCACTAGGTGTGTATTGATTATCCATAATTATTTACGCTCACTTTCAAACCGCAATCGGTTTAATAATTGACGCAGCAATTGTCCGCGCAGCAGTCCGGCCATCCGGGCATCCCCTACCGCTAATGCTTCCTTCGATAACATCGTTAATACAATCTTACCTTCCCGTTCAGTTAATAGTTCATCCCGGTATAAGCTTTCGATGATGTCGGTTGCTTCGCGTACGCTCACTACCTCTGAGAGACTTTGAATCAATTCTTCTATAAAACGTGGGTCAGTCCGTAGCGGGATTTGGGCAATTCGAATAAATCCACCGCCACCACGTTTTGACTCCACTAAATAGCCGTTTTGAATCGTAAAACGTGTCTTAATGACATAATTGATCTGCGACGGCACGACATCGAAACGTTGCGCGAGTTCAGATCGACGAATTTCAATTTTCTCTGTTTGCCGCAAAATCTGTTTCAGATACGTCTCGATAGCATCTGACATGTTTCGATCAGCCATGCGCGTGCCCCCTTGACCAATGTTGACATTATTATAAAACGCACTGCTTTGCAATGCCAATAATTTGTCGTGGTTTCCGCACACTTTCTGTAAGTTTACCATTACTCACAGTTTCTAAACAAAATTTTTCACAGATTTCCGCATACCCATACTGTAACAAATAATTATATCGATTCGACACGTATTTATTGGTGAAAGCACGACAGAAAAACCACCAAGAAATATCTTGATGGTTTTTCCAATCGATGGGCCTAGCAGGACTCGAACCTGCAATACCCGGTTCGTAGCCGGGGTGTTTATCCAATTAGCATATAAGCCCAAAATATTTACTTTGTTGCCTCAACAACATAATTAATAATAGCAATTCACTTCCCGTTTGTAAAGGATTTTTATCGATTTTTTTAAAATCATTAACCTAATAGCTTACTATTACGTGCCACTTTGCTGTTTGGAAAAACACCAAATATCATGATGATCAGTACGATCATTAAAACAACCCCTTGCGCGGCCACTGCTTCAACTGGAACTGACATCACAGTCGTCCCCATCCGGGCCATGCTATTGAAGTCGATCACAAAGTGCAAGATAATCCCGTATAAAATTGAACATGTTCGTGCGTAAATTGCCGTAAAAATTAGACCAACCCACGTTGCAAACAATACCTGTGACAGCGTGGACGTTAAATCTTGGTCAGAGGCCATATTTGTTAAATGTAATAAACCAAAAAAGACAGATGAATAAATTGCTGCCTGAAGCGGTGCATTCCGTCGCTTTTGTAAGACACGTAGCAGAATATAGAAAATGCCGGCTCGTAAAATTGCTTCTTCAAGAATACCAGCTTCAAGTGCTCGCAATGTCAGCGAGGCTGCTTGTTCAAAGTGATAATGCACGATGTTAACTGCACCAAAAACTAACCTTAGTGCAACGATAATCACATAGCAAACCACTGGCACCCAAGTAGCAAACTTCGTAAATTTTAGACCGATATCATGTTGCAACAATTGGCGCATAATGCGCACGACAATGAGCAACGTCAAGATGGCATAAGCAATCGTCGCAATCGCGTCAATAAGATTGGGAACATGAAACAGCATCATACCATGCTCTAAAACAAAGTAACCGAGTAACAAACCGAGTACTGTAATCAGCGCTCTTTTTTCATTTTTAGTCATAACAAAGCCTACTTTACTGGCGCATCTTGTTCACGAATAAAGTCACGCGAAAAGACAGTCTGACGAACAAAAATCGTTGGCATCGCAATCAATGACGGTACGATCGTCATTAACGTTGACCCATACGTCGAGATGACGGTGTTGTTTGTAAAGAAAACACCAATTGATTGATGCGCCACAAAAACATACACCAGATAAATCCCAATGACTAAAGCAAACATGATCATGTACCATGGCAATGTTAGCATGAAAAGTTGTCCCTTATACCCCTTCATTTGATCATCAGACCAACCGACGTACGCCACCGCACCTTGTAACGGCCGCCCATTCTCAAAATCATCAACGGCTTTAGGAATTGCCTGCATATAGGCGTATGACTTCACGATACCAGGAATCACAAACAATATGCCCCATAAGAACATGAAAATTGTTTCCAACAGACTGATTTTAATCAATAGCCACGAAAAACGCGCATTTTTAAAATAATCAAAAACCTTTCTATCGGCCCGGTTAAAGACCACTATCTGATAAAGCATGCCCAGCATCACTAAACTAAACACACTGGCAATCAACGCAAAAAGTAAACCGATAACGCGCTCCTCACCAAATTTAAAATTTAGGACATTCCCAACCAAAGTAAAGAAAAGATCCCCAACAACCGCAATTATGGCAACCAGCAACACCCGCTTAATCGCTAAAAAGCCACGACTATCCCGAATAATATCCGAATTTCTACTCACTTGAATTTACAATTCAAGTGCAACACTAAGCTAAATAAAAACTGACTCATAA
>NZ_SDGK01000064.1 GCF_004521965.1 Weissella cibaria | reverse complement strand
GGCTTTCCAACACACCGTCTAAATTCTTGCTGAATGTTGATATTGCAGTGTCCATGCTGTTTCTCAGTGGTGAATAGGCGACAAGAATATCAGAGAATTTTTGCATATTTTGTTCGTGTATCGCTTCTAAAACGGCCTGGTATGTGAGCCAAGTGGCGTGAAGTGTTGGGAATGATCGGAAAACAAGGTTCAATGCTTCCTCTGCAGTCATCAATTCTTTTACGCCAGCTAAATAGACGCGAGTGTTTTGGTTCAGCTTGTCGTATGACTTCATAAACAAACGCCATTGACTCTTCATGATGGCGTATTCGCGAGAATACCGCGTATCCTCAATGCTGCGCTGGTCAGCCACGCGTTGTCCCGTGAGAGCTTGCGCTACG